>NZ_CAJRAY010000016.1 GCF_907165215.1 Thermobacillus xylanilyticus | reverse complement strand
CTAAGCCCGCTCCACAATTGGTTTTACATTGATTTTCTAGGTGCGAAAGTTGAGTTAATCAAAAGAATTGTTCGCGTCATTTTCCGTTTCACCTTTTCCGTTTTGTGACAAAAAAAACCGTCTCCTGTTTATACGCACCAGGAGACGGCTGGTTGTGTTTTACGACACGAGTCGGCGTATCTCTTTCTTTTTACAAAGAAGCCGATCGGCGGCGGAACAGCAGGGTGGCCAGGATGAACGACACACCCCCCCACGCGGCAAGTACGGCAAGATTCAGCCACATGTCCGCGTTCATCCCGCTGCCGTAGATCATGCCGCCGCGGATGCCGTCCACGAAGTACGTCAGCGGCATCACATGCGACACCGGCTTGAGATAGCCCGGCAGCACATTGACATCAATGAAGATGCCGCTCAGGAACATCATGATGAAGCTGACGAGATTCGAGATGCCCATGTAACTTTCAAGCGTCTTGCTGGCGGCAGAAATCAGGTAGCCGAGCCCGGAGAAAGCGAGCGTCCCGACGATGAAAATGAGCAGGAACGTCAGCGGCGAGAAGTCAACGTTTGCCCGGAAAGCCACTACGCCGATGAGCGTCAGCAGGATAACCTGCACGATGCTGAGCGCGAATCTGGCGCCCACATTGGCAACCCCGAACAGACGCATGTTCACGGGCGTCATCTTGAGCCGTTTCAGCAATCCTTTGCGGCGGATTTCGACGAGCCCCACCATGCCGAACAGTCCCGATTGCGCAATGGACAGCGCGATCACGCCTGAGAGCAGAAAATCCGAAACTTTCAGGCGGTTGTTGCTTGCCGATACATATTCCGTCTTCAGATCGAACGCGGGAGCAGTGCCGGTTGCGGCCTGATTGGCTGCTGCCGTGAGCTGCCCCGCAATGCTGCCCAGCGCCTGGGACGTCGAGCTGGTTTGCCCTTCGGCGTTGAGCAGCAGCCCGAAATCACCGGTTTCGCTGCTGTCAGGCAGGACGAAGACGGCGTCGAGGCGCTTGTCTTTCAGCCGCTTCTCCGCTTCCTGAAGATCGAGGTCCTGCTCGATCTTCAGCACGCCGGTCGCTTCCGCCGATTGAACGAACGCTTCCGCCGCCGCGCCGGATTTGTCTCCGACGATTGCAACTTTGGCAGAGAAGTCGCTGTTGCCGCCGAATATGATCATGAAGATGACAAGCAGCAGGACGGGAAACATGATCGACCAGAACCAGACTTGCCGCTCACGAAACGTCTCTTTGATCTGCGCGTCGAACAACATGCGAAGCTGCTTCATGTTCTTCGCCATCAGTCTCTCCACTCCTTGCCGGTGAAGGCGATGAATACGTCCTCGAGGCTCATCTCGCGAATCGAAATCTGCTCGACGGTCTGCCCGCTCTCCGACGCGAAGCCGAGCAGATGGTACAGCGTCGCTTCCGGCTTCCCGGACCGGATCCGGAGTTGCGCGCCCTTGCGCTCGACCCGCGTCACGTTCGGCTCCGTCCGGGCGGCGCCTTCCGCAGCGGCGGCCGCGGCTTCGTCCGCAAGCTTCAAATGGATTTCGCGTTCCTGCGTCAGCCTGCCGATGAGTGCCTTGGGCGTATCCATCGCGATGATACGGCCCTGGTCGATGATGCACACCCGGTCGCTGAGCTGCTCGGCTTCCTCCATATAATGGGTCGTGAGCACCGTCGTCTTGCCGATCGCCCGCAGCTTGAGCACGATGTCCCAGATGTTGCGGCGCGCCTGCGGATCAAGGCCCGTGGTCGGCTCATCGAGAAAAATGATTTCCGGATCGTTGATCAGACCGATTCCGATCGCAAGGCGCTGCTTCTGGCCGCCCGACAGCGTCTTGACCATTTTCCGCCGATGATCCGTCAGATTGATCAGCTCCATGATCTCCGGCACCGGCCGGTGCCGGTCGTAGAACGAAGCGAACAGCGCCAGATTCTCTTCGACGGTCAGCAGATCGAACAGCGCGCTGGATTGCGGCTGAACGCCGATCCGCATTTTGATGTTCTCCGCATCCTTGTCCCACGTCATGCCGAGCACCGAGATCGCGCCGCTGTCGGGACGCTGCAGCCCTTCGATCATCTCGAGCGTCGTCGTCTTGCCGGCGCCGTTCGGGCCGATGATCGTGAACACTTCGCCTCTGTTCGCGGCGAAACTGACTTCCTGAACCGCTCGCACGCTGCCGAAAGACTTCGACACCCGCGATACCTCCAACACATGCATAGAGCGTCCCCTCCTGACGCGCAATTCACAGCCGCGTTCGTCTGCCGCTGCACGACCCCACTATACCTCCGCCCCGGCAGCTTCCGCCACGGTCCGGAAACGGAAAACCGGCTCGGTCTGAAGACCGAGCCGGTGAACCGCTGCAATTATCGGATCGCGGCGGCGAGCGCCAGCCGGAAATTCGTCCCCGTGCAATCCGGGCGGCTGCCGTGAATCACTTCCAATTCAAGACGGTGCGGACCGGGCGGGAGCGACTCCGTCAGCACGGAGAGCCTGAACCAGCCGTCCGGCCCGACCCAGTCCGGCCGTTCGCGCGTTTCCGCCCGCCATTCGCCGCCGTCGATCCGCCATCGGAACTCGGCGGACGTCTTGCCGAAATCGAAGGCGAGCGCAACGCCGCGCCCTTCGAAATCGAGCTCGAACCCGGCGCCGACGGCGGCCGTCTCCAGCACCTGATCGATCCATGCGTGATACAGCCAGCGCCGGATCGTCCACGGCCCGCGGGTCCGGATCGCTTCAAGCGGCAGCAGCTCGGCGTTCCCCCAGTGGTCCGGGTGCAGCGGCTGCGCCAGCGCCTTCGCCCGCGCCGCATCCCACGCCGCGTCGCCGGGCTGCCGCTCCAGCTCATCCTCGAGATAGCGGATGACCGCTTCCGCGTAAGCGTAGCTGCCGCGGCTTGTCGGATGGAGGCCGTCCGGCAGCCATTCCTCCCAGCGCATCAAGCCGCGGCGCACCTGACGAAGCGCGTGCAGCCCGACCCAGACCGATCCGGCGCCGTAGTAATCCGCAAGCTGCTCGAACTCCGCGATCGACGCCGGCATCCGGCCGTCCATCATCGCCTCGTACATGTCGTGGCAGAACGTATAGACGAAGACGAGATCCCGGCCGCCGCCTTCCAGCAGCTTGCGGATGAGCCCTTCCCGCGTCCGCATCCGCCGGTCGGTCGGCGTGTCGTTGTCGTTGACGGCAAATTCGATGAATACGATGTCGCAGCCGCGGTCGATCAGATCGCGTTGCGCCCTGAGCACCGCAAGATCGCTTCCCGTCGCGCCGATGGCCGCATTCTCGATGACGAACCGCGCGAACGGATAGCGGTCGACGAGCCAGGCGGCGACCGGTTCGGGCCAATTGTGCCGCGGCCGGCCGTCGGTGATGGAGCCGCCGACAAATCCGATCACGGCCCGTCCGCCTTCGATCGCCGCTTTCAGCCGCTTCAACCCGGCGCGATGCTTGATCACTTCGAGTGTCATGCGCTGTCCTCCTTCAGCCGTTGGCTTACGCTTTTTTCCCGATCTCCCGTTCCTCCGGCAGCGGGTAGCGCGTCAGATCCGGCAGCTCGTCCCGCGTCACCGTGAACGGGTGATCGTAAAATTTGTTCAACATCCATCGTTCGGTGTACTGTTCGCCGACATCCCACGTCCCGTCTTCCCGCTTCTCGCAGACGAACGAACCGTACCAGGTGCAGTTCCACGCCCACGGCGCGCCGTCGGCGATCATCCGGTCCGGATCGGGCAGCGGTCCGTTCTCCGTCAGCGCAATGATTTTATTCTTCGACGTATAGCCCAGCACCTGCCTGAAGCGGTCGATGTGCGAGACGTACGTCCGTTCCGGCGGATAAATATCTTCGCCGATGATGTCCACGAAGGCGTCGCCCGGATACCAGTCCCTGTGCTGGCCGTTCCATACCCAGATCAGATTGTCAAGCACATGCTTCCGCGTCAGCCGATCGAACAGGATGCGCCACAGCTTGATGTACGGTTCCGGCCCCTTCGCTCCCCACCAGAACCAGCCGCCGGAAGCCTCGTGAAGCGGCCGCCAAAGGACGGGGATGCCCTCGTCCCGCAATTGCTTGAGCCGGACGGCGATCGCATCGATGTCGCGCATGAGGAGGCCGAAGGCCTCGCACGTGTCGTCGCGCAGCGCCGCCTCGATGTCGAAGGTCGTCGCTTCCGTATAGAACCCGCGGTGCCAGCCCCGGTCCGGCGGCTCGTCGATCAGACCGGCCGGTGCGTTCCAATGCCAGCAGAACGTCACGATGCCGCCCTGCCTCCACCAGTCGATCGCGCGTTCGGTATCCATGCCGACCGTTCCGCGCTCCACGCGGGACGGCGAATCGTTCATGAAATCGAACCCGCCCACGGCCGGATATTTGCCCGTCGCGCGGAAAATGACGTCCACCTCCGGCGTCTCGTCAATGCCGTATTGCTGTCCCGTCAGCATCCGCCGGCCGTACAGATCGCACAGATACGCCATCAGGCGTCTGGCGTTCTCCGACGCACGGGGACTGACCAGCTTCGGTTCGACGTTCAGCCGGCCTTGCAGATGCATATTCATCCTGCGGTTCCTCCTTGACATTCTCAAAAAAAGCGCTCCGGGCGCGGCTTCATCCGCGCCCGGAACCGACAGTCCGCAGCGGCGTCCTCCGGCCGGTCAGCCGACGACGCCGGTGCGCTCGACGCTCTCCACGAAGTAGCGCTGCACGAACAAATACATGATGATGAGCGGCGCGATCGCCATCAGGATGCCGGTATCCACGATCATCGCCACATGGTTCGGATCCGCCCTCGCCTCCGTTCCGACCAGACCGAGCAGCTCCGGCAGGAACTTGCCCACGTTTGCCGGCAGGGCCGCGACCGCGTTCGCCATCAGATCGCTGTTGGACATGAACAACGAAGCGTAGAACGTATCGTTGTACTGCCAGACGAAAGCGAACAGCAGCACGGTGATGATCGGCGGAATCGCGTTCGGAAGCATGATCGTCAGAAACGTGCGGATGCCGCCCGCTCCGTCGATCAGCGCCGCTTCCTCGATCTCCTTCGGCAGCCCGCGGAAAAACTGCCGGAATATATAAATGTAGAGACCCGATTTCAGGCCGACGCCCAGGGCCGATGTGATGAGGGAAGGCCAATAGGTGTTCAGCAGATTGACGCCTTCCTTGCCGGTGAACAGCGTGACGAGATTCAGCACGTCGAAATTCCGGAAATGCAGATACATCGGCACCATGAGCGTGCTCGACGGGATCAGGATCGTCAGCACGACGAGCATGAACAGCAGATGGCTTCCCGGAAATTTGAACCGCGCGAACCCGTAGCCGGCCAGCGCGCAGGAAGCCGTCGACATCAGCGTCGTCGAGATGACGAACAGCAGCGTATTCCGGAGAAGCGGCCAGTAATCGAGAATGTCCATCGCATATTTCACGTTCTCCAGCGTGAAATGGACGGGGACCAGGTAGATCGTCGGATTGTAGATGTCTTCCGGGCTTTTGAACGCCACCGAGATCTGGTGCAGGATCGGCCGCACGATGATGAAGCCGATGCCGATGATGAGGACGAGCCGGAAAATCGACCAGAGCCACGACATCGACCTGTTCCTGGCCCGCTGGTACCTGAGCACGATCGCCTCGTTCTCCAGCAGTTTCGCAGCCATGTGCGCTTGCCCCCTTTCGTCCGTCAGTTGTGGTAGAACACTCTTCGCGAGATCAGGTAGCCGATGATGATGAGCAGCAGGCTGACGGCGATCGTATAGAGCCATGCCATGGCCGCGCTTAGCCCGAAATTCTGCGCCTGGAACGCCGTCTGATAGATCCGCTCCGTCACCGGACTGTCGCCGAACGAGTCGATGATCGTATAGATGACGTTCGTCAGAACAAGCGGGCTGACCATCGGAAACGTGATCTTCCAGAACGATTCATAGGCCGTCGCGCCGTCAATCTTCGCCACTTCGTACATCGAAGCCGGCACCGATTGCAATGCGGCAAGGAAGATCAGGATCTGCACGCCGGAGCTGCTGATGATCTCATAAATCCGGGTGATCGCTTCCGCGATATACTCGACGAACCAGAGCGGAATGCCGGCGTTGCCCAGCATCCGGATGACGATCATCGGATCGAATCCCATCTGCTGCTGGGCCAGCTCCTGCGCCGCCTCGGAGCTGCCGGTCAGCTGGATCAGGCCGGATTGCTGCGCCGCTTCGACGGCACCGGACGCCAGAATGACCGGCAGGAAGAAGACAGCCCTGGCAACCGACCGGCCCCGAAACTTCTGATTGAGCAGCGCCGCCGTGAACAGGCTGAAGAAGAGGATCATCGGCACGTCATACACCATCTCCAGCACGGACTGCGTCAGCACCCGGTTGAAGTCGGGGTCGACCGCGAGCGCCGCCCTGAAGTTCTCGATGCCGATGAATTCGAGCGTGAACCCGTTCGGCGCCACTTTCAGCTCGCTGAAGCTGAAGCGGATCGACTCGAGAAGCGGCGTCAGGAACAGGAATACGAATCCGATCAGCCACGGCAGGATGAAGAAGATCCCGAGGAGCGATCGCTTCTGCGTGAGTGTCAGTCTTCTCTTGATCACCTGGAATCACCGCCCACCGTGAAATTTTGCGCCTCGATCCTGACGCCGTTCACCGTCACCGGTTTGTCGGTATAGTTGACGAAGATGGACGTGCCGTCCGAGTAGCGGACTTCGACGACGCCGTCCCGGTGGCGGATATGCTCCTCGATCGTTTCCGTCCGGAGGCCCGCCAGCGCGTCATTCAGCCTGGCATACAGATCGGCCGCCTCGTCGATCCAATCGGTGTATTGCGTCGAGAACATGTAGTCGTAACGCGTGAATTTCAGTTCCGATGACGATTCATGCGACCACAGGAAATGCGGCGCGGCGCCGTACTCGGCCAGACGGAGCAGGTGTTGCCGCGTATCCTGCTCATCGTGCAGGTTGATCGGCGAGCCGCCGTACTCGATGGAGCCGTGCAGGACCATCTGATAGAACGGCACCGTTTCGTCCACGATGTTGAAATGGCTCGTCTCCATCGGCACGTTCACGATCTGATCCGCATAGGGCAGCGCGTACGCGTTGCCGCCGGTGATCAGCACGTCACCGTATCGCCCGCTCAGCTTCGCGAGCTGCTCGGCGGCGATGTTCTTGGCGTTCTCGCGGAAGACGACCCGTCTTACCCGATAGTCCGCGTGAACGAGATCGCCGAGATCCCGCAGCGATACCGCGTCGATGCCGTACTTGTCGTATCCTTTCATAAACTTGTCGACGAAGTGCGGCAGCTTGGCCGGCGACAGCAGCCAGTAGGTACCGAGATTGGCGTTCATCCTGTTCAGGGCGCGGTCGTAAGGATAGCGCCACGCCTGTTCCCGTGTCACGAAGCGCGCCGCGTCCGACGCAGGCTTGAACGTGAAGTTGTCGCGCAGCACATGCTGCAGGGCAGCGTCCGGATAGAGCCCGCCGCCCATCGATTCAAGGCGCTCCGCGAGCTGCCGCAGGCTCTTCTTGCTGCCGAGCTTGCCCACCATGTTCACCTTGGACGGCAGCGTATGGCTTAACCCCCCGTTGAACCAGCCGAGATACCGCATCCGCACGTTGCGGATGCCGCGGGCTTCCAGCGCGTCCGCAATCTCGCCGGCTTCCTCGACCGTCGTCATCGCCACGATCCCTTTGTACGGCACGCCGAGGAACGATTTCCGCTTGTCGACGGCGCCGAGCACGTCGACGTAGAACGGCAGATCGCCTTCCGCTTCCAGCGGCTTCAGCTTGCCGGCCGCCCGTAGGCGCTCGCGGTACAGCTTCGCCATGCCGGAGTAGGTGGCATCATTGCCGGACAGGAAGCTGAACCGGATCTGCAGATCCCCGGTATAGCGGTCGTCCGTCAGAAGCTGGATCTCCTCCACGCCCCGCGATCCTTTGTACAGCTCGAGCTCGTCTTCGCCGCGGAGCATGAAACTCGCGTAGATGTTGTTGTAGCTGTTCTGCCGGCCGCCGATATCCGCCGTGATGCTCGCGTTCGCTTCGCCGAGCTCGATCTCCGCAAGCCACGCGTGGTCCCCGGATTTGAGGCCGAACACCGGCAGCCGCACGGATTCCGCGATCTGCTTTCGTCTGCCGGTGTTGTCGTTCAGATCGTCGCCGTACACGCGCTGGCTGTACACCTCGGCGTTCTTCTTGCCGTTGTTCAGATAGATCAGGCCGCCCGATCCGTCCGGCACGAACATGTAACCCTGCGCTTCCGGGCCGGCCGCGCCGAAAAATTCGAGCAGCTCGATGTTTCGGATCTTGTAGCCTTCCGCTTCTTCGATCCGGCCGGCCGGCACACAGACGACCAGCGAGTCGCCCTCGAGCCGGTATTCGATGACGACCGTGAAGCTCGGCTTCTCGGCCAAGCCGCCACCGATGCCGTTCTCCTCATTGTCGAACGCGAGATCTTCCCCGGTATATCCCGCCTGCTCGAACGCGGCCAGCACGCGGGCGAGGACGAGCGGACGCTCGACGTATGTGTCGAGCCGCTCCAGCACTTCGGGGTCGGACTTCGTCGGGGCGTACGCCCGTCGGAGCGCCGCCTTCGCCTGATCGTCCACTTTGCTCAAGATCTTCTCTTCGAACCGGGCCTTGCTGATTTTCTTCGGCAGCGCATCAATGCCGGCTTCGGCGTTGCCGAGGACGTAGGTGATTCGGATCCCGTTCTCGATGCTCTCCGTCTTGAACTGCCCGTTCGCGACGCTCATCGCGTAGCTCGTGAACGTGCCGAGCGTCCCGATGTCATCCCGGTAGTTCACCGTCACCTGCGAGGCGAGCGCTTCTTTCTCATAGGGCGAAGCGATCGGATCGCTGTCCAGGTCCTCCGGGCTGCTCCGCCACACTTTGCCGCTTCGTTTGTCCAGCACGGCGATCGCGGTCGTCTCTTCATCGTAATAGAGCGCCAGGGCATCCGTCTCCGCGACCGGCTTCATGCCGGGAACGGCATTCCGGCTGTCCGGCAGGAAGCTTAATTCGGATGCCTGCAGCCACTCCGCGGAGGCCTCCGTGTAACGGGCGACGTCAACCGCCGGAGCGCCTTTCGTTGCAAGGCAATACGTCGCGGCTGCGATGCCGGCGGCCAGGACGAAGGCCGGCACCGCGTACCACTTCTTGCGTCTGTTCACTGGTGCGGCCCCCTTCTAGCGGAATATGAGTTCGCGATAGACGTCATAGACGAACCAATACATATCCATGCTGATGGTCAGCGCCAGCGCGCCGAGGAAGACGATGATCCCCATCGCGATGACGGTCAGGAAGAGCGTGAAGACCGCCTTGGCCGCCGTGTACTGGTGAATCGTCATGTTGCCGACGAACAGCAGATAGAGGAACCAGAGGGCGGCGAAGCTGTTCAGCATCCAGTAAAATGCCGTCTCCTCGCTGGTCATGAACCGGCTGATGAACGTCAGCGGCAGATTGACGAGAATCATCGGCAGCAGCGCATACCCCGTGGCGACGACGATCTCCCTGAACTTCCCTTCGCCTTCCATGAGCGTCGTCACCGACCAGTTGGCGACGCAGAACAGGAAGAACGGCAGCACGGTGAACATCAGATCGTCCAGCGTGTTCAGATACCGGGGATCGTTGAAATTGACGAGAAAACCGGCGAACTGATTCATGAGCGACGTGGACACGACCATCAGCAGCAGGATCGTCATCGCAACGCGAAGCTTGCCCTTGTTCTCGAATTTCAGATCCCAGAACCCGTCATACGGGTGCACGATGAGATGAAGCGGAAACTTGATCCAGTCATGCTTCATGGCCCGCACTCCTTCCAGGCCGGACTCTCCTGATGATGCGGAAGGCGGCGAACGCGGCGATCAGGATGACGGCCGTCGTCATGAACGTGCCGAAATGCTCCTGCATCACTTCCCTGCGATACCGCTTGAAGGCGATGGAGTAATATTTGCGCGACATGCCCAGCTTGAAATATTCCATCGCTTCCTTGTTCTTCTTGGCCATCAGCAGCGACTTGCCGATGCCGAGATAAGCGATGTCGTAGTTCGAGTTGAGGCGCAGCACTTCTTCCCACCGTTCGACCGCGGCCGCCGTGTTGCCGCTGTAGTGGAGCGCGGTTGCTTCATGCACCAGCTTGCCGAACCGGGTCGGCTTGAAAATGACGATGTTGTTCTTGCCCCGGTCGAGCACGAGCAATTTGTCCTTCTGCCATTCCACCGCGACCGGCGTGTTGAACACGCCGAGCTGGGTGCCCCTGCCGCCGAACGCGTAGAGCAGCTCGCCCTCGTCGTTGTAGGTGAACACCCGCGCCCGGTTCGAGTCCAGCACGACATACATGCCGTCGCCGATCACCTTGATGTCGGTCAGTTTGGACGGCCCCGATTCCCGGCCGTAGGTCCGATAGCGGATATCGCCGACGTTCGGGTAATGGCCGAACCGCTTGATGACGTCCTGCCCGAGCGGGTTGAGACGCTTGATCGTCTCCGTCGAGCCGACGTCGATGTTCGTCGCATAGACGAATCCCTTGCGGTCGATATCCAGGCTGGAAAACTCCGTCGGGATGAACAGCACCATCTGCGCTTTCTGGGCATCCGTCGCCAGCCAGCGCCACAGCCGGTCGGCCGCGCTGGGCTGCACCTTGATCGTGCCGACGTAGCCGAGAAATTCGCCTTTCTCATCGAACTGCATGATGCCTTCGTACACGCCGCGCGCGATGACGAAAATCCGGTCCGCCCGGTCGGCCGTCACCTTGAGCGGCGCGAACTCGAAATTTTCCGCCAGCACTTCGGACTCGGGATTCTCGACGATCTTGACAAGCTTGCCGCCTTCCGTCAGCACGACGACGCGCCGTTTGTCCGTGTCCGCGACGTAGATCTCGCCGTCTTCCGCGACGAAGATGCCGTTCGGATTGCCGAAGGTGTCCGGCGTTCCGTTGTTGTCGAATCCGTCGATGATGCGGATGACGTTCCAGTTGTCATCCAGCACGATGATGCGGTTGTTGCCGCTGTCCAGAATATAGACGATGCCGTCCCGGGTCACATAGATGTCGTTCGGCTGCTTGAAATCGCCGACGCCCAGCCCCGGGCCGTCCACGGTCCGCTCCGGCAGGAACGGCGCGGGCAGCGCCACGGCATCGCTGTAATAGTTGTAGGTGTACGCCTCGTACGGCGCCGCCGCCTGGGCGGCGGGCGCGGCGGTCAAGACACACAGGGAAATGATCGCCGCAAGCAAAAGCGCTTTCTTCCTTTTCACGCGTCGATCCCCCCTTCAGTCCTTCATGCCGGACGTCGCCATCGTCTCGATGATGCGGCTCTGCGAGAAAATGAAAATCGTGATCGGCACACTCATCAGAATGAGCGCGACCGCGGCCCCCACGCCCGCACGCGCGATGCCGCCCTGAATGATCTGGTTCGACGCGAAGTGAAGCGTTTTGAGCTGTTCGCTGTAGATGAAGCCGTTGCCGTCCGTCCCCCACAGAATCTGGAAGACGAGGATGATGAGCGTGAGCCACGCCGGCTTGACGTTCGGCATGACGATCGACCAGAAGATGCGGTATTCGCTGGCGCCGTCAATTTTGGCCGCCTCCAGCAGCGCGTCCGGAATCTGCTCCATGAACTGCTTCATCAGATAGAGCCCGAGCGAGTAAGCGAACGCGGGCAGGATGACCGCCCAGTACGTGTCGACGAAGCCGAGCCACGACATGATCATGTAGTTCGGAATCGACGTGACCGCCGGCGAGAACATGAGCGACAGCACGACGATCTGGAACAGCACGTTCCGTCCCGGGAATTTGTGCTTGGCCAGCGGATAGGCGGCCGCGGACGCGAAGAGCACATGCCCGAGCACGCCCATGCCCGTGATGAACACGGTGTTGAAAATGTAGCGCGTGAACGGCACCCACGAGTTGCCGAGCAGTTCGACCAGGTCGATGAAATTGTCCAGCGTGGGGTTGCGCACGAACAGCCGCGGCGGGAACAGGAAAATTTCGTCCAGCGGCTTGAACGCCGCGTTGATCGCATAGATCAGCGGCAGCACCATGAACGCGCCGAACACCGCCAGAAACAGGAACAGCGCGAAGCTTCCCAGGAAGGACCGGTTGACGCGTCTTCTGCGCCGCAAAGTCAGAATCATGTTCATGCGTTTATTGTCCCACCTTCCTGAGGAGTCGTTGGACGATCAGGTTGGTGCCGACCATCAGGATGAACAGGACGGTTGCAATCGCGGAGGCGAAGCCCATCTCGAACCGGATCGTGCCGAAGTCGATGAGGTGCGTGACGATCGTCTCGGCCGCGTAGTTGACGCTCGGAAAGCCGGCCAGATTGATCGACACGTCGGCGACGGCCAGCGACGTCGTGAGCTGGATGACGGCGCCGAACATGAGCTGCGGGCGCATGGACGGCAGCGTGATGTACCACAGCTCCTGCCAGCGGTTCTTGACGCCGTCGACGGCTCCCGCCTCGTACAGCGTCTTGTCGACCGTCTGCAGGCCGGCGATGAACGCCAGGAAGCCGGTGCCGAGACTGAGCCACAGCTGGACGAGAATGATGATGGCCAGAATATATTTCTCGGTTTTGAGCCACAGAATCGGCTCCAGAATGATCCCCATCTTGATCAGAAACCCGTTCGCGATGCCGTACCGGTCGCCGGAGAAGATCATCTGCCAGATGAAATAGACGTTCCCGGAGATCGACGGGGCGTAGAAGACGAGCGTCATGAACGCCCTGAGCTTCGGTCCGAGCTCGTTGATGATCCAGGCGAAGATGAAGCAGGCCATATAGCTGACCGGACCGGTGATGGCGGCGAACAGCAATGTATTTTTGACCGCGATCAGAAACACTTCGTCCTCGAGGAACAGCCGCGCGTAGTTCTGCCAGCCGATGAACCGCGGAAATTCCAGCATGTTGAAATACGTGAAGCTGATGAGCAGCGACATCAAGACCGGCAGCACGGTGAACGTAAAGAACAGCAGCATGTAGGGCGCCATCAGGAGGTACGAGTGCTTGTGCAGCTTCATTTCCCGCTTCCGAACAGCCCACCACGTGCGCAGGCGCGGCTGCCTGCCGGTGCCTGCCGGCGCGGTCTGCTCGACGGTAATATTCGACACGGTCAGTCCCTCCTCTTATTCCGGCAGGCCGAATTCCTTGCGCTTCGCGCGGATCTCGTCATGGATGTACTCCACATATTCGATGATCGTCTCCCGCGGCTCGTTGTTGCCGTTGACGACGACCCGGTAGAACGCGTTGATCAGATGGCGTCCGGTGAAATATCCGCCGGGCACTTCCGGGATGCCTTGCACCCACTGGAACTGCTCCTTCAGGTTGGCGTAATCCTGCACCGGCCAGGGCAGGCTGTCGAGCGCCTCGATGTTGGCCGTCGGATAACGCGCCGCAGCGCCCATCAGGCCTTCCATTTCGCGGCCGAACTTCGTCTGCGTCTCGGCGGACGTCCACCATTTCATGAACTCCCAGGCCGCTTCCTTGTCCTGCGCGTTCTTCAGCATGATCGTGCCGACGCCCGTGCTCGTCACGTCATGGCGGACCGTTCCGTCCTCCCGCACCGTGCCCGGAACCGGCGCGAAACCCCACATGCCGCGGATCTCCGGCGCAAAGACGGTGAGCTGGTTGTAGATCGTATAATCCCATATGCCGATCGGCATCTCGCCGGTCCGGAACCGGTTCGCGAAATCGAATTCGCGCTCCAGCTTGTAGTCGGTGTAGAACTCGGTCCACATCTTGAACGTCTCGACGGCGACCGGCGAATCGAGCCCCGACGCCCGCCCGCCGTCGCGGTAGAATGCTCCGCCGTTCTGCATGAGCAGCGCCGCGAACAGCGGGTTCGGCGGCAGGTTCTCGCCGGGATAGGACGGCGTGATGACGAGCGGCAGCCCGAACTGCATGTTGTTCTTGTTCAGGACGGCCAGCAGGGCGGCAACGTCTTCCCAGGTCTCGGGCACTTTCAGACCGAGTTCCTTCAGGATGTCTTTCCGGTAGAACAGCATCGGGAACGTCTGCGTCTCCGGAAGCGCATACACGCCGCCTTCATAGGTGTACGGCACGAGCGCGCTTGGCCGGAATCGCTGCGCCACTTCCCCGAAGTCCGGGAACCGGGTCAGGTCGACCGTTGCATTGCGCATCGCGTAGTTGACCGGAATGTCATTGCTGATCTGCATGGCGACATCCGGCCCCTGACCCGCCAATGTAGCCGGCAGCAGGTTCTGCATCTGCACGAGCTGCAGGTTGACGTTGATGCCCGTCTGCGGCGTGAACGTTTCGTCAATCATCTGCTTCAGCGTGTTCGCCTGGTCGCGGCCGCTGCCGATCCAGACCGTAATCTTGCGCTGGGCGTTTTCGTCGACGACATTGCCGATCGTGTTGTAATCGATGACGAAAGAGTACGCGAATGTCAAAATTTCGTGCTTGACTTCGCTGAACCATCCGCTTCCCGCTTTCGGAAACTTGACATCGGGCGAAGCGACATAAAGCTCGTCGATTTCGAGCGGCATCTCCCGCGCTGTCAGCAGCCAGGTGCCGAGACCGCCGGTGTTCTGCTTGAACGCGACCAGGCGCCGCGGGATCGTGTCCGGGTCGTCGATCATTTCTTCGAGCTGGTGGTACATCGTCTTCAGCATCGCCTCGGAGTTGCCGCTGCCGCCGGACAGCCGGCGCAGCTCGTCGCTGATCCGCTTCAGCCGGTCATGCTCGAATTGGAATGTCTCCAGCAGGTTCGGAATCTGGATGTGGACCCGGTAGTCGCGGAATTGGTCCGGCGACGAACCGGTAATCATCAGGATTTTCCGATACATGCTGTTCAGATTGAACAGACTTTCTTCGACTTCGCGGATGAGCGAAGCGAACTCGCCGAGCGTAATTTCAAGGCGGATCGTGTTCTTTCCCTTGTTCAGCCTGACAAGATACGGTTCTTTCCCGTCGCCGACGACGTCGACCCTGTAACCGCTCTTATATTTGAACGCGATGCGGTCGGCTTCCCGGAACGGGATCTCGCCGTTCACATACAGCCGGCGCGTCGAATAGATGCCGCGGACGAAATTTTGCTGCGACTTGAACGCAAGTTTATACAGGCCGGTCTCGGGCACTTCGACTTCCCATTCGATCCATTGTCCGGGCACGCGCCAGTTGTAGCCGCCGATCGTGTTGATGCGCACCTTCGACGGGCTGTACGGCGTGACCGCGGAGGTCGAACGCTCGGTCTGCGGGTAGAGCGTCGGCGAGGATTTGGCGGTTGCATCCTCACCCTGGACGGTGAGCAGGATGCCCGACGTTTCCTCGAGTCCTTCCGCGCGATACTGTTCGACGACCTCGGCATAGGGAGCCGGCGGCTTGTACTGGAACAGTATCAGACGGCGGATCACCATCGGCTCGCGCGACGAGACAAGCGAGATCGTATGGCGGCCGGCCGGAAAATAGAACTGGAACGGCTGCTCGTGGTAGCCTTCATAATCCTTGAACAGCATTTCGCGCCATTCGGGCTTCTCGACCTGCTGCGGACGCAGATCGTTGCCGCGGTTGTCGCGCTTCACTTCGTCGTGCTGATTGTCCCAGATCCGGTCGAATTGCAAATACGCGGCTTCCTGGAACGGCACTTCGCCGTCAATCAGCAGCATCCGCTCGATGCTGGAACTTTTCCCCTCGATCGGGTAATACAAAATCGAAATATGATAAAGTCCGCTCTCCGGAATGTCGACGGTCCAGTCCACCTGTCCCTGCTCGCCGGTCAGCAGCGAAGCGCCGTCCTGGCCTTCGAACCGGTCAAGCACTTCGAAGCCGTCGCCGTGTACCGCCTGATATTGCGCGGCTTCAATCACGATCTCCCGTTCCGGAAGTGCAGCGCTTTCATGCCGGGCCAAATAATCTTTGTATTCGATTCGACCGTCGACGAGATCGTACAGATCGTTGACATCGGATGTCGCGACGGTCGATAAGGCGCCGTCTGAGGCGTTCCCGGCCAGAATGCGCGGACCGGGCGGCAGCAGTCCGAACGCCGTCACGGCGCACAAGGCGGATATAGCGATGTTTCTCAGCCGTGGTATCCCCTTCAAGGTCAGCCCTCCCAATTCAGTCAAACGGCCGGCGCGCCGCTCAGACGGCCGCATCCTTGCCATCCCTTCCGCGAGACGCCATTCAATAACAAGAAGAGGTGCACCATGTTGCGCGGTACACCCCTTCCCCCGTCGTTTACCGGCAAACGCCGGCCGTCATCTTACCTTCTCAAGCGCAGCTTCCGCGTCCGGTCTGTACTTCTCGATGGTGGCGGATACCGATTGGTTCTGCATGATGATTTCATCCATGATGGCGTAGAACGGGAAGTCCGGGATGCCTTCTTCGAGCGAAAGACGACCCGTGCCGTTGATGTGTTGCAGCGCCATGTCGATATCCTCCTGCGTCTTGAAGCGGGACTCCAGCCAGTCTTGACCGAGATATTCGGCCGTCGACTCGAAGTCGAAGCTTTTCTCGAAGATCGAGTAGACGATTTGCGGATCCTTGACGCCCTTGAGAATGAACCAGGCGTTCTGGGCCGTATTCGCATACGTGGTCTTGCCGTCGGATTGCGGGCCGGCCGGATTCGGCACGACGCCGACTTCAAAGGTCAGGTCGCCCATGTTCCAGTCATAGTTGATGGACATGAGGACGTCTCCGTCTTTGAATGTGTTCGTTTCATTCCAGTCCATCTTGTTGCCCGTCTTGACCTTGACGACGTTCTCGACGTTGTACAGGCGATTGACGAATTCCAGCGCTTCGATCATCTTCGGATCCGTCATGCCGAGCGTCAGGTCTTCATTGACGAACAGCGCGCCGTTCGCCGCGCCGAAGTGGCGGGCTGCGTCAGCGGCCCAGCCGGCATAGCCGAACGTGTCGAGCGTGCCGTCGTTATCCGTGTCGCGCGTTGCGTCCTTCGCGAGCTGCAGGAACGCTTCCCAGTTCCACTCACCGGCATTGTAAAGTTCTTGCGGGTCTTTCACGCCGAGCCGCTTCACGAGGTCGCGGTTGTAGTACATGCCGACAATCGAAACGCCCGGTTCGCCGAACGCGTACTCAACGCCGCCGATCGGCGTCAGTTTCCTCATCAGACGCTGCTCGTTGTTGATGTCATCCGTTGCGGCGGTGAATTCGCTGAGCGGGAGCACCAGGCCTTGCTTGACGACCGGGATGGCCCGCTTGACTTCCATGATCGCGATGTCGGCGAACGGCTCGCCCGCGAGCGTGGACGTCGTCAATTTGTCCATGTATTCTTCAAACGGGATGTTGATCCATTCGAACGTGAAGTTGAATTTCTGTTCCAATTCGGCGATCTTGTCGAGACGTGCCTGCTCGTCGACCGTGTTGCCCGCCGGTTTCGGGTCCCACCATGCGGCTACGCGGATCGTGCGGCCGCCGAGGTCGATCGGCTCCGGTTCATCCGCCGGCTGCTCCGAGCTGCCGTTGTTTGCGCTGCCGCCGTTGTTGGAGCCGCTGTTTTCGGCCTCCGTGCCGCTGTTTGCGCTGCCGCCGCTTTCGTTGCTGCTTTTGTTGCCCCCGCCGCCGCACGCTGCCAAAACCAGCATAACCGCAACAAGCAACAACGAAAGCACTTTCATTTTCTTCATCGCCAAACCTCCCAATTCAAGATCGTGTTGCTCTGCAAGTGCCGATTTTACGGAACTTGAGCCTCCGACCGTCACCGTCCAACCCCCCTGGGAAACGTTTGCAACAAAACATTTAAAATACGGTTGCACATCACCACCGCAACCCGCATCCAAATCGATTGCAAAACAATCATACCATTTCAGGTATATTCAGTCAACATTTATTTGGTTTGTTGCGCTACTATTTTTATGTTTTTGTTATGTTTTGTTATGTTCTGTATGCTTGTTTGTTATTCAAACAACTTCAGGCGGTCTCTCCGATGCCACGCTGCCGCATGGCCGTTTCGGAAAAACCGCCTGATTGCAACTGTCAAAACAATATGAACACCTCATGCCGTCCCGCCGGAACGGCCTTCCGCCCCGTCAAGAATCCGACGATTGGCTTCCGGTATAGGCATGGGATTCGCGGATGATGACATCGCCGTACAGCAGCTTCCGCTCGACGGCCGAATCCCGGTTCAGAATGCGCCACAGCATCTGGTCGACGGCGCGCATGCCGAGCAGTTCCTTGTTGACGTTCACCGTTGCGTAAATCGGATGGGTCGTGTTCGTGTTGTCGAAGCCCGTTACCGCGCAGTCGCGCGGCACGTCGAAGCCGCGCTTGCGCAGTTCATCGATCATGAACTCGGCGATCGTGTCGTTGATGCAGACGAATACTTCCGGCAGTTCGTCAAGCGGCAGCTCGGGAATCAGCTTGTACAGCCTCTCGCTTGCATCGGGACCGATCAGCGCGGGATCCTGCTTGTGTTCGATGCCGTAGCTTTCCAGCGTCGCCCGGAACGCCAGCCAGCGCTCGAAGTAGCTCTGCGCATCGTTGATCGTGCCGACGAACTGGAAGCGCCGGTACCCTTTGCCGATCAGCTTGGTCGTCAGATCCTTCATGCTGTTGTAGTTGTCCGTGAAAACGGTGTCGCAGTGGAACGCCGGATCGGCGTGATCGACCATGACGACCGGAATATTCAGACGGCTGATTTCCAGCAGAATCGGCGTCGAGATCGTGCCGATCGTAATGATGCCCCGGATCGCTTCCGGCTTGACCAGCGAGAAAATGTTGTCCCGCGACGGTTCGGTAAGCGTCAGGATGTCGATGCCCTTCTGGTTGAGCCGGGACGAAATGCCTTCGAACACCGGCCCCCAGTAGACCGACTCCTTGTTCTGGTACCGGATGTTCGGAAACAGAATGACAATCGTCCCCGTCCATTTGCGGTCGACTTCATCGTGCAATTCCCCGGAGAAGCGCTTGGGTTCATTGTGCTTGAAGTAACCGAGCTCTCCCGCCGCCTTCAAAATCATCTCCCGGGTCGCCGCACTGACGCCGCTTTTGCCCGTAAGCGCCCGTGATACCGCAAATTTCGAAACACCGGCGAGATCGGCAATCTCCTGGATCGTCACTCTCCGTTTCATCTTCCCTCATCCATTCCCCGAGTTTTCGTGTCGAAAATCTGGATTGCTCCTATCATTATACCAATTTTCGTCTCAATGTTCCCTATATCCCGCATCCGCGCAGCGCCCGCACCCGGTTAGCCCTTGCCGGACACCCGCGCGACGCCGCGGTCTCCGTTTCGTGAAAACCGCCTCTCCCGTCGTCAGCCGTTTCCTCCATGCATGCGCTTACATCATTATCATAACAAATTGCTTGTCTTAAGCAAATCGAAAATCAATATCATTCAAAATTTTGTTATGATAACGTTATGTTGTTTGCGTTAATGTGATGCCGGGCACGCCCTCTCTTCACGCAAAAAATGGCAGCCTCCGAATCTTCATCGATTCGAAAGACTGCCCACGGATTCTCCCGGAATCAGTTTGACGTATATCCTTTCATGCTCCACGCTTTTGCCGCTCAGCATTTTCAGCAGCTGTTCGGACGCCAGGGCGCCCCATTTCCGCTTCGAATAATCGATGGTCGCAAGCCGCGGGCTGATGTATTCCGCCAGCTCGATGTTGTCAAATCCGATGATGTGGATGTGGCGGCCGATCACCAGATCCGTTTTGCGAAAATACATATACAACCCTACGGCCATCTCGTCATTGAGGCAAAACACCGCCGTCGGTTCCTCATACTCTTGAAAAATCCGTTCCGCCGCCAGCTCGCCGGACTCCTTCGTGAACCGCCCTTCGACTTCCTTCACGTCCAGCTCATGCCGCTCGGCGAACTGCCGGACGGCCTTCAGCCGCTGATTCGAGTCGTAAGACGCCTTCGGTCCGGTGACGACATAGATCCGGCGATGGCCGTTCTCCCACAGATACTCCATCGCCAGCGTCGCCCCCGCCTTGTTGTCCAGAAAGACGTGATTGATGTTCGGGTGATCGAGTTCCCGGTCCAGTACGACGATCTTTTTTCCCATTTCCGCATATTTCAGCAGCTCTTTGTCCGAGAACGTCGCGTCGAGCACGATTGCGCCGTCGATTGTCCGCTCCGGCAGAAACCGGTGGGACCGCTTGCCGCTGCAGACGATCAGGTCGTACCCCTTCTGGTTGAGAACCTCTTTCACGCCTTGCAGCAAATCGCCGTAGAAGGCGCCGCCGAAATCGGTCAGATAGAGCCCGATCACCTTCGTCTCCCGCGTTTTGAGCGTCCTGGCGGCCGCATTGGGCACATATTTCAGCTCTTCGGCGACCGCCAGAATTTTCTGCCGGGTCTCCTCCGTCACCTTCGGGCTGCCGTTGAGCGCGTAGGATACGGTGGAGATGGAGACTCCCGCTTTTTTGGCTATGTCTTTTATGCTCACCAAGGCTTTTGCACTCCTTGTTCATCCGCCTCCGTGAATCAGATGAAAATCTCGACCCTGTTCCTTTCATTCGATCGGGCTTTGGCAAATTCCTCCTTGGCGATGCGAAGGCCGCCTTCACGGTACATCCCGGCGATCGGCAGCGCGGGCACTTCGCGGCCGTTGACGACCACCCGGCGGCTGCCCGAATTCAGATGGTAGACGAACCGGACCGGCGTCTCCATCCAGACGAAATCAAACTCAAGTCCGTCCAGATGGCCGGGCAGCACCGGATCGATCACCAGATCGCCCATCACCTGCCGGATGCCCAGGCAGTTCGCAATCAGCTGATTGAGATAGATGCCGGGGCCGCTGGAGTAGATCCGCCATCCGCCCTTCACCGCCGCCCGGCCGGTGCGCAGCTCCTCGAACCGCCGCTCGGCTTCGTAGCGGGTGTTGAACTTTCCGTCGGAGCTGCTGAAGTACACGTTGCTTTGCCGAAGTTCCGCATTCGGCACGGCGCTTTGCAGGCCGACCGGATTGATCTTCAGCAGGCCGCTCCACGCTTCCTCCGCATACCCCAGCTTCGCCATGGCCTCGACGAACCGGATGTGCGCATGCACATACTGCAGCCCGATTTCCCGGCCGAAGTTCGCCGCCTGCTCGGCTCTTTTGAAATGTTTGCTGTTGCCGCCCTCATAATTCGCCGGGCGGTCCATCAGCCGCACGCCGTCCGGGTGGTACAGCTTTTCTTTGATGATCCCGTAATGGGACTCCGCCTGCTCGCGGGTGAAGAGCTCCGAAATGATGCTTTGCTGCATCGGCAGCAGGCGGTACCGGATGCCGGTTTTCCGGTCTGTCGGATGCAGCATCAGCTCCGCTTCATCCGGCCGCTCCATGTAGATGAAGCCGGGCACGACGTCCGTCCGCATGATCACGCGATGGAAATCTTCGCGGATGCCGTCCGCCAGGGCGGCGAGCTCCTCCGCCCATTCCCGCTCGTCTTCCGGCAGCCCCTCGGACAATTGGCGGATCGCTTGGTAGGTGAGCGCCACCGTCCAGCTGCTGACCATGTACCGTTTGAGCTGCTGGTTCGCCGGCTGCAGCGTGTCGTCCCAGTCGCCGTCGCCGTAAGAGGACAGGCGCGTCCCGTGCAGGAAATGGCGGTGCAGGTGGTCGACCGCTTTGCGGACATGGTCCCGGATCGAAACGTTCCCTTCGGTGAACGCGAACGTTCCCCGCACCGTGTACGGAACCCGTTCGTCCAGAATCGACGCGTCGCCCGTCGCGAGCAGGTAGTCGCCGAGCACCTTCAGCGGCCAGACGATGATGTCGCCGTGGCTTTCTTCCTGCTGGATCGGCGCATACCGGTCGAACATGAACCATTGCGGCCAGTTGCCGTCTTCGTACTGATGGGAGAAGACGATTTTCAAAATGTCCCGCACCACGCCGAAATGCTGCGTGACGGTGAAATATTCCGCCGGCCCCTGGCACACGTCCCGGGTTCCCCAGGCAGCGCCGCCGTACTGCTCAAGCCCGTGCGGCACCGAGAAGTGGACCAGCATGTTGTGCGTGTACCACCAGGCGACCGCATTCATCTTCTGCAGCTCCGACGTTTCTTCGCCTCGCAGCGCGAGGCGGAACCCGCGCATGACGGACGACAGGAACGCCCGATACCGCTCCGCCTCCCGTTCCAGGCTGCGCTGCGTCTCCGGCAGCCGGCCGCCGTGCAGCAGCCCTTGCATCGTCAGCGTCCAGCCGTCGGATTCCCCGATGGTCAGCGCGATCAGCGACGCGCTGTCCGCCGCGGCGTCGGACACGTCCATCTCCGCTCCGTCCAGGCGCAGCCGGAAGGCCAGATCCGGATAATACTTCGAGCTCAGCGCCTGCGGGTCGGCACGGAAGGTCAGACGGCTGCCGTCCCGCTCCATCCGGAACGGAAGGTCGTATTCGTGATCGTTCATGACGACCTGATGCGTCACCAGGAAGCGGTATTTCTTTCCTTGCCGCGACTCTACCCGCAGCACCGCTTCCGGCGCGTCGGCCGCCGTGAAATTCTCCACGACGATCGTGTCCGTCCCGAGCTTGTACGTCCAGCGGGCGTAATTGAAGCCCATCTCGAACATCGACGGCAGCGTGAGCATGCGCCAGACGCCGTCCATCTCCACGAAGATCCGCTGCCCCGAGACCTTCGGCACATTCAGCGCGTTGCGCGTATTCGAGAGAAACTTGTGGAACGTCGTGTTGCCGACCGTCATCTGCGAATTGAACACGCCGTACATGTACGACGTCGTCGACAGCACCTGCTCCGTGACCCGGTCATTGCCGCCGCTCATCAGAATGATGCCGTGGGGCCGCTCAACCTTCAGTTCCTTCTCCCTCAGCACGACATGTTCATATTGGTCCGTGAAGAACGAGAGCAGCTGCCCGTTCTCCCGCTCCTCCTGCAAGCGCCGCGGGAACAAGGCGGCGATCTCTTCCTCCGTCATCGGCAGCGGCTGCAGCGGATCACCGAACGGAAACAGCGGCGGAACCTGCACAGCCGGCGCGTACATTTCTTCTCTGGCTTCATACCGCCGCCACGCCGCTTCCACCAAATCGCCGTATTCCGGCGCCGCGACCCGCTCCGGATGATCTTCCCGGAACAGGCCGTAGAACACGATGCGCGCTTCGCCGTCCAGTTTCACCCGCTCCGACTGCAGCGCCGTGTACGCAAATTCATACTGATAAATTTCATTCGCCAGACTGTCGCGCCCCAGCGCTTCCGGTTCATTCGTCGCCTTGTAGGTCAGGCCGAAAAATTGGAAGCCGTCCGTCGAATATCCGCGGCAGCCCGTAAGGCTTCCCTGCTGCACATACGGAAGCTTTCCGCCCTGGGGCTGATTTTGCCGGGAGCAGACGATGTATCCCCTCCGCTCGTCCCGGAACACCTGATGATCGATGTATTGGGACATGTAAGCCTCGTTGCTGCGGACGGCGCCCTTCGCCGCCAGCCCGAGATCCTGCCCGTAAATGACATCGATCTCTTCGCCCCGGCCTTGCACCCGAATATCCCAGAACCAGACGCCCGCTTCATCCGCGGCGAAGACGACCCGGTAAGCGACCTTGCCGAACGCCATCCCGTCGAAAGCGATGCCCCGCCCGCTCACGCTGACCCGGCTGTCCGACCGGACGCCGATGAGCGGCTGATACGCGATGCCTTCGGGACGATGAAGGCGAAGATACAGATTGTTCAGCGACCCGTCCACCGGCGAAGACAACAATTGGTTGATCATGATGTCCCGACAGGAGATCTCGTGAAGATCTCCGCCGTTCCAGAACGTGAAGCGGACATCGCCGGCGTGCACCGAATGTTTGGCGTGTGCTAGCTTCATGAGTGCGTCTCTCCTTGCGCATGATTGTGAAGTCTGGCGATGTAATTCGACCAAATAGGTGAAACGTTTCGTATTTCCGTCGTTTTTTCACCCATTATAAGGTAACGTCAGGATTTTTCTTAATTTTTTTCGAAACGTTTCACCGGCCATTATACTTGAACTTTTTAAAAAAATAAAGTATTGAATGCGATTTCACTGTGCGCTATAATGTGTCTCGAAACGTTTCGACGGATTCGTTTCATTTCGGGTTTGAACATTCTAAAGGGGGGAGCCGGAGACACGACAACCTTGGGGACGAAAAAGTTTCCGACTTTACGCGAGTTACACCTTTCGGAATTGGGGAGGATATGGAACATGAGAAAAAATGCATTCTTTGCCGGTCTGCTCGCTTTGATCTTGGTTCTGGCCGGCTGCGGCGGGTCCGGCGGCAACGACGGCAACGACGGCAAGTCGTCAGGAAACGGCGGGTCTTCCGGAGAGAAAGTGAAGATCAGCGTCTGGGCCATGGGCGATGAAGCGAAGTCGCTTCCGACCATCGCCGAAGAATTCATGAAGGAACATCCGAACATCGTCGTTGACGTTCAGGCGCTGCCCTGGTCGAATGCCCACGACAAACTGCTGACGGCTGTCGCTTCGAAGGGCGGTCCGGACGTCGTCCAGATGGGCACCACCTGGATGGCGGAGTTTGCGAACGCCGGCGCGCTCAAAGATTTGACGCCTTACATCGATCAATACCCGGAATTCGCTCCGGATCAATTCTATGAAGGCGCCGTAGGCACGACGAAGTTCGGCGACAAGATTTACGGCATTCCGTGGTACACGGAGACCCGCTTCCTCTACTACCGCTCGGATCTGCTCGCCGAAGCCGGCTATCCGGAAGCGCCGAAAACGTGGGATGAGCTCCGCGACGCCGCGAAGAAGCTGGCCGACCGCGGCAAAGACAAATACGGCCTGAGCATCGACATGAACGAGCAGTCCCTGACCTTCATGTTCGCGCGGCAAAACGGTTCCGCCCTGCTCGGCGAAGACGGCAAGCCGCTGTTCAACCAGCCGGAATTCAAGGAAGCCGTCGAATATTTGAAAGGCTTCTTCGATGACGGCTCCGCTCCGCTGGACCTCGGCCTCGATACGGTTCAAGCGTTTGCGGGCGAAGGCATCGTGCCGATGTTCATCAGCGGTCCGTGGATGATCAACGCGATTCAGTCGCAGGCGCCGGATCTGGAAGGCAAATGGGCGGTCGCCCCGCTTCCGGCGAAGGAGAACAACCTGTCCGTCCTCGGCGGGTCGAACCTGGCGGTCTTCGAATACACGAAACATCCGGAAGAAGCGCTGGCGTTCATCCAGTACATGAGCAAGAAGGAAACGCAAATGAAGTGGAACGAGCTCACCAAGTCGCTGCCGGCCAACATTGCGGCATGGGACGCTCCGCTGCTCAAGGAAGATCCGAAATATCAGGCGATCCAGGAGCAGCTCCGCCATTCGGAGCATATGCCGATGATCGTCCAATGGGAGAAAATCGCGCAAACGTACCTGGATTCGTTCGAGCGGATCGTCCGCGCCAATGCCGACATCCAGGCGGAGCTGGATGCGTTCAACGCGAAAGCCGAGCAAATCTTGAGCGAATAAGCGTGGACCGCGGCCTGCCGGCAACCGCATACAGCCGGCAGGCTTTCTCTTACACGTTCGGCAAAGGAAGTGCTCACGCATGAAAATGTTCACGACGAGAAGCGCACCTTACTTCTTCATTGCTCCGGCTTTGATTCTGCTCTTTCTGTTCTCGCTGCTGCCGATCCTGATCGCGCTCCTTATCAGCTTCACCGACATGGATCTGGCGGGACTCGCGGATTATGCCAATATCCATTTTGTCGGACTGGCCAACTACACGAAAATTCTGCGGGACGGCTCATTTCTGAAAGCGATCGGCAACACGCTCTTTTACGTCGTGTTCGGCGTACCGTTCGTCATTCTGTTCTCCCTGGCGATCGCGCTGCTCATCAACTTCGGCAAATCCCGCGTGTTCGATATTTTCCGCGCCGCGTTCTACATGCCGTCTGTCACGAACGTGGTGGCGGTGGCCGTTGTGTGGAGCTATTTGTACAACCCGTCGCTGGGCTTGTTCAACACCGTGTTGAACTTCTTCGGCCTGCCCGATGTCCGCTGGCTGCAAGATCCGGTGACGGCCAAAATCTCGCTGATCATTCTTGCGCTGTGGCGGGCCATCGGCCTGAATATGCTGATCTTCCTCGCCGCGATCAAGGGCATTCCGAAATCGTACTACGAAGCGGCCCAGCTCGACGGCGCCGGGACGTGGAAGCAAATCCGGCACATCACCGTGCCGCTGCTCCGGTTTGCGATTTTCTTTGTCTCGGTCACGACGCTGATCGGCTGGCTGCAGTTCTTCGAGGAACCGTTCGTCATGACCGACGGCGGCCCGCTGGAAGGCACGATGTCCGTCGCGCTGTTCGTCTACAAGAACGGCTTCCAATTCAGTGAATTCGGATATGCGGCTGCCGGTTCCTTCATCCTGTTCTTCGCCATCATCACGCTGACGCTGCTGCAGTTCAGGCTGCAGCGCAAGGAAGACTGAAATCGGGGGGATGGGTGCCATGACGATAAAACAGAAATCGATGCAATGGCTCGCAGGCATTTTGCTGACCGTCGGAGGGTTTCTGATGGTGCTGCCGTTCCTGTGGATGATCCTCTCCGCCTTCAAGCCGGAACCGGAATTTGCCCGCTTCCCCCCGACGCTGTGGCCGGAGACGTTCACCCTGGAGCACTATTTCGAACTGTTCGAGCGAATGAACTTCGGCGTTTATCTGCGGAACACGCTCATCATCGTGTTCTTCTCCTTCCTCGGGATGCTGCTCAACGCGATGGCCGGGTACGGGTTCGCGAAGTACAAATTCAAAGGCAGGGAGCCGCTGTTTTACCTCGTGCTCGCCACGCTGATGATTCCGGGCCAGGTGACGATGATCCCGGTCTACCTCATCCTGAACAAAATGGGGCTGACGAATACGATGACCGGCATCGTGCTCCCGTCGCTCGTCGGCGCGTTCGCGATCTTCCTGTTCCGGCAGTTCATGTCGACGATTCCCGACGAATTGCTGGAAGCGACGCGGCTGGACGGAGCGGGCGAGTTCCGCATCTTCCTGCAGATCGTGCTTCCGATCTCCGTCTCGGTGCTTGCCGTACAGGGCATTCTGACGTTCATTGCCGGATGGAACAGCTTCCTCTGGCCGCTCATCATCGCCAACGACGCGAAATATTACACGCTTTCCGTCGGCCTGCAGCTGCTGAAAGGGCAGTACAGCAGCAACTACGGCTTGCAGATGGCCGGATCCGCCGTCATGGTCGTGCCGATCATCATCGTCTTCCTGCTGTTCCAACGGTACATCATGGACAACTACACCATCTCGGGCATAAAATAAGGCATTCTATCAGCGATTCTCCCCGACACGGCCGCCGCCCTCCCGATTGCGAAAAAAAACCCAGCGCCTGAAGCGCCGGGCTTTTTGCGTTTATGCCGCTTTATGCGTTATGCGAAACGTCTGCTGTAGCCTTCCGGATCGTTCTTCCAGCCGCGGAGCAGCGCGGCGTCTTCCTCCGTGATGCTTCCCGCTTCCAGCGCCGCTTCCAGCAGCACGCTGTAGGACGACAGCGTCTGAAGCGGAATGCCCTGTTCGGCGAACGCGGCTTCCGCCTGCGGGAACTCGTACGTGAATATCGCGATCGTGCCGAGCACCTCGCAACCGGCGTCGCGCACGGCCACGGCCGCCCGCAGCGAGCTGCCGCCGGTCGACACGAGGTCTTCGATCAGCACGACTTTCTGGCCGGGCCGGAATGCGCCCTCGATCTGATTCGTCTTGCCGTGGCCTTTGGCCTTGTCCCGCACGTAGAGCATCGGCAGTCCGAGCCGCTCCGCCGTCCATGCGGCGTGCGGAATGCCGCCCGTCGCGATGCCGGCGACCGCTTCGCATACGGGATACCGTTCCCGGATGATCGAGGCGAATCCGTCCGCGATCAGGCCGCGCACCTCGGGATAGGACATCGTCAGCCGGTTGTCGCAATAGATCGGCGACTTCAGGCCCGACGACCAGGTAAACGGATCGTTCGGGCGAAGCTCAACCGCGTGGATCGCCAGCAGCCGGCGGGCGATTTCACGGGACAGCTCCGCGCCGTTGGCCGTTTGTCGGGTCATCCGTGCGTCAACTCCTTCACAATGGATTCGAACGCTTCCCGCGGATCGGGCGCCGCCGTGATCGGCCGGCCGATGACGAGGAAGTCCGCTCCCGCGTCCAGCGCTTCCCGCGGCGTCATGATCCGCTCCTGGTCATCGGCCGAAGCGGATGCCGGCCGGATGCCGGGCGTGACGGCGAGAAACCCGCCGCCGCACGCCGCTTTCACCGCGCGCACTTCCCGGGCGGACGCGACGACGCCGTCCAGCCCGGCCCGCCGCGCCAGCCGCGCGTAGCGGACGACCGCTTCTTCCGCCGTGCCCGGAATGCCGATCTCGTCGTTCAGCACCGCCTGGCTCGTGCTCGTCAGCTGCGTCACCGCGATGACCCGCGGCCGCAGCCGGCCGCCCGAGGCGGCTTCGGCGCCTTCCAGCGCCGCTTCCATCATCCGGACGCCGCCCGCCGCGTGAACGTTGAACAGGTCGACGCCGAGCCGCGTCACGCTGGCCGCGCCGCCCTTCACCGTATTCGGGATATCGTGCATCTTCACGTCGAGGAAGACGCGGTACCCCCGGTCTTTCAGTCCGGCGACGAACGCCGGGCCGGCCGCGTAGAACAGCTCCATGCCGACCTTCAGCCAGCACGGAATGCCTTCAAGCGCCCGGATCAGCGATTCCGCGGCGGCTTCATCCGGGCGGTCCAGCGCCACCATGATGCGCCCTGCCGCTTCTTCCCGCGTCAATGTCAAGCGTACCGCCTCCCGTTCGGACGTGTTACTGCTGCTGAAGCACCGGCATCGGCCGGGATGCGAAGCTGAGAGCCTGCAGCATTTCCAGCAGCGCCCGCACCGTGTCGAGCGACGTCAAGCAGACGACGCCGTTCTCGACCGCTTCACGCCGGATGCGGAAGCCGTCGCGTTCGGGCGTGCGGCCTTTCGTCAGCGTGTTCACGACGAACTGCGCCTTGCCGCTGCGGATCAGGTCAAGGATGTTCGGCGACCCTTCGCTCAGCTTGTTCACCCGCGTCACGTACAGGCCGGCGCGCTCCAGCGCATCGGCGGTGCCGCCCGTCGCGATGATGCTGTAGCCGAGATCGTAGAATCCGCGCAGAATTTGCGTCGCTTCTTCCTTGTCCTTGTCGGCGACCGTCGCGATGATCGAACCGGTCGGCGGAATGCGCATGCCCGCGCCGATCAGCCCTTTGTACAGCGCCTTCGCATACAGCTCGTCGCGGCCCATCACTTCGCCCGTCGATTTCATCTCCGGCGTGAGCGTCGGGTCGACGCGCCGCAGCTTGGCGAAGGAGAACACCGGCACCTTCACCGAGACGTGCTTGTCTTCGGGCCAGAGCCCTTCCTTGTAGCCGAGATCGGCGAGCTTCTTGCCGAGGATCGCCTGCGTCGCCAGGTTCGCCATCGGCACGTTCGTCACCTTGCTGAGGAAAGGCACCGTCCGCGACGAGCGCGGGTTGACTTCGATGACGTAGACCTGATCCTGGTGAATGACGAACTGGATGTTGATCGTGCCGACCACCCGCAGTTCCTTCGCGATGCGGATCGTGATGTCGACGATCTGGCGCTTGACCTCTTCCGACAGCGACTGGGGCGGGTAGACCGCGATCGAGTCGCCCGAGTGGACGCCGGCCCGCTCGACGTGCTCCATGATGCCGGGGATGAGCACCGTCTCGCCGTCGCTGATCGCGTCGACTTCCGCTTCCTTGCCCTGCATGTACCGGTCGATCAGCACCGGATGCTCCGGATTGATCTTGACGGCCTGCTCCATGTAGCCGAGCAGTTCTTCGTCGGAATAGACGATTTCCATCGCCCGGCCGCCGAGCACGTAGGACGGACGGACGAGCACCGGATAGCCGAGGCTGCGCGCCGTCTCGACCGCTTCCTCGACCGACGTGACCGTGCTGCCCTTCGGCTGGGCGATGCCCAGCTTGCGAAGCAGCGCTTCGAATTTCTTGCGGTCTTCCGCCTGGTCGATGCTCTCGAGATCCGAACCGAGGATGCGCACGCCGGCCTTGGCCAGCGGCGCGGCCAGATTGATTGCCGTCTGTCCGCCGAACTGGACGATGACGCCGACCGGCTGCTCCTGCTCGATGACGTTCATGACGTCCTCGAAGAACAGCGGCTCGAAGTAGAGCCGGTCGGACGTCGAGAAGTCGGTCGACACCGTCTCCGGATTGTTATTGATGATGACCGCTTCATACCCGGCCTTGCGGATCGCCCAGACTGCGTGGACGGTCGAATAGTCGAACTCGATGCCTTGTCCGATCCGGATCGGGCCGGAGCCGAGCACGACGACCTTCGGCTTGTCCGTCTGCACCGACTCGTTCTCGGTCTCGTAGGTCGAGTAGTAGTACGGCGTCGTCGCTTCGAATTCGGCCGCGCAGGTGTCGACCATTTTGTACACCGGCTTGATGCCGAGCTCAAGCCTGAACGCCCGGACCGACGCCTCGTCGGCGTGCGGGTCGGACGGGTTCGCCTCGCGCCGGAGCTCCGCGATCGACCGGTCGGCGAAACCGAGCCGCTTCGCTTCGTACAGCGTCTCCTTCGTCAGTGCCGGTTCGGACTTGATCCGCTGTTCGAACGCGACGATGCCTTCGATCTTGTCCAGGAACCACCAGTCGATCTTCGTCAGGTCCTGGATGTCCTGCAGCTTCCAGCCGCGGCGGAACGCCTCGGCCACGAGGAAGATGCGCTCGTCGTCCGGCGTGATGAGCCGCTGGCGCAGCGTCTCGTCATCGACCTGTTCGATGCCTTTCAGATGGAAACGGTGCGCGCCGATCTCGAGCGAGCGGATCGCCTTGTGCATCGATTCCTCGAAGGTGCGGCCGATCGCCATCACTTCGCCGGTCGCCTTCATCTGCGTGCCGAGCTTCCGGTTGGCGGTGGTGAACTTGTCGAACGGCCAGCGCGGAATCTTCGTCACGATATAGTCGATCGTCGGCTCGAACATCGCGTAGGTCTGGCCCGTCACCGGGTTGATGATCTCGTCGAGCGTGTAGCCGACCGCGATCTTCGCCGCCATCTTGGCGATCGGATAACCGGTCGCCTTCGACGCGAGCGCCGACGAGCGGCTGACCCGCGGGTTGACCTCGATGACGTAATATTGGTAGCTGTACGGATCAAGCGCGAACTGCACGTTGCAGCCGCCTTCGATCTTGAGCGCGCGGATGATGCTGAGCGCCGCCGAACGCAGCATCTGGTACTCGCGGTCGGACAGCGTCTGGCTCGGCGCCACGACGATGCTGTCGCCGGTATGGACGCCGACCGGGTCGACGTTCTCCATGTTGCAGACGACGATGCAGTTGTCGTTCGAGTCGCGCATGACCTCGTATTCGATCTCTTTCATGCCGGCGATGCTCTTCTCGATGAGGCACTGGCCGATCGGGCTGTAGCGGATGCCCGCCGCGACAATTTCACGCAGCTCTTCCTCGTTCGCGCAGATGCCGCCGCCGGTGCCGCCGAGCGTGTAGGCCGGCCGGACGATGATCGGATAGCCGATGCTGTTCGCGAATTCGATCGCTTCCTCGACGCTCGTCACGATCGTGCTCTCGGGAACCGGCTGGTTCAATTCGCGCATCAGTTCGCGGAACAGGTCGCGGTCCTCCGCCTTCTCGATCGACTCGAGCTGCGTGCCGAGGAGCTTCACGCCTTCGCGCTCCAGCACGCCCGCGCGCGCCAGCTCGACCGCCATATTGAGCCCGGTCTGCCCGCCGAGCGTCGGCAGGAGGCCGTCCGGGCGTTCCCGGCGGATCACCTGCGTGACGAAATCGAGCGTGATCGGTTCGATGTACACTTTGTCGGCCATGTTCGTGTCCGTCATGATCGTGGCCGGGTTGCTGTTGATCAGGACGACTTCATAGCCCTCTTCCCTGAGCGCCTGGCAAGCCTGCGTGCCGGCGTAGTCGAATTCCGCCGCCTGGCCGATAACGATCGGACCGGAGCCGATGACGAGAATTTTTTTCAGATCGTTATTTCTGGGCATGCAGCAGTTCTCCTTTCAGCGTCTCCGCCAGATGGATCTGACGCGGCTTGCGCGGGTTCAGGCGCTTGTGCTCGCGGATCATGGCGAGGAAGTCGTCGAACAGGTAGCTCGAATCGAACGGTCCCGGCGACGCCTCCGGATGGTACTGGACGGAGAAAGCCGGATATTTCGTATGGCGGAGGCCTTCAATCGTCTTGTCATTGTTGTTGATGTGCGTAATTTCGAGGCCGGTGCCGGCGATGGTGTCTTCACGCACGGTGTAGCCGTGGTTTTGCGACGTGATGTAGCAGCGGCCGTTTACAAGATCCTTTACCGGATGGTTGCCGCCGCGGTGGCCGAACTTCAGCTTCTCCGTGTCGGCGCCGCAGGCGAGCGCCAGCAGCTGATGGCCGAGGCAGATGCCGAAGATCGGATATTCGCCGAGCAGCTCGCGAATCGTATTTACCGCAACGCCGACATCCTTCGGGTCGCCCGGTCCGTTCGAGAGTTGGATGCCGTCCGGATTGAGACGGCGGATCTGTTCGGCCGTCGTGTCGTACGGCACGACCATGACGTCGCAGCCGCGCCGGGTCAGCTCGCGCAGGATGCCGCTCTTCGCGCCGAAGTCCATCAGCACGATCCGTTCTCCGCCGCCCGGCACATTGATGAAGCTCTTCGTCGACGTGCGCGCCACCTGATCGCGCATGATCGGCGTCGCCTGAAGGCGCTCCATCAGTTCTTCGACAGGCTCGCTGCCGGTGGTAATGATCCCCTTCATCGTGCCGTGATGACGGATGATGCGGGTCAGCATCCGGGTGTCGACTTCGGAGATGCCCGGAATGCCCGCTTCCTTCAGCAAGACGTCGAGCGGAGTCTCGGCGCGCCAGTTGCTCGGAACCGGCTCATGCCGGCGCACGACGAAGCCGTGGACGTAGGGGATGATGCTTTCGAAGTCGTTGCGCGTGACGCCGTAATTGCCGATGAGCGGATAGGTCATCGTCACGATCTGCCCGCAATAGGACGGATCGGACAAAACTTCCTGATAACCGGTGATGCCGGTATTGAACACCACTTCGCCGATGACGGCCCCTTCCGCCCCGAACGAGCGGCCGGTGAACAGCGTGCCGTCCTCCAACAACAATCTTGCCTGCATCCGTATCACTCCCTGAATGACGTATATGTAATCCGTTCGCCTGAGCCGTCAGTCCGCCTGCCAGACCGTGCGGCCGGCGACGATCGTGCGGACCGGCCAGCCCTGAAGGCGCCAGCCGGCAAACGGCGTATTGCGGCTCTTCGACTTGAAACTGGCCGGATCAACCGTCTGCTCGCTGCTCAAGTCAATCAGCGTCAGATCGGCGGGCGCGCCGGCTTCCAGCCGGCCGGCCTTCAGGCCGAATACCCGGGCCGGATCGCTCGTCATCCGGCGCAGCAGGAAGCCGAGGCTCCATCTGCCGGTCTTGACGAACTTCGTGTAGAGCAGCGGGAACGCCGTCTCGAATCCGACGATGCCGAACGGCGCGAGATCGACGCCTTTCGCTTTCTCCTCTTCGGCGTGCGGCGCGTGGTCGGTGACGATCATGTCGATCGTGCCGTCCTCCAGCGCCTCGATGACCGCCTGCACGTCGCGGGGCGTCCGAAGCGGCGGGTTCATTTTCCAGTTCGGATCCATGCCGGGAATGTCTTCATCCGACAGCACCAGATGGTGCGGGCACACTTCCGCGGTCACGCGGACCCCGATCGATTTCGCCAGCCGGATGAGCCGCACCGACTGCTCCGTGCTGACGTGGCAGACGTGGTAGTGTGCGCCGGTCGCTTCCGCCAGCAGCACGTCCCGTCCGACGTGAATCGCCTCAGACTCGTTCGGGATGCCTTTCAGGCCGTGCCTGCGGCTGAATTCGCCCTCGGTCACCCAGGCGCCCTGCACGAGCGAGTCATCCTCGCAGTGCGCGATGATCGGCAGGTCCAGCTCGCGGGCGCGCAGCATCGCTTCCTTCATCATCTGCGCGTTCTGCACGCCGACGCCGTCGTCCGAGAACCCGATCGCGCCCGCCTCCTTCAGCGCGGCGAAGTCGGTCAGCTCGCGGCCGAGCTCATTCTTCGTGATCGCGGCAATCGGCAGCACGTTGACGACGCCTTCGCGGGCCGCCTTGTCCAGGATGTACCGCACCGTCTCCGGCGTGTCCGTGACGGGCCGGGTGTTCGGCATGCAGGCGATCGTCGTGAACCCGCCGCGCGCGGCCGAACGCGTGCCGCTGGCGATATCCTCCTTGTGCGTGAAGCCCGGGTCGCGCAGATGGACGTGCATGTCGATAAAGCCGGCCGACACAAGCAGGCCGGAAGCGTCAATCGTCTCGGCGCCGGCCGTGTCCGGCTTGCCGCCCCGCTCGATCGCGGCGATCGCGCCGTCCTCGACGCGGAGGTGGGCCGTCACGAGATCGCCGGCTTCATCGTCCCAGATTTTGCCGTTCACAATCCATAACGTCATGGCTCAAGATCGCTCTCCCTTCGCTTGTGCGCCCGGCCTTCGCGCCGGACGCGCGGCCGGATTCTCCGCGCCGCCTGCTTCTTGGACTTCCGTTCTATCCGCGCAGCGCCCGCTCGATGACGGCCATCCGGATCGGCACGCCGTTCGCCATCTGCTGGAAAATGCGCGACTGCGGATGCTCGACCAGTTCGTCGTCGATCTCGACGCCGCGGTTGACCGGCGCCGGGTGCATGATGATCGCGTGCCCCTTGATTCTTGCGGCGCGCTCGACCGTAAGGCCGTAGTGCTCCCGGTAATCTTCCGCCGACTTGATCATGCCGGACTCGTGCCGCTCGAGCTGAACGCGCAGCATCATGATGACGTCCGCGCCGAGCGCCTCGTCCATCGTCACGTACGGCGCGTCAAGCTCCGGCGCCTCGAGGTTCGGCGGCGCGCAGAAGCATACTTCCGCGCCGAATTTCCGCAGCGCCCACAGATTGGAGCGCGCGACCCGGCTGTGCAGAATGTCGCCGATGATCGCGACGCGAAGGCCTCTCAGCGAGCCGAAATGTTTCCGCATCGTGTACAGATCGAGCAGCGCCTGGGTCGGGTGCTCGTTGTTGCCGTCGCCGGCGTTGATCAGCGGCACGCTTACGCGGGAGGCGATCTCCGGCAGCACGCCGATCGGCTTCAGACGGATAATTCCGGCGTCGATGCCGATCGACTCAAGCGTGCGAACCGTATCGTAGATCGACTCGCCCTTGTTCACGCTCGAGACGGCGGCCGAGAAGTTGAGCACCTGCGCGCCGAGCCGTTTCGCCGCCATTTCGAACGAAAACCGCGTGCGCGTGCTGTTCTCGAAAAACATGTTCGCCACAATCGCGTCGGGCACGGCGTTATGGATCTTCTTCCCGCTGGACTCCCAATGCTGCGCCCGGTCGAGAATCGATTCGATCTCCTCCGCGGACAGATCTTTCACGCCGAGCAGACTGCGCTGCCTCAGTTTCGCTGCCGTCGTCATCGCGTGCGCCTCCCTGATCCGTAAATGGCCACCATATCCGAGCCGTCCACTTCCTTGAGCGATACGCCGATCGATTCGGAGCGCGCCGTCGGCACGTTCTTGCCGACATAGTCCGGGCGGATCGGCAGTTCGCGGTGGCCGCGGTCGACCAGCACCGCAAGCTGGATCGAACGCGGACGTCCGACATCCATGATCGCGTCCATCGCCGCCCGGATCGTCCGGCCCGTGAACAGCACGTCATCGAACAGGATGACGTGCTTGTCCCGGATCTCCGCCGGGTCGATGCCGGCGCAGGCCGGCGCTTCGGCCTGTCCCGCGCCGTCCCGGTCGTCGCGGTACGACGTGATGTCGAGATCGAACGCGAGCACCGGCTTGCCTTCGATCTCGGCTACCCGCTCCGCCACCCGCCGCGCCAGATAGACGCCGCGGGTGCGAATGCCGGCGAACACGCAGCCGTCTATGCCTTTGTTTTTCTCCAGAATTTCATGCGCGATGCGCGTGAGCGCCCGCCGGATGCCGGTCTCATCCATGATGACGTGTCGAATGTCGTCCAATGCCGTCACCTCCGCCTGATTGAACCCACAAAAAAACTCCTTGCGAAAAGCCGCAAGGAGTCAGGCCGCACCACACCACGACCCTCGGCGCGCGCACGGGTAGCGCCGCCGTCAGGCCTGTGCCTGTCCGATATGCCGTTACCTTGTCAGCCTCACGGGACTGAATTAAAGGTTCAACCATTCATTAGCAGCATTATGACACTTTGGTCCGCGGAAGTCAATAGCCGGATCCGACAAAAAGCGGGAAGGCATGACCGCACGTGTTCCCGTGGACCGCTGCTTTCCCGCTCGCCCGTCACCAGCCGAGCCTCGTGATCCGCTCGACCGCGCGCTCTGTATTTTCCCGGCTGCCGAAGGCCGTCAGCCGGAAGTAACCCTGTCCGGCCTGTCCGAAACCGACGCCCGGCGTGCCGACGATGTGCGCTTCCCGGAGCAATTTGTCGAAGAATGCCCACGAGTCGATGCCTTCCGGCGTCTTCAGCCAGATATACGGCGCGTTGACGCCGCCGTAAGCTTCGATGCCGACCGATTTCAGCCCTTCCAGAATCAACTTCGCGTTCGCCATGTAGTAGTCGACCAGCGCGGCGATCTGCGCCTTCCCTTCCGGCGTATAGAGCGCGGCCGCCCCGCGCTGCGTCACGTAGGAGACACCGTTGAACTTAGTCGTATGCCGCCGGTTCCAGAGGTCGGCGATGGCGACGTCGTTCCCGTCCGCATCCTTCGCCTTGAGATCACGCGGCACCACCGTGTACGCGCAGCGCACGCCGGTGAACCCGGCCGTCTTCGAGAAGCTGCGGAACTCGACCGCCACTTCCCGCGCGCCTTCGATCTCATAAATGCTGTGCGGCACGCCTTCTTCCCGGATGTACGCTTCATACGCCGAATCGTACAGGATGACGCTGCCGTTTTGCTTCGCGTAATCGACCCACTGCTTCAGCTCGTCCCGCGTCAGCGTCATGCCGGTGGGGTTGTTCGGATAACAGAGGTAGATCAGGTCGACCTTCCGTTCGGGCAGCGCCGGTTTGAATCCGTTCTCCCGGCCGCAGGTCAAGTACACGATGCCCTGATATCGGTTCGTCTCCCTGTCGTAAGCGCCTGCCCGGCCCGCCATGACGTTCGTGTCCACGTAGACCGGATAGACCGGGTCCTGCACCGCGACGACGGCGTCCTGGCTGAAAATCTCCTGAATGTTGCCCACGTCGCACTTCGACCCGTCGCTGACGAACACTTCTTCCGGGCGGATGTCGATGCCGCGCGCCTGATAATCGTGGCGGGCGATCGCCTCCCGCAGGAAATCGTAGCCCTGCTCGGGACCGTAGCCGCGGAACGTGTCCGCCTTCGCAAGATCGTCGACCGCGGCGTGCATCGCGGCGGCCGCCGCTTCGGGCAGCGGACGCGTCACGTCGCCGATGCCGAGGCTGATGATGTCCGCGTTCGGATGCTCCTTCAGGAATGCCGCGCGCCTGCGGGCAATTTCCGAGAACAGATAGCTGCCTTGCAGATCTTTGTAATGGGGGTTGATCCTGGCCATGGGCTCATCACCTTTCAAGCGGGCCGCATCCTAACGCGCATACTGCGCGCGGCCCCGGCTTATGCTGTCTATCAGCATAACGCCCAGAGGCGAGGATCGTAATGGAATAATCCCTCTAAAATTTGCACTCATGCGGCAATGCGCCGAACCGCCTACCTGTTTCTCAGCATATCCAGAATGCGCTGAAAATCATCGGGAATCGGCGATTCGAAGCGCAGCGTCTCACCCGTTCGGGGATGGACGAAACCGAGCACGGCGGCGTGCAGCGCCTGCCCGTCCAGCGGCACGGTTTTCGCCCGGCCGTAGACGGGATCGCCGGCCAGCGGATGGCCGATGTACTTCATGTGAACGCGGATCTGGTGCGTGCGTCCCGTCTCGAGCCGCAGCCGGACCAGCGTGTAATCGCCGAACCGCTCGACCGCCGTGAAATGCGTCACGGACGGCTTGCCGCCGGCCGTCACGGCGAACTTCTTGCGATCGTGCGGGTCGCGGCCGATCGGCGCGTCGATCGTTCCCTGATCGTGCGGCAGATTGCCGTGCACGAGCGCGATATACGCCCGCTCGACCGTGTGCGCCTTGAGCTGCTCCGACAGCGACACGTGCGCCAGATCGTTCTTCGCGGCCATCAGCAGGCCGGATGTGTCCTTGTCAATTCGGTGGACGATGCCGGGCCGCAGCCTTCCGTTGATGCCGGAGAGATCCCGGCAATGATGGAGCAGCGCGTTGACCAGCGTCCCCGACGTATGGCCGTGCGCGGGATGGACGACCATGCCGCGCGGCTTGTCGACGACGATGACGTCGCCGTCTTCATAGACGACTTGGAGCGGGATCGGCTCCGGCCGGATGTTCGCATCCTCGGGCTCCGGCGGCGTCACGGCGACGACATCGCCCGGCTCCAGCCGGTAATTCGGCTTCACAGCTGCGCCGTTCACCGTGACGGCGCCCGCGCGGATCCAATCCTGGACCTGCGTGCGCGACACGCCTTCCTCCGCGGATTCGGCGACGAATTTGTCAATCCGCTCGCCCGCCTCCGCTTCCGTCGCGACCCATTCCTGGGTCCATTCATCTTGCGGGTTCGTCGGCTTCCGTTCCGCTTGTGATGTCATGGGTCTTTCCGTTTTCGTCTCCTTCCAGGGTGCCTGTTGCCTTGTCCCGCTCCCTGCGGACATCCAGCACCGCGTCGAGCAGAATGAGTCCGACGCCGATCACGATGCCCATGTCCGCGACATTGAAGATGGGGAACGTGTAGCTGCCGAAATTGAACTGCAGAAAATCGATCACATGGCCGTACAGCACCCGGTCGATGAAATTGCCGAGCGCCCCGCCGAGCACCATTGCGAACGCCGTCAGCAAGAGCGGTCTGCCGGTTCGCCAGTTGCGCTCGATATACCAGACGATGCCGATGGCGACAATGCTCGTGATCACGATGAACAACGTCCGGGCGCCCGGCAGCATGCTGAAGGCCGCCCCGTCGTTCAACACGTGCGTAACGAGGAAAAATTGCCCGATGACGCTGATCTGCTCATGCAAGGCCACATTCGCATCAATCATCTGCTTCGTCAGTTGATCCAGCAGAAATACGACTGCCGCAACGGCATAATAGCGCAAATGCTTCAACTTTCGCGTCCCTCCGCCCCAAAGATCGAAAATGCTTCCCCGGCAAGCCCCGTAATGCGCGTGTCCCAATCATTGTATCACAACTGCGCCGGCCAGCTCCACATCCTGTTCAGGAAGAAAAAACCTGCGCTGTTACGCGTTACAATCCTCCGTTCATAGTAAAAACGGTCCGCCGCGCACAAGCTACGACCGACTGCTACGCGATGAAGGGAGCTGACCGCATGAAGGCGTTGGACGGCAGCCGTTTGACGGCGCTGAGACAGAAGCTTGAAGCGGAAGCCGGTGAGCTGGAAGAGCGGCTGAGGGAAAGCGGCAGCCGCGGCCTCGAAGAGGAAGCGCGCGGCAATACCGGCGAATTGTCCATGATCGACAACCATCCGGCCGACATCGCATCCGAGACGTTCGAACGGGGCAAAGATCTCGCGCTGCTCGAGAACGACGAGCTGAGACTGCAGCGGATCCGTGCGGCCTTGCGGGCGATGGACGACGGCACCTACGGCGTCTGCCGGACATGCGGCGAGCCGATTCCGCCGGAACGCCTCGAAGCCGTGCCGGAGACGCTGTATTGCGTCCGCCACACGCCGCAGCGGATCGAGTCGGAACGACGCCCGGTCGAGGAAGAACGCATGGAGCGCCCGTTCGGGCGGACCAGCCTTGACGGAGAAAACTCGTGGACCGGCTTCGACGGCGAGGACGCCTGGCAGATCGTCGAATCGTACGGCACGTCGGATTCTCCGGCGCTTGCGGAGGACCCGGAGGCGGATTACGAGAAGTTCACGATCGAAGCGGAAGAGCGGGAAGGATTCGTCGAGCCGATCGAATGTTTTTTGGCCACCGACATTACGGGCCGGCATGTCACGGTGGTCCGAGGGCGCTCGTATGAGGAATATCTGGAGCGGGGCGAAGGCGAGCCGCTGCTGGAACCGGAACCGGTGGTCGACATCCGGTTGGACGAGAAGGGTTGAGCCGAGTTTGTCTAAGCGCCGTGATTTTGCCTTTCCTCCTTGACGCATGACGGGGAAGGCGGCCCGGTCGCGCCGGTTCGGCCGGTGCCGCCGGCTGCACCGTTCTCCGCAGTCCGGGTCCGCCTGGCCATGGCCGCCGCCAACGCAATGGCCATCAGCGCAAACAGCACATTCCCGAACCATGCGATCCGGTCTTCGGGCCAGAGCATCCAGGTCACGAAGAACCCCAGCCAGGCGTAGGTGAGCAGCGTGCCGGACACAAGCGCCAGCCGATGGCGGATGCTCCACCAGCGGCTGCGCGCCGAGCGCCGCACAACAAACCAGGCCGCGGCGAGCAGTAACACGCCGCCGATCAAACCCGCCCAGCTCTTCTCCGGACGGGCGACGAACGCGCTGGAGACCAGAAAAGCGCCGATTCCGACCAGCCAGGGCCGCACGCCGCTGCGGGAGGCGCCGGTTCCGGCCGATGCCGAAGCCGGTTCCTGAACCCCCCGTCCGACAGCGAACGCCGCGGCGATCAGCAATCCCGCGGCTGCGGCCGCACCGGCGAGCTGCCATGGCTCCGCCAGGAACTTGTATTCCGCATAAATGAACGAGAACACCGTGGCGCAACCGATCCCGTACAGAACGGCGGCCGCCGCGAGCCCCTTCCTTCCGAGCCAAGGCACGGCGCTTCTGCCCGGCGTCATCAGCTCGATCACCGCGATCGGAATGGTGATGCTCCACACCGCATGCCCGACGATGTAGCCGAGCGCACTGTTGATCCTTTCGGCAAGACCGGAACCGCTTCCCTCATCCAGAAAAGCGGGATTGAACATGGACTGGTCCAGCAATCCCGCTTCGATGACCCCGTATGCGGCTCCCAGCAACACGATGGCCGGATAGCTTCTCCCGAACCGCCTCGCGATCTCCCGGATCAGCAGCGCACCGCCGCCATACAACGGCAACAGCAGCACCAAGGCCGCGGGCAGATGCTGGATCGGGCTGCTCCCCAGCAGAAACTCCCCCACCCACGGCGACAGAAAGATCAGGCCGATCGCCGGCGCCGCCCGGCGAAAACGACCGCCGCCCGCCATGCTTCCCCACCGCTCTTTCTATCGATTGCTTTGTTTCACCATCGTAGTCATGTTGCCAACAATTGTCAATATGTTCTCCCCTCCAGCTGCCGCTGCACGATGCGCACGATATCCGCGATGTAGTCCCCGATGATCGGCAGATTGAGCTTGCCGAGCATTTGCAGCACATATAGAATCGTTGCGGCGAAGAACGTGAAGCCGATCGCGATGCCGATGCCCCGCGCCGTCCCGGCGACCAGATTGCGCCAGATAAGCGACAGCGGACGGTTGAGCAAATCGACGTATTCCGAGATCTTCGCCCGCTCCAGCCTGACCGACAGCCGGTCCAACTCCCGGGCCAACAGCTCCATCCGATGTTCCCGGTCACCGGGTTTCGCCCGCCCGGACTGTCCGTCGGCCTGTTCGATCCGTTTATCCGACCGCGGCAACCGATCCGCCGCTTGCCCGGACCGTTCATCCTCCCGCCCGGACCGATCTTCCGTCCGTTCGTCCATGCCGTCCGCCCCTTTCCGGAGCCGCCGCAGAGCCGTGGCAGCCGCATCTTCCCGCGAAACGAAAAACGAGCCCCGGCCCGTCCCGCAGGGGACGAGCCGCAGTGGCCCGTTTTCCTCGCTTGTCTGTTTTCCAGTATGTCCTCAGACGTCAATCCGGATTCCGATCGCAAAATCGCCCGCCTGCACCTTCTCCATGCCGTCCGCGGGACCAAACGCGACCTCCCGGAGCAGCACGTTCGCCTTGAGCAGCTCATCGAACGTCTGCAGCGCGGCCTGCAGCTCCTGCGGCACGTCAAGCTGCAGCCGGACTCGCGCCTCGATCGGCAGATCAAGCTTCTTGCGCGTATCCTGCACGGCGCGGATCACTTCCCGCACCCAGCCTTCCTGCTCCAGCTCGGGCGTGATGTCCGTATTGAGCGCGACCGTCACGCCGTCGCCCGACGCCGCCTTGAAGCCCGTCTTGGCACGCTTCTCGACGAGCAGCTCGTCGAGCGCGATCCGCAGCGTCTCGCCTTCCGGAGACGTCCAGTCGAGCCCGCCGTCCTCCAGCACCGCGCGCCGCGCGTCCTCCGCGGGGAGCGACTTCAGGTGCGCCTGGATCGGCGCGACATGGCGGCCGTACTTCTTGCCCGCGACCTTCAGGTTCAGCTTCAGGTCGAACTCGACGAATCCGCTGTCGCTCGTCTCCACGACGATCCGCTTCACGTTGATCTCGTCCTTGATGATCGCCTCATATTCTTCCAGCGGGAACGGCCGGCTGAGCGACACGATCAACTCGGAGAGCGGCTGGCGCGTCTTGATGCCCGATTCGTTGCGCACGCTGCGCGCCAGCTCGACGATCCTGCGCGTCGTCTCCATATCGCGCTCGAGCGCTTCGTCGATCAGCGACTCGTCGGCCTGCGGGTAGTCCGCCAGATGGACGCTCTCGCCGCCGCCCAGGTTGACGTACACGTCTTCCGCGACGAACGGCGTGAACGGCGCGATGAGCCGCGCAAGATCAAGCAGCACTTTGTGCAGCGTCTGATAAGCTTCGATTTTGTCGTCCGTCAGCCCGCTGCCCCAGAACCGGTCGCGCGAGCGGCGGATGTACCAGTTGCTCATCTCGTCGACGAACGTCTCGATGCGCTTCGCCGGGTTCAGGAAATCGTACGCTTCAAGCCCCTTGCGCACATCCCGGATCAGGCTGTTCAGCCGCGAGATGATCCAGCGGTCCAACTTGCTCGCCGGCTTCCGGTACGGGTGCGCTTCCGGCCGGAACCCGTCGATCGACGCGTACAGGGCGTAGAAGGCGTGCGCGTTGACGATCGTATCGACCACCTTCGACTTCGCCTCGGCGACGATGCCGCGCGAGAACCGCTTGCTGTTCCACGGCGCGCTGTCCGCGAGCAGCGCCCAGCGGAACGCGTCCGTGCCGTAAGCTTCGATAATCTCCCACGGGTCGATGACGTTGCCCTTCGACTTCGACATTTTCTGGCCGTTCTCGTCAAGCACGTGGCCCGTCGAAATTACCCGCTTGTACGGCGCCTTGCCGGTATACAGCGTCGACACCGCGAGCAGGCTGAAGAACCAGCCGCGCGTCTGGTCGATCCCTTCGACGATCATGTCGGCCGGATACTGGTCCTCGAACTTCGCGCGATCGCCGAACGGATAATGGTACTGGGCGAACGGCATCGAGCCGCTGTCGAACCAGACGTCGATCACTTCGGGCGTGCGCGTCATGACGCCGCCCTCGCAGTGCGGGCAGCGCAGTTTTACTTCATCCACGTACGGTTTGTGAAGCTCCAGATCTTCCGGCACCGGTCCGGCGGCCCGCTCGCGCAGATCCGCGATGCTGTCCGGCGCGTATTCGCCCCGGCAGCTGCCGCACACCCAGACGTTGAGCGGCGTGCCCCAATAGCGGTTCCGGCTGATGTTCCAGTCGACAAGGTCTTCGAGGAAATTCCCGAACCGGCCGTCGCGCAGATGGCCCGGATACCACTCGATCCCGCGATTGTTCGCGATCAGCTGGTCCTTCACCGCCGTCGTCCGGATGAACCAGCTTTCCGTCGCGTAGTAGAGCAGCGGCGTCTTGCACCGCCAGCAGAACGGATAGCTGTGCTCGTAGCGCTCCTTCGCGAACAGCAGGCCGCGATCGCTGAGCATCCGCACGATGTCGACGTCGCAATCCTTCACGAACCGGCCGGCGAAGTCGGTCACCGCGTCGATGTAGCGTCCCGCGGGGTCGACGACGCCGAGCATGTCGATGTTGTTCGCCTGGGCCGCCTTGTAGTCGTCCTCGCCGTGCGCCGGCGCAATGTGCACGATGCCCGTGCCGCTCGTATCGCTGACGAAATCCGCCGCGATCACGACATGTGCGTTCTTGACCGGCACATAGCGGAACGGCGGCTCATACGCGAGGCCGGCCAGCTCCGAGCCTTTCACCTTCGAGACGATCTCGTAGTCTTCCTTCAGGACCGACTCGGCGAGCGCCTCGGCGACGATGTACGTCTCGCCGTCCTTGCGGACGCGGACATAGGTCATCTCCGGATTGACGGCCAGCGCCGTGTTGGCCGGCAGCGTCCACGGCGTCGTCGTCCAGGCGAGGATCGACGCGTCCTCCGACTTCAGCCGGAATTTGACCGTGGCGGACAGGTCCTTCACATCCTCGTAGCCTTGCGCCACTTCGTGCGAGCTGAGCGTCGTCTGGCAGCTCGGGCAATAGGGGCTCACGCGGTGACCGCGGTAGAGCAGCCCTTTCTTGTGGATCGTCGACAGGATGTGCCAGACGCTTTCGATGTAACGGTTGTCGAGCGTGATGTACGGATCGTCCAGATCGATCCAGTAGGCGATCGCCTCGGTCATCTCGCGCCATTGCCGCTCGTACTCGAACACGCTGTCCTTGCACTTCTTCACGAACGCCTCGACGCCGTAGCGCTCGATCTCATGCTTGCCGGAGATGCCGAGCTGCTTCTCGACGCCGAGCTCGACCGGCAGGCCGTGGGTGTCCCAGCCCGCCTTGCGCACGACGCGGTAGCCGGACATCGTCTTGTAGCGGCCGATGAAGTCTTTGATTACCCGACCGAGCACGTGACCGATGTGCGGCATGCCGTTCGCCGTCGGCGGTCCTTCATAGAACACGTAGTTGGGCTTTCCGGCGCGGTTTTCGATCGACCGCTTGAACGTGTTTTCCTTCCTCCACTTTTCGAGAATGCGCTGTTCGCGGGTCCTGGCCCGCTCTTTCACGTCTACGCGTTGCATGGTCAACCACTCCCGTCACTCAGGTCATCAAAAAGCAAAAAAGCCCGTCCCGAAAGGGACGAGCTTCGCTCGCGTTACCACCCTCATTCCGCCGGCGCCGTACGCTTCAACAAGCGCATGGCCCCTGGCGGCACCTCGCCGCAGACCGCGGTCTGCGCATCCGGATAACGGCGGATTTCCGTCGCGGCTTACTGCCTGGCTCCAAGGTTCGGCCGCGCTTCTCGGAGATGATTTTCGGCTGCGGATCGAACACCGGCTTTCAGCGTGGACACCGGCTCTCTGGGGAACGACCGCTGCAGCTTACTCGTTCTCGTCAGCGAATTTCAGGTCGGCATTCAGTTTGTACCTATCCTATAGTTATACGCTTGCGCCCCGCGATTGTCAACCGGAAAGCACCCTCATTGTCGTTGTTCTGTGATAATGTCACGGTATAACTGTTCTGAGATAATGTCACTATG
>NZ_CAJRAY010000015.1:17533-20302 GCF_907165215.1 Thermobacillus xylanilyticus | reverse complement strand
TGCTCAGAATGAAATAACGGAAAGGCGGACGCCGCGGGTTGCGGCGTCCGCCTTCTTCTTCCCCGGCTTTCAGCTGCCCGGCTCCGCCAGCCGGGTGCGCCGCACGACCGCGACAGCCCATTCCGGCGCGGCATGCCCGATTGCAAGCAGCAGCCGGGCGGCGCCCGGACGGCCGAGCACCGTCTGCAGCAAACGTCCGAGCCGCAGCGCGCCGGCGCATTCCCGGCGGAAGAACCGCTCGTATTCGCGGCGCCACGCATCATCCGTCATGTCGCCGCGCAATCGGCGATCGGCCAGCCGCGCGCAGACCAGGCCGGAGCGCAGCGCGATCGACATGCCGTCGCCGCAGAGCGGCGGAATGCGGAGCGCCGCGTCGCCGACGAGCGGGCAGCCGGACCAGGCGAGCGGCCTGCGGTCGAGCATGACCGGCGAGACCGCGGCCTCCGTGCCGGGCACGGGCCTGGCGCCTTCGAGTCTGCGCGCCAGTTCGGGATGGCGGCGCGCTGCTGCGGCGATCCAGGCCAGGGCGGAAGACTCCCCGCCGCCGAACGCCCGCGGATCGAGCAGCGCCGCGGCGTTGACCCGCCCGCCGGGCACGGGCGACAGGCCGAGGTATCCGCCGCGGAACGCGTAGAGCTCCGTCACCGGAATGACGGGGATTCCCTCGAAATGGACCTTCACGCCAAGCAGCCGGGATGCGCCCGTCCGGGCGGCGCGCGGGTCCGCGAACGCCTTGCGCGCTCCCGCTCCCCAGGCGCCGACGACGACGCGCGCGTGAACCGTCCCCGCCGCTCCGTTCCCCTTCGTGTCGACGGCGTAGATGCCGCCTTCCCGGCGGATGCCCGCCGCCCGGATTCCTTCGCGCACTTCCGCTCCCGCCCGCCGGGCGCCGTCCAGCAGCGCCGCGTCCAGTTCACGGCGGCTGATGCCGAGCGCGGCGCCGGGAAGCGGCACGTCGAGCGGCCTGCCGCCGGCCGCCGACAGGCGGACGCGCTCGATCCGGACGGGCGACAGGCCGTTCACCGCGTCTTCGAGCCCGAGCTCGCGCAGCGTCGTCTTCGCTTCCGGCGACAGAAATTCGCCGCATACCTTGTGCCGGGGAAAGGCGCGCCGCTCCAGGACGATCGTCTCCCATCCCGCCGCGGCCAGCGCGCGGGCCGCGGCGCTGCCGCCCGGGCCTCCGCCGATCACGACCGCGTCAACCGTCTTGTCCGCCAGACGCATCACCGCCTTTTTCCGTTCCGCTTTTCCGGATGACGACGACGTAGCGGTACGGCGCCTTGCGCGCATACCACATCTCCCGGATGCCGCCGTCAATGGCCAGCTTGTCCCAATCCTCGTCGCGGAATCCGCGCGCCACGGACAGCGGCGCGTCGACCCGGATGCAGCGGTTCCCCGTCAAGAGCCGCGCCGTCAGCCACACCGCGGCCCAGGGGACGATGTGGCGGCGAAGATCGCTCAGGACGACGCCGATCCGGGAGACGCCGAGCATGCGGCGGATGACGCGGGGCAGCTCGTCCGGTCCGAAATGGTGGACGAACTGCGTCGCCGTGACGATATCCGCCGCCTGATCCGGCAGGTCGAACAGATTGCCGCGCGCCACTTCGATCCGCGCATCCCCGCGAAACAGCCGCCTCGCCTCGCGGCAAGCTTCTTCCCTGACGTCGACCAGCCGGATCGTGATCCCGATCCCGTTCCGTTCCGCCCAGCGGAGCAGCGAACGGTTCACATCGCCGGAACCGGCGCCGATATCGAGCACCGACAGCCGCGCGGGCCTGCCCGCTTCGATCCAGAGACGCTCGACGCCGGTGCGGATCGGCGCCGCGGCCGCGAACAGCCGGTTGAGCGTCCGCAGCCGGCGGTAGGCGCCCGCGAGCTCCGCTTCCGGCACGCCGCTGCCGTCCATTCGCTCAGGCTGCGAAGCGCGCATCCGAAGCAGGTCAAGCATGGACGGCAACCTGCCCGCTCTCCCCGGGAACCGGGGCATGCGCGAAGCCGAACGGCAAGAGCTCGGCCGTCAGCCCCGGACCGAAGGCGACAGCGATGCCGTCAAGCGGTCCGGTCCATGCCGGCCGCCGCTGAAGCTCCCGCCGCAGCTCCTGCATCACGAACAGAATGGCCGCGGAGGACATGTTGCCGTACTGCCGCAGCACTTCCCGGCTCGGACGCGTCTGCTCCGCCGACAGCCCGCACGTCTCCTCCACCGCGTCGATGATGCCGCGTCCGCCGGGATGGATCGCCCACAGCCCGGGAGCCGTTCCCCCCGCCATGAACGGACGGATCTCCGCGGGCAGATGGGTGCGGATCAGCCTGGGCACATTCGCCGAAAGCATCAGTTCGAATCCGTACGGCCCGATGTTCCAGGTCATGTCCGCTTCCCCGCCCGGCAGCAGGACAGACCTGGGCTGCCCGAGCCTGAACACGGCAGTCCGCCCGTCCGCCGGCGCGCCGACGACGCAGGCGGAAGCGCCGTCTCCGAACAGCGATGCGGCAAACAGATCTTCCCTGGCGCCCGAAGGCTGGAAATGCAGCGTACAGAGCTCGACGCAGACGACGAGCACGCGGACGTCCCCGTTCGGGGAGGCGGCCGCGAACTGCCGGGCCAGTCCGATCGCTTTGAGCCCCGCCGCGCAGCCGACGAACGTGAGCGGCAGCCGATTGACGCTCGCCGGCAGGCCGAGCGCCCGGATAAGCTCCGCGTCCAGTCCGGGCAAATATTGCCCCGTGCAGCTTGTCGTGATCAGGTGGGTCACGGCCCCGGGCGGCGTG
>NZ_CAJRAY010000015.1:7988-17140 GCF_907165215.1 Thermobacillus xylanilyticus | reverse complement strand
GGCAGCGCCTCACGGCGATAGACGCCCATCCGTTCGGCGGTGGCGGGAGCCGCCTCCCGGCTCCGCGGAAAATAGCGGCACGCGCCGGCTTCCTCCAGCAGATTCGGCTCGCACGTGTAGCGCGCCTCGATGCCCTGTTGGCGGAAGATGCGCCGTGCCCAGCGCGCCGCGCCGGGATCGTCCCGCAGCGCTTCCGCCACCCGCAGCGCCGTATCCGCCTGATCCAGCCGCCAGGCGGGAACGGCGGTGCCGATGCCGAGCAGCGCGATATCCGGCGTATGGTCCATCCCGCACTCACCCTTTCCTGTCGCATCAGCCGCCGCTTGCCCGCAATCGGACAAGCGATGCCGCTACACGATTGTATTCGGGAACGGGCCGAAGTTATGCACGCCGTGCCGGATGCCGGCCGCATGAAAAGCGCCCGCGGCTTACCGCGGGCGCTCGGCGCTTCGTAAGGGTCAGGATTTGAAAAATTCGATCCGTTTTCTCAGATTGGACGAATGCTGCTGAAGCTGTTCGGACGTCGACGTAATTTCCTGCATGAGCGCATATTGTTCCTGCGTCGACGCGAACACTTGCTGCGCCCCTTCCCGGATCTGTTCCGCAATTTCGACGACCGCCCGCGCCTCGGCCAGCGTGCTGTTCATTTGCTCCGCCTGCATCATGACCCGGTTCGACGCTTCCACCACGATCTTGTGCACATTGTCCGCCTCTCCGGCGATCAGGCGCAGCGCTTCCGCGGACTTCTCGCCGTGCTCGGACTCCTGTTCCGCCACTTCGTACTGCTCGGAGATCTGTTCCACCACTTTTTTGATCTCCTGTTGGATCTGTTCGATCAGCTGCCGGATATCCTGCACCGATTCGGCGCTCTGCTGGGCCAGCTTGCGGACGGATTCCGCGACGACCGCGAATCCGCGTCCTTCCTCCCCGGCCCGTGCCGCCTCGATCGACGCGTTGAGCGACAGCATGTGCGTCTGGTCGGCGATGCCGGCGACGACTTCGGAGATATTCCCGATCAGGCCGGCGTGCTCGTCCAGCCGCCGCACGGTTTCGATCGATTCCCGGTTGAGGTCGGCCATTTTCCGCATGCCTTCCACCAGCGACGCAATCGCTTCGCCGTTTTCGCGGATCGTCTGATCCATCTTGACCGCCGATCTCCGCGCGACTTCGGCCAGTTCGCTGATTTCGTTCGCGGCGCTTGAAGCCATCTCCAGCGACTGGAACATGACGGCCGTTGATTTGGACTGATGTTCCGCCCCGTCGGACATTTTGTCGACGCGATCCGTAATGTTCCGGATGTGCCGGGTGGCCTGTTCAATCGCGTTCCCCAATTCGCCGACATGAAGGTGGGTAGCCTTGTAGTTGTCCGCAATGCCGTCGACGATCGTGCGCAGCTGCCGGATCATCGCGTCGAACGACACGGCAAGCGCGCGCAGTTCATCGTCGGAACGCGGCGGAACGACCTCGACGTTCAGGTAGCCTTCGGACACCCTGTTGGCCGTCTGCATGAGCTGCTTGAGCGGCTTGATCAACCGGTTCGCCGCCAGCATCCCCAGCAATCCGGTCCAGAAAATGCCGAGCAGCAATGTGCCGACAGTAAACCAGACTTCGGATATATGTTCATCAAAATAATCCTTAAGCACCAGAATGAAGAACGCGCTTGTTCCGTACGTTACCGCCGATACTGCCGTGATGCCGAGTACGACTTTTTTCATGATGCTGAATTTGAATTTCATGTCGATTCCTCCCGAGGATGCTTTTCCCTTCCTATTCCATTCGTCGGATGTGCGCAAAACCCTTTTGATAGTTCTGCGGCAAATCAAAATATTTGTCCGGACGCCGGCCGCGGCTTGCGCCATATACAAGTCAGCCATCCTGTGATATTCTTTTTAACGAACATTAATGTTTTTTATAATGAATTGGAGATGATCATCTTGTCACGGGTCAAATATCTCACGCTGGCATTCCTTCTGGTCTTGACAGCTTCCCTCTCGCAAGCCGTCCCCGCTTCCGCTGCCGGAGCCGTCTCGCCCGCCGCCGCAAGGGCGCCCGCATTCGGAGGACTGCTTGATGATCTGCTCGCGTTTCTCTCCGATCTCAACGAATGGATCAGCTCGCTGTTCGGCGGCGGGTCCAAAGGCGGAAACGGCGGCGGCCATCCGGGAGGAGGACATTCCGGCGGCGGTTCGCACCATCCCGATCCCCCGGGACACCAGGCCCCCTGGCCGCCCTGGCTTTGGGACAACGACTGGGACGGCAAAGGCCACAAGAGTTCTTACGACCTGTGGAAGAAATGGTACTGCTGAAGCTTGCTCCGGATCAGCGGCCGGGACGCTTCGCCTTCCCGGCCCCCCTCTCCTTCCGAAGCGCCGCCCGTCCCGAAAGCTGCGGTGCCGGTTCGCAATTGTCCTCGCTTCCGCCTTCCGCTATAATAGTTCCATTGTCAGGCGCGGGTGCGGTCAGGCGATTTTACTTATTCGTCCCGAATCGACATCCCGGCGCCAATTACGCGAAGTCAAGGAAGGTCTGTCCGATGTACCTAGCAGATCAATGGGTCGATTATGAAGTGATTGACGCCGGAGGCGGCGAGAAGCTCGAGCGCTGGGGAACGGTCGTCCTCCGCCGGCCGGATCCGCAGATCATCTGGCCGATCGAGCGGGAGACGGACGAATGGCTCACCGCCCATGCCCATTACCACCGCAGTTCGTCCGGCGGCGGACATTGGGAATACCGGCGCAAGCTGCCGGAACATTGGAACATCCGGTACGGCGAGCTGACGTTTCTCATCCGGCCGACCAATTTCAAGCATACGGGACTGTTTCCCGAACAGGCGGTGAACTGGAGCTGGATCATGGACAAGATCCGCGGTGCCGGCCGGCCGATCCGGCTGCTGAACCTGTTCGCCTACACGGGCGGCGCAACGGTGGCCGCGGCTTCGGCGGGAGCCGAGGTCGTCCATGTGGATGCGGCGAAGGGCATGGTGCAGTGGGCGAAGGAGAATGCCGCCCTTTCGGGGCTCTCGGACCGTCCGATCCGCTACATTACGGACGACGTGTTCAAGTTCGTCCAGCGGGAGCACCGGCGCGGCCGCAAATACGACGCCATCGTGATGGACCCGCCCTCTTACGGACGCGGTCCGAACGGTGAAATGTGGAAGCTGGAGACGAGCCTGTACCCGTTCCTGGAGTCGTGTCTGCCGATCCTGTCAGACGAACCGCTGTTCGTCCTGATTAACGCCTATACGACCGGCTTGTCCCCAGCCGTGCTGAACAATCTGCTCAAAATGACGATCGGCCGGAAGTTCGGCGGCACGATCCACTGCGGCGAAATCGGTCTGCCGATCACCCGCTCCGGCCTGGTGCTGCCGTGCGGCATTCTCGGCCGCTGGGAGGCGTCATGACGGGCCATGACGGCGGCGCGCCCGCGGTGCAGGTGCTGTACGAGGACAACCACCTGATCGCGGTCGTCAAGCCGCCCGGCATGCTGTCGCAGGCGGACGAGACCGGTGCGCCGGACATCCTGACGGTCGTCAAGGCCGATCTGAAGGCGCGCTACAATAAACCGGGCAACGTCTTCCTGGGGCTTGTTCATCGTCTCGACCGGCCGGCCGGCGGCGCGATGCTGCTGGCGAAGACGTCGAAAGCCGCGTCGCGGCTGTCCGACGCGGTGCGGAGCCGCTCGTTCGCCAAAGGCTATATCGCCTGCACGGAAGGCGTGCCGTCCCCCCGCGAGGCGACGCTCGTCCACTTCTTGCGCAAAGACGCGAAGACCAACACCGTAACCGCCCATCCCAAGCCCGTTCCGGACGCGAAGGAAGCGGTGCTGTCGTACAGGGTCGTCGCCGAGGCGGAAGGCCGGGCGCTCGTCGCCGTCCGCCTGCACACCGGCCGGCCCCACCAGATCCGGGTGCAGATGGCCGCCATCGGCTGCCCCCTCGCCGGCGACCGGAAATACGGCGCGGGCGAAGGCGTCCGGTCCCATGACACCGCGGCGCTCTGGTCGGCCTATATCGGCGTTGCCCATCCGGTGACGAAGGAATGGCTTGAGATCCGCTCCCTGCCGCCGCGCGAAGGCGTCTGGGCATCCTGGCCCGATTCGGCATGGTCGCTTGCGGAAGGATCGTTCACTGCCGAAGGGACGGACGGCTGATGAAACGGCGCTTCGCGATCCTCCTCATGCTCGCCGTCTCGCTTGCCGGACTCGCGCTGATCTATGCGCTGACCGAATGGAACGGAACGTCCGGCGTGCCTGACGGCAAGAACGCGGCGGATCATGCGGGATCGGGCGGCGATGCCGGCGGCGGATCTGCCGGCACCGAACCGGACGAGACGCCTGAAGAGCTGCCTGCCGAACCGGAGCCGGAACCGGCCGTCCCCGGCGAGCCGGGCTCCGGCGTGCCGGCGGAAGGCCTGCTCGCCGCGGTCGGCGACATCATGATGCACATGCCGCAGCTTCCGGCTTACTACGACAAGGACAGCAAGCGGTATGACTTCTCGCCGTATTTCACCGAGGTCAAACCGCTCCTATCGGAAGCCGACTGGGCGATGGCCAATCTCGAGACGACGCTGTCGGCCGAAGGCGACTATTCGGGCTTCCCCCGCTTCAGCTCGCCGCATGAGCTGGCGGCCGCGCTGAAAGACACCGGATTCAACATCGTCACAACCGCGAACAACCATTCGCTGGACCGCGGCGCGCGGGGCGTCGAGCGGACGCTCGGCTTTCTGGAAGAACAGGGCTTCGTCACCCGCGGCACCGCCCGCTCCGCGGACGAAGCGGCCGAGCTGACCATCGTCGAGCGGAATCACATCCGCATCGGACTGCTCGCCTACACGTACGGCACAAACGGCATTCCGGTGCCGGAAGACAAACCGTGGCTCGTCGCGCTGATCGATGAGGAACGCATCATCCGGGACATTGCGGCGCTGCGGGAAGCCGGCGCCGACTATATCGTCATCGCGCTGCATTTCGGCGTGGAGTACCAGACAATGCCGAATAACGAACAGAAAGCGCTCGCGCGCAGGCTGATCGCCGCCGGCGCCGATCTGATCGCCGGTTCGCACCCGCATGTCATCCAGCCGTATGAAGTTGTGGAGACACAGGACGAAAGCGGCGCCGCACGCCAGGGCGTCATCATCTATTCGATGGGCAACTTCATCTCGAACCAGCGCGGCGACACGAAGGACTACGGCGTGCTGTACCGGATCAGGCTGCGCAAAGAAGAAGGCGTGACGCGGATGACGGACGTGGAGCCGATCATCACATGGGTTCACCGCTACAAAGCGAACGGCCGCAATCATTACCGGATCCTCCCCGTCGAGCGCGTGCTCGAAGAGCGCAACGATCCGCTGTTGACTGCGGCCGATTATGAGCAAATGAAGAAAAACCTGGATGCCCTCCGGAAGCGGCTGGCTGCCATGGGCGCCCCGGCCGGGCGATGAGCGCTACCGCTCGTCTCCCGCGGCAGCCGGCCGTACAATCGGCTCATCGGCAATCTTGCCCAGCAGATAGATGAGCAGCTGCTGATTGTGGGCCGAAATCCGTTCCAGGGCCTGTCCGATGTAGCGTTCACGGATTTCCACCCCGCGCCGCGCTTCGCGCATCCCCCGGTCCGTCGCGGTCACCCACACAATGCGGCGGTCGGCTACGTCCCGGGTTCGCGCAATGAGTCCGCCCCGCTCCATCCGGTCGAGCAGCGTCGTAATTGCGGCGGGCGTGGTGGACAGATAGTGAAGCATATCCGACGGTTTCATCGGCTGATGTTCAAGGAGCAGTTCCAGCACGTTCAGCTGGCTTTCGGTCAGGGCGGGAGCCAGCGCTTCATCGAGATGCATTTTCCAGTCTTTCGTGATTTTCATCCACAGACGGGCAAATTCCGCGGCAAACATCCCAATCCCTCCCAATATCCGCCTTATTTTCATTATATCAGCCGCTCTTGTCGAAAAAAAGGTTAATGCACTTAATAATTTACGCCGCGAATCGATACATCCCCCTTCCAGCCGACAACCGATGACAATTTCGCCGCACGGCCGGACGTCGAAACAAGTAAAACCGCGTGAAGCGCCGGGAGAGCGTCCGTCCTGCAAACAACGAAAACCCGCGGCCCCCGGAAAATCATTTCCGGTTGCGCGCGGGTTCAGCGATGCGTCAGATCAGGTTCAGGCTTCCCCTTCCCGGGATTCAAGATCCGGCCGGCGGAAGCAGCAGACCGCCGCGTCCTGCTTGTCGATCGCGGCAACGCGCTTGCCGCCCGACCGCAGCAGCTCGACCGGCGCAGCTTCCGAACTGAACGTGAAGGAAGCGCCCGACGATGCCGCCAGCGTATAGTGCGCTTCTTCCTTGCAATGGAACGCGCCGATCAGCCGGCTGCCGTTCGATTTCACCCGTTTGCCTTCATTGAAAATGAACGTCGTGAGGCCTCTTCCACCCCTGCCCTGCACCGGGTAATCGAGCAGCAGCGAGCGCTTCGCCCAGCCCAGATCGGTGACGACGAGCACCTCGCCTTCTTCGCCTTCCACGAGCAGGGCGGCCGCGACTTCATCGTTCTCTTTCAGCATGATGCCGCGCACGCCGGCGGCGACGCGTCCCATCGAACTGACTTCCGACTCTTCGAAGCGGATGCTCATCCCGAGCTTCGTGACAAGCAGGAGCTGCTGCGTGCCGGTGCTCGGGAGCACCTGCACCACTTCGTCGCCGTCCGCCAGCTTCACCGCGGCGATCGGCCCCGTGCGGGTCGTCTGATACTCTTTCAGCGCGGTCCGCTTCACCTGGCCGCGCTTCGTCACGAACAGGAGCGACAGATCCTCCCGCTCGAAATCCCGAACCGGAACGATGCCGACGATGCCGTCGTCCTTCGGGATCGGCACGACGTTGACCAGCGCCGTTCCGTTGTCCTTCCATTTGAACTCCGGAATCTGGTGCACCGGCAGGAGGAAATACGAGCCCTTCCGCGTGAACAGCAGCAGCTGATCCAGCGTGTTCACTTCCAGCACGTGGCGGATGATATCGCCTTCCTTGACGCCGGAATTGTCGAGATCGCCGCCGGACCGGGTGAAGGACAGCCGGCTCGTCCGCTTGATGTAGCCTTCCTGCGACAGCGTCACCAGCACGTCTTCGGACGCGACCATCACTTCGAGGCCGACCTTCAGCTCCTCCACTTCGCCGCGAATGTCCGAACGCCGGTCGACGCCGTACGTGTCGCGAATTTCCGAAAGCTCCTCCTTGATGACGCCGAGCAGCTTCTTCTCGCTCGCCAGGATGGACTTCAGGTACGCGATGCGCTTCTCGGTCTCGCGCAGCTCCTTCGTGAGCTGCGTAATCTCGAGATTCGTCAGCCGGTACAATTGGAGTGTCAGAATCGCATCCGCCTGCCGCTCGGTGAACCCGAACTTCGCCACCAGGTTCTGCTGCGCGTCCTGGCGGTTCTTCGACGCCTTGATCGTCGCGATGACATCGTCGAGAATGTTCAGCGCCTTCACGAGCCCTTCGAGCACGTGGGCGCGGTCCTCCGCCTTCTCCAGTTCGTAACGGCTGCGGCCCGAGACGACTTCCTTCTGGTGGTTGATGTACGCCGTCAGCATCTCCTTGAGGCCGAGCTGGCGCGGCGCCTTGTTGACGATCGCCACCATATTGAAGTTGTATGTAATTTGCAGGTCCGTCTTCTTGAGCAGATAGGCCAGGATGCCTTCGGCGTCCGCGTCCTTCTTCAGCTCGACGACGATGCGCTGCCCGTTCCGGCCGCTCTCGTCGCGCACTTCCGCGATGCCGTCCACTTTCTTCTCCAAGCGGATCGTCTCCATCGCCGTCACGAGCCGGGATTTGACAACCTGATACGGAATCTCGGTGATGACGATCTGCTTGCGGCCGCCGCGCAGATCCTCAATATCCGTCTTCGCCCGGATATAGATGCGCCCTTTGCCCGTCCTGTAGGCCTCGCGGATGCCTTCTTCGCCCATGATGATGCCGCCCGTCGGGAAATCCGGGCCTTTCACAATGCCCAGCAGTTTCTCGAGCGGCATGTCCGGATCGTCCATCAGGGCGATGCAGGCGTCGATCACTTCGCGCAGGTTGTGCGGCGGAATTTCGGTCGCAAAACCGGACGAAATGCCGCTGACGCCGTTGACCAGCAGATTCGGGAAACGCGAAGGCAGCACGACGGGCTCCTTCGCCGTATTGTCGAAGTTGTCCTTGAACGGGACCGTCCGCTTGTCGATGTCGCGCATCATCTCCATTGCGATCGGCGACAGCCGCGCTTCCGTGTACCGCATCGCGGCGGGCGGGTCGTCATCGACCGAACCCCAGTTGCCGTGGCCGTCGATCAGCACGTGGCCCATTTTCCACGGCTGCGCCATCCGCACCATGCCTTCATAGATGGAAGCGTCGCCGTGCGGATGGTAGTTGCCCATCACGTCGCCGACCGTTTTCGCCGACTTGCGGTACGGCTTGTCGGGCGTGTTGCCGGCTTCGTACATCGCATACAGGATGCGGCGCTGCACCGGCTTCAGCCCGTCGCGGACATCGGGGATGGCCCGGTCCTGGATGATATATTTTGAGTACCGGCCAAAGCGGTCTCCCACGACCTCTTCGAGAAATGCCGGCAGGAACTGTTCGAGCGTGCCCATGCCGCTTCTCTCCTACTCTTCGTATTCGGTGAAATCGACGTTTTCGATGATCCACTTCTTCCGCGGATCGACCTTGTCACCCATCAGCGTCGAGACGCGCCGTTCCGCCTTGGCGGCGTCCTCGATCCGCACCTGCAGCAGCGTCCGCGTCTCGGGGTTCATCGTCGTCTCCCAGAGCTGCTCCGGATTCATCTCGCCGAGACCTTTGTAGCGCTGCAGCTCGCAGTTTTTGCCGAACTCCTTCAGGTAGTTCTGCAGCTGCTCGTCCGTCCAGGCGTAGCGCACCGTCTCCAGCTTGCCCGTCTTGCGGGAGATCTTGTAGAGCGGCGGCTGCGCGATGTACACCTTGCCCATGTCGATGAGCGGCTTCATGTACCGGTAGAAGAACGTCAGCAGCAGACATTGGATGTGCGCGCCGTCCGTGTCGGCGTCGGTCATGATGATGATCTTGCTGTAGTTCGCCTCGTCCGGATCGAATTCCGGTCCGACGCCGGCGCCGATCGCCGAAATGATCGTCTTGTATTCCTCATTCTT
>NZ_CAJRAY010000015.1:0-7618 GCF_907165215.1 Thermobacillus xylanilyticus | reverse complement strand
CCGCGAGCCGCGCCTTCTCCGGATTCATCGGCTTGCCCCGGAGCGGCAGGATCGCCTGATAGCGCGAGTCGCGCCCCTGCTTCGCCGAACCGCCGGCGGAATCGCCCTCGACGATAAACAGCTCGTTGCGCATGAAGTCCTTCGACTGGGCCGGCGTCAGCTTGCCGTTCAAGTTGGACGACTCGCTCCGCTTCTTGCCCGAGCGGACTTCCTCGCGCGCCCTGCGGGCCGCCTCGCGCGCCTTCGCCGCCTGAATCGCCTTCTTCAGCAGCTGCTGCGCGACCTGCGGATTCTCCTCGAGGAACACGGCCATCTTGTCGGAGACGACCGCGTCGACCGCACTGCGCGCCGAGGCGCTGCCGAGCTGGTCCTTCGTCTGCCCGACGAATTCGACGTCGGACATTTTCACGTTGATGACGGCGATCATCCCTTCGCGCAGGTCGGCGCCGTCAAGGTTTTTGTCCTTCTCTTTCAGAATGCCGTTCTTCCGCGCATACTCGTTCATGACCCGGGTATACGCCGTTTTGAACCCGGTCTCGTGGGTGCCGCCGCCGCGGGTCGGAATCGAGTTGACGAACGACGCGATCGTCTCGGTGTAGCCGTCATTGTACTGCAGCGCCACCTCGACTTCGATGTCGTCCCGTTCCGCGTAGAAATGGATGACATCGGTGAGCACCGCTTTGCCTTCATTGAGGAAGGCGACGAACTGACTGGCGCCGCCTTCATAATGGAAGAGATCCTCCCTGCCGGTCCGCTCGTCCTTGAGCGTCACTTTCAGACCGGCGTTCAGGAAGGCGATCTCCTGCAACCGCTCGGCCAGCGTGTCATAATTGAGCGAAATGTTGCCGTGGAACACCCGGGCGTCCGGCTTGAACGTCACCTTCGTTCCGGTCTTCCGCGTGTTGCCGATGATTTCAAGACCGGTCACCGGCTCGCCGACATGTTCCTTGCCATCCTTGTCGACCCAATATTCGAACCGCTGGCGGTGAATTTTGCCGTCGCGGTAAATCTCCACTTCGAGCCATTCGGACAACGCGTTCGTCACCGAAGCGCCGACGCCGTGCAGACCGCCGGACTTTTTGTAACCGTTTCCGCCGAATTTGCCGCCCGCGTGCAGCACCGTGAATACGAGCTGGGGTGTCGGGATGCCCGTCTTGTGCATGCCGGTCGGGATGCCGCGGCCGTTGTCCCAGACCGTCACCGACTGGTCGGCGTGGATGGTCACATCGATCTCGGTCGCGAACTTCGCCAGATGTTCATCGACGGCGTTGTCCACGATCTCCCAGACGAGATGATGCAGGCCGGAACTGGACGTGCTGCCGATGTACATGCCCGGGCGTTTCCGGACGGCCGTCAAGCCTTCCAGCACCTGGATGTCGTCTGCATCGTAACCGCGCTCCCGCACGGATGTCTCATCTGCGAATAAATCCAATTGCTCCGCCATGCGCGCCCTCCTTCATCGATTCTCACGGCGTGCCGGATTCGGCTGATTTTGCCGCCTTATCCAGTGCGGCAAACAAGCTTTATTGTAATTCATTATATCCCGTTTCGTAAAGCGGGCCAGCGGGACGCGGGATTTTGGGCGTTTGGCGGGAGCCGCTGCTGACGAAATTTAGTTTACATAATATTTTTTACGTCACAATTTCTGGCGGCAGATCCATGAAAAAAAGACTGTCTCGCGAAACGGCTTAAACCGCCTGCGAAACAGCCCTTTTTACTTAAACCATGCCGTTCAAGCCGACAAAAACCGATATTGCGCCTCGATCAGCCCGTAGTAGACGCCCCGCTTCCGCATCAGCTCGTCGTGATTGCCCTGCTCGACGATGCGGCCGTGGTCGAGCACGATGATGTTGTCCGCGTGGCGGATCGTCGACAGCCGGTGTGCGATGATGAACGAAGTCCGGCCGGTCAGCAGCGTTTTGAGCGCCTCCTGGATCTTCAGCTCCGTCTCCGTATCGATGCTGGCCGTCGCCTCGTCGAGAATCAGGATGCGCGGATCGGCGAGCAGCGCGCGGGCGAACGACAGCAGCTGGCGCTGCCCCATCGAGAGGACGCTGCCGCGTTCCTGCACCTCGGTGTCGTAGCCTTGCGGAAGCTTCATGATGAAATCGTGGGCGTGAACCGCCCTTGCCGCCATTTCGACTTCCTCGTCCGTCGCGTCCAGCCGGCCGTAGCGGATGTTGTCGCGGATCGTGCCGGAGAAAATGAACGTATCCTGCAGCACGATGCCGACCTGCGAACGGAGGCTTTCGAGCGTCACGTCCCGGATATCGATGCCGTCGATGAGCACGCGACCTTCCACCGGATCATAGAAGCGGCAGAGCAGATTGATGATCGTGCTCTTGCCCGAGCCGGTATGGCCGACCAGGGCGATCGACTGTCCCGCCGCGGCTTCCAGGCTGATGCCGCGCAGCGCCGGACGGCCGGGCTCGTATTCGAAGACGATGTTCTCGAATTTGACGTCGCCGCGGATTTCCGGCATCCTCTTCGCTTCCGGCAGCTCGCCGACCGTCGGCTTTTCATCCATGAATTCGAAGATCCGCTCGGAGGAAGCCATCGCGATCAAGAGCTGCGAATACATTTGCCCGAGCCGGTTGATCGGCTCCCAGAAGTTGCCGATGTAGTTCGCAAAGCCCACGAGCAGGCCGACCGTCATCGCGCCGGACTGGACCAGATAAGAGCCGTACCAGAACAGAATCAGCGTGCCGACGGCCGCCGTGATCTCGATGACCGGACCGAACGACTGGTTCATGGCGGACGCCTTGTTCCAGGCCAGCCGGTTCACCGTGTTCATTTTGTCGAAATAGCCGATGTTCGCCTTCTCCTGCACATAGGCCTGCGTCACGCGGATGCCCTGGATGCTCTCGTTCAGGTGGGCGTTCAGCCGCGACTGCTTGATCCGGACGTCCTGCCAGGCGAATCGGATCCGTCTGCGCAGCGAGGTCGAGACGATGAACATGAGCGGTACGGTGATCATGACGGCCAGACCGAGCTTGAAGTTCAGCACGAGCAGCAGGACGGCGATGCCGACGAGCTGAACGCAGTCCATGATCAGGTTGACGACGCCGTTCGTGAACAGATCCTGCAGCGCGTTGATGTCGTTCGTCACGCGGACGAGCACGGAGCCGGCCGGCCGCTGGTCGAAGAAGCGGAACGACAGCTTCTGGATGTGGGTGAACAGTTCGCGCCGCAGGTCGAAAATGACGCGCTGGCCGATGATGTTCGTGTACCGGATCCGGAACACGTTCGTCCCCCACTGGATCAGGTAGAGGGCGAGCGCCGAGGCGCCGAACAGATACAGCTTCGTCAGGCTCGGCGATCCGTCCGCTGGCGCGATCGCTTCGTCGATCGCGAAGGCGATGAGCGCCGGAACGGTCAGCCTCGTCAGCGTGCCGAGCACCATCGTGATGATGATGACCGGCAGCAATTGCCGTCTGTACGGCTTCATATAGCCGTACAGACGGGTGAGCTGCGACCAGTTGAAAGGCTTCTCGATCAGCTCGTCGTCCTGGTAGACGAACCGCTCGTTCTTGATTTTGGCCTGGTCTGCGCCGTTTTCCGCTCGATGATGGTGTCCGTTGTGCTTCCCGCTCACTTCGCGACCCTTCTTTCCGCCCCGTCCCGTTCGGCGTCCGGCCGGTCGGCATATTGAATGTTGTACGTATCGCGGTAATGGCCGGGCACGGCGAGCAGCTCGTCGTGCGTGCCGCGCTGGATCACCCGGCCCTGATCGAGCACGATGATCTCATCCGCATGGCGGAGCGACGAGATGCGATGCGCGATGATGAACGTCGTCCGTCCGGCCATCACTTCCTTGAAGCCCGCCTGGATCTCCTGCTCGGTCTCCATGTCGACGGCGCTCGTCGCGTCGTCCAGAACGAGGATGCGCGGGTTGCGGATGAGCGCCCGCGCGATGGCGATCCGCTGCTTCTGTCCGCCGGACAATCCGAGCCCGCGCTCGCCGACGACGGTGTCATACCCTTGCGGCAATTCCATGATGAAATCGTGCGCTTTCGCCAGTTTGGCCGCGCGAATGATGTCGTCCATCGTATATTCCGACACGCCGTAGGCGATGTTGTCGCGGATCGACGCGGAGAACAGGAACGTCTCCTGGAACACCGGCGCGATCTGCGAGCGCAGACTTTCGATCTTGATGTTGCGGATGTCGATGCCGTCAAGCAGAATCTCGCCCTGCTTCACGTTGTACGCCCGCATCAGCAGCTGGATGATGGTCGATTTGCCGGAGCCGGTGCCGCCGAGCAGCCCGATGACCGAACCGGGTTTCGCGTCGATCGTCAGATCGTGGACCGCGGGCCCCTTGTCCGGATAGTTGAACGTGACGTTCTTGAACTGCACATGCCCCTTCACCCTGGAGGGATCCAGCTCGAACGCATCTTCGCTATCCTTCACGTGAATATGCTGGTTCAGAATCTCCAGTACGCGTTCGCCGGATGCCTTCGACTGGGTGTAGCCGTTGATGTGGAAGCCGAGCCCCCACAGCGGCCCGATGATGTACCAGACCATGCTGAAAAACTGCACCAGCGCGCCCAGCGACAGTTCTTCCCGGATGACCAGCGTTCCGCCGTAGACAAGCAGGATGACAACGCATACATTCGCGAGCACTTCCATGACCGGGAAGTACTTGCCCCACAGGAAAGCGATATTGAGCTGATTTTCCCGATAGTCGTCGTTGCGTGTCGTAAATTTCTCGACTTCATGCCGTTCGCGGGCGAACGATTTGACGGTGCGCACACCGGTGATGTTCTCCTGCACCGCCGTCGTCAGCCGGCTCATCGCGAGCCGCATTTCGCGGAAACCGGGATGAATGACCTTCTGAAATTTCATCGCCACGATGACCAGCAGCGGCATCGACACGAGCGTGACGAGCGTCAGCTGCCAGTGGATCGACAGCAGCATCGCGCCGCCGAAGCTGACCATCAGGAACATGTTCAGAATTTGCGCGAATCCGAAACCGACGAAATTCCGGATCGCTTCCAGATCGCCCGTCAGACGGGACATCAGGTCGCCCGTCTTCGCCGTGTCGTAATATTGGAACGACAGATACTGCAGCTTCTTGTACAGCGCGTTCCGCAGGTTGTAGGCGACGCGGTTCCCCAGCCGTCCTCCCGTGAAGCCGTGCAGAAACTGCATGGACGCCTTCACGATGACAACTCCGACAACCGACAGCGCCACAGCCGGCACCAGGTCGAATTGTTCCGCCATGATGACGTCGTCGATCAACACACGCAGCAAATAGGGTTGGACAAGGCCCAGCGCCGTGACGCACACCAGAGCGGCAATTGACAGAAACAACAGCTTCCGGTGCGGCCAGTAAAAAGATTTCAATTGCCTGAAGACGTCCACTTGGATAGGCTCCCCCGCAATCCCTTAAGTTGCAAAGCATGAATGAATCTTAACAGCTTGCCGTGCCGGGGGCAAACATGGTGCCGTTCGATATTCCGTGTTTACTCTCGGAATCGCGGTAATAAGGAGAACTATTTCCCGTCATTCTTCCGAATCACCGCGGATGGCTGGCGTATTCGCCGTTTCTCTGACATTCGGATGCCGGATCGCCGCGCGGACGGCAAAACCGGCGCCCGTGAATCCGGACGCCGGTTGCGATCTTGCAAATATTCGTTTAAATCGTGATAGAAATGCCTTCATCCACCCGCAGCGCTTCCAGCCGTTCGAGCAGGGCCTGCAGTTCATCCGGACGCGCGGCGCCGGCAAGCGCCGCCTCCGAACTGCCGATGAAGGCGCCGATCTCGCCCGCAAGCCGTTCCGCGGCCGCTTCCGCCGCGGCGCGCCAGGCCGATGCGTATGCCGCCTCCCAGGCGGCGGCCCGCTCTTCCATCCAGCGGCGGATGTCCGGCTCCAGCCGCCGCTCCAGCTCGGCGCGCATTTCGTCTCTTCCGCCCTGTTCGAAGAACTTCCGCGGACTCTTGAACAGACTCCACAGCCGCTTCATGTCGACGGCATCCGTCGTCCAGCCGTCGTCGTCCGGGGCGGCGGACTGCACCTCTACTTCGTACGGCGCCGGATCGAACCCTTCCAGCTCCGCCTTCAGCCGGCTTGCTTCCGCGTCGTACAGCCGCGCCGCCAGCCGGCGCAGCGCGTTGTCCATGCGCAGCGATGTCGCCTGCAGCTCCTGCCTGAGCTCGACGGCGAGCGCATGGCGCAGCTCTTCCCAGCACGCGGCGAGCGCGCGCTTCAGATCGCGGCCGTCGTCCTGCAGCGCCGACGGATGGAACGCGAGGCCGAACATTTCGCCGAACCGGAACGCGACGCGGCGCTGCACGTGGTGCAGCAGCTCGCCCAGTTCCTGGCGCAGCGGTTCGAACGGCGCGTCCGCCGCCGCGGCGCGGACGGCATCGGCGGCATCAGCGGCGCGCTGCTTGAGCGTCTCCAGCCGGCTGCGCCGCACCGCCTCGTCCTGCCGCGAATCGTCGAGCCAGCGCTTGAGCGCCCCGGCCGCCCGTTCGAGCTCCCGATCGGCCGCCTCGAGCGCCATCCCGCCGAGCTCCCCGGCCGCGAAGCCGGCCAGCGCCCGCTCGAACGCGGGCATGCCGGACGATTCGTCCGCCTCGCCTCTCAGCTTCGCGTCCAGCGCGGCAAGGCTCGACACCGGGAACATCCGCGGATGCCGGATGCCGTGCTTCAGCAGGTTCGCCTCGACATGCGCGATGACATCCTTGAGCTCCGCTTCGTCCGCGGCCAGGTCAGCCGCGTTGACGATGAAGAACATCTTGTCGAGCTCGAACTGATCCTTCACCCGCCCGAGCTGCGTCAGGAAACGCCGGTCGGCCTGGGAGAAGGCGTGATTGTAATAGGTGACGAACAGGATCGCGTCCGCGTTCTTGATGTAGTGGAACGCGACATCGGTATGCCGCGCGTTCACCGAATCGGCGCCCGGCGTGTCGACGAGCACGATGCCCTGCGCCGTCAGCGGGCTGTCGATATAAAGATCGATCTCCTGCACGAAGCAGGACAGCGTCTCGTCCGCGACGTACGAGCGGTACGCCTCGGCATCGGCGCGCAGCTGCTGCCCGAGCAGCGGGCCGCAGGACGCGATGCCCTGGCGCGCCGCCTTCAGGAACGCGTAGTGCGGCCGGCCGCCGGGGTGGAGCCGGTCGGGCGTGATCCGCGCCGCCAGTTCGAGCAGCGCGTCCAGATCGTCCGCGGCCGCGCTGCCGGCCTCTTCGCCCAGGCCGAGCATCGTCAGCGAATGGCGGACGTCGGCCGCCATCTGCTCGCGCGTCTTCATCGTGATGCGCGCATGCCCGTCCGGTTCGCCCGGCTCAGGGGCGGCGATCCGGTTGATCGCCGCCGTCGTCGGGTTCGGCGACACCGGCAGCGCCCGGCGGCCGATCAGCGCGTTCGCCAGCGACGACTTGCCCGCGCTGAACGCGCCGAACAGCGCGATCGTGAACTTGCCGCTGGCGAGCCGCTCCGCCTTGGCCAGCATCGCCTGCGCCGCGGACTTCAGCGGCGCGTGCGGCCCCACCAGCGCCGCCGCTTCGCGCAGCCGGGCGGCCGCGCGGCGCTGCGGCCCGAGCGCACCTTCTCCCGGCGCGGGCACGCCGGACCGCCGCGGCCGATCGGCCGGGCCGGCCGCGGC
>NZ_CAJRAY010000014.1 GCF_907165215.1 Thermobacillus xylanilyticus | reverse complement strand
TTTGAATATCAAGTTGCCTCAGCAAATCCTTCACATGCGAACATTTGTTTGATATACTAGGTACAAACGAATGTTCGGGAGTGGTTGTCATGGCACAACAAGAAGCGATGACGTTAAAGAGATTTCAAGAGAAGTTTCATTCGGATGACGCATGCCGCGAGCATCTGTTTCAGATCCGTTGGCCGAACGGCTTCTGTTGCCCCAAATGTGAGCACGATGCGTTCTACTTTCTGGAAAGCCGTAAGCTGTATCAATGTACGCGCTGCAAGCATCAGGCTTCGGTTACCGCCGGCACGATTATGCATAAATCCCATACGCCGCTGCTGACCTGGTTTTGGGCGATTTTCCTTGTGGCGCATGATAAACGCGGTGTTTCCGCGGTTTTCCTTTCGCGCGAACTGGAAATCTCCTACCCAACCGCATGGTTAATGCTTCACAAGATTCGCAAAGCCATGGGAGATCGCGATGCCCACTACCAACTGGCCGGTTTGGTCGAACTGGATGACGCGTTTTTCGGAGCACCGACAGAAGGCGGTAAACGCGGTCGCGGCACGGAACAAACCCCCGTACTGGCAGCCGTATCGCTAGACAGGAAAGGAGCGCCGCAATATGTGAAAATGAAGGTCATCCCGAATGTCAAAGGCAAGACGCTGGTCGATTTTGCCCGGCACCATATCAAGCCCGGCGCCACCATCAGCAGCGATGCTTACAGCTCGTATCGAAAGCTCGCAGAGGAAGGTTACGATCACCAGCCGCTCGAGTTTAACGTCAAGGAAAACCCCGATCATCTGAAATGGCTGCACACGATGATTTCCAATGCCAAAGCGTTTATCGGCGGTACCTACCATGGTTTGGCTTCCAAGCACCTGCAATCGTACTTGGATGAATTTTGTTTCCGTACCAACCGTAGACGGTTTGAAGGCCAATTGTTCAATCGACTGCTGACAGCTTGTGTTTCAACCGACACCATCACCTACCAGAAGCTCACATCATGACCTTACCGGAGCTAACTTGATATTCAAATTTT
>NZ_CAJRAY010000013.1 GCF_907165215.1 Thermobacillus xylanilyticus | reverse complement strand
TTGGGGTTCGCGTTCCAAGCATCTTAAATGACTGCCCACGCTAGCTTGACACTGACCCGGCGGGCTGCCGATTGGACGAGGGGGAGGCTTATACGCTACAATGGAAGAAAAAATGCCGCCGGCGGCGCAACGTTCCGGCATTCGGCACGGACGCGCGCCTTGAGGCATTTGAAAACGGGAGGAAGCCTTGATGTCGGATTGCATTTTCTGCAAAATCGTTGAGGGTTCGCTGCCGTCCACGAAGGTGTACGAAGACGACGACGTGCTGGCGTTCCGCGACATCCAGCCGGCCGCTCCGGTCCATGTGCTGATCATTCCGAAGAAGCACATCGCGACCATGAACGACGTAACGGACGAAGACGGAGCGCTCATCGCCAAGATTTTCGCCGCGGCGCGGAAAATCGCGGCCGATCTCGGCGTTGCCGAGTCCGGTTACCGGCTCGTGAACAACGTGAACCGGGACGGCGGACAGGTCGTCTATCACCTGCACGTCCACCTGCTCGCGGGACGGAAACTGGGTGCGCTTCTTGCGCCCGACGCAAGTTGACACTGCCTTTTCCGATCCCCTATAATGAAATTTGATAACCGTGTTTGCTGTACGGCTGCGGTCCGTTCCGGAGGGAGGGAAGACGGGTGTCCGAGACAAGAGTTCGCAAGAACGAAACCATTGACGCTGCGCTGCGCCGCTTCAAGCGTTCCATTGCGAAGGACGGCGTTCTGGCCGAAATCCGGAAACGCAAGCACTACGAGAAGCCGAGCGTAAGACGCAAGAAGAAGTCCGAGGCTGCGCGCAAGAGAAAGTACTAGGAGGATCTTCCCACGATGACCCTCGCTGAACGGTTGAACGAAGACTTGAAACTGGCAATGAAAAGCCAGGACAAATTCAAACTTTCCGTCCTGCGAATGGTTCGCGCGGCGATCAAGAACCAGGAGATCGAACGCAAGCGGGCGCTTGACGACAGTGAAGTGATCGATGTCCTGAGCCGCGAGATCAAGCAGCGCAGGGATTCCCTCCAGGATTTCGAGAAAGCCGGCCGCACCGATCTGGCGGAGCAGGCATCCGCCGAAATTGAGATCATCAGCGCATACCTTCCCAAGCCGCTGACGGACGAAGAAGTGACAGCCCTCGTACAGCAGACGATTCAGGAGACCGGCGCTTCTTCCAAAGCCGACATGGGCAAAGTGATGGCAGCCCTGATGCCGAAGGTGAAAGGCCGCGCTGACGGCAAGCTGGTCAATCAGATCGTGTCGAAGCATCTCAGTTGACAAAAGCAAGCAAAGCGCTCCGTTACGGAGCGCTTTTCTGCTGTACGGCGTGCCCAGAAAGCACGTATCTTCTAGCCGGTGAAAGTCCGGCCACGG
>NZ_CAJRAY010000012.1 GCF_907165215.1 Thermobacillus xylanilyticus | reverse complement strand
CCAGCCCCCATTCCGGACTTTCACCGTAGAGATGACGCCCATGCCGGGCGTACAGCATGAAACGGCATCACGTCGATGTGATGCCGTTTTGCGTCTGCTCCGCTTCCTTCCGCGAGCGGTGCGCGATTCCCCAACCGGCCATTGCCTCCATGACCGGAATGAACGTCCTGCCGTACTCGCTCAGCGCGTATTCGACTTTCGGGGGCACCTGATGATAGACCGTCCGGATGATCAGGTTGTCCTGCTCGAGCTCCCGCAGCTGTTCCGTCAACATTTTTCGGGTAATGTTCGGGATCGAGCGGAGCAGCTCGTTGAACCGTCTGGTGCCGCCGACGAGCCGCCAGAGTATGACTACCTTCCACTTGCCGCCGATGACTGACAACGTTTCCTCCACGGGACAAAAATCAAGCTCCGTTCCTTCACCAGCTCCCACGACCGGCACGTTCCTTTCAACCAAGGTTTCTTACAGGGTACTACGTTACGGGAAAGTGCGTACTTACGACTCCGATACCGTATCGATTATACTGCAAATCGGCACACGACAGTGCAAGAAACCACATTCCAAGGAGGAATTCCCGATGTCCGATGGCAAAATGCAGGCGGTTGTCGTCCGCGAATACGGCGGGCCCGAAGTGCTGAGACTGGAGCAAATCGACCGTCCCGTCCCCGGAGCCGGCGAAGCGCTGGTCAAAATCCGCTATGCGTCCGTCATCCCGCTGGACTGGAAAATCCGGAGCGGATCGGCGCATAACGTATTTCCGAAGACGTTCCCGTATGTTCCCGGCTTTTACGCATCCGGCGTCATCGAAGCGCTTGGTCCGGGCGTGACGGATTTCAAGGTCGGCGACCGCGTGTTCGGGGCGTTCGACGGTGCCTATGCGGAATACGGCGTCGCTCCGGCCGTCCGGCCGGACGGAGCGGAAAACCCGGAAGGCGCCGTTCCGGCGAAGGCGCTGGTGAAGATGCCGGACGGCCTCTCCTTCGAGGATGCCGCCGCGATCCGGGCGGGAGCGGACGCGGCGTGGCACGCACTGTTCGCCGAAGGAAATCTTCAGGCGGGCCAGACAGTGCTCATACACGCCGCGGCAGGCGGCGTGGGACAGTTCGCGGTGCAGCTCGCGAAATGGAAGGGCGCCCGCGTCATCGCCACCTGCTCGGCGGCCAATGCGGATTTCGTAATGTCCCTGGGCGCGGACGAGGTCATCGATTATGCAAAGACGGCGTTTGCAGAAACCGTGAAGGATGTTGATCTCGTCATCGACGGCGTCGGGGGCGAGACGCAGGACCGGTCATGGGCCGTCCTGAAGCGGGGAGGCGTTCTTGTCGCCCTGACGCAGCCTCCCTCCCGTGAACAAGCGGAAGCGCACGGCGTCAGGGCAACCTTCAACTACGGGTACCCGTCATACGAGCAGCTCCTGACCATTGCGCAAATGATCGCCAACGAAACACTCAAGGCGAAGATCGATTCCGTCTTCCCGCTTGGCGAAGCGGACAAGGCGCACGCGAAAAGCGAGAGCGGCCACGGCCGGGGCCGAATTCTGCTGCGCGTCGGCGCGGAGGACGAGCGGCCGTCCTGACGATAGCGCCATCCTGACGTTTGAATCGTCCTTGCGTCAGCCGCCGTCCGACAGCAAGCCGCGCGCCCCGTCGGTCAGCACGGCCAGCACGCGGTCAGTCATGTCGTCCACGCCGATCGCGTCCCGGCCCCTGCTCCATTCGACCGCGGCGCCGAAGATCGCCCAGCTCATCATGAGCGCCATCGTGTCGGCGGGAACGCCGGCCGGCTGCTCCGCGCCGATCCGCGCAAGCCAATCCTTGAGCAGCCCGGCCAGCTCGCCGCGGATCGCCCGTTCGAACAGCGGATCGACCGTATCGACCGGGTTGCAGCGGCCGTACAGCGACCGGACATGCTCCAGCACCGTGCGGACGAGCAGGCGCAGATGCTCCGGATTGAAGCCCGCGTCCGCCGGAAGCCGCCCTTCCAGCAGGAAGCGGAACTTGTCGCGGATGGACTGCTCGAGCAGCGCGAATTTGTCGGGAAAATGGGCGTAGAACGTCCCCCGGTGCACGTCCGCCCGGTCGGTGATGTCCTTGATCGTCATCGCGGTGAACCCTTTTTCCCGCATCAGTTCCGCGAACGACCGCTTGAGCAGTTCCCGCGACCTTCTGCTCCTGCGGTCGGCTTCCCGTCCCTCCGTCGCCATCGCTCCTCCGCACCCTTCTGCCCGTTCCGGCCATGCTGCACGACAATTCCGCCCGTTTGTCGGGTAACCGACGGACGGCCCGCATTGTCCGTTGTCCCTCGATTCCCGGGTTCCTACAATTTTAGTGGACGACGGGTATGGAATCAATATGGAACGGGAGGTGCGAACATGGTCATGGAAGTGCCCGGGAAGATGAAGGCGATCCGGTTTTCCGTCTTCGGCGGACCCGAAGTGCTTCGTCTGGAGGAAGTGCCCGTACCGGTGCCGGGTGAAGGCGAGGTGCTCGTCCGCGTCCACGCCGCGGGCGTCAATCCGGGCGACTGGCAGATCCGGTCCGGACTGGCCGGCGACCGCTTCGGGCTCCCCTATATTCCCGGCTGGGACGTGGCGGGGACCGTCGCCGCGGGCGGCGCGGACGCCGGCTTCCGGCCGGGCGACGCCGTGTACGGGATGACGGCGGACAGCGGCGGCTGCGCGGAATACGCGGTTGTGCCCGCCGGACAGCTCGCGCGCAAGCCGTCTGCGGCCACGTTCATCGAAGCGGCGGCGCTGCCCCAGTCCGGCTTCACCGCCTGGCACGCGCTGTTCGAGCAGGGACGGCTGGAACCCGGCCAGACAGTGCTGATCAACGGCGCCGCAGGCGGCGTCGGCCATCTGGCGGTGCAGCTCGCCCGCTGGAAGGGGGCGCGCGTCATCGGGACGGCTTCCGCCCGGAACGAGCGCTTCCTGCGGGAACTGGGCGTCGACGAATTCATCGACTACGCGGCCGGAATGCCGGCGGAGCTCGCGGGCAGCGCGGACCTCGTCCTCGACACGGCGGCCGGCGGCGACCGGGATTGGCTCATCGACGCGCTGAAACCGGGCGGCCGGCTTGTGCCGATCGCCTTCGGCCGTCATTCGGCCGGGAAGGCGGCGGAAGCGGCGGTCGAAGTTCAGGAGGTGCAGTTCCCGCCCTTCTCCTCCGCCGTGCTGGATCAACTGTCCAGTCTGGTCGACGAAGGCAGGCTGCACGTGTCGATCGATTCGGTGTTTCCGCTGGAAGAGACGGCGAAGGCGCACGTGCGGAGCGAAAGCCGGCGGGCGCGCGGGAAAATCGTGATCTGCGTCCGGTCCGGGTAAGCGGCAGCCGCATGGTTGTGTTCAATCGGTCTTCACTTTGCTATACTGATGAAAATTGCTGCGCGGGAATTCAAAACTCAACTTTCGCACCTAGAAAATCAATGTAAAACCAATTGTGGAGCGGGCTTAGG
>NZ_CAJRAY010000010.1 GCF_907165215.1 Thermobacillus xylanilyticus | reverse complement strand
GAAGGCGGACGCCGCAACCCGCGGCGTCCGCCTTTCCGTTATTTCATTCTGAGCATCATGGTCCACAAATCCGCCGGTTCGTAGCCGAGCCGCCAGACGGCGACGCCGGCCAGATCGTACTTCTTCGCCAGTTCGATCCTCGCCTTGATCGTCTGCTCCGTCTCCATCCAGAACACATAGGTCTGACCGTCCTTGACATACGTCACTTTCGTCTGACCGAACGTCGGGTCGTAAACCGCCGTCTCCTCGACCTCATTCAGCAGGGCGGGGATGTCCTTCATCAGCACCGCCCGCGAGCCGAGCACATTGCCGGAAGCGTCGACTTTCCATTCCCGCACATAGAACGGCACGCCGAGGAACAGTTTCGAGCGGGGAATGCCGTAGGACAGAAAATCGATGATGCCTTGCTCCGTCCAGGCCAGACCGGATACGGAGCCGGGCTTCGTGCTGCCGCTCCAGTACTGGTCGTAGGCCATGATCATGATGTAGTCGACGGCTTCCGCAATTTTCTCATGATCGTAAGCGGTCTGGTGATTCCAGGCTTTGTCGCCGCGGATCAGGTCAATGGATATTTTCATGCCGCGGGCATGGACGGCGTCCGCCAGCTTCCGCACGAAGGCGGTATAACGGTTCCGGTCCGTTCCGGCTACTTCCTCGAAATCGAGATTGACGCCGTAGACGCCGAGCTCGGCCAGCCGGTTCACGAGGGCGTCAATGAACCGCTTCTGCGCCGCTTCGTCGGCGAGAAACGCGCTGGTCATCCGCCGGTCGAACTGGTTGTTCACGAGCGGCATGACCTTGATGCCGCGGGCCTTCAATTCCTTCGCAAGCGCCGGATCCGACTTGTCCTCCAGCGTGCCGTCCGCCGACGCGAGCTGGAACCAGGTGGGCGAGTCGATGTCGAGCCCCTGCGTGTTCGCAATCTGGCTCAGAATCGTGCCCGTGCTCGATGAACCGTTCCAGCCGAGGTAGAGCAGCCGGCTCGCGTTGCTCCAGAGCACCCGTCCGTCCTCCGTGCGGATGGAGGCGTTCGCGAGGCCCGATGCGGCGGTGATCGCGCTTTTCAGCGCATGGAACTGCCGGACTTCGCGGTCGCCCTGGTAGACGCGGTAATACGGGATGTTCGTCCAGAGCACCTTGCCGTCCCGGATGATCTCCGCTCCGGCCAATCCCTTCGCGTAGGCGACGGCGTTGTCGAGGCCGAAGAACCTTTTCCGTTCCTTGCCGTTCTGGAAGACGGCGAACGGCGGGACGTTCGAATGGACGACCGTTCCCGTGTCCAGATGGATGACTTCGCTGCCCGCGATGCCGGCCGCCGCCTGAATGGCGTCGCGCAGATAGCCGTAGCGATTCTCGCCGGGTTCGCCATTGACGAGGACGGCATAGGCGGGCGCTTTTTCCCGTTCCGCCGCCTCCTCTTCATCCGTAAGATTGTCCCAGATCCATGAATTCGTCGCCAGATCGATGACATGCATGTTCCGATAATATTTCGCGACGGCTTTCGCCTCCGCCAGCGTGGCGAACGACCAGGAGGGGAGAGTTTTGTGTCCCTGGTACAACCGGTAGCGCGCGAAATTCGCGTAGACCCAGCCGGGCTGTTCGAGATCGCGGATCGCGACGTTGATCTTGCCGTCCGCGGCCTTTTTCGCTTCGGCATATGTACGGAACAGCATGTTCGGCGCCAGGACGCCGTCGACATACACCGCATAGCGCGGGTAGTTGTGCCACACCCAGGCGCGGTCGGCAATCTTCTCGACGCGGCTGTACGCGAACTGCTTCGCGTAGGCGATGGCCTGCGAATCCGTGGCAAATTCTTTGAGCGGCTTGTCGTTCTGATAGACGCGGTACTTCGTGATGCGGGCGTGGTCCGCCGCGGCGTTCGCCGCGGATGCCGTCTGCAGTCCGAGCGCGGAGACGATCAGCAGCGCGAGAACCGCCCGTAGGGCGCGAAGTTCCATTCGGGACTCAACATCCTTCCTCTGGCAATCTGTGAATCTATTAGTTTAACGCAGAAGATGGAGGAAGGTTGCTTGGCAAAGTTTCCATGGCGTCCAAAAAAATAAACGTAAATACATACCGGCACTTCCGGAGCCCCGTACTCAAAATAAAAACCGCCCGGCCCATTCGCTGATGAGCCGGACGGCCGCCCTGCATAAGCAGGCTGAACCCGCCTTTAATCCGCAATGTCCGCCCAGATCTCGTCATCCAGCCCGAGCCGGATCTGTTCGCGGAACACCCGTCTGCCGTATTCGGTGAACATATACCGCTCGATTGCTTCGAGCAGATTCGCTTCGACGATGTACTGGCTGCGGCCGAGCACCCAGACTTCGGCCGTGTAGCCGTAATCCTCATCCCATTGAAGCTGCACTTCAACGTCGGTCGGCTTCACGCCTTTCCGTTCGGCGAAATGAAGGCAGACCGCGTTGACGATCTCGTCCATCGACAGCCGCATGCGTCAGTACGGTCTCCTCGATTCACGCGGCGGTCTGCGGTCGCGGAAATACCGGTAAACGGCGCGGATCAGCACGAACAGGAAATAGATGGCGAGCACATTGATCATCAGGCCGAGCAGTTCGCCGAAGAAGCCCATGCCGGCGAACATGCTGCCGAACAGAAGGCCGGCGAGGCCGCCGATCATCAGGCCTTTCATGAAGCTGCCGCCGCCGAAGAAGCCGCGCTGCGTGCCGGCGGTGCCGGTCGTACCCGCGCCCGCCTTGCTGGTCGGGCTGGCAGCCGTCCGATCGGTTTTGCTGACGTTGTTGTCCTGAATTTTCTTCGGCTGCTCCTTGAACGTCTGCCTCGGTGCGGTAAAGCGGCCGCGGCGCGCATCGGCCGGTTCGGCGACCGTCACGAAGAACACGGTGAAGACGGTGAGCAGCAGAAGCGCTTTCGTCCAGGTCGATGACTTCATGGTATGACTTGCCTCCCACTATGTTCTGTCTTCTGGTATCATCAACTTATACGTCCGGGTCGGGTCCCGGTTTCAAGAAAGTTGTTTAAGAAAATGCCGTTACAAGAACAGGCAGGCTGGCAGGTGAACGGGCATGTCCGCGTATCCGGAACCGTATGTGGATTATCTGTTCGAGTTTCACGCGACGCGCGATTACTTCGAATGCCATGAACGATTGGAGGAATACTGGAAATCGCTGCCGCTCCGGGATCCGGACCGCGACGTCTGGGTCGGACTGATCCAGCTCGCGGTGGCGCTGTACCATCATCGACGCGGCAATGCGGCGGGCGCGGTGAAAATGTACCGCGGCGCGGCGGCGCGGCTCCGCCCGGAGACGCTCGACCGGCTCGGACTGGACGGCGCGGCGGTGCAAGAAATCGCAGCCGAATCGGCGCGCCGGCTCGAAGCGGCGGGGAGAGAAGCCGTTTACCGGGCGGTCAATCTGCCGATCCGGGACGGCGAACTGCTCAAGCTGCTGCAGGAACGGGCTCGCCGGCAAGGTTTTGCCTGGGGAGCGGACGATCCGCTCGAGGAGAGCATCGTCCGGCGGCACGCGCTGCGCGACCGGTCGGACGTCATTGAAGCGCGGGCGAGGGCAGCGGCCGAGCGGACGGCTGCGCGGCGGCGCGATCCGTAGCGCCGGAATCCCGCAGCGCTCACACGGCTTGTCCGGTGTAGCCGTCCACGACGAGGTCGAGCTTGCCGGTGACGGGGTGCACGATCAGGCCATGCACATAGGTGCCCGGCGGCAGCAAGGGGTGGCGGCTGACGATGCGGACGCTTTTCTCGACGCTGTCGCGCACGTTGTCGAACCCGGTCAGCCACCGGTCAAGCTGAAAGCCCGCGTTCGTCAGCATCTCGATCGTCGAATCGGCGATGCCGCGCTCGCGCATGTGCTCCAGCACGACATCCGGATTGAGACCGGTCATGCCGCATTCGTGATGTCCGACGATGAACACTTCGGTCGCCTTCAATTCATACAGCGCGATCAGGATGCTCCGCATGATATTGCCGAACGGCTGCGTGACGATGCCGCCGGCGTTCTTGATGATCTTCGCATCACCGTTGCGCAGGTTCATCGCCCGCGGCAGCAGTTCCGTCAGCCGCGTGTCCATGCAGGTGACGACGACCATTTTCTTGTCGGGAAAGCGATCCGTCATGTACGTTTCATACTCGCGGTTTTCGACAAACTTTCGGTTATGTTCCAATATGGATTCCAGCCGGTTCATGATCACCCTCCTGAACTGCGGGCCGTGATGACCCTGAGATGCGTCGTATAGATTTGTCCCGCGCCGCGCAGCATCAGACCGCCGCCGTCCGGCGCGAGGTCGATGACCAGACGGTCTTCGAAAAACACCTCATGCCGCGGGTCATACCCGATCTCGAACGATCCGTTCGTCTCCGCCTCCGCATCCCCGGGCGCCGGTTCATCCAACGCGTGCAGAGCGGGGACGCCGCTGACGGCGCAGCCGCAGCCTTCCGCATCATAGATCAGCCTGAGCCGCCGTCCGACGCCCGGCATGGCGGCAAGCCGGGCGGCAGCTTCCGGCGTCATGTCAATGCGCATCGCGATTCTCCTTTCGCGGCCCTGGGCCGCCGCAAGTCAAAGTTGATTATACGGTGCGCGCGGACGTATCATCAAGTGGAGAGCCAAATTGCTGGAAAGGCGGTTGGATGCATGGAGAAGGCGGAAGCGCTCGCGAAATTCCGCGAGCTGATCAAGAAGATCAAAAGCTACGAGGAAGTGATCGGGCTCGCGTATTGGGACATGCGGACCGGCGCGCCGAAGCGCGGCATCGACGGGCGTTCGGAGGCGGTCGGCGTCCTGTCGGCCGAGTCGTTCAGACTGGCCGTATCCGATGAGATGGGCGAACTGCTGGCGCGTCTCCGGGAGCCCGATGCGTACGGGAACCTGTCCCGGATCGACCGGAGGCTGGTCGACGAGACGGCGAAGGAATACGAGCGGAACCGGCGCATTCCGCCGGAGCTGTATCAGGAATACGTCGTGCTGACGTCGCAGGCGGAAGCGTTCTGGGAGCAGGCGAAGGCGGACAACGACTACGCCGGCTTCCGGCCGTATCTCGAGCGGATCATCGAGTATACGAACCGGTTCATCGATCTGTGGGGCGTGAAGGGGACGCGCTACGACACGCTGCTCGACCAGTATGAGCCGGGCATGACGACCGCCGAACTCGACCGGCTGTTCGGGGGCCTTAGGGAGAAGCTCGTTCCGCTCGCAGCCGCGATCGCCGAATCGCCCGCGCAGCCGGACCGTTCGGTCCTCGCCGGCACGTTCGAGCCGGAAGCGCAGCGCCGGTTCAGTCTGTTCATTCTGAAGGAAATGGGCTTTGATTTCGACGCCGGCCGGCTGGACGAAAGCGTCCACCCGTTCGCGACGGGCCTGGGTCCCGGCGACGTCCGCATCACGACGCGCTATCTCAAGGACGATGTGGCAAGCGCCCTGTTCGGCACCATCCATGAAGGCGGCCACGCGCTGTATGAGCAGAACATCGGCAGCGAGCTTGCCGGCACGACGCTGCATACCGGCACGTCGATGGGCATCCACGAGTCGCAATCGCGGTTCTGGGAGAACATCATCGGCCGCAGCCGTCCGTTCTGGCAGCGCTATTTCGGCGAGCTGCAAAGCCATTTTCCGGGCCGGCTGAATACGGATGCGGAATCGTTCTACCGGGCGATCAACATCGTCGAACCTTCGCTGATCCGGATCGAAGCCGACGAGCTGACGTACAACCTCCACATCATCATCCGTTACGAGATCGAGAAAATGATTTTCGACGGGGGCGCCAAAGCGGCGGATCTGCCGGAGATCTGGAACGCGAAGTACAAGGAGTACCTCGGCGTCGAGCCGAAGAACGACGCGGAAGGGGTGCTGCAGGATGTCCACTGGTCCGGCGGCGCGTTCGGCTACTTCCCGTCTTATGCGCTCGGCAACATGTACGCCGCGCAGTTCGCCGCCGCCATGGAGCGGGAAATGCCGGACATGTGGGAGCGGGTCGGCTCCGGCCGCCTGATCCCGATCAAGGACTGGCTGACGGAGCGCATCTACCGGTACGGCAAGCTGGAGACGCCGGGCGAGATCGTGCGGCGCGTAACCGGCGAACCGCTGAATCCGTCCTACCTGACCGATTACCTGGAGGAAAAATACCGCGATATCTACCGGCGGTAATCCCGGGCGCAAGACCCGGCCGGAACGCCATGCGTGGCGGACCGGCCGGGTTTTTCGTACTTGGGCGCCCGCCGCCATACACCAACCGCCTGCCCCGAGAATAGGCTGTAACACACCCGATTCAACCCGGTAGAAAAAGGCGGTGAAAGTGCATGCACAAGCGATCGCGATACGGATGGCTACTCGCGGCCGCGCTGATCGCCGCGCTGCTGGCGGGCTGCGGCGGCGGTTCGAAAGAGGCGGCGAAAGTGAAAGTGGGCGAGGTGACGCGCTCGCTTTTTTACGCCCCCTTATATGTCGCGCTGAGCCAGGGCTTTTTTGCGGATGAGGGACTTCAGGTCGACCTCCAGACGACGGCCGGCGGCGACAAGACGATGACGGCTCTCTTGTCGGGCGGCATCGACATTGCGCTGGTCGGTTCGGAAACGTCGATCTATGTCTATCAGCAGGGCGCGGATGATCCGGTCATCAATTTCGCCCAGCTGACGCAGACCGACGGCACGTTCCTCGTCGCCCGCGAGAAGAAGGAATCGTTCGACTGGGACGATCTGAGAGGGTCGGTGTTCCTCGGCCAGCGCAAGGGCGGCATGCCGCAGATGGCGGGCGAATTCACGCTGCGGAAGCACGGCATCGATCCCCATGAAGACCTGGAGCTGATCCAGAACGTCGATTTTGCCAATATTCCGGCGGCATTCGCATCGGGAACGGGCGAATATGTCCAACTGTTCGAACCGCAGGCGTCGATCTTCGAGAAGGAAGGCAAAGGCTACGTCCTCGCGTCGTTCGGGGTTGAGAGCGGCCGGCTGCCGTACACGGTGTTCATGGCGAAGCGAAGCTACATCGAGAAAAACAAAGAAATCGTCCAGCGGTTCACGAACGCGGTCACGAAGGCGCAGCGGTGGGTCGAAGACCATCCGGCCGGCGAAATTGCGGATGCGGTGCTCGAGTTTTTCCAAGGCACGGACCGGGACATTGCCGTCCGCGTCATCGAGCGGTACAAGGCGCAGCAATCGTACGCCGTCGGCGGCGTGATCGACGAGGAAGAATGGAACAATCTGCTGGACATCATGGAGCAGGCCGGCGAGATCACGGAGCGGACGCCGCGTGAAGCGATCGTCGACAACACGTTCGCGGAGCAGGCGCTGCGCTGATGAAACGCGCGTCAGCCTGATGGCGCATGCGGAGGAGGGATGCGGATGGACGTCATGCTTCGGCTGTCCGGCGTATCGCACGCTTACGTCGGTCCCGGGGGCGCGGCGCTGGCCGTGGACGGGCTGAATCTTGACGTCGCCGCCGGCGAATTCGTCAGCCTGGTCGGACCGAGCGGCTGCGGCAAGACGACAATCCTCAATCTGTTGGCCGGCCTCATCAAGCCTTCGCGGGGAACCGTCGAACTGGCGGGCGAGAAGGTGAGCGGCCCGAACCCGCGCATCGGCTACATGCTCCAGCAGGATTATCTGTTCCCGTGGCGGAACATCCGCGACAACGCGCTGATCGGGTTCGAAATCGCGGGCACGCGCGGTCCGGAAGCCGAGCGGCGCGTCGACCGGCTGCTCGCCGAATTCGGCCTGGCCGGGGCCGCGCGCCGCTTTCCGCACGAGCTGTCCGGCGGGATGCGCCAGCGCGCCGCGCTCGTGCGGACGCTGGCGCGGGAGCCGGATGTGCTGCTGCTCGACGAACCGTTCTCGGCGCTCGATCTGCTCATTCGTTTGCAGCTTGAAGATCTCGTATGGGAGACGGTGCGCGCGCGCGGCGTGACGGCCGTGCTGGTGACGCACGATCTGGAAGAGGCGGCCGCGATGAGCGACCGCGTCGTCATTCTGGACGCATCGCCCGGCCGCATCCGGACCGTGCTGGACGTGCCGGCTTCGATCCGCGCGAGACAGCCGTCCGAAGCGCGGTGGGAACCGGAATTCGGGCCGCTGTTCCACCGTCTGCGGGGGATGATTCAGGATTCGGAGGGAGGGGGTCCGGGCCATGCCCGAGGAGCGGGAACACAGCTGGATTCGCGAGCTTGAGCATAAGTACCGTTCGCGGGCCGCGCGAATCACGCTGCTTGTCCGGATTTTGCAGATTGCGCTGTTCGCCGCCTTCATCATCCTGTGGGAGACGGCCGTTCGTTCCGGCTGGATCGACGAGCTGCTGTTCAGCTACCCGGGCAAAATCGCGAGGATGCTCGGGGAGCTCGCCGCCTCCGGATCGCTTCTGCCGCATACGATGACGACCGTGGCCGAGACGACCGCAGGCTTCGTGCTCGGCACGCTGGGCGGAACCGCCCTGGCGGCGCTGCTCTGGTGGTTCCCGGTCGTCTCGCGCGTGCTCGATCCGTACCTGGTCGTGCTGAACAGCATGCCCAAGGTGGCGCTCGGTCCGATTTTCATCGTCGGCTTCGGTCCAGGGTATCTGTCGATCATCATGACGGCGGTGTCGGTGACGATCATCATTACGACGCTGACGATCTACGGCCGGTTCCGGGAAATCGACGCCAACTATCTGAAGGTGGTGAGGCTGTTCGGCGGCACGCGCGGCCAGGTGTTCCGGCTGGCCGTCCTGCCCGGCTCGCTGCCGACGATCGTTTCGACGCTGAAGGTGAATGTCGGGTTGTCGTGGGTCGGCGTCATCGTCGGCGAGTTTCTGACGGCAAAAAGCGGACTCGGCTATCTGATCATCTACGGATTCCAGGTGTTCAATTTCACGCTGGTGCTGTCATCGCTCATCGTGATCGGCGCGGTCGCCGCCGTCATGTACGGACTCGTCTCGCTGATCGAGGCGCGGCTGTCGCCGGGTTACAGAGACCGGTGAGCGGAAAGCTGAGCGTTGTGCATGCGGGCGGGCCTTTTTCCAGAGGAAGCGGGCTTGTCCGAAAACTGCGGGGACGGGCGGATGAAAATTGCGTCGTTTTGCTGAGAAGCCGAATACTAACACAAGCCTTGCGCGGCATAAACATAAAGATGAAGTTGCCGCGGCGCAATCAACATTCGCCCATGTCCTGCATAGACTTTAACTGAATGATTGCATGGAGGAGGTTAAACAGCATGGCAATTGCAGATAAACAGCTGAAGTGCAGAGAGATAATCACGAAGGCTGTCTGCGGAAAAGGTCGTAAGTTCTCCACCGTCTCCCACACCGTCACGCCGCCCCATCGGCCGACCAGCATTCTGGGGGCCTGGATCATCAATCATCAATACGAAGCGGTCCGGTCGGGCGACGGTATCGAGGTCATCGGCACTTACGATATCAACATCTGGTATTCCTACAACCGCAACTCCGAGACGGACGTTGCCAAAGAGACGATTTCGTATTCCGAACTTGTGCCGCTTTCCTACATCGACCCGAAACACCGGGCTTCGACGGAGGAAGTGTCCGCCGTCGCGACGCAGGAGCCGAGCTGCGTTGAAGCGAACATTTCCGCGAGCGGCGCGGATGTCGTCGTGCGCGTCGAGCGCGAGTTCGCCGTCGAAATGATCGCGGAGACGAAGGTGTGCGTCGCCGTGTGCCCCGGCGGCTGCGGCGACGAGGACAAAGCTTACGACGGCTACGACGACGGCGGTTACGAAGATCTGGATCCGGAACTTTTGGACGACGAGCTGTAAGCCGGCGGGCGGCTGGCGTGTGGGTCGCGCCGTTTTCCGGATCTGCAATGGCCGGTTCTCATATGCAGGATATGCGAACAGGTGCAATGATTCGAGGGCGTATGCCCTCTTTTTTGTCGAATGGGCGGTGCTTGCCTTGCGGCGGTCGGGGGTGATGCGGCGTGACGGGCCGATTGTGGATCGATGAGCAAACGGCGGCAAGCGGGGCCATGGCGCGGATCGCCGCCGAACTGCAGCTGCCGCGCTGCGGGCGTGACGGCATGCCGAAGGCGGGCGACGCGGTGATCATGTTCCGGCGGCCCCGGCGGGAACGCGCGGCGGCGGAACGCGGGTTCGACGCCGGCGTCTGGCTCATGGACGGCCGTCCCGGGCTGGATCCGGACGATATCGGGCAGATGCGGCTTGCGGGCGTCAGGTTCGATCCTTCTGTTGCGGGCGGGGAGGCCGCTGCCGAAGGATCGGACGGGCATGCGGGCGCTGCGGGAGGCGTGCGGCTGTTCGAAGTGCCGGTCTTTCATTTGCAGCCGCTTGCGGTCCGTCGCGTCGGCCCGGGGTCGGGCCTGCTGCCCGCCGACTGGAACGGGCCCCATCCGCTCAGGCGCCGGCTCGAAGCGGCGGCGGTCAAGGCGCTTTACGCGGCCGGCCGCGACTTCGGCACGGTGCTGCTCGCGGCGGCCGACGACGGCGCCGTGCGGGTGGCCGGACCGTTCGGCGGGCCGGCGGAGCGGGATTTGCCGCTCTGGGCGGAGGCGGTGAGGGCGTTCCGCGCGGCATTGGCGGAGGAAGCGGAGGCGGAGGCCGGCCGCCGGCGGGAGCTCTTGATCGGCGCTGATCCCGAGTTTCTGCTCGTCGGCCCGGACGGCCGTGTCGTCTCCGCTTCGCGCTATTTCCCGCGCGACGGGGCGGCCGGAAGCGACGCGCTGCGCGTGCGCGGCCGGCTCCGCTGCCCGGTGGCGGAGCTTAGACCCGATCCGGCGCCGGACCCGGCCGGCCTCATGCGCGGCATCCGCGGGCTGATGCGGCGGGCGGAGGCGATGACGGCGGAGGCCGGCCGGCCGCTCCGCTGGCTGGCGGGCGGGATGCCGGTGCCCGGCTTCGCGCTCGGCGGCCATCTGCACCTGAACGTTCCGCCGAGCGCCCGGCTGCTGCGCGTGCTCGACAGCTGCGTCGCGCTGCCGCTGGCCGCGGCGGAGGACGCGCGCGCATTGCGGCGCCGGCCGCGGTACGGCGCGCTCGGCGATTTCCGCGCGAAACCTTACGGCTTCGAATACCGGACGCCGCCGAGCTGGCTCGTCTCGCCGCTCGCGGCGCAGGCGGCGTTCGCCGCAGCTTTGCTGGCTGCGGGGCACACCGCCTTGCTGGCGGCGCTTACCGGCCTGCCGAGCGAGACGGAGGCGGGCCGGCGCGCCTATTACGAAGGCGACCGGGATGCGCTGCGCGCGATCGCCCGCCGGGTGCACGACGCGATGCGCCGCGTGCCCGGCTACGCCTCGCATCGGCGCTGGATCGCGCCGTTCTTCGCCGCGCTCGAGCGGGAAGCGGTGTGGCGCGAGGAGGCCGATATCCGGCCGAAATGGGGGCTGTCCGTGCGGAACGGTGACGGGGGCGGAAACACCGGCGCCGACGGCGACAGGACGGGAAGCCGCTGGCCTCCGCCGTCGACAGGCGCAGCTGCGTCGCCCGGCCGCTGAGCGTTCGCCGCGCTTTTACAGCTTGCTGCCGTTTGCTCCCCGATCGGGGCGCTTTCTGGTATAATGACCAATGATGTCCGGATTGGACCGGTAATCATGGGAGGGGCGGCATGACGGCTCAATATACGCCGATGATTCAGCAATATTTGGCGATCAAGGAACAGGTGAAGGATGCATTTCTCTTCTTCCGCCTGGGCGATTTCTACGAAATGTTCTTCGATGACGCGATACTGGCCGCGCGGGAACTGGAAATTACGCTGACCGGCCGGGACGGCGGCGGCGAAGAACGGATCCCGATGTGCGGCGTGCCGTATCATTCCGCCGAAAGCTACATCGCGAAGCTGATCGACAAAGGCTACAAGGTGGCCATCTGCGAACAGGTCGAAGATCCGAAGGCCGCGAAGGGTGTCGTCCGGCGCGAAATCGTCCGCATCGTGACGCCCGGCACGATCATGGAGACCCGGTCGCTCGAAGAGCGGGGCAACAACTTCATCGCCGGCCTCGCGGAAGAGGACGGCATCTGCGGACTGGCGGTCTGCGACCTGTCGACGGGCGAGCTGTACGTGACTTCTTTTCCGGCAGCGCTCGAAGCAATCGCCGACGAGACGGGCGTGTATCAGCCGCGCGAAATCGTCGGTACCGAACAAATACTCGCAAAGCTGAAGGAATCCCCGGCGATGGCCGGGCGGAACATCGTCTATACCGCGAGGGAGGCGGCCGAGGACGGCCGGCTCGCAGAGCGGTTCGGCGCGGAGGCGCTCACAAGACTCGCGCCCGTCAGACGCCGGGCGATCGGCGTGCTGACCGGCTATCTCGAAGAGACGCAGCGCCGGGCGCTCGTCCATCTGTCGCGCTTCCGCGAATACGAAGCGAATCAATACATGATTCTCGACCAGCATACGCGCCGCAATCTGGAGCTCACTGAGACGGTGCACGAGCGCAGCCGCCGCGGCTCGCTGCTCTGGCTGCTCGACCGCACATGCACGGCGATGGGCGCGCGGATGCTCCGGCGGTGGATCGACAAGCCGCTGCTCAGCCGCGCCGCCATCGAGGAGCGGCTGGATGCGGTGGACAAGCTGCATGCCGACCTCATGCTGCGTGAAGAGCTGAGAAACGCGCTGGGCGAAATCTACGACCTGGAGCGGCTGGTCGGCCGGATCGCGTTCGGCAGCGCGAACGGACGCGATCTGGTTGCGTTGAAGACATCGCTCCGCCAGGCGCCGGCCATCGCAAGCCTCTGCGCTTCATCCGGTTCTCCGGCGCTTGCCCGGCTGGTGGACAGCCTCGACACGTGCGCCGACATCGCGGACTGGATCGAAGCCATCATCGTCGACGATCCGCCGGTTTCGGTGCGGGACGGCGGACTCATCAAGAGCGGCTGCGACGAATATCTTGACAGGCTCCGCGAGGCGAGCGTGAACGGCAAGCAATGGCTGGCCGAACTCGAGCGCATCGAGCGCGAGGCGACCGGCATCAAGTCGCTTAAAGTCGGGTACAACAAAGTGTTCGGCTACTACATCGAAGTGTCCAAGGCGAATTTGACGCTGCTGCCGGAAGGGCGCTACGAGCGGAAGCAGACGCTGGCCAACGCGGAGCGTTTTGTCACGCCGGAGCTGAAGGAAAAAGAGCAGCTCATCCTCGAAGCCGAGGAGAAAATGGTCGATCTCGAGTACCGGAAATTCGTCGAGCTGCGCGACCGGATCGCCGGGGAGATCGAGCGGCTGCAGAAGCTGGCCGGCGCGATCGCCGCGATCGACGCGCTGCAGTCGTTCGCGACCGTCAGCGCGGAGCGGCGCTATGTCCGTCCCGTCATCACCGAAGGGTACGACCTCATCATCGAGGACGGGCGGCACCCGGTCGTCGAGACGATGACGGGCGATTCGCCGTTCATTGCAAACGGGACGCGCCTGACCTCGGATTCGCCGATGCTGCTCATCACCGGGCCGAACATGGCCGGTAAGAGCACGTACATGCGCCAGGCGGCGCTCCTCTGCATCATGGCGCAGATCGGCTGCTTCGTGCCGGCCCGGCGCGCCGAAATTCCGCTGACCGACCGGATCTTCACGCGGATCGGGGCGGCGGACGACCTGGCGGGCGGCCAGAGCACGTTCATGGTCGAGATGCGGGACATCCAGATCATGACCGAACGGGCGACGCGCCGCAGCCTTGTCATTATCGACGAGCTGGGCCGCGGCACGTCGACGTCGGAAGGGATGGCGATCGCCCAGGCCGTCATCGAATACGTGCACGACCGGATCGGATGCAAGGCGCTGGTGTCGACGCATTTCCACGAACTGGCTCGACTCGAACAGACGCTCGCCGGCCTGTCGAACGGCTGCATGGCCGTCGCGGAAGAGGCGGGCACCGTGACGTTCCTGCGCAAGCTGGTGCCGGGCGCGGCGGGGACAAGCTACGGCATCTATTGCGCGCAGCTGGCGGGACTGCCGGATTCGATCATCGAACGGGCGTACGAGCTGCTGCATCAGGCGGAAGCCGAACAGGCACGGTTGGAAAAACATTCCGCCGAAGCAAAACGTCAAGATTCATCGGAGGCGCGTGAAGCGGATGCGGTGCGCGAAACGGCCGTCAGCGCCGGCGCCGCTCCCGAAGCGGCCGCCGCCGCGGAAGAGCCGCTGCAGCTGGCGCTGTTCGCCGAACCGCCGGCGCCGCCGAAACCGAAGCGCAGCGCCACGGAGACGCACGTGCTGGAGCAGCTGCGCAAGGTCGACCTGATGAACATGACGCCGCTCATGGCGATGCAATGGATCCATGAGATGAAAATGAAGCTGAACGAGCAGTAAAGCAATCGGACGGGACTAGGCAGCGGAAAGCGGGGGAGCCGAATGGGAATCATTCAGGTGATGGACGAGCAGCTTGCGAACCGGATCGCCGCGGGCGAAGTGGTCGAGCGTCCGGCGTCCGTCGTGAAGGAGTTGGCGGAGAACGCGATTGACGCGGGGGCGACCGAGATCGATATCGCGGTCGAAGAGGGGGGCCTGACCTTCATCCGCGTGCGGGACAACGGCTCGGGCATCGAGGCGGACGATCTGGAACGGGCGTTCCAGCGCCATGCGACGAGCAAAATCCGCACGGACCGGGATCTGTTCCGCATCGCGACGCTCGGCTTCCGCGGCGAAGCGCTGCCGAGCATCGCGGCCGTCTCGCGCGTCTCCTGCCTGAGCGCCGCGGACGACTCCGGACTCGGGCGGAAAATCGTCCTCGAAGGCGGCCATGTCCGGTCGATCGAGCAGGCCGCATCGCCCAAGGGAACGGAAATCGTCGTGCGGGACTTGTTTTTCAACACGCCGGCCAGACTGAAATACATGAAAACGATTCAGACCGAGCTCGGCCATATTACCGATTGCGTGAACCGGCTGGCGCTGTCCCATCCCGGCATCGCGTTCACGCTGACGCACAACGGAAACCCGCTGCTCCGCACGACCGGCGGCGGCGACCGGCTGCAGGTGATCGCCGCGATTTACGGCGCGGCGGCCGCCCGGCAGATGCTGCGGGCCGCCGCCGATCATCCGGACTACCGGCTGGAGGGCTGGCTGTCGAAGCCGGAGCTGACCCGGGCGAACCGGAGCGGCATCACGACGATCGTGAACGGCCGCTACATCCGCAGTTTCGCGATCCAGCAGGCGATTCTCGAAGCATATCATACGCTGCTTCCGACGGGACGTTTTCCGCTCGTCGTGCTGGAAGTCGGCATGCATCCCGGCCTGCTCGACGTCAACGTCCATCCGGCGAAGCAGGAAGTGCGCTTCAGCAAGGAAGCGGAACTGAAGGAGCTGGTCGAATCGGTGCTGCGCCGCGCGCTCGGGCGGACGGCGCACATTCCTTCGGCGCCCGCCGCCGGGATGAAGCCGGCGGTCATCCAGGAACGGCTTTCGTTCCCGCCGGCACCGCCGGACCGGCCCGCTGTCAAGCCGCCGTCCGCCGGCGGAATCGCGGTGCCGCGCGACGCCGCGGATCGTCTGTACCGGCCGTCCGCCAGGCTGAATGAAGCCGCGATCCGCGAGACGGCCGCCGGTCTGGCCTATGGCGCGGACCGTTCGACCGCGGATACCGGCGGATTCTCCGGCGAGGCCGGCCCGGCGGCGGCGCCGGCCCCCGATGCCGCAAATCCGGCCGCGAAGCCCGGACCGGCGGATGCCGTTCAGCCTCATCCGGCCGCCGGGCAAGATGCCGTCCGGCCGGCAGCCGGGGCGCCGTCCGCCCGGCCGGACGGCGAGCGCAACGATTCCGAACGCCGGGCTTTCCCCGAGATGTCCTGGATCGGTCAGCTTCACGGCACCTACATCCTCGCCCAGAGCGAGGACGGCCTGTATCTGATCGACCAGCACGCGGCGCACGAGCGGATCAATTACGAATACTATCTCCGCAAATTCTCCGAGCCGCCGAAACTGAGCCAGACGCTCCTCGTGCCGATGACGCTCGAGTTCACGTCCGGTGAAGCGGAAGCGATCCGCAGCCGGCTTGACGCGTTCGCCGCGGCCGGCGTCGAACTGGAACCGTTCGGCGGTAGCGCCTTCCTCGTCCGGGCGTATCCCGAATGGCTGCCGCAGGGCAGCGAACGGGAAATCATCGAGGAGATGGCCGAATGGATTCTTGCGGAGAAGAAATCGATCGACATCGGCAAGCTGCGGGAGAAGGCGGCGGCCATGACCGCCTGCAAGGCGTCGATCAAGGCGAACGACCGGATGACCCGCGAGGAGGGCGAGGCGCTGATCGCCCGCCTGTCCGCCTGCAGCCAGCCGTACACCTGCCCGCACGGACGTCCGATCGTCGTCCATATCTCGACCTATCAGCTGGAGAAAATGTTCAAACGGGTGATGTAATGATCGTGACGACCGGCATGAAGCCGACGGATGAGGAAACCGCGCAGGCGAAAGCGCTGGCGCGCGAGCTGGGCGGCCGGTACGTGCCGCGCGGCAACGCGACGCTGGCTTCTTTCATGAGGCGATACGATTCGAAGCAGGTGCTGGTCACCGGCCCGGACGGGCTCAGACTGCACACGGCGGACGGCGATCAGCCGCTGCGCTACCACCCGGGCATGGCGCTTGTCCGCGTCAAGCGGCTGCGCGAAGGTGCGCGCGATCCGCTCGTGGAGATCAGCGGGGTGAGGCCGGGCGACAGCATCCTGGATTGCACGGCCGGACTGGCGGGGGATTCGTTCGTGTTCTCCTTCGCGGCGGGTCCAGCGGGCCGCGTCGTCGCCCTCGAGAGCGAGCCGGTGCTGCACGCGATCGTCCGCGAAGGCCTGCGCACTTACCGGACGGGAATGGTCGATGCCGACGCCGCGCTGCGGCGGATCGAACTGATCCGGGCCGATCATGCCGAGTATTTGTCATCTTTGCCGAAGAATAGCGTCGATATCGTCTATTTCGATCCGATGTTCCGCATTCCGGTGTATGAATCGTCGAGCATGGAGCCGCTTCGCGGCGTCGCCAATCCGGCGCCGCTCTCGCATGAGGCCGTGCGCGAGGCAAGGCGCGTCGCGCGCCGCGTCGTCGTGCTGAAAGAAAACCGCGACAGCGGCGAATTCGAGCGGCTCGGCTTCACCTGGGTGAAGCCGAAAAAAACGTCCGCCGTCGCATACGGGGTGATCCGCGTTGAACATCATTGATCCCCGCACGGGCAAACCCCGACTGCTCGTCCTCGTCGGCCCGACGGCGGTCGGCAAGACGCGCTACAGCCTCGAGATCGCGCGCAGATGGAACGCCGAGATCATTTCGGGCGACTCGATGCAGGTTTACCGCGGCATGGACATCGGAACCGCCAAGATCAAACCGGATGAGACGGAAGGCATCCCTCACCATCTGATCGACATCCGCGATCCCGAAGAGCCGTTCACCGCGGCCGAGTTTCAGAAGCTGGCGCGCGAATGCATCGAAGCGATCGGCGCTCGCGGACGGCTGCCGTTCGTCGTCGGCGGAACGGGGCTGTACATCGAGTCGCTCCTGTACGGCTTCGATTTCCCGGAGGCGCCGTCCGACAGTCGGGTCCGTTCGGAGCTGAAGCATTATGCCGAGGAGCACGGCGCCGAAGCGTTGCACAGGCGGCTGGCGGAGGTCGACCCCGAATCCGCGGCGCGCCTTCATCCGAACGATGTGAAGCGCGTCATCCGCGCCCTGGAGATCGCGCTGGAGACGGGGGAGACGATGTCGGGGAAGGTCGCCGGCTTCCGGGAGCCCCGGGAATCGCCGTACGCGTTCTGCCTGATCGGGTTGACGATGGACCGGAACGTCCTGTATGATCGCATCAACAGGCGCGTCGACGCGATGATCGGCGAAGGCCTGGTCGATGAAGTGCGGGGGCTGCTCCGGCGCGGCGTGCCGCCGGAAGCGACTTCGATGCAGGCGATCGGCTACAAGGAAATCGTGCCGCATCTCACCGAAGGTTTGCCGCTGGAAGAAGCAATCGAGCGGCTGAAGCGCGACACGCGCCGTTACGCGAAACGGCAGCTCTCCTGGTTCCGGCGGATGAAAGGACTCGAATGGGTGGATGTGACGGATGAACGAAATTTAATCGCCAATCTGGAAGCCATTCATGCTATAATAACAGGAAAGTTCGAGGCGTAGCACGAATATATATGTAACCAATCTTTTCGACGGGGGTAACGGCCCATGAGCAAATCCATCAATATTCAGGATACGTTTCTCAATCATCTTCGCAAGGACAGCGTTCCCGTAACGGTCTATCTGACGAACGGCTTCCAGATCCGGGGCGTCGTCCGGGCATTCGACAACTTCACGATCGTTATCGAGAGCGAAGGCCGTCAACAGATGATTTACAAGCACGCGATCTCGACCTTTACCCCGCAGCGCAGCATCTCGCTCATGCCGGATTCGGGAGCCGAATCCTGACGAAAGCGAAACTTTTTGACCACCCGCGTCGTTAATTCAAATAACGGATCGACAAGGAGCAACCCGCCCCTTGCGCCGCGCCGGCCAGCATGATGGCCGGCGCGGCCGGC
>NZ_CAJRAY010000009.1 GCF_907165215.1 Thermobacillus xylanilyticus | reverse complement strand
CACCGGAAACCGCCGGGCCAGCGCGCTTGCATCAGGAGATCGGCGCATTTCTGTTCCGAATATTGAAGGAAACGAAGAGCTGTCTCGTTCGAAAACATGTCCGCTCCCCCTCCGTTTTTCCGGGTTGTCTTTATTTTATCGAACAAATGTTCTTATTTCAACAAAAAATTGGTTGATGCATCCATGAAATTTTATTGACGTGATTCCCCTGTTTGAGAAGTTCGCCAGAGCGGTTGAGGGGAGGGTTTGGCGGTACCGAAAGGCGGTCAAGGCTGCTGATTGAAAGGGATATGGGGCACCAGGGGGCAGTTGCAGCCCATTCCGCTGAGCGAGCGGGATTTGGTTAAAATGCGGCTGGATGATGGATTAGAGACAAGTTGAACAAAGGGGATATGGTCAAAATGCGGCAGAAAGGGACGGTAAAAGCGATTTGAGCGAAGGGGATATGGACGAAAAGGCAGCGAAAGGTATAGGAAAATACGTTCTAAAATGGCGGTTGACCGAAACCGTGCCGACATGCGCGAAGGGAATATGAACTGACCAACGGCAGCCGTATGGAAAACCGCCCCCACCAACAACGGACCGGTGCGCTTGTAATCAGCGCACCGGCCGGCATGCCATGTCAGTCAACCCGATCCATCGCCATGCACGCCCAGACGAACGTGCCGACGCCGTGCAGGTCGTTCCGGCTTACCGGGCGCGCGATGTAGTGGGCGTAGTCGCCGACGCCGGTGCCGATGCAGATGTCCGGCAGGACGAGCCGCCCCTCTGCATCCCATTCGACCCGTGCCGTGATTCCGGCGAATCCTCGCCGGGCGGCCTCGAGCAGCGCCGGGTCCGCCGCGCCGGCGCGGACGGCCTCCGCGATCGAATACACGTACAGGCTGCTGCACGACAGTTCGAGCCAGTTGTCCGGCCGATCGCCCTTGTCGACGACTTGATGCCACAGGCCGCTCCCGGCATCCTGGTAATGCACCAACGCTTCCGCCAGCGCGCCGAGCTTCGCCGCGAGATCCTCCCGCGCCGGATGGCCCTCCGGCAGCTCCGCGCGGATCTCCGCCAGCGCGACGCCGTACCAGCCGAGCGCCCGGCCCCACACTTCCGGCGCCATCCCGGTCGCCGGATCGGCCCACGGCGCGCGCCGGCTCTCGTCCCAGGCATGGACGAGCAGCCCGTCCGGGCGCAGCGTGCCCCGGCGCATCAGCCGCTCCTGATGGAGCGCCATGTCCACGAGCTCCGGCTCCCCGTACCTTGCGGCATACCGCGCCGCGAACACGCCGCCCATGTACAGTCCGTCCAGCCACATCTGGTACGGATAATGGTCTTTATGCCAGAAGCCGCCTTCGCGCGTCCGGTTGAACGTGTTGAACAATGCGCGCAGCTTGCGCGCCGCCTCGCGATAACGCGAATCTCCGGTCGCATCCTCGAGCGTAAAGAGGAGAAGGCCGGCTTGAATGGCGTCCAGTTCCCCTTTGGCGACCACCACGTTGCCCAGTTCATCAACCAGATGGTCAACGTACCGCTTCGTATAATCAAAATACCGCACATCCCCCGTCCGCTTCCACACCTGCACGGCGCCCGTCAGAAAGACGCCCTGGTGGTAATGCCATTTGCCGGCGGGGGGCAGCTCCTCCGGCGTGTACGCGGCCATGACGGCATCGCACGCCGCCTTCGCCCAGTCGATCGGTGCACCCGGTGTCATGCTCATGCGCAACCTCCCCCTTTCAGCCCTTCAGTCCGCTCGTATGAATGCCTTCCACGATGTATCGCTGGAACGCGAAAAACGCGGCGCACACCGGGATGAGACTCAGCGTCGACATCGCGAACAGCGCCCCCCAGTCCGTCACGTTGTCGGGGTCGGAGAACATTTTGATCGCAAGCGACACCGTATAGAGCGACACCTTGTTCAGGTAGAGCAGCGGCGCGAGAAAATCGTCCCAACGCCAATAGAACGAGAAGATGACGCATGTCATCATCGCCGGCAGGATGAGCGGCAGAATGATGCGCACGAACGTCGTGAACTTGTTGCAGCCGTCGATCTCCGCCGCCTCGTCCAGATCGTACGGAATCGAACGGATGAACTGCATCATCAGGAAGACGAAGAACGGCGTGCCGAAGAACGTCGGAATGATCAGCGGCAGATACGTGTTGATCCACCCGAACTGGTTGAACAAAATGTACTGCGGCACCATGACGATCTCGTACGGGAGCAGCATCGTCAGCATCATGCAGACGAACCACAGGTTGCGCCCGCGGAAACGGATGCGGGAGAAGCCGAACGCGATGACCGCCGACGACAGGACGCTGCCGATCGTCGAGATGCCGACGACCAGGAACGTGTTCTTGAAGAACGTCGTGAACGTGACGCCGGCGACGCCTTTCCATCCGTTGATGTAGTTGTCGAAGTTCCACTGGTTCGGAATGAGGGAAGCGGCGTCCACGAACACGGACGAGCTTTCCTTGAAGGAACTCGCGACCATCCAGGCGACCGGGTACAGCATGGAGACGGTCAGCGCGAGCAGGATGGCGTGCGATATGACGGGAATGCGCCGAAGTCTCATCATCAGCGGTCCCCCTTCGATTCATAGTGCACCCAATACTCCGAACTTTTGAAAATAAGCGCCGTTAGCAGACCCACGATGACAAGCAGCACCCACGCCATGCCGGACGCGTAACCCATGTCGAAGAACGTGAACGCGTTCTGGAACAGGTAGAGCACGTACATGAGCGTTGCGCCGAGCGGCCGGCCGTCGCCGAAGATGACATATGCCGGCGTGAACGCCAGAAAGCCGTTGATGAGCTGGATGACGACATTGAACAGAATGACCGGCGTGAGCAGCGGCAGCGTGATGCGGAAGAACATCGTGACGCTCCCCGCCCCGTCCACGCTCGCCGCCTCGTAGTAGTCGTTCGGGATGTTTTTGAGTCCGGCGAGAAAAATGAGCATCGACGAACCGAACTGCCAGCCGTACAGCAGAATGAGCGTCCAGATCGCATATTTCGGATCGCCGAGCCAGGAGACCCCGGACAGTCCAAGCCACTTCAGGATCGTGTTGATCGCGCCTTCGAGGCCGAAGAGCTGGCGCCACATGACGGCGACGGCGACGCTGCCGCCAATGATCGAAGGCAGGTACAGCACCGTCCGGTAGAACCCGGCGCCCCGGACGATCTTCGCGACCAGCATGGCAATCGCGAGCGCGACGATGAGCCGGAGCGGCACGGCCGTGAACGTATAGAAGAACGTGACGCGCAGCGAGTGCCAGAACTTCTCGTCCTTCGTGAACATCCGCTCGTAATGCTCCAGCCCGATCCACTCCGGCGGCCGGAGCATGTTATAGTCGGTGAACGACAGGTACAGCGTCATCGCGACCGGGATGACGGTCAGTCCGAAGAACCCGATGAGGAACGGCGAGATGAACGCGTACCCCGTCAAGTTGCGATAACCGCCCGCTTTGCGCGTTGCCAATTTTGCATCCGCCCTTTCCCCGTAATGTCCGCGTTGAAGAAAGCCGGCCCATCGGCGGCGCAGCTTCCCGCGCCGCCTCCGAACCGGCCGCAGATTCTACCGCTTGCGGGCCAGAATGTCCGCCGTCTGTTCGCGGAATTTCGCCGCGCCGTCTTCAGGCGACATTTCGGCGAACAGAATCCGGTCCTCGATATCGGTGCCGAGCAGGTTCAGCACTTCCGCGGATCCCACCGGATAGTTCGTATCGATCGGGCTGCTGTTGGCCGCCGCCAGATCAATGTAATCAAACATGTTTTTCTGCACCTCGTCGAGCTGTTTCGAGATCGCTTCGCGGATCTCCGCGTTGATCGGTACGCCGCGTTCGCCTTTCTGGATTTCCTCGACTTCGAGCGAGTTGACGAAGAAGTTGATGAACTTCGCCGCTTCTTCGGCGTTCTTCGAATCCTTCGCCACCGAGAAGAACATCGCCGGCTTCAGGAACAGCCCCTTCTCCGTGTTCGGGCCGGGCAGCACCGTCAGCTTGAGCGGACGGTTCGCCGCCTTCGCAAGGGCGACCACCTGGTTGGACCAGCGGACGTCAAACGGCGCCTTGCCATGCACGATCAGCTGATCTTCCAGCGCGGAGTGCTGCTGCATGACGTCCAGCGACGGCATGACGCCTTCCTTGATCAACTCTACCTGCATGTTGAAGTAATCGATGAAGATCTGATCGTCGAAGCCGACGCCGGTGCCGTCGTCGCTGAAGAACTTCTGGTCGTTCTGACGGGCGTAATATTCAAGGATATTGTTCGCTTCGAGCGTCGGCGAGCCGTAGATGCCGAGATTTTGGTGCACCGTCCGGGCGATCGCCTTGAAGTCATCCCACGTCCAGCCGAGCGCGGGTTCCTGCGCGCCCGCCTGCTTGATCAGCTCGGGATCGTAGATGACCGTCAGCGCGTTCATGCCGAGCGGAATGCCGAGCAGCTTGCCGTCGACAACGCCGGATTCCATGATGCCCGCATCGAGCTTGCTCGTGTCGATGATGCCGCTCTCGACGAACGGATTCAGGTCGGCGAGCACGTCATTCTTCGCATATTGGGTCAAATATTCACCGAAGTTCATCTGCAGCACGTCCGGCGTGTTATTGCCCGCGACCATGGCGGAAAGCTTCTCCCAATAGCCGTCGAAGCCGGTGAACTCCGGTTCGATCGTGACATGCGGGTTCTGCTGCTGATACAGCTCAATGATCTTGAGCGTGTTGTCGTGCCGCGTCTGGCCGCCCCACCACAGCACTTTGAGCGTGACCGGTTTCGGAGCATCGCCTCCGCCGCTGCCCTCCGATCCGGAACCGGCGTTCGATCCGCCGCCGTTTTCCGACCGGCCGGCGGTGTTCGAATTCGCCGCATTCGTGCCGCCGTTGTCCGATTTGCCGCCGCAGGCGGACAGCACCGCCGCCAGCGCCAGCATGAGCGCGAGCAGCACGGTGAACATTCTTCTCCGCTTCATCGCCGTACGTTCCCCCTGACTTGAAAGTGTTTTCAATTCTCATTAAAAACGATCCGCCGCGGCGGCGATACGAAAGGTTCCGGTCTTCGTTGTTCAATATTCCGGGAAATGAACCTCCGTACTGCGGCAGAGCGGCGAAACCGTTCGGCGTGTGCGCCCAAGCGGGTTCATTTTTCCGACCGGAGCCGTTCAATTTTCCGACGTCTTCCGCTTGAACTCCGTGGGCGTGAGGCCCGTATGCTTCTTGAACACCTGGCTGAAATATTGCGGATTGTTGCCGAAGCCGACCGCCTCGGCGATCGCGCCGATCCGCAGGCTGCTTTGACCGGACTCGGCGATGAGCCGCTTCGCGCGTTCGATGCGCGCGGCGAGCAGGTAGTTGGAGAACCGCTCGCCCGTCTCCTTGCGGAACAGCCGGCCGAGATAGTCCGCGTTCATGAAGAACACTTCGCTCGCGAGTCTCCCGAGCGTCAGCGTCTCGTCGCCGAGCCGCTCCTGGATGCAGGCGATCATGCGGCGGACGAGCTCGCTCCGGTGCTGCAGGTTGGCGTCGTAATAGGAAGAAGCGATCTCGCGCGCGATGTCCAGGACGAACCGCTCCATCTGCCCGAGCGTCTCGGAGGCGAGGAACGACACCGCCCGCTCAAAATAGCCGGACAGCCGGTCCTGCGGCGCCTGGCGGATGAGCACCATGTACAGTTCGGCCAGATACGTCTTCGCGACCTGCACGTCCAGGCGCATGTCCTTCAGCCGCCGGAAACAGTCCGACAGGAGCGATTCGGCCTCGGCCGCGCTGCCGCTCCGCACGGCCCGCGCAAGTTCCTCGGCGTCGGGCAGATCGAGCATGTTCGCCGGCTGCGGCGTGTCCGCGCGCGTAATGATGCTGCCGCCGCCGAGATAGAAGCGGCCGGACAGGCTTTCGAGCGTCTCTTTGTACAGCCGCCGGAGACTGCCGACGTCCGCTTCGTCGCTGACGGCGGCGGTCGTCTCGATGCCGTAGTACGCCTGGTAGACGCGCTGCACGTTGCCGATCACCGGCATCAGCCGCTCGAGCGGCGCGGCATCGCACAGGACGGCGACGCGGTCGCCGATCGCGGCGTCGAGATGAACCGGCGCGCATTCGCCGATCAGTTCAGACGAGATGTTCTGCAGCGCGAAGAGCTGCTCATACTCCGGCGCGGACGCCGCGTCCGGCTCGAACAGGATGAGCCTGACCCGCGCGCCTTCCGCGGGAAGGCCGAAGATCGACCGGCAGCTCTCCCATTCCTTCATGCCGTACGTCTTGTTCGTCAGAAATTCTTTCAGCAGCTGCTGCCTGAGCTGCGGCTTCATCTTCTCGAACTGGGCGCGGATGCCCTGCGTGTACCGCTTGCGCTCTTCGGCGGTGCGCAGCTCCGCCACGACCCGGTCGAGCGTGTCCATGATTTCCTGCTCGCCGCAAGGCTTCAGCAGATAGTGCCGCACGCCGTACTGCATCGCCCGCTGCGCGTATTCGAATTCGTCGTATCCGGACAGGATGACGAACACGATGTCGGGATACGCTTCCCGGACGGCGGCGATCAGCTCCAGGCCGTTCATGTTCGGCATTTTCAAATCGGTGATGACGATGTCGGGCCGGATCTCGCGGATCATCTCCAGCGCTTCGGCGCCGTTCTTCGCCTTGCCGGCGAGCGCCGTGCCGTGGCGCTCCCATTCGACGACGACGGCCAGCCCTTCGAGAATGATCCGCTCGTCGTCCACGAGCAGCACGCTATACATCGTTCTCCTCCTTCCGTCTGACCGGCATCCGGATCGTCACGGCCGTGCCGCCTTCCGGACGCCGCTGCACGATGAGGTCCGCGTTGTCGCCGAACAGAAGCTTCAACCGCTCCTCGATGTTGGCGAGGCCGATGCCGGAACCTTTCGGCTTCATGGTGCCCGCCTTGACCGCGGCGACGACTTCCTCGTCGATGCCCGGGCCGTCGTCGGTCACCCGGATCTCCATGCCGGATGCGGTCTCGCTGATGTCGACTTCGATCGTGCAGACGCTGTCCGTCTCCTCGAGCGCGTGCACGACGGCGTTTTCGACGAGCGGCTGGATCGTCAGCTTCGGGATGAGCGTATGCTGCAAAGCGTCGTCGCAGGTCATCAGAAACTCCAGACGGTCGCCGAACCGGAACTTCTGGATCGTGACGTAGTGCGATGTGATTTCGAGTTCGTCGGACAGCTTGACGAGCGCCTCCCGCTTGCTGATGATGGCGCGGAGCAGACGTCCGAGCGACTCGACGAGCAGCGAAATGCCGCGCTGCTTGTTGATGCGCGCCATCCAGGCGACCGTGTCGAGGGTGTTGTACAGGAAATGCGGGTTGATCTGGGCCTGGAGCGCGCGGTATTCCGTCTCGCGGATGAGGAGCTGTTTCTCGTAATTTTCGGAGATCAGCTCGTTGATTTTCTCGATCATGATGCGGAAATGGCGGTGGATTTCGCCCGTTTCGTCGCGGGACAGGTGCCGGTCCTCCGCCGACACCGGCAGCTCGAATCCGCCCTTCGGCACCTGCTTCATCTTCTCGATCAACCGTTCGAGCGGACGGGTGATGCCGCGCGCCGCACGGCTCGCGATGACGAGGAAAAGCACGCTTATGGCGGCGTAGAACACGATCATGCCGCTGCGGATGGCCGTCGTCTTGCGGGCAATCCGGTCGAAGTCGATCATGTTGACGTGCAGAAACTCGCCGTCCCGCGAACGGTAGTAAGCGGTAAACCGCTTGCGGCCGTCGAATGCAAAAATCTCATAGCCCTTCATCCCGGCAAACCGCTGCTCCGCGTCCTCCAGCACGCGGCCGCCTTCGATGGCATGCAGCAGCTCGCCGTCCTTGAACACGAAGTAGAGCCGGTTGTCCGACAGATCGAGGAAGCGGTCGACGAGCGTCCGCATGTTGACGTAGATGACGAGCAGGCCCAGGTGGTCGAGCTGCAGGTTCTCCTTGTTCCGGATGAGCCGCACGCTCGTCAGAAGGTCGTCGCCCGGCGCGCCCGGCAGCCACCGGTTCCCGCCGGCCGCCAGCTCGGCGTGCGCCGCAAGCTCCGACGCTTCTTCCTTCTGCCGCGGAATGTAGCCGGCGATCAGCTCGACGCCGGTCGCGTCGACGAGCCGGATCGAGGCGATGTAGGGCTGCTCCTGGGCGAGCACGACGAGCCGGTCCAACAGATCCGCCCGCCGTTGATACAGCTCGTAGCCGGGTTCCTGGGCCTTCACCTTGCGCAGATGTTCCTGGATGGTGCTGTCGGTCATGATGGAGAACGAAAGGTCCTCGATCTTCTTCAGCTCGTTGTCGATGGTCGTCGAGGCGAGATTGAGCACCTCGGCGGCCTCTTCGTACAGCTTCGTCTCATAGGCGGTCGCCGCCGTATGGAAAGCGACGAAGCCGGACGAAGCCGACAAGAGCGTGATCAGAAGAACGAGGACCAGCACTTTGTTCTTGATGAGCAGGTTGTCGTACAGCGAACGAAGCCGCATCGGTCTCCTCCCGGGTGTGCCGGATCCCGGCGTCTGTTGGCTTTATCTGTTCGACATCTGTTCGACGCCATTCCCCGAAAACCCTTTCAACGGAAGAAAATGGAGGCCGTTACCGTTGCGGCTGCGGCTCGGGCATGATGCCGAGCAGTTCGGCGATGCGCAGCGGACGGCCTTCCTTGACCGAACGCCAGACCGCTTCGCCCGTGGCGACGGCGTACGCGCCGTCGGCGCTGCCCGAGAGCATCGGGTAGCCGCGGACCGGATCGGGACCGAGGAACAGGTCTTCGATCAGCGCCGGGTCGCCGCCGCCGTGCCCGCCCGGGCGCCGCTCGACGTGGATCGTCTCCTTCGAGCCGAACATCGGGAAATAGTCGATCGTCTGCTCCGGCACGGGAAACGGAATGCGGGACAGCTCGTGGTATTCCTGCGTCTCGATCCGGCCCTTCGTCCCGTTGATCGCCAGCCGGTAGCCCTCAAACGGCGCCGAGAACAGCACGGAATAGCTGAGCATCGCGCCGCCGTCGTAGCGCACGGTCACCGCGTACGTGTCTTCGATCTTGATTTCGGAATCGTAGATGCACATGTCCGGACTGTATCCCGTATATTTGCCCGCAAGCGGCAGGGCGCCGATGTGGTCGTCCTTCGCGCTCACATCGTCCGTCCGCGTCGCCCAGCGGCGGTAGTAGGCGCACACGGAGCGCTCGTCGCAGGTCGTGCAGTGCCGCCCGTCCCTGCGGCTCGGGTTGAGCTCGCCCTCTGGGCCGAAGAAGTTGAGCGCGCCGTAGGCGAACACTTCGACCGGCCGCTGCCCCGTCCACCAGTTCACCAGGTCGAAATGGTGCGAGCTTTTGTGGATCGACAACCCGCCGGAAAACTCCCGCATCCGGTTCCAACGTTTGAAATAACTCGCGCCATGATAGGTGTCGATATACCAGTTCAGGTCAACCGAGATGACGCGGCCGATTTTGCCTTCCAGAATCATTTCCTTGATCCGCGTATGGATCGGGTTGTAGCGGTAGTTGAACGTGACGGTGACCTTGCCCTTGCTCGCCTTCTCCGCTTCGAGGATGCGCCGGCAGTCTTCCGCCGTCGTCGCCATCGGCTTCTCGGTGAAGACATCGAGGCCGTGCTCCAGCGCCTTCAGGATATAGCCCGCATGCGTGTCGTCGCGGCTCGCGACGATGACGACGTCCGGCTTCGTCTCTTCCACCATCCGGTCGAAGTCGTCCGGCCCGTATTCGGGCAGATCGGCACATTCAGGGTAGAGCTGCTTGCACACCCGATGGCGCAGCGGGTCGCTGTCGAGCAGCGCGACCGGTTTGTGGTTGCCGCGGAACGTCGTCAGCATCGGCTTCAGGAACATGCCCATGGCCCGGTTGCTTACGCCGCAGATGGCATATTTCTTCATGGATCAGGCACCTCCGGGGGGGATGTTGAATTTGAATTTGTCATTCCCGCGTCCATGTACTAAGATGATAGCATCGGATAACAACGTTGGCATTCGCGGGAGGAAAACGCCATGGTCACGATCAAAGATATCGCGCAAGCGGCCGGCGTCAGCTTCTCGACCGTGTCGAAGGCGCTGCGGGACAGCCCGCTGGTCACGCCCGAGACGAAGCGGCGCATCATCGCTATCGCCCGCGAGATGGGCTATCAGCCGAACATCGCGGCCCGCCGTCTCGTATCGAAGCGCAGCGGCGCCGTCGGCGTCGTCTGGCCGTCCATTGAACGGACGGCGCTGTCTACGCTGATTACGCGCGTGGGTGACCGGCTCGAACGGCGGGGCACCGCCATGCTGCTGTCAATCGGCGGCATGGACGCGGCGTTCGCGACGTTCCGCAAGTTCCAGGTCGACGCGATCCTCGTCTTCGGCGGGATGGAAGGCGGCGCATCTCACATCCCCGATTCCGCCGGCATCCCGGTGCTGTCGTACGGCGCGGCGGGATACGCGCCGCTGCCGACCGTCGACGTCAACCGCGGCGCCGCGATCCGGCTGGCCGTCCGCCATCTGGCTTCGCTCGGCCACCGGCGCATCGCCTACATCGGCCGGCCGGAACGGTACGATCCGCTGCAAGCCGTGAAGATCGAGGCTTTCCTGGATGAGACCGGCGCGCTCGGCATTGCCGCTCATGACGCGCCCGTCGCGGACGTGCAGGGCATGGAAGTGCACGACGGCTACGCTGCCGCGCGGGCCCTCTTCGCCGGCGGTCCGGGAGAATCCGGCGCGTCCCGGCGGCGTCCGACTGCCGTAGTCTGCGGCAGCTACGATCTGGCGCGCGGCGTCCTGCGCGCGGCCGCGGAAGCCGGGCTCGACGTTCCGCGGGCGCTGTCGGTCGCAAGCTACGACAACATTCCGCAGATGGCGGAGCTGGATGTGCCCGTGACGGCCGTGGGCGCGGACATCGACGCGATGGCGGAGCTCGTCGCCGACAGCCTGCTCCGGCTGGTCGAGCAGCCGGATGCGGTCGGAACGGTCACGCTCGAACCATCGCTCGTCGTCCGCGTGTCCACCGCCCCGCCTCCCGCGGAAATTTGAGGGCTTGCGAGGCCCGTTCTTTACGCACTTAACGGACGGAGTCGAAGTCGAAGTACGCTTTCGCGTTTCGGTAGGAAATATTTTCGACAATGCCGCCGAGCATCTCCGGATCGTCCGGCACTTCGCCGTTCTCCGCCCACTCGCCGATCAGGTTGCAGAGAATGCGGCGGAAATACTCGTGCCGCGTGTACGACAGGAAGCTGCGGGAGTCGGTCAGCATGCCGACGAACCGTCCGAGCAGTCCGAAATCGGCGAGCGTCTTGAGCTGGGCGATCATCCCTTCCTTCGTGTCGTTGAACCACCACGCCGAGCCGAACTGGATTTTGCCCGGGATGCCGCCGCCCTGGAAGTTGCCGATCATCGAGGCGACGATCGGGTTGTGGCCGGGATGGAGCGAATAGAGAATCGTCTTCGGCAGCGCGTTCTCCCGCTCGAGCGAATCGAGCAGCCGGGACAGCGGCCGGGCGATCGACGTGTCGCCGATCGAGTCGAAACCGGTGTCGGGCCCGAGCTCGGCCAGCCGGCGCGTGTTGTTGTTGCGCATCGCGTTCATGTGGTATTGCATCGCCCAGCCCCGCGCGGCGTACTCCCTGCCGAGGAAGATCAGCAGATGCGTCTTGTATTTCCGCTCCGCTTCTTCGCTTACCCGGCGGCCTTGAAGCGCTTCCGCGAAGGCTGCCGCCGCTTCCGCATCCGTCGCCTCTTCGCAGACGACGACATCGAGCGCATGGTCCGAGACGCGGCAGCCGACCTCATGGAAGAAGTCGATCCGCGCCTTCAGCGCGGCCAGCAGGTCGTCGTACGTCCGGATCGGGATGCCCGCCGCCTGCTCCAGCCTCCGCACATAGTCCGGAAATCCCGGCCGGTTCAGCTCGAGCGCCTTGTCCGGACGGAACGACGGCAGCACCTTCGTCCGGAACTGCGCATCCCCCTTGAGCTTCAGATGATATTCCAGCGAGTCGGCCGGATCATCGGTCGTGCAGATCACTTCGACGTTCGACTTCGTGATCAGCTCGCGCGCGCTCAGGCCCCCGTTCTGAATCTGCCGGTTCGCCCGCTCCCAGATTGAAGGCGCCGAGCGCTCGTCGAGCGGTTCGTCAATGCCGAAATACCGCTTGAGCTCCAGATGCGACCAATGGTAGAGCGGATTGCCGATCGCCTGCGGCAGCGTGCGGGCGTAGGCGAGAAACTTCTCGTAGCCGTCCGCGTCGCCGGTCACGTACCGCTCGTCGACGCCGTTCGCCCGCATCGCCCGCCATTTGTAATGATCGCCGCCGAGCCATACTTCCGCCAGATTGCGGTATGTACGATTCTCCCAGATCTCCTGCGGACTCAAGTGGCAGTGATAGTCGATGATCGGCATCGATTTCGCGTAATCATGATAAAGCCGCCTTGCCGTCTCGCTTCCGAGCAGAAAATCTTCGTCCATGAAACGTCTGGCCAATCGTTGTCCCGCCTTTCTTATTATCGTTCGTCATGGTGATAACAACGTTGTTATTCCGGTGATGGTTTCATCATATGCCGAATTGCGCCGGAGTTCAACCACTTTTTTTCGATGGATCGGGGTGGCGGAGGTTCGTTGTACCGAAGCCGTTCAACCCGAAACAGCCGTAACGAAACGGAGAGTCGTGATTTGGCCGCCGATGGCCCAAAGATGCGGGGCCATCGGCATACAATGCCCGTCAGGTCCAGTTGCCCCGGTCCGTATCGGACGGTCCGTAAGGGGGGCCGGATGTCGGTCCGTGCGGCGGGCTTGACATGCGAAGCGCCCGGATCTCGTCCCGCAGTTCGCGCAGCGACTGCGCGTTGTTGAGCGCATGCTTGACCGCGAGATAGATGACCGTGTACAAGACCAACAGTGCGATCAGCCAGAACAGTAAAACCACAACATTGCCCCAAAGAAAATGCATATGCAGTTGTCTTCACCACCCTGAATTGGAAAATGATCGCTTCCCATCTTACCACACCACATCCGGACGGTCATCCAAATGAAAATGGCACCGGGTGCGCGGAACCTCCGCGATCCGATGCCGATTGTCTCATGATTCAATCGTAAACTCCGCCGCCAGCTCCGCGGTCAGATCAAGCCCTTCCGCCCGGAGCGGCTTGACCACCCGGTACTCCCCGGGACCGAGTCCGCCGAGGTGAACCTTCAGCTCATGCTGCTGGCCCGGCTGGAGCATGAGACCGATGCTGTCGAACGCCAGATCAAGCGGCACGATGCGCCATTCGCCGTCCACCTTTTTCTCGATATGGTAGTCCACGCCGAACGTCAGAACGGTCGGTCCGGCGTTCATCACCGCCAGGACGGCTGTCTCCTCCCCGCTGCCGTACACCGCCCGGTCCAACCGCACCGACGCGTTGATCTCGGGCACCGGCACGCGGATCAGGGCGGCGCGGGTATCTTCCGTCCCGCCGTCCTCGCCCACGATCTCGGCGCCCAGCACGTACAGGGCGTTCAACTTGTCCGGCAGCGTGCCCGTATAGACGACTTCATGGGAGCCTACCGGCCCCGCATGAACGATCGTATCGAGGATGACCGCGGCCGGCTCCAGTTCGTCCGTCAGCTCCGTGAGCCGGATGCGGATGTCGCGGTCCAGACGAAAATCCGCCTCATGCGCGAACAGTTCAACGGTGACCGCATCCCCGGGCCGGTGCGTCCCGGCCGTCAAGCCGTATCCGAGATGGCCGGCGCCGTCTTGCAGAAACCATTTGCCGGTCGGCTGGCCGTACCCCGCGAGGGTCCACCATTCTTCGGCGGCGATATTGCCGGCATCGTTCGCGGGAGCCGACACGGCATTGTCCGGATTGCCGATGCGGCTGGACAGTTCGCCGCTCCCCGCCGCCCACGTCCGTTCGTCTCCAAGGCCGCCATCCCCTTCGCCGCCCGCTCCTGCGCCGCATCCGGCGAGCAGGCCGAACGCCAGCAGCAGCGCGGCGTACCGACGCCGCTTCTTCCACGATCCCTTGCCCATCGCCCGAACCCCCTTCTTCCGATCCTTTACCTCCCAGACGGGAAGGAGGCGGAGGATGTTGCAGGAGATGTTCGCTTTCCCGAATTTGTTCAAATTATTCCATATGCCATGCATGGTATAATGGAATGCAATGGAGCTTAAAAGGCGGTTGGATTCACAGATGCAGAAAACCTTGATTGCCAATGCGCGCATCGTGACGGAAGACGGCGACGGGCTTTGGGGCTGGATTTTGTTGCGCGAGGGAAAGATTGCCGCCATCGGCGCTGCGGATCAACCGCCTCCGCCCGAAGCGGAGACGGCGCGGCGGATCGACGGTGCAGGGGGATGGGTGCTGCCGGGCTTTATCGATCTGCATGTCCATGGCGGCGCGGGATGCGATTTTCTGGATGCGAATGAGAAAAGCTTGCGCGAAATCACCCGCTTTCACGCCGCGCACGGAACGACCGGCATGCTGGCCACCTCGCTGACCGTCGAGAAATCCCGGCTGGACGCGATGCTTGAAGCCGTCCATCGGTTCATGGCTTCGCCCATGCCATACGCGCAGCTGCTGGGCGTTCATATGGAAGGACCGTTCATCAACCCTCGGCACAAAGGCGCGCAAAACCCGGACCATATCGTGCCGCCGCGCCCGGACTGGCTCGACGAATGGACCAGCCGCTATCCCGGCTTGATCAAAATCCAGACGCTCGCGCCTGAACTGGACGGTGCGCTGGAGTATATTGAACGCCTGAAACATCATGGCATTGTGCCTGCCTGCGGCCATACGGATGCCTCGTATGCCCGAATGATGACGGCTGCCGACAAAGGGCTGCGTCATGCCGTTCATACGTTCAACGCGATGCGCCCCTATCACCATCGCGAGCCGGGAACCGTCGGCGCCGTGCTGACCGACGATCGCATCATGGCCGAGATCATCGCCGACGGCCGCCACGTCCATCCCGCGGGCATCCGGCTGCTCCTGCGCGCCAAAGGGATCGCCAACGTTGCGCTCGTCACGGACGCGATTTCCGCCGCGGGCATGCCCGACGGCGAATACACGCTCGGCGGCTTGTCCGTCATCCTGCGGGACGGAGTCGCCCGGCTGCGCGATTCGGACCATCTGGCCGGAAGCACGCTGACGATGCTGGACGCGTTCCGCTATCTGGTGCGGGAGGTCGGCGTATCCGTCCCGGATGCCAGCCGGATGGCGAGCGCCAATCCCGCCCGCCAACTCGGCATGGACCGCCTTGCAGGCTCGCTGAAGCCCGGCAAGCGGGCCGATGTGCTGCTGCTCGATGCCTCGCTTGGGCTGCTGCGCGTCTGGATCGGCGGAACGGAGATGGATACATTGGACCAGGGTCATGGGAACGAATTTTGACGGAAAAGGTGATGAGACATGGATACATTCGCGCGGACCGACGAACAGCGCGACCGGCTGGCCCGGCTCGGCGAACTGGCCGACCGCTTCATGGCGGACGCGCACGCCGCCGATGAGGAGAACCGCATTTCCGAACGGTTCGTGGCAGCGTTGAGGGAATTCGGATATCCGGCATACCCTGTGCCCCGCGAATGGGGCGGGCAGGGCATGACCGTCTACGAAATGGTGCTGTACCAGGAGCGGATCGCCCAGGGCGACCCGGCGACCGCGCTCGGCATGGGGTGGCATGTGAGCGTGCTGTCGGAGCTCGTGCAGCGCAAGCCGTGGCCGGATGAGACGATCGCCCGGATCTGCGAGGATATCGTCAAGCGCGGCGCGCTGATCAACAAAATGGCGTCCGAGGCGGCAACCGGCAGCCCGTCCCGGGGCGGCAAGCCCCAGACTTATGCCGTCCAGGTGCCGGAAGGCTACCGCATCCACGGACGGAAGACGTTCGCGACGTTCTCGCCCGTGCTGGATTACTTCATCGTCACCGCCGTCATGCAGGACACCGGCGAAATGACGGAGTTTCTGATTCCGAACGGCACGGAAGGCCTGAGGATCGAGCCGACCTGGAACATGGTCGGCATGCGCGGCACGGCCAGCCACGATCTCGTGCTGGACGGCGTCGTCGTGCCCGAGGAAGCGCGCGTGCAGCGGACTTCCAGGCAGCCGACCCATGCGCCGAACCCGTTCCTGCTGCACGTTCCCGCCTGCTATCTCGGCATCGCCCTGGCCGCTCGCCGCGAAGCGCTTAAGTTCGCCGCATCGTATCAGCCGAATTCGCTGGACAAACCGATTCTGTATGCGCCGAACGTCGGGCAGCATCTGGGCAGCATCGACCTGGAGCTCACCGCGGCGCGGCATTTCCTGTACGCCGTCGCGGCGAAATACGACGACGGCGCGTACGATCCGGAGCTGTATCCGGCGGAAATGGCAGCCGCGAAATCGTTCGCCGTGCAGACGGCGATCTCGGTCGTCGACAAGGCGCTGCGCATCACCGGCGCCCACGGCCTGTCCATGGGCCATCCGCTGCAGCGGCTGTACCGCGACGTCCGGTTCGGCCTCTCCAACCCGCCGATGGACGACGTGACGATGCGGCTGCTGGCGCAGCACGCGATCCGCGAAGGCGAAGCGATGATGTAAACAGAGGGGCTATCAACCGTCATCTGCGGAGATGATCGTTGATGCAGCCCCTCGATCTTGAGTTCGCTATATCATTGATCCATGATACAAACCCTTTTGTCCATAAAAAGTATTTCTGTTTACGATCCGAGTAGTATGTAAATTCATCCCCGTGGATAGCTGATGTACGCTCCCGCAAATGGCTGATGTCAAACTTTGCTTTCGAAAGCTTAAAAACGATGCCGTTTTGAATATGAACGGTAATGTTCGGATGGGTAAGCATCCGGCCGGCCCGCGTCCCGCACGCGTGTGCCGGCCGCGGCGTCATGGAGCGTCCGCCGGCCTCCCGATGTCGCCAGCACGGCGATATAGAGCAGCATCAGTCCGTTCGGAATGTAAATGAGCCCCGGATAAGCGGGATCGGCGTCCCACCACGGTTCCGGCACCAGGACGATGAGATGCGCCAGCTCCCAGGGCAGAAGACGGACGATCGTCCGCAGGAACGCCTGACGCAGCGTAAGGCGCGATCCGTCCCGAGCCGCCGCCTTCAGTTGCAGCAGCCTTTTGCCGATGGTCTGTCCCCGCTTGTATTCCATTCCGATAAAATAGACCCACACCGGCACCGACATCGTCGCCAGCACCCACAGTTCGATCTCGTATCCCGCCTTGAACCGGTCGAACGGGAACCCTCCTGTTGCCAGGTACAGCAACCCCTGCATCCCGCCCAGCACGCCGGCGAGCATCACGAAATCGAGCCAATACGCCGCAAGCCGCTTCGCCGCCAGCCTCATGCCGGCCATCCGCCATGGGGACGGGCCGCTGTTCTCCGCATGCCGAAATCCTCCTTCAAATTGCCGGGACGCTGCAGCGGGGATGCCGCGCTGCAGCGCCTCAACACCGCTTAATCGAGCACCACCTTGGCGCCGCCGGGCACCTCGACCAGCCGGTCGTCGGCGTACAGCCAGACGGACGACGCGCTCGGGTTGCGGACGACGCGGCAGTCCGCCGAGAATTGCAGCCGCTCAAACGCCTGCATATAGTCGAAGATCTCGATGTTCGTCGCGTACCAGATGTCCCGCCGGCCGCCGATGAACCGGCAGAACGACTCGATCAGATCCCAGTTGCCGTCCGTGTCGAATTCGTAGCTGTGGCCCCACACGTACATCAGGTACAGATACTGCCGCTTGTGCAGCTCGACAAAAGCCTCCGCCCGCTCCATCAGCCGGTCCTTGTGATGGCACGTCGGCATCCATTCGTACCAGTCGTCCGGCATGCCGAACCCGCCGGTCGACGGCACGACGCGCGAATAGGCGATGCCGAGATGGGGCAGCATGTCCCGGATCAGCCGGTTGTGCGAACCGTTCGGATACGAGAGGCCGCGCACCGACTCGTTCGTAATCTCCTCCAGCCGCTTGCGGTCCTCCATGATCTCGTGGACGATCGTCTCCTTCGGGCAGCGCGCGATCGTCGGATGCGTCAGCGTGTGGGCCGCGATCTCGTGGCCCGCGTACAGGGACGCGGCTTCCTCCGCGCCGATCCGCCCGCCTTCGCCGAGCAGCCCGCCGTTCAGATGGAAGGTCCCCCGCACGCCGTGGTCGTTGAAAATCCGGACGAGCCGCCGATCCGCTTCCCGCCCGTCGTCATAGCTCATCGTCAGCGCCTTGTGCCGCCCTTCCGGAAAAGCGAGCACGATTCTCGGCATCGTTCATCCCTCCGCATGGTGCGCTCAGCAAACGCTTCCCCGTTCATTTCGTTCCCGCACAAGCAAAATCCTTCCCGCTTAATCGGATAACCACCGCGCATCAAGCCGGCCGGCGCACATACGGAAGGATGCCCAGCTCCGCGAGTCCCTCCGCGGCGATCTCCGCCACGCGCAGCGCGCCGCGCTCGCTGAAATGGGTGTTGTCCTCCGCACCGTCCGGGTAATTCGGGAGTTCGCCCGGCTTCGCATGCACGAACAGCGACCTGGACTTCTCCGGTCCGAGCCGCTCGTACAGCTCCTTCGTCTTCGCCGCCAGGTCCAGCAGCGGTACGCCCTCCTCCGCGGCCAGCTTGCGCACCGCATCCGGATAGGCCCCGTGCGATTCGTACAGCGTGCCGCCCGCCGCGAACGTCCGCCGCTGGACGGGCGTCGCGAGGACCGGCCGCATGCCGCGCGAACGGGCGGCTTCGAGATAGCGGCGCAGCATCGCCGGGTACGTCACTTCCGGGTCCGTGTACCGGCTCGGATCTTCCATCTTCTCGTCATTGTGGCCGAACTGGATGATCAGGCAGTCGTTCGGCTCGGCCTCCCGCATAATCGCGTCCAGCCGCCCTTCGTTGATGAAACTGAGGGAACTGCGGCCGGACATCGCGTGGTTGGCGACCCGGATATCGGCCGGAACGAACCGGTGCAGCATCTGCCCCCATCCGGTCAGCGGATACACATCCGCCGGCTGGTCGGCCATGGTCGAGTCGCCCGCCAGAAACAAGGTGAACGCGCTCAGATCGGACATGTTCACTCTCCTCGCAGAAAGTGTTGTCAAACTTCGCCGCCGGGATAGAGCGTTGCGTGGGACAGCCGCTTCGGCTGCGGCAGCGGCCCGGCTCCCGGCCTGGCCTGAAGCCGCACGTCCCGGCTGGCGAACACGGCCGCCGCCTCGTCGTGATAGAGAATGACCTGCGTCAGGCCGGTACCGGCCAGGTCCGCATGGGCGGCATAGCCGTCCAGCGGGAAGGCGCAGACCGTCCGCCCATGGCCGTCGCAGAGCGCCGGCGGCAGCCCGCCGCCGCGCCGGAACGCAAGCATATAGTCCGGCGCGTCCTCCGTCCAGCCGGAGAGCGGCTCCATGATCGTCAGCCAGCCCGGCGTCCGGCGTGCTTCCTTCCACAGGAGCTGCCCGGCGGCATCGAGCAGGAACAGCGCGTCCCGCCCCGGGCGGCCGCGTCCGTCATCTTCCCGCACGATCCGGTCGACGCCCGCGATCTGCAGGCCCGGCAGATCCGGGCGGAATCGGCCGATCGCGAGATGCTGCGGCTCGACCACGCCTTCGTAACGCCACAGCTCGCGGCCGTGCCGGTCGCAGAGGACGACGGCGCTGCCGCCGATCGCAATCTCCGCCTCCCCGTCGCCGTTCACGTCGCCGACCCAGATGCAGTCGGCGTGTTCCGTGAGCCCCTCGCAGGTCCACAGCGGCCGGCCGTCGTGGTCCAGCAGCGTGTAGCCGGCCATCACCTCGTCCTTGCCGTCGCCGTCGAGATCGCGGACCCACGGGTAATGGCCCGGGTTGCCTTCATGGTGCCACAGGACGCGGCCGCTCCCGTCCGCCGCCCAGACGTTCCGGTACCGGTCCTTCAGCAGCCACTCGCCGCAGTACCCGCGCCCGGACAGGTCCGCCGGGATGATGCAGTCGTGCGCGTGCGGCGCGGGCAGCGGCAGGCTCGCCTTCGCGCGGCCGCTCCGCCCGTCGAGCACGAGCAGCCGGCCGTCCATGACACACAGCACTTCGAGCCGTCCGTCGCCGTCGCAGTCGACGATCTGCGCCGGATAGTCCGAGCCCGGACCGCCCGCGCCGGGGTCCGGCCGTCCGACCTGCCACAGCAGCCTGCCGTCCAGGTCGAACGCCGTGAGCGCCTGCACCTGATGGGGAATGTATCGCACATCCTGCCGGTTGTCCGGCTGCGCGAGCACCATTTCCATCCGGCCGTCCCCGTCCAGATCGCCGAGCAGCATCCGGCAGCGCGGGCCGGCGGCGCGGATGTCGAGCTCGGCCGCCCGCACCGGTTCCGCATCCACATGTCGCATCCTGAGCGCCTCCTTCAGAAATCATCACGCGCACCCCCGCACCTGGAACTCACGCCTTCAAGCGTTTCGGCTCCGCTGCCGGTACAGGGTCGGCGTGATGCCTTCCAGCTTCTTGAAAATCCGATTGAAATAGCTGTGCTGATAGCCGACCATGCCCGCGACATCGTGAATCTTCAGCTCCGATTCGCGGAGCAGCTGCTTCGCCTTCTCCACCCTCAGCTCGGTCAGATAATCGATAAAGTTCGTGCCGGTCGCCGCCTTGAACGCCTTGCTCAAGGCGTACGGGCTCGTGCCGAGCGCGTCCGCGCAGCTCTCGAGCGAGATGTCGCGCATGTAGTTGCGGTGCAAATATTCGGCGGCCTGCCCGGCCAGCCGCTTCACGCGAGCGTCCGCGCGGGACGCCCACTCGCGGAAATAGGGCGCGAGCACCCGGTTCATGAACCAGCGCAGCATCTGCTTCGGCTCCCGCAGGCGCGACAGTTCGGCGTAGAGATTCGCTCCGCCGTACAGGCGGTGCGGATGGAAGCCCGACGCCATCATCGCGTGCTGCACCTGGCCGAGCAGCTGCAGCATGCCCTGCTGTACGTCGATCTCCTTCGCACCGCCGCCGCACAGCGAGCCGAGAAACGCTTCGAGATGGGCGCGGGCGCCGTCCTCGTCGCCGGTGCGCAGCGCTTGGAGCAGCTCGCGTTCGAGCGTGAACGAATAGCGCAGCTCGGCGGCCTCCTCCTGATCGGCCATCTCCCGCTCCATGCGAATGATCTGGTTCGCGTTGTCCAGCAGACGCAATCCGGCCGCCTGCTTCGCCCGCTCGAAGGCGAGCGGCACGTCCCGGATGCGCGGCACCGGCTCGCCGAACGCCATCACCGCGTGCAGATGCAGCACGCGGTTGATCCGCGCCGCCGCTTCGGCGCAGAACGATTCGATCTCGTCCGCGCAGGACAAGTCGGGCGGCACGAACACCAGCACGCCCGCCGACATGTCGTGGAAGTGGATCGTCTCGCTGCGAGGAAACCGCGGCGCGGCCAATTCCTCGAGCAGATTCGCCGCGGCGAAGGAGACGAGCCCTTCGTCCCCGTCCCGGAACTTCCCTTCGCCGCCGAGCATGCCGATCAGCCGGACGTAGACGACGACGAACCGGCATCCTTCGGTCCCCCGCAGCAGCCGCTCCATACGGCGGCGGAGATCCGCCTCCGAGTAGGCGTGCAGATGCCCCTGCAGGAGCTGATGGAGGAAGCCGTGCTTCACGAACGGAAGCTGCTCCGCGATCCGGTTGTGCAGCTCCAGCCGCTCGCGGTTCAGATCGCGCCATTCCTGCTCGAACAGCGAAAATTCGTCCCCAGAATGACCCGTCTGCCCGCCGCCGAGCAGCGCGACGAGCCGCTTCACCGGCGAGTAGATGCGGAGCGACGCCAGCCACGCCAGCAGCGCCGCGAGCAGCAGCGCGGCCAGGCTGACCAGCATGATGACTTTGGAGATGAACACGACCGGCGCCGTAATGTTGCCGATCGGCGACGCCGACACGTACCGCCAGTCGTTCGCGATGCGCGACAGCGTGCCGTAGGAGACGGCGTACATCTGCCCTTCCCATTCGGTCAGGAACGAGCCGGACGGCTCATCCGACGCTTCGACCCGCTCCCGCAGCGCGCGGACGAACGGCGAATCCTCCGCGCTTCCGCCCGCCGACAGCCAGAAGCTGCCGGACGGATCCCACGTGAACGTCTCGCCTTCGTCGTAAGGCGCGAGCGTGCCCAGCAGATCCGCGAACCGGTCCGGATCGAGACGGAAGACAAGCACGCCGAACGGCTCCTGGCTGCCGGCGGGGATATGGTGGACAAGCGCCGGTTCCCGTTCGTCCGGACGCGAGGGATCGAACGCCCAGTGCGTCCAGTAGGTGAACCTGCGGTAACGGATCAGCGCTTCGTAGCGTGCCGCCGTCGCCTCGTCGACCGCCATGTACTCCGGATGAAGCAGAACCGGGCTCTGCCCGCCCACATACAGCTCCGCCCGCTTCACGATGGCGTTCGACCCCTGCATCGCGACGAGCGTCCGCGTCAGTTCCTGCGTCACGTCGAACTCCCGGATGAAATCCGTCTCCCGCAGCCGGTAGTCGAACTTCGGATCGAACGCCCAGTGGGACAAGAGCAGCTCGAGATTGCCGAGCTGGTTGTCGAGGTTGACGGAACGCTGCTCGATCTGGCGCACATGGTTGTCCAGCAGCTCGCGCTCCACGCGGCCCGCCGTCAGCCCGTACACCAGCGAGCCGATGATCAGCCCCGGCACGCCCGATACGACGAACAGCAAGATCAGGCTGCGCCGATAGAAATGGCCTCTGCCGGACGCCATCCGTGCCGGCAGGCTGAAGATCCGCTTCACCACGCGTCCATCCCCCGCTTCCCCTCCGTCGGTCGCTCTCCCCGCGCGTCTTTTTATTTGATCGTACCCCATCCCGGCGCGGAAAAGTGTTCACTTTTCCGTCAGAATCGGTTGATTTTCCGGTTTTTCGGGGAGTGCCCGGCCAATCCGCAAAAGCCGCGCCCATGAAGGACGCGGCCCGGATTTGCCGTCCGCCGCGCGGCTTACGGATTCGCCGCGGCGTACAGCTCGTTCATTTCCTTGACCAGATCGTCGCCGCCCGATTTCTTCCACGTCTCGAACGCCTGGAGCAGTCCCGCTTCGTCAAGCTGGCCGACGATATATTTGATGCGGGCGTCGTTGATGATATTGTCAAGCTGCTGTCCTTTCTGCGAATAGACCGTGGAGATGAACGGCTCCGCGGGGTTGGGCACGACGTATTGCTCGGCTTCCTTCTGCAGCTCCGCCGTCTTCTGCCGCAGCGGCGTCTGCTTCACCTTGAGCCCCTGATCTTCCGGGATGAACGGCAGCATCTGGTTGAGCCCTTCCACTTCCGACTCCAGCTTCACCGGATCGTCGATCCGGACGATGTACCCGTCCTCGAGCGTATAATGGACGCCTTCGATGCCGTAACCCGCCAGCGTCTGCAGCTCCGGTTCGTTCATCTTGTCGAGGAACGCAAGGACGCGGTCCAGCTCTTCTTCCGTCTTGACCGACGACTTCGGAATCGCGAGAATGCCCGCGAAGCCGGAGGTCGGCAGGGCCCGCAGGCCGTGGTCGCCGACGACGCCGATCATGTTGTCGACGAAATGAACGTCCGGCTGATCCTTGCCTTCCGCCGCCAGCGCCCGGTGGATCGCGTCGTCGAGGCGCGCCGCGTTGTCGGTGACGTCGACGATGACGCCGGCCTGGCCGTTCACGACCGGGTCGTTCCACTTCGCGGAGTCGTAGACGGCGAAGTCCTGGTTGATCAGCCCCTCGTCATACAGCTTCTTCATGAAGCGGAGCGCTTCGAGATATTCCGGCGTCTGATGCTCCGGCACGAGTTTGCCGTCCACGACGCCCCATTTGTTCGGCGCGCCGAACCACAGCTTGATGATGTCGAAACCGCTCGCCCACTGGCCGGTCCACTTGACGAGCACCATGCCGTAGGTGTCATCCTTGCCGTTCCGGTCCGGGTCCTGCTCCTTGAACGCCTTCAGCATGTTGTAGAAGTCGTCGATCGTCTTCGGCGGCTCGAGCCCGACGTTCTCGAGCCAGTCCTTCCGGTAGTTGATGCCGTTCCGACCGAGCGCGCGGCCGCGGTAGACGCCGTAGTTTTTGCCTTCGATCGAGGAGTTTTTCATGATGACCGGATTCGCCTGGGACAGGTACGGGTAGTTCTTCATCTTCTCGCCGACTTCCCAGAACGCGCCCGCCTTCACCGCGTTGACGAAGTTCGGGTTCTTCACGTCCGGGACGTAAATGATCGTCGGCAGTTTGCCGCTGGCGAGCGTGATGTTGAACTTGTCGGTGTAGGACGAGTTCGGCACCCATTCGAGATGCAGCTTCACGTTCGCGCGCTTGTTGATCTCCTGCACGACCGGGCTGTCGTCGCTCGGATAGTTCGTCTTGAAGATCGGCAGCATGATGCTGATTTCAAGCGGCGGTTCCGGTTCGGACGCCTTGCTGTCTTCGCTCGACCCGGTGTCTGCGCCGTTCCGGCTGCCGGTGGAGTTTGAAGCGCCGCCGGCATCGCCCGAGCCGCCGGAATTCCCGTTGTTCTTGCCGCCGCCGCAGGCCGACAGCACGCTGAGCGCCAGCAGCACCGCCGTCAGGACGACGGCCCATTTCTTCGCTTTTCTCATGCGCGAGAACCTCCCTGTGTGTGTGGTGGAAAATGGTATCGCATATCCGTTACCCTTTGACCGACCCGAGCAGGACGCCCTTCGCGAAATGCTTCTGCAGGAACGGATAGACGAGCAGAATCGGAACCGTGCCGACGACGATGACCGCCATTTTGATCGACTGGTCGGGCGGCTGTTCGAAGTTCGGGTCCATCGCGCTCAGATCGCCGGCCGCCATCTGGGACAGCATGACGATCTGGCGCAGGATGACCTGCAGCGGCCATTTCGACGGTTCGTTGATGTAGAGCAGCGCCGAGTAGTAGTTGTTCCAATGGCCGACGGCATAGAACAGCGTGAATGTCGCCAGCACTGGCATCGACAGCGGCAGCACGATGCGCCTGAGCAGGCCGAGATCGGAACAGCCGTCGATCTTGGCCGCGTCCTCCAGCTCCGCCGGCAGCTCCTGGAAGAAGTTCTTGACGATGATCAGGTTGAACGCGCTGATCGCGCCGGGCAGCATGAGCGCCCAGTACGTGTCCAGCAGCTGCAGCTCGCGGACGACGAGATAGGTCGGAATCATGCCGCCGCCGAACAGCATCGAGAACACGACGAGGTTGAGCACGAAATTGCGGCCCGCAAGCTCCCGCTTCGAGAGCGCGTACGCCATCGTCACGGTGAAGAACAGGTTGATGAGCGTGCCGACGGTCGTCACATAGACCGAGACGCCGATGCTGCGCACGATCGTGTCCGTCGAGAAGATGTACCGGTACGCGGCGGTGGTGAATTTCTCCGGTACGAGAAAGAACGCCCGCTTCGTCAGCTCCGCGTCCGAGGCGAACGAGCCGGCGAAGACGTAGATGAACGGCAGCACCGCCGCGAGCGCGAACAGGCTGAGGAACAGATAGTTGCAGATGTCGAAAATGGTTCCGGGCAGAGTACGGTATTGCCTCATCGTTACATGCACCTCCGCTGCTTCGGCGCGTCAGTAGATGCCGGACTGGCCGAATTTCTTCGCCGTCCAGTTCGCCCCGATGACGAGGATGATGCCGACGACCGACTTGAACAGGCCGACCGCCGTGCTGTAGCTGAACGCGCCCTGGGTGATGCCCATGAAATAGACATAGGTGTCGAACACTTCGGCCACTTCCCGGTTCAGCGGATTGAGCAGCAGGTAGATCTGTTCGAATCCGTTGTCGAGCACGTCGCCCATGCGCAGGATGAGCAGGATGACGATCGTGCTGCGGATCGACGGCAGCGTAATGTGCCACATCTGCCGCCACCTGCTCGCCCCGTCGATGATCGCGGCCTCGTACTGCTCGGGATCGACGCCGGCCAGCGCGGCGAGGAAGATGATCGTGCCGAAGCCGCACTCTTTCCAGATCGTCTGCAGGACGATGATCGGCCGGAACCATTCCGGGCTCGTGAGGAAGCTGATCTTGAAGCCGAAATATTGCTGCAGCAGCTCGTTCACGAGGCCCCCCTCCGTCGTCAGGAAGACGTAGGTGAGGCTGGCGACGATGACCATCGAGATGAAGTGCGGCACGTAGACGAGCGTCTGGATCGTCCGCTTGAACAAGGCGATGCGCACTTCGTTGAGCAAGAGCGCCAGGATGATCGGCGCCGGGAAGAAAAAGAGCAGGTTGTAAAGCGACAGAATGAGCGAGTTGCGCAGCAGCATGAAAAATTCCGGGTTCGTGAAGAAGACGCGGAAATGTTCGAACCCGACCCATTCGCTCTTCCAGAAGCCGTGGAACGGCGAGAAGTTCTGGAAGGCGAGCAGCACCCCCCACATCGGCACGTATTTGAAGATGAGAAAATAGAGCAGTCCGGGGGCGAGCAGCGCGTACAGCCAGCGGTTCTTCCAGAGCCGGCCCCACTTCGTCGATCCGCCCGTTCGGCTCATCGGCCGCGCGGCGGCGGTCGTCGCGGATGGCTTCATCCGGCCGTCACCTCCCTGTCGGACGGGTTGGAGGCGCGCGGCGCATGGATGTCCGGGACCGGCACCTTCGCCCAGTCGATATCCGACGCGAGATAGAAGCTCGGATAGGCCGGCTGGTTGTACACGACGTTCTGGTTCGCGATGCCGACCCGGTATTGCGGATCGTGCATCAGCGTGTGCAGCTTGCGGCCAGTCGGCTCGGTGCTCATATAGATCCGGATCGCCGAGCTGTCCGCCGTGCGCACGACGAGCTCCTCCCGCCAGTCGCCGAACAGGTCGGCGACGAGACACGGGTTGCCCTTCGTGCCGTTGTTCGTGCGGGTGCCGTGCGCTGTCAGCAGCCGGCCCCGCCGCCAGTCGTCAATGGCGGCCGGCTCATCGAACGTGCCGGAGATGATCTGCGTCGTCATGTCGGCCGCCCAGCGGATGTTCATGTTCGTGCCCGGCGTCGTGACGGCGATGCGTTCGCCCCGGCACGTCATGAGGCCGAACGGCTCGCGGCCGGCGTGGTCGGCGGACGACCATACCTGAAGACCGCGATGCCGCGGATCGACCTGGCCGATCATGCCGCGGCCGACGTCTTGTTCGGCAGGGGCGCCGAACAGCACGCGGCCGGTCGCCGCGTCGCGCAGCGCGAACCCGTACGGGGCGTGCCGTCCGTCTTCGTGCACCATGAAAATTTCGAGCCCCGGCCGGTCGGGGTCGATGTCCGCGACGTGGAGCGCGTCGCCGTGGCCGAGCTTTCGGAGGCTGCCCGGCGCGGCGCTATTCGGCGGCATCTCGCCCCGCGACACGTAGAGCAGCGTGCCGTCGTGGTCGATCGTCGCCGCGCCGTAGACGAGCTCCTGGCAGCCGTCGCCGTCGACGTCGGCGACGGCGAGCGAGTGGGCGCCCTGCCCCGCCAGCGCGCCGTATTGCGGATCGAGGCCGTCCTCCGCATGGAGGGTGTCGCCGAACGGGTTGTTCATCGGCACCCAGCCGCTGTCGATGCTCCAATGTTCATGAAGCTGCCGGCCGTCCCAGCGGTACGCGACGACCGCCGCGCGCGTGTAGTAGCCCCGCGCGAAGACGGCATACGGCCTGATGCCGTCCAGGTAAGCGACGGCGGCGAGGAACCGGTCGACGCGGTTGCCCGGCTCGATCCGATGCCAGGCGTAGTCGCCCCACATGAGGCCGTCGTCGTGCCGGCCGGGCTTGTAACGGATGGTATGGCGTTCCTCGCCCGTCTCTCCGTCGAAGACGGTGAGATACTCCGGCCCGCCGAGGATGAATCCCTCGAACGCGCGCAGCCGGTTGCGCGGGCTGCGGCTCGGCGCGTAGACATCGAAGAAGTAATCGCGCAGCTGCTCCGCGTCTTCGCGGGACAGCGGGTATCGGAACCGGCGGTCCCAGCCCAGCGCCTCTTCCACCCGCTGCGGCCAGCGGCCGGCCTTCACTTCCTCGTGCTCGTGCCAGCGCATGAACAGCTGTGTGATGTGCTCCGCGTAGTCGGCGGCGCTCATCCGGTAGTCGTCGGCATGGCTGTACCCAGCAGCCGCGTCTTCCGGCGGCATCGTGATGAATGTCTCTCGCATAGGCTCGCCGTCCGGTCCGAAGCGGATCGTTTTCGTCCCGGGGGCTGTTTTGCACATCAGCTCCGCCCGGCCGTCGCCGTCGAAGTCGTAGACGAGGAACTGCGTGTAGTGGGCGCCGGCGCGGATGTTGACGCCGAGGTCGATCCGGTACAGCAGCGTGCCGTCCTCGCGGTAACAATCAATGCAGGCATTGCCGGTGTACCCGGTCTGGGACACGTCCTTCGAATTGGACGGGTCCCATTTCACGAAATACTCGTACACACCGTCCCCGTCCACGTCACCGACGCTCATGTCGTTCGCCGAATACGTGTACGGCTTGCCGTCCGGCGTGACGCCGTCCGCGGGCTTCTTCAGCGGGATTTCCAGGTACGGCGCGGGCCACGGCCGGACTTCCCGGCTGCGGTCGATCTCCCGCCCGTCCATGACAGCGCATACAATATAGCGCGCGTTGAGGGTTCCGCTCGTATCGAGGTAATTCGTGGCGTGCTCCACGTCGGCGATGCGGCTGCCGTCCCGATAGATGCGGAAGGACGGCCCGGCCATGCCCCGGTCTGTGCGGCCGGTCACTTCCGTGCCGAGCAGCCGCCAGCTCAGGAAGACGCCTTCATCCGTCCGGACGGCCTTGAGCCCCCGGTCGAGCGCTTCCATTTGAATGGCCTGTCTTGCGTGTCTCTCGTTCGTCGGCAAGTTTCTCCCTCCCGACTCCGAGGGTAAAGACGGCGCGGTTTGCAGGCAATCGTACAATTTTGCATGAAGGGATTTTGGAGGATTGGATTTTTTTGCGGGGATGAGATTTTTTTTGCGGAGGAAAGTGAACTTGCGGCGTGTACGCGGCTCTATCACGGGGAATATACGCAGCAAATGCCTACGGGCCCCGTCCCGGAGCCCGCTCGTTTCAACTTCTGGCGATCGAGGGGTGTATTCCTGATCAGTGAGCAGGTCAGATTCGACCTTCATCATCGATGATTCTAAATGCGGAAGAAACGGTCGAAAAATTTTGGCCGTCGTATACCAATTCTAACGGCGTTCTATTCTCGGGGATTTGCGGAACCTTGTCCCCGATAAAATGGATTGCACCTTTAAACGTTCTTTTGCCATTGACATGACGCTGTATTTGTCCGTCAAGCTTTACTGTTACATGCTCGATGATGCCTTCCGTCCCAAGTTGGTAGTACACGCCGTCCAATCTTTTTGCTTACTTCTTGGGTGTAAACCTGTTCATATTTGGGCCGGCTGCTTATTTAAATGTCTTCAGGTACCACCAAATTGCCTTATGATACCCTCTCAGTTTTGAACCTATTTCCTCCAGACTATTTATGCTAACGTCAGGATGCTCATAGAGCTGATAAGTTCCATCAAGCGGTATTTCATCCCGATATTTATACAGGGCTACGACGTAAGCCGGATTGTCTATGTTTCGATTTGCATTCAGATCGTCTCTGGTAATGTTGTCTAAATTATTAATGGCACGCACCGCATCCCTGGTTTGAGCCATTACTGAGGGACTGAATTCCTGAGGATAAAAATAGATTGCGATCCATAAGGTTATGAATATTGTGAGGACGGCTTTCAAAACGGCAGAAAGCAGTCCTTTGTGCGGAACAGCAAAGGATGCCACAATAATTAACGAGTTCATTACAACAATCGCGGGCAAAGCTGCAATTCTTGCCAATCCCGTGTACGGAAAAAATTCAACCAAAGCAACCAGCATGAGAATCGTTGGTGTAATCAAAAGCAAATAACGGATCAGATAGGACGCAAACCTCTTCATTAAGTCACCTGCGACGCTTCTTCCTGCTATTTCATGCCTTTCCATTCCTCTGACAGCATTCCATATACCACATGGTCCACATAATGATCGTACAGCCACTCTGCTTGCCTGATGATCCCTTCCTGCGTAAAGCCGAGCCTCTCCGGTATAGCTCTGCTTCTCTTGTTGAACTCTGCGGCTCTGATCTCAACCCTGTTCAGACCCAAATCATTCAATACATAATTCACGATCGCTTTGCATGACTTTGTCATGATGCCGTTGCCTTGATACTCAGATGACAGCCAGTAGCCGATCGAGGTCTTTCGGTTATCCCAATCAATCCAATGAAGTCCAATGCAGCCTGAAATCTTTCCTTTATAAAAAATCGCTGCATGAAATCCATTATGATCAGAGAATTGCTTTAGCGCGGACCTAATGAAGTGGCCTACGTCTTCAGCGCTTTTTGTCCCATCTACCCAGGGCAGCCATTCTCTGAGGTAACCGCGGTCTTTTTCGACCAATGAAAAGATCTCATCCGAATATCGGGGCTCTAATATCCTTAACTGAATGTCGTGATCTACATTGAAATAAAACATGCGAAATCCTCCCTTGATTGAACAGCCAGGTCGGAGAATTGGGCAGGCGTACGGCTTCTACTCCCCTGCCACAATGTCTTCTTTGAACTGTTTCAGCCAATCTTCTTTCCTTAATGTCATTTCAAAGTTGTTCCACCAAACTCCATTGCTGTCCTGATACATCTTTTCCCGATACAGACTCTTCCTGAACCCGACTGACTCATAGCACTTAATGGCTTGTCTGTTAAATTCATAGACATTCAATTTGATTGTTTCCAAGCCAAACTGATGGAATCCGATCCGAACAAGTTCATTTAATGCTTTCTTGCCGATTCCTCTTCCCCGGTTTGTTTCTTCGCCTATCAAGAATCGACCAACTACGGCTTCCCTGGTCTCCCAATTAAATCTGCATAATTGCACCGATCCTACAAATCGACCGTCATCCATGATCTTGTAGATAAACACATCGGACTCTATCGAGTTAATCCCCCTGGAATAATGAGCTTTCATTTGGTCAACGGTTAAAGGATATTCGTAAGTTTTGCCTGACCACTGCACCATAAAATCCCTGGAATACTGATTTACCCAGGTTACGATTTGCGGAAAATCTGTTTCACTGAGCAGTTCCAACTTTATCATCGTCGAAACCCCCGCACATTCAACAAAACTCCGTTTTTAATATTCCCATTATCATTAACGATTCATAGTTGTCTTCAGTCTTCACACATTCACGCAACGTGCCTTCCACCTGAAATCCGAGCGATTGATATAAATGCAGGGCTCTCTCATTTCCTTCGCGTAAATCCAGCCATACCCTGTGGGCTTTCAATTGGTGAAACAAATAATCCAGCACCAGTTTCAGAACTTTCTTGCCGTAGCCTTGATTCCTCACACTCAAGTTGATTCGAAAGATCTCAATGAAATTGTGGGGATTATGCAGGCCTCGAATAATGACATATCCAATCTTCCGCCTCTCCGCATCTTCCACTCATCATTACTGAGGAGGTACAGGGACATGATCTTCCATTCCTTTCGAATGTACGCCTGAGAACACAGCCGTTTCAACCGGCTTCCACCGTGAACTGCACGCCTGCACCTTCGTACTCATACCATTCATCCGATGTTGCATCGGACAGTTTCACATGATTGTCGTATACATCCATGACCAGTTCTTCTCCATAGTAATAAAACGTAAAACGTTCGGTAATTTCTCCCGGATCTTCGGGCTGCTCCTCCAATCGCCTGCCCTCCGTCAACGGCGCAATGCGAGACTGCGCGCGGAAGCTCGAAAACATAACGTATTGATCCCCCCGTCTGACCGCGCCGGAGGCCGCCATCTTCGCAATGAGACCGTCATGCCTGACATGTGGCGGCCGGGGCATGAAGGCCACTCCCGGCAGATGGATGCCCGGATCGACTTCCCAATACCAACCATCACGCCCCGCCTCGATTACGCCGCGATCCACAACCAGGATCACATATTGGCGGTCACCTTCGTAGAGTTCGTAGAGGTATGGCTCGATATCGGTCTGAATACCGTTGGGATATTCGGCAATCGCCGCCCTCTTGATGTGCAGCAGCCACTTGATGCTCTCCAGAAACAACGGATCGTCGACGATTGCGGCGGCGGGATCATTTTCATGCCGACGGATGACGACTTTATCCCACTCGGTATACACGTTCAACTTGTCAAGCCACGGAACTTCCCGTATGGCTTCGTCCAGGGATGAGTCTTCGGATTCTCGCTCCGCCAGTTCTTCGGTCAGCCGCTTGATCGCGGCGTCTTTCTCCGCAATGATCGCCTGCATTTCGTCGATTTGCGCCTGCAGAAGTTCCAAATGGTTGTCCCGCTCATCACTCCGGCTGCACCCGATGAGCGTTAGGGCCGATATCAGTATGATGATCAAGCCGCGGATCAAACGACTCCCTCCTTGCACTTTCGGACCTGGGGAACCTGGTTGAATCACACCAATCGAATGATTTCCATGGGCGTACTGCTCACGCACTTATGATTTTGGTCAAACTCCAGTTTTACGAGGCCCGCTTCCGTAACAGTCGTGATCTGAGGCGAAAACCTGCCATAGCAGAATTTCATGGCTTCCATCATCTGATCTGGCGAGAGCTGAAATGCGAGCGTGCAATGAGGATTCCATTTTCCAGGGATGTAGTACATGCTTGCATATTCATGGAGATCCTGAAAAGCATCATGGTACTGTGTATGAAGTGATGCTAGACTGAATAGTGGACACCGAGAATCGAGAATGCGACAATAAATTCAGCA
>NZ_CAJRAY010000008.1:9620-33259 GCF_907165215.1 Thermobacillus xylanilyticus | reverse complement strand
GCTCTCTTTCTATGCCCGCTTTTTCCAATCTTTACCCCAACACAAATTTTACTCTAACCTGCAAGTCGGCACGGGACAAGTCATCGAAACGCAGGGAACGGAGCCGATTGCGTGAGATTTTCGGCGAACATGGACGATCTATCGGCGATTTCCGTTTGTATTCTGCCTGTGCAATCTTTATAATGAATTTAGCCTATACTTGCCTGAGGAGGAGTGGAGCCATGTCTACGCAACTCCAGACTGAACTGGGTCATGTCCATGTGTCGGATCATGTGTTGTCGGTGATCGCGGGCTCAGCAGCCATGGAATGCTACGGTCTGGTCGGCATGGCGTCGCGCAAGCAGTTCAAGGATGGCATTGCCGAACTTCTGGGCAGGGAAAATTTATCGCGCGGTGTCGAAATCCGTCGGGAAGGCGAGGCGACGCATGTCGATCTGTACATCGTCGTCAGCTACGGCACGAGAATTTCGGAAGTCGCGCACAACGTTCAGTCGCGCGTGAAATATGTATTGAATGAAGTCACCGGTCTGAAAGTGGATTATGTGAACATCATTGTGCAAGGCGTAAGGGTATCGCAGTAGGAGGGAATCGGGTGAGCAAGCGGGTGCTTGACGGAAAGACATTCGCGGAAATGGTGTTTGCGGGCGCGGACGCGCTGGAGCGAAACATGCAGCAAATCAACGCGCTGAACGTCTTTCCCGTGCCGGACGGCGATACGGGAACCAATATGAATCTTACGATGCGTTCGGGTGTGCAGGAACTGAGGAGCCGCCCGTCGCTTTCTTTAGGAACAGCAGCAGAAGCGCTTTCACGGGGGCTTCTCATGGGAGCCAGAGGCAACTCCGGCGTCATTCTGTCGCAACTGTTCCGCGGGTTCGCCCGCGGAGCGGCCGGCCATGACGAGCTGAACGCTGTGCAGTTCGCCGGGGCGCTGCAGCAGGGGGTCGACACCGCCTACAAGTCGGTGGTGAAGCCGGTCGAGGGAACGATTCTCACGGTCGCGCGGGAATCTGCCCGGCACGCGGTGTCGATCGCCCGCCGCACGCCCGATATTGCGGCGCTGATGCGCGAGGTGCTGGCGAAGGCGAAGGAGACGCTGCTCAAGACGCCGGACATGCTCCCCATTCTGAAGCAGGTCGGGGTTGTCGATTCCGGCGGTCAGGGACTCGTCCATCTGTACGAGGGCTTCGCGGCGTACCTGTCCGGCGAAGCAACGGTTGAAGCCGTCGAGATGCCCGCCGCGGCCGAAGTCTTCGCGCCGGCCGCCGCGGCGCCTCCGGCGCGCCGTGCGGAATCCGCGCCGGCGCAGAGCCGGGTGGCGACGGAATCGATCGAATTTCCGTATGACATGGAGTTTTTCATCCGGCGTCCCGAACGGATGCCGGCCGGCATGCGTTTCGATCGGGAATGGTTCACCCGCGCGCTGGAGAAGGACGGGGATTCGGTCATCATCATCGAAGACGGCGACATCATCAAGGTGCACGTCCATTCGCGCAAGCCGGGCGATGTGCTCAACCTCGCGCTGCCTTACGGCGAATTGATCGACATCCGCATCCTGAACATGCGCGAACAGCACCGCGAACTGCTGGATCAGGAGGAGCCCGCCGGCGGCGGGCCGGAACTGGCGGCGCCCGAAGTGCTGACGGGCGGCGCTCCGGTGCAGGGCGTGTCGCCCGAGCAGGTGCACGAGTTCGCGCCGTACGGCATCATCGCCGTCGCGATGGGCGGCGGCATCGCCGACATCTTCCTCCGGCATGAAGCCGATATCGTGCTGTCGGGCGGGCAGACGATGAATCCGAGCACGGAAGATTTCCTGCAGGCGATCGAATCGCTCAGCGCGGAGCGGATCTATCTGCTGCCGAACAACGGCAACGTCATCCTGACCGCGCAGCAGGCGGCGGAAATGAGCGGCCGCTCCGTCACCGTCATTCCGACGCGCTCGATTCCGCAAGGGCTGGCCGCGCTGCTTGCGTTCAATGAAGCGGAGACGGCCGAGCGGAACGAGGAGCGGATGCGCGGAGCCGCCGAGTCGGTCCGTTCCGGCGAAGTAACGCTTGCCGTGCGGGATTCCACGATCGGCGGGCTGACGATCCGGGAAGGCGACTATATCGGCATCATGGACAAGGAGATCGTCGCGGCTTCCGGCAGCCTGCAGGAGACTTGCCGCACGCTGCTTTCGAAGATGCTGGAAGACGGCGGCGAGCTGGTCACGGTGCTGACCGGAGAAGGGACGAATGACGCGGAGACCGCGGCGCTGTCCGACTGGCTGCAGGACGCGTATCCGGATGCCGAACTGGAAATTTTCGAGGGCGGTCAGCCGCTGTATCCCTATTTGATTGCGGTGGAGTAATCGAACGATCATTCGCGAAAGACGGGAGGCATCAAGCATGTGTGCGGTGAAAATCATCGTGGACAGCACATCGGACATTCCCGCGGAAGAGTGTCAGCGGCTGGGCATCGAGATGATTCCGCTCAAGGTGCATTTCGGGGAAGAGACCTATCTCGACGGGGTGACGATCGGTCCAGGCAATTTCTATGACATGCTGGAAGCGTCCCCGGTCATGCCGACGACGTCGCAGCCATCGCCGAACGATTTTCTCGAATTGTACAAGCGCATCTTGGACAAGGATCCGGAGGCGCAGATCATCTCGTTCCATCTCAGTTCGGAATTCAGCGGCACGTACCAGTCGGCCGTCATCGCCAAATCGATGCTGGAAGGCGAACACGACATCACGGTGATCGACTCGCGGTCCGCTTCCCACGGGTTCGGCGCGGCCGCGCTGCTCGCCGCGGAGATGGCCATGGAAGGCGCTTCGAAGGAGCAGATTGTGGAGGCGGCCCATCGGATGCTCAAGGGGATGCGCATCTATTTCCTCGTCGACACGCTTGAATATTTGCAGCGGGGCGGCCGGATCGGGAAAGCGGCCGCGCTGATCGGCGGTCTGCTCAACATCAAGCCGATTCTGACGATCCAGGACGGCGTGGTTGCGCCGGTCGAGAAGACGCGGGGCACCAAGAAGGCCATGAACCGCATCATCGAAATGCTGGAAGAAGAATTCGGCCGTTCGCCCGTCCATGTCGGCATCGGCTGGAGCAAGTACGACGAGCAGGCGAAAGAGCTGCTGGCGCGGATGCAGGAGAAGTTCGACGTCCGGAGCGTCCGCCATGTGCTCATCGGCAGCGTCATCGGCGCGCATGTCGGACCCGGAACGTCAGCCGTCTTCATGTACAAGGCGTGAACGTGATGAATATCAGGCTGGACCAGATCCCGGTACGGCAGATCAAAGGCGTGAGCGCCCGGAAAGAAGAGGAGCTTCACGCCTTTGGCATCCGTACGGCGGCGGATCTACTGGAATATTTCCCGTTCCGCTACGAGGATTACCGGGTGCGGGAGCTGGAAGAAGTCGGAGATGGAGAGAAGGCGACCATACAGGGCAAAATCGCGGCCCCGCCGGTCGTGCAGCGCTACGGCGGCAAAACCCGCATGTCCTGCCGCGTGGCGGCGGGCCGGATGCTCATTACGGCTGTCTGGTTCAACCGGCATTTCCTGAAGGATCAGCTGACGCCCGGGCGGGACATTACGCTGACGGGCAAATGGGACCGGCACCGGCGCCAGCTCACGGTGGCCGAGTCGGAGTTTCCCGACCGCGGGGCGTCGAAGACCGGCACGCTGCAGCCGGTCTATTCGGTCGGAGGCGGCATCACGCAAAGCTGGATGCGCAAGACGATCGCGCAGGCGCTGCAGCAGTTCGGCCATCTCGTGCCGGAAGTGCTGCCGCACGAGCTGATCCAGCGGCACGGGCTGATGCCGCGCAGGGAAGCGGTGATGCGGATCCACGCGCCGGGCAGCGCGGAAGAAGGCCAGGCCGCGCGCAGGCGGATGGCGTATGAGGAACTGTTCCTGTTCCAGCTCAAGCTGCAGGCTTACCGCGCGCATACGCGCCGCAAGCGGAACGGCATCGCGCATACGGCGGACAACGCGGCGATCCGCGAGTTCGCGGCGGGACTGCCGTTCGAGCTGACCGACGGGCAGAAGAAAGCGGTGAACGAGATTCTGCACGACATGCGCCAGCCGTATTGCATGAACCGGCTGCTGCAGGGTGACGTCGGCTCCGGCAAGACGGTCATCGCGGCTATCGCGCTCTATGCCGCCGTGAAGAGCGGGCATCAGGGGGCGCTGATGGCGCCGACCGAGATATTGGCCGAGCAGCATCTGCGCACGCTGGAGAAGCTGTTCAAGCCGCATGGCATCCAGGTGGCGCTGCTGACCGGCAGCCTGACCGAGCGGCAGCGGCGGGACGTGATCGCCGGGCTGCAGATGGGCATGATCGACGTCGTCGTCGGCACCCATGCGCTCATTCAGGAAGATGTCCATTTCCGCAGCCTCAGCCTGGTCGTGACGGACGAGCAGCACCGTTTCGGCGTCGGCCAGCGCAGCATTCTGCGCCGCAAGGGAATCCATCCGGACGTGCTGACGATGACGGCGACGCCGATTCCCCGGACGCTGGCGATTACGGCGTTCGGCGACATGGACGTCTCAACGCTGCGCGAGCGTCCGAAAGGGCGGGTGCCGATCAAGACGTACTGGGTCCGGCATGACATGCTGGACCGCGTGCTCGGCTTCATCCGGCGGGAAGTGGCGGCGGGGCGGCAGGCTTACATCATCTGCCCGCTGATCGAGGAATCGGACAAGCTGGACGTGCAGAACGTCATCGATCTGCATCAGCAGATGCAGCAGGCTTTCCCGGATCTCAAGGTCGGGCTGTTGCACGGCCGGCTGACCGCGGCGGAGAAAGACGCGGTCATGCGCGAGTTCGCGTCCGGCGAAGCGCATGTGCTCGTTGCGACGACCGTCGTTGAGGTCGGCGTCGACGTGCCGAACGCGACGCTGATGGTCGTCATGGACGCGGACCGGTTCGGCCTGTCGCAGCTGCATCAGCTCCGGGGGCGCGTCGGACGCGGGTCGCACGCGTCCTATTGCGTGCTGATCGCCGATCCGAAATCGGAGACGGGCCTCGAGCGGATGCGGATCATGACGGAGACTGACGACGGATTCGAAGTGTCGCGGCGCGACCTGGAGCTCAGGGGACCGGGCGATTTCTTCGGCACGAAGCAGAGCGGCCTGCCGGATTTCAAGGTGGCGGATCTGTCGTCCGACTACGCGCTGCTGGAGACGGCGCGGGACGATGCGGCGGAATTTGTGTCGCGGGAGGCCTTCTGGCACGATCCCGCCTGCGCGCGGCTGCGCGAGATGTTGATGCGGGATCCGGTCTTTCAGGGCGAACAGCTCGATTGAATTATTTTCGGCCGAAATTTGCGGCGGATGACAACTGCGCGGTGCGGACGTCATATCCTGAAATGACGGCCCCGGCCCGGCCGGACCGTCAATGCGATGGAGGTGCCGCGCGTGGGTTATCAGCAGTACGGCATTCGGCCCGAGTTGGTCGAGCGCGTCAAACGGAAGATGAAAAATCCGGCAACCAAGGAGCGGATGAAGGCGCTGCTTAACGGCGTGACCAAGTACGACCTTCAGGATCGGGCGAAGGTGCGCCGTCTTGTGCGCTCGGCGGCCGCCATCCTGAACGAGCCGCTCACGTCCGACCTGGAAGAGCGGATCATCGCATTCGTGATCGCGCAGCGGATTGATCCGAACAACACGCTGCATCTGCTCCGGCTGTGGAGCATGTTCCGTTAGGGCGCTGCGGGTCAAGCGGGTCAGACAGCGAAAAAACTTCCTCTGTTCCGGGATTCGTCACACGGATCCGCGGATGGAGGAAGTTTTTTCTTTAAATAGTAAGCCGTCCGTTCTCAGGATTTGGCGAGCGGCTCGATCAGGGACGGATCGTCCGCCTTGACGCTGCCGACCGCTTTTCCGACCGGGTACGCTTCGAGTTCGGACGCCGGATACGGCGTGTACAAATGACGCAGCGCTTCGGGATCGCGCACGCTGCGGTCCAGCCAGAGCGCCTCGTCTTCCGGACGCAGGATGACCGGCATCCGGTTATGAATGGGCGCCATCAGTTCGTTCGGTTCCGTCGTCAGGATCGTCACCGTGCTGATGCGCCGCCCGTCCGGCGCGGTCCATGTCTCGTACAGGCCGGCCATGCTGAAGATGCCGCCGCCCCGCAGCACGATGCGAAGCGGCTGCCGGCTGCCGTCCGGCTCCGTCCGCCATTCGTAGAAGCCGTCCGCCGGCACGAGGCAGCGCTTCGTCCTGAGCGGCCCGCGGAAGGCAGGCTTGTCCGCGGCCGTCTCCGCGCGGGCGTTCAGCAGGCGGCTGCCGATTTTCTCATCCTTCGCCCAAGACGGGATGAGTCCCCACCTCAGTTCCCCAAGCCGGTTCGTCCGGCCGTCGCTGATGACGGCGGGCACCATCTGACCGGGCGCCACGTTGTATTTCGGCCGGTGGTACGGAATGTTCGTCACGCCGATCATGTACCGCACCATCAGCTCTTCCAGCGTCACCGTGATCGTGTAGCGGCCGCACATGCGCGATTCTCCTTTGCGTTCTTCTCTTGAGGCCATTATAGCGTCTTGCGGCGTGCCGCCGCCACTGCCTGCGCATGCGCGCCCGCTGAACCTTACAGAAAAATACTGTTGATACACAAACATAAGTTCGTGTATTTTGAATATGATAAGAACATACGTTCTTGTCTCAGGGGAGGACGGGGCGATGGCGCGGAAACAGCGGGTGATCATGCTGGCGGACTGCCAGTCGTTCTATGCCAGCGTCGAGAAGGCGAAACATCCCGAGTACGAGGGGAAGCCGCTTGTTGTGGCGGGAGATCCCGAGCGCCGTTCGGGCATCGTGCTCGCCGCCTGCCCGCTCGCGAAGGCGCGCGGCGTCACCACCGCCGAACGGCTCGGTGAAGCGCTGGGCAAGTGCCCCGACTTGATCGTGGCGAAGCCGCGCATGCAGGAATACATTGAGTATTCCCTGCTCATCACGCGCATCTACGAGTCGTTCACGGACATGGTCGAACCGTACAGCATCGACGAGCAGTTCCTCGATCTGACCGGATCGGCCCGCCTGTTCGGCGGACCCGAGGAGGCGGCCCGCCGGATCCAGAAGCAGGTGCTGGAGCAGACCGGCGTCTACGTCCGGTTCGGCATCAGCACGAACAAGGTGCTGGCGAAGATGGCGTGCGACAACTACGCGAAGAAGCATCCGACCGGCATTTTCCGGCTCGATCCGGATCGTCTCGAGCAGACGCTGTGGCAGCTGCCGGTCGGCAAAATGTTCATGATCGGCTCGCGCATGACGGCGCACCTGAACCGGATGGGCATCGAGACGATCGGCGACCTGGCGCGGGCGCCGCTTTCCCGGCTGCGGGCGCGCTGGGGGATCAACGGCGAGATGATCTGGCGCATCGCGCGCGGGTGCGACGATTCGCCGGTGACGCCGGACACCCACATCGGGCAGAAAGGCATCGGCCACCAGATGACGCTGCCGCGCGATTACGAGACGCGGGAAGAACTGCGGGTCGTGCTGCTCGAGCTGTGCGAGCTCGTCTGCCGGCGCATGCGGGCCAAGGGGAAAATGGGCCGGACGCTGGCCGTCGGCTGCCAGGGCGCCGACTTCGACCGGCCGAGCGGTTTTTTCCGGCAGATGACGCTGCCGTATCCGACCCAGGCGACAAACGACGCCTACCGGTTCGCGTGCGAACTGTTGGACCGGCATTGGGACGGCTTGCCGGTGCGGAAGGTCGGCGTCGCGATGACCGGTCTGCAGGACGACCGGGAATATCAGCTGCTGCTGTTCGACCACCGGGAGAAATACCGCGCCCTCGAACGGGCGACAGACCGGATCAAGGACAAGTACGGCGACGATTCGATCATGCGCGCCGTCTCGCTCACCGAGGCCGGGCAGGCGAAGGACCGGGCGCGCAAGATCGGCGGCCATTACAAATGACGCCGGAGCGGCATGCGCAGGGCGGCGGAGCACGGTCGGCGGCCTCGCGCAGACGGCGGTCCGGAAAGTTCGGGCCGGCTCCCGGGAGCGGAAAGGCGACAGGAGCGGGTCGGAAGACAACTGCGAGCAAGGCGGCAAGTGCGGGTCAGACGTCGGCTAATCATCAACAGAGGATCAGACATCGAAGAGAGGATGGCGGACAGCAATGGCAAAACCGCGCGTGAACAAATTAACATCCGGGTACAATCTGCTCTGGGAATCGAGCCGGATGATGCTGCCCGAACACAAGGAGCGTATCAATGGCCACCGGGAGTCGCTGAACCGCAAAGAGCGCCCCGTGCTTGACGAACAGGAGATGGAGGAGCTGGCGCTTCGGATCGGCGAATCGCTCGAGACGGGCCGGCCGGTCACGCTGAAGCTGTACGGCGAGTATGCGGACCGGGAGGTGACGGGCGTCGTGACGAAGGTCGATCCGCAGGCCGGACGGATCCGGCTGCGCACGGCGCTGGGGGACATGTGGGCGAAGATGCGGGATGTGATCGGCGCGGAATAAAAAAATCCTCATTTATCCTCCATAGTTTGTCTATACCGCTTAGCACCAAATCCCATAGACTGTAGCATCTCAGGCAAGCAGGGGGTGAATGGGATGGGAGTTTTCCTCGATCAACGCAGCTCAATGAACTCCAACACGGTCGGTGCTCCGAACGTACCGCTGAGCGCTACGCCGACGCTGTTCGGCATCATCGGGCTTCAGACGCAGAACGCGCCGAACACGATTATCGCGCTGGACGGCATGGTCGGCATCAGCGGCGACATCGGCGACACGTTCACGGTTGACATCGTCCGCGGCTCGACGTTCAACCCCGCCAATGTCATCTTCACGTTGACCGGGACGGTGAGCGTAACGGGCACGACGGAAGTGCACTCCTTTACGGCACAGGATCTGCTGGCGCCGCCGGCTGCGGAGACGGTCTACACGGCCTTTATCTCGGGCACGACGACGGCCGTGCGGAACGGCCCGGAAGTGTTCCGGGGCATCGCCTCGACCGCCTGAGTGCGCCGCCCTGCGCAAGAACCCCGGTTTTCGGGAAGAACCCCGGCTCCCGGGGTTCTTGTTCATATTGCCAAGCGCAAAAGGACGCCCGATTCAGTTCGGGCGTCCTTTTGTGATGATATGGAGCGCTTTGCCGAAGTCGAGCGCGACTTTGCCGGTCTGTTCGGCGGTGCGCTGAGCCAGCACGACGGCGTTGACGCCGCAGGAGAACAGCGCGATGTCGTACAGGTTGCGGTTGTCGGAAAGAAATTTGAGCGCCTGTTCCATCTGGGAATAGTCGGAGAACGGATAGGTCAGCGTGACGCGGATGCCCCGGAAACGGTTCTCGATGACCCGCTTCGCCGCGTCGGCATGGTGCGTCACGACCGCGATCCGCTTGCCGGCAAGCGTCTTCCAGAACATCGGATCCGTCGCCAGCATCCGGTTCACGCAGGCGTGGCAGACCGCTTTCGGCACGATGCGGAAATGTCGGAATACGCGATCCGTCAACTTGCGCTTCAGGTAGTCCGGCGCGTGGATCGTCCGGTCGCCGAAGGGCAGAATGCCAACGATGTCGGCTTTGCGGATCGACTCGGCGACGGCGTCGCGCAAGGGCAGGTTCGGCAGCCGCAGCCCTTTCTTGCCTTCGTTTGCTTTCACGGCCCACGGCTCTTTCAGCACGGCGTCGATCGGCCAGACGGTCTGCTGGGCGAGCACGAGATTCTCGCCGTCCCCTACGCGGACGAGCGACAGCGGCGATTTCGTCTTGAGCGCATGCGCAATGCGCTGCAGCACCTGCGCTTGCGTCAGCTGCGTTCGATCCACGATGTATCATTCCTCCCGAAGGACAGAGATGGTGCGGGATTCATTTTTCAGTATATGTCCGGCTTGCCGAGGGGCATGGATGTCCGCCGCCGACTGCGGCCTGCGGCCGGATTTGGACGAATGGACGAGATCAATCAACCATGCGGCCGGCGCCTTGCATTCATACATTGAACGAGGAACAAGCAAGGAGGTTGAACATGGCCAGGCGAGTCGTCATCGAGATCAATTTCAACAACTACGGCATCGTCCCGGATCGGCTCAAGCCGGCATGGATCCGCAACCGGATCGCCATCTTCCGGCGATATACCCTCCGCTGTCTGCAGCGCCAGACGAACCCCGACTTTCTCGCGCTGCTGAAAGTTGCGGAAGAATCCGAGCCGCTGCTGAACGGACCGCTGCGCAAAGACTGGGAGGACTTCCCCCCGCACGTGCGGTTCGGCTCGGAGCGGACCTGCGTCGAAGCGATACGCGCGTTCACATCCGGTTATGACGAATTGTTCGTGGCGCGGCTCGATTCCGACGATCTGTACCGCAGAACGTTCGTGCAGCTGCTCATGGACTGGAAGCCGAAGCCGGGCACCGTCGCCCTGATCAATCAGAACGGCTACATGTGGGACACGATCGAGAACGTGATGGCCGAGGTGTACCATTTTTCGCCGCAGTTCTATACGTACATCTACAAGACGAAGGACTATCTGGACGGTTACCGCGTGAAGCTCCCCGGCAAAGGCCACGGCTTTGTCATCAAGCTGCCCCACGAGCTGCTGCCGGGGCGGAACTACGTGAACGTCGTGCACGGCGCCAACGCGTCGAGGAAAAAAGTGCCGGCAAAGGGCAGGCTGAGCGAACAGCAGATGAAAGCCGTGCTGAGCGAATTCATGTAAGCCGCCCGCCGGCTGAGAAGGGAGACGAGGGCATGTACAGCGGCAGCACCATCCTGGTGACGGGCGGGACGGGGTCCTGGGGACGCCATCTCGTCCATACGTTGCTTCACAAATACGACCCGCGGGAAGTTCGGGTGTTCTCCCGCGGCGAGCATCGGCAAGTCGAGATGGAACGGGAGATCGGCTCTGACGGGCGCGTCAGGTTCATCATCGGCGATGTGCGGGATTACGACGCCGTTCATGACGCCTGCCGCGGCGTCGATATTGTCTTCCATCTCGCGGCGCTGAAGCATGTGCCGATCTGCGAACGGCAGCCCGACGAGGCGTTCCGGACGAACGTGCTCGGAACCGAGAACGTCATCCGGGCTGCCATTGCGCAGCGGGTCCGGAAGGTTGTGGACGTATCGACGGACAAAGCGGTCGACCCGGTGAACGTGTACGGCATGACGAAGGCGATCGCCGAGAAGCTGACGCTCAGGGCGAACAAGCTGACCGACGCAACGCGGTTCGTCTGCATCCGCGGCGGCAATGTGCTTGGCACGAACGGCAGCGTCGTGCCGTTCTTCCTGGAGCGGATACGCCGCGGCGAGGATCTGCCGATTACGCACCCGGAGATGACGCGTTACTTCATGACGCTGCCCGAAGCGATCGGCCTGCTGCTGCGCGCGGCGGAGGCGGCGCTGGGCGGCGAGACGTTCGTCATCCGCATGCCGGCCTGCCGCATCCGCGATCTGGCGGAGGTGATGATCGAGCGGTCGGGCGCGGATGTGAGGATACGGGAAATCGGCATCCGGGAGGGCGAGAAGCTGCACGAGACGCTCGTGTCCGCGCGCGAAGCGCTGCATGCGCGGCATTACGACGACGAAGTGCTCGTCATTCTGCCGCCGTCCCCCGAACCCGAACTTGCGCGCAAATATGCCGCCTACCGGCCGGCGAAGCCGCAGCCGTACCGCTCGGACGACGAACTGCTGGACAAGGCGGGCATCGCCGGACTGCTGGATGCCGGCGGGTTCTGAGGCGGCATGGGGACTGGCTACGCCATCAAGGCGGAGAGGAGGCGCGATATGGATACTCATGATCGGCCCGCTGCGGCCGTGGTCGGACTCGGCTATGTCGGGCTTCCGATGGCCGTGGCGCTGGCGAAGGCCGGATACCGGGTGTACGGACTGGATGTCGACGAGGAGAAAATCAACCGGCTGAACGCGGGCAAGTCGACGGTGATCGGTATCGACGACGAGACGATCCGCTCCGTCCAAGGCGAATTCACCGCCGGCGGCGACTACGCTGCCGTTTCACGTGCCCAGACGATTGTGATCTGCGTGCCGACGCCGCTGACGGCGGAGCGCGAGCCGGATCTGACGTTCATCCGCTCGGCGGTCGCCGCCATGCTGCCGCATCTGAAGCGGGGAACGCTGGTCGTGCTCGAGAGCACGACGTACCCGGGCACGACGGATGAGCTCATCCGCCGCGTCGTCGAAGAGGCGCGCGGCTGGCGGGTCGGCGAAGATTTCCATCTCTGCTACTCGCCCGAGCGGATCGACCCGGGCAACCGCGTCTATCGGCTGGACAATTCGCCGAAGATCGTCGGCGGCGCGACGCCGGCCTGCCTCGAAGCGGGCGTGAAGTTCTACCGCTCGATCGTGCAGCAGGTCGTGCCCGTCAGCTCGACGGCGGCGGCCGAAGCCGCCAAGCTGTTCGAGAACACGTTCCGCAATGTCAATATTGCGCTCGTGAACGAATTTGCGCTGCTCTGCGAACGGCTCGGCATCAGCGTATGGGAAGTGGTGCGGGCGGCGGCGACGAAGCCGTTCGGCTTCCTGCCGTTCTGGCCGGGTCCGGGGATCGGCGGCCACTGCATACCGGTCGACCCGATCTACCTGAACTGGACGGCGAAGCGATACGGCCGGCCGATGAAGCTGATCGAGCTGGCGGACGAGGTGAACCGGCGGATGCCGCGGCACGTCGTCGAGCGGGTGACGGAGCTGCTGAACCGGGAAGGGAAGCCGATGCGCGGCGCGCGCATCGCGCTGATCGGCATCGCGTACAAACCGGATGTCGACGACGTGCGGGAATCGCCCGCCCTGGACATTCTGGACGAACTGGCCGCCCGGCAGGCGGACGTCGTCTGCTGCGATCCGCTCGTGCCGTCGTTCCGCCATCGCGGACGGACGTTCCGGACGGTGAGCCTTACGCCCGAACTGCTGGCCGGCCTCGATCTGGCGGTTATCCTGACCCGGCATGCTTCGGTCGACGTTCGCCTGATCGCGGAGCATGCGCCGCTCGTGCTGGATACGAGGAATGCGCTCGACGGCTTCGAGAGCGGACATATCGCCCGGCTGGGAGAGCCGTCTCTCGGGCTGCCCGCCGCGCAGGGGTGAGATCCATGGTCAATGAAGATCAAGTCAACCAGCGGTACTACGGTAAGTCGGGCTCCAGCGCGTCGCACGAAGCGACGCGCGCCCGCATTCATTGGATGTGCAGGCATGCCAGACGCAACAGGGTGCTGGATGTCGGCTGCAGCCAGGGCATCGCCTCGATTCTTCTTGGCCGCGAAGGGTATGAGGTGCTCGGCATCGATCTGGAAGACGAGGCGATCCGCTATGCGCGGGCGGAGCTGGCGAAGGAGCCCGCCATCGTCCGGTCGAACGTCCGCTTCATGACGGCGGATGCGACAAAGCCGCACGACTGGGGCCCGTTCGACACGGTGCTGCTCGGCGAAGTGCTCGAACATTTCACCCAGCCGGAGCGGGTGCTGGCCAATGTCTCGGGCTGGCTGGCGGACGGCGGCGTCTGCATCATCACCGTGCCGTTCGGCCTGCACGCGTTCCATGATCACAAGCAGACGTTCTACGCGGGACGGCTCGCGGAACTGACCGACCCGTATTTCGACGAGCTTACGATGGAAGTGCATCACCGCTACCTCTGCTATGCCGGCCGCAAGCGGTCGCTCAGGTTCCGCAGACCGGACAACGCCGACCGCTTGAAGCGTCTGATCCGGCTGGACGAGGAACATTTCCTCGCCTACGAGCGGCAGTATCAGCAGGGGGGAAAATGAGAGGCATGATCCAGAGCCAGAACGCGCGCATTCAGGCGCTGGAGGAGCAGTTGAAACAGAAGGACGGCCGGATCGAAGGGCTCATCCGCCAGCTGAGGGACCTGCAGCGGCAGCTCGCGGAAGCGCGGAAGAAACGGTCCGAACCCGGGAAAGGAGGGAGGACGTGACGACGATCAGTCTGTGCATGATCGTCCGCGACGAGGAAGCGGTGCTCGGCCGGTGTCTCGCATCGGTCGCTCCGGTCGTCGACGAGCTTGTCATCGTCGATACCGGTTCGACGGACCGCACGAAGGAGGTGGCGGCCTCCTTTGGCGCGCGCGTCTGCGATTTCGAGTGGGTGGACGATTTCGCGGCGGCGCGCAACTTCGCGTTCGACCAGGCGTCATGCGAGTTCATCATGTGGATGGATGCGGACGACGTGCTGCCCGACGGGGAGCGGGAAAAATTCGCGGCGTTCAAGGCGCAGATTCCGGATCACGCCGACGCCGTGCTCATGCCGTACTGGCTGGCGTTCGACGCGGCGGGAAGGCCGACGGTCGCGACGCGCCGCTGCCGGCTCGTCCGGCGGGGCCGGGGCTATCGCTGGCACGGACGGGTGCACGAGTATCTGGACATCTCAGGCGCCCATGCCATCGCTGTCGATATCGGCATCGCGCATTATCGCACCACCCGGGACCATTCGGACCGGAATCTGCGCATCTACGAGCGGATCGCGGCCGAAACCGGCGGTCTCAAGGGGCGCGATCTCTATTATTACGCGAACGAGCTGGCGGACGCCGGACGTTTCGGGGAGGCGGCGGAAGCCTATCGGGCGTACCTGGCTGAGCCGGCCGGCTACCGGGAAGACAAGGTGACGGCCGCGCTCAGGCTGTCCGACTGCTGCCGGCGTCTGGGCGATCCGGCCGGCCGGATCGACGCGCTGCTCCGCTCGTTCCTGTTCGACGCGCCCCACGCGGAAGTGTGCTGCGCGCTCGGCGGATGGTTCGAGGAAGCGGGGGACTGGCGGACGGCCGCCTATTGGTACGAGCGGGCGCTGGACGCGCCGCTCGCCGAAGGCTGGCTCGGCGTCGTCAACAACGCCTGCCGCACGTGGCTGCCGCATGCGCGGCTCACCATCTGCTACGGGCAGCTCGGCCGCTGGGCGGATGCGGCAAGACACAACGAAGCCGCGCTCGGGTGGCTGCCGGACGATGAAGGGCTGAAGGCCAACCGGCGCATTCTGGAGGAAAAGCTGCGGGAAGGCGCCTGATACTCCGCCCGCACTTGCGCATTCGCGCCCGTCTGCTATAATGAGCGTGACGACAACCGAACAGAAGCCCCGGGGAGCTGGGACAGCCGGCTGAGAGGGTATCCGGACGCGATACCGACCCTGTAACCTGATCTGGATAATGCCAGCGTAGGGAAACGTCAAGCAGCGCGCCGCATGCGTCAGACCGCATGCCGAGCCGCTACGCTCATGCGCACCGAATCGAAGGCGCCTTCCGGTCAGGGGGGCGCCTGTCGTCTGTTGTCGCGACAACAGATGCAAGGACGGGAGAGGACCGGAATGCGAAGGAAAAGGAGAAAAAGCTGGGGTCTGCTCGCACTCGCGCTGCTGCTTGTTCTGGCCGGCTGCGGCGGGGGAAGCGGCAATGACGGAGGAAACGGCGGAAACACCGAAAACGGCGGTAACGCCGCCAATGCGGGCGGAGCCGCGGACGGATCGGACAAGCCGCTCCAGAAGGTGCGGGTCGTGCTCGACTGGTCGCCGAACACGAACCATACGGGGCTGTATGTTGCGCGGGACAAAGGATTTTTCGCCGAGCAGGGACTTGATGTCGAGATCATCCAGCCCGGCGAAGCGGGCGCCGATCAGATGGTCGCCTCCGGCGATGTCGAATTCGGCGTCAGCTATCAGGAAGCGGTCACCCTCGCGCGGACGAACGGCGTGCCGATCGTGTCGATCGCGGCCGTCATCCAGCACAACACGTCCGGCTTCGCTTCGCCGGCGGACAAGAACATCAAGACGCCGAAAGATTTCGAAGGCAAGAAATACGGCGGCTGGGGTTCGCCCGTGGAGGAAGCGGTCATCGACTCGATCATGCAGGAAGACGGCGGCGACGTAAGCAGGGTGGAGTTCGTCAACGTCGGCGACACCGATTTCTTCACGGCGGTGAAGCGGGACGTCGATTTCTTCTGGATTTTCTACGGCTGGACCGGCATCGAGGCGGAGCTCCGCGGCGAGGAGCTGAACATGGTCTACCTGACCGATTACAGCGAAAAGCTCGACTACTACACGCCGGTGCTTGCCACGAGCGAGAAGCTGATCGGGGAAAAGCCGGATCTGGTGAAGGCATTCGTCGCCGGCGCGGCCGCGGGGTACAAGTTCGCGATCGACAATCCGGAGGAAGCGGCCGACGTGCTGATCGCAGCCGAGCCCGACCTGAACGCTGAGCTCGTCAAGGCGAGCCAGAAATGGCTCAGCCCGAAGTATCAGGACGATGCGCCGCGCTGGGGCGAGCAGAAGCTGGAAGTGTGGAAAAACTACGCCGAATGGATGGCCGAGCACGGCGTGATGGAAGGCGAGTTCGATCCGGAAGCGGCGTTCACGAACGAATTCCTGCCGGAGTAAGCCGGCGCTGAGCTTCCGAAACAAAAGATGAAAGCGGGGAATCCGGCATGGCCGACGCACTCTTGAGCATTCAGATTCTGCCCCACACGCCCGGCGGGGAGAGCGTCATCCCTTACGTGGACCGGGCCATCGACGTAATCAAGGCGTCCGGGCTGCCCTACCGGGTCGGGCCGCTCGAGACGACGATCGAGGGCGACCTGGACCGGCTGCTTCCGCTCGTGAAGGCGATGAACGACGCGCTGATCGAGGCGGGGTGCCCGTCCATCATTTCACAGGTGAAGATTTACTACAATCCGACCGAAGGCGCCTCGATGGCGCGCCTGCTGGAGAAATATCCCGATGGGCAATAAATGGATGAGAGGATGGCCGCCGCTGGCGGTCATCGCATTATGCGCCGCCGCCTGGGAAGCGGCGGTCCGTCTGTTCGCGATTGAGCCGTACATTCTGCCGAGTCCGTCGGCGATCGTGCGCGAAGCGATGCAGCCGAACGTCTGGCCGCGGCTTGAGATGCATACGCTGGCCACCGTCTGGCGGACGCTGACGGGCCTTGCGCTCGGTGTCCTCGCCGGCACGCTGCTTGCGGCGGTCATTCATCTTGTGCCCGGCGCCCGGCGGGCGGCGGCGCCGCTGCTCGTCCTGTCGCAGACCGTACCGTACATCGTGCTCGTGCCGCTGCTTCTCATCTGGCTCGGGTTCGGCGACGAGCCGAAGATTGTCCTCATCATGCTCGTCTGTTTCTTCCCCGTGACGGTCGCGATGCTGACCGGGCTGCGCGAGTGCGACCCGGCGCTGCGCGGCTATCTCGCGATGATCGGCGCGGACCGCTGGACGATTTTCGCGAAGCTCGAGCTGCCGAACGCGGTGCCTTATCTGTTCTCGGGCTTCCGCATCGCGGCCGCGTACAGCGTGACGACGACGGTCGCGGCGGAATGGTTCGGCGGGGGAAGCGGGCTCGGCTATTACATCAAGCTGTCCTACAGCGGTTTCCAGACGGGGCGCGTGTTCGCCGGCACCATCATCATCATCGCGTTCAGCATGCTGATGTTCGGTCTGGCCGCGCTTATCGAGCGGCTTGTCGTCCGCTGGAAGCCTGAGGCGGAGAGGAGGGGCGGCCATGGCGCCGGCGCTTGAGGTGCGCGATGTCGTGAAGCGGTACGGGGACAAGGAGGTGCTGGCCGGCGTCTCGCTGACGGTCGAAGACGGCGAGTTCGTCTCGCTGATCGGGCCGTCCGGGAGCGGCAAGAGCACGCTGCTCAAGGTAATCGGCGGGCTGGAGCCGGCGGAGCAGGGAGAGATCCGGATCGACGGGCGGCGCGCAGAAGGGCGGCGCGGACTCATTGCCTACATGCCGCAGCAGGCGTCGCTGTTGCCGTGGCGGACGGTCGCCGGCAACATCGAGCTCGCGCTCGGCATCGCCGGCGTACCGCGCGGAGAGGCGAAGCGCCTTGCGCGGGAGTGGCTGGGCCGGGTCGGCCTGGCGGACTATGCGGACGCCTGGCCGCACACGCTGTCCGGCGGCATGCAGCAGCGCGTCTCGTTCATCCGCGCGCTGCTCAGCCCGCAGAAGCTGATGTGCCTGGACGAGCCGTTCGGCGCGCTGGACGCGCTGACGCGGCAGCATATGCAGGAGTGGCTGCTGTCCATGTGGGAAGCGAACCGGCGCGCGGTGCTGCTCGTGACGCACAGCATCGAGGAGGCGCTGCTGCTGTCGGACCGGATCGTCGTTCTGTCGGCGCGGCCGGCGTCCGTGCTGCGCGAGCTCGCCGTGCCGTTCGGACGGCCGCGCAGCGCAAAGCTGTGGAAGACGCCGGAATTCGCCGAGCTCAGGGACGCGATCTACGATTTGCTGAAGCCGGCTGCGGCGGGCGGATCGGACGGAGCGTAAGCAAATCTGCAGATTGGAGCAGATGCGGGCAGGTTGATGCGGATCAGTGCCGGGGACGCGGGCCGTTTTTTCGGCGCGCAAGATGTGAAGGAGGCGGAAGCATGGCGAAGGTGCGGGAGGCGTTCGGCTGGATCGACGCCCATATTCATGTGGACAAGTACGAACCCGAGGAGCGGGAACGGCTGCTGGCCGAGGCGTATGCCGCGGGCGGCGAGGCGGTCGTGGGCGTGTCGATGAATCTGGAATCGAGCCGCGAGAACCGGGAGCTGGCGCTCCGGCATGCCGGCCGTTACATGCCGGCCTACGGCCACCATCCGGAAATTCCGCTGCCCGAGCCGGACGAGGAAAAGGCGTTGTTCGCCTGGATCCGCCGGCTTCACGAGGCGGGCGAACGCTTTGCGATCGGAGAAGTCGGCTTGCCGTACTACACGCGGACCGAAGCGGAATCGGCCGGCCGCCCGTTCGACGAAGGCCCCCACCTTGCGCTGCTCGGCCGGTTCGCGGCACTCGCGGCGGAGCTGGATCGGCCGATCGTGCTGCACGCCGTCTACGAGGATGCGGAGAAAGCTTGCGACATTCTGGAGCAGCATGGCGTGAAGCGGGCGCATTTTCACTGGTTCAAGGGTCCGGAGGCGGCGGTCCGCCGGATGATCGCGCACGGCTGGCATGTGTCCGTGACCCCGGACGTCGTGTACGAGCCGGAGATTCAGGCGCTGGTGCGCGCCTGGCCGCTGGAGCTGCTCATGGCGGAGACCGACGGGCCGTGGCAGCACGAAGGGCCGTTTGCCGGCCGGCCGACGACTCCCGCGCTGGTGCGGGAAGTGATCCGCGCCGTCGCGGAGCTGAAAGGACTGGGTACGGAGGAGACGGCTGCCGCGATGCTCGCGGTCACGAAGCGGTTTTACGGTATTTGACGTGATTGGAGACGGTGAGCGCGCCGGAATGGGCCGTCACTTCATGAACAGGCGCACGAGGTACATGACGGCCGACAGCACGACGCTGATAAGGATGCAGGTGACGATCGGGAAATAGAACCGGACGTTCTCCTTCTCGATCGCAATGTCGCCGGGCAGCCGGCCGAGCGGAATCGATTTGCCGACGAGCATCCAGATCAGCCCGACGAGGAACAGCACGGCGCCGGCGGCCATCAGCAGTTTGGGCATGGATGGCATCGTTTTTTTCCCTCCCGACGCAGATGATTCTATCCGCTATCAGCATAACGGATGCCCGGAGCGGTTGCAATTCCGCGGGATCTCGCCGGATCGCGGAAGGGGAATCTTCGACGGATCGTTCTGCAACAAATTGTAACGCAATTGTTATCCATCCGTAACCTTCGATTCCACAGGGCGACAACTTCCGCACATGCGCCTATTTATAATGAAGGAGCAGGAAATCCATGGAATAATAGATGGAGGGATTGCGATGGGCGAACAAGAACCGGCAAAGATCGACCTCGAGCTCGAAGACGCCGCGGAAGAGGCGGCGGAAGCCGAACAAGCCGCTGCCGAAGCTGAGCAGGCCGCTGCGGAAGCCGAACAGGCTGCGGCGGAGGAAGCGGGCGACTCCGGGGAAGCGGAAGAAGAGGAGGGCGACGGCGCGGAAGAGGCGTCCGCCGACGGCGATGACGCCGGCGACTCCGGCGAATCTGGATCCGAATAAGAAAGCGCTTAAATTACATTGCAGCCGAGTCCATCAATCCCGAACCCCGCGGCATTTGGGCCGCGGGGTTTTGTCGTGCTTGGCGAAGCCGGTCAGGGCGGGCTCGTGAAACACAAAACGTGTGAAAAGCAAAAAAAGCGGGGCTCCCTCACGAGAGCCCCAGCATGGGAGAGGAGAAACCGGACGAAGAGCTTATGGGGAAACGTAAGTCTTCTCCGCGGTTTTCGCGGCATCTCTCGACGCCGCTGTCTACATGATGTCCCGTACGGGGCAAAATATACATGCCGGACAAAAATTTTTTTCGCGCGGCGCAAATCCCCGTCGTTCCCGTTTCCCTTGCGCGGGAGTGATTTTGTGGTACGATTAGGACAGACTGCGGACTTTCGGGGGGCGTAAGACGTGAGGGTCATTGCGGGCACGGCGAAGGGAACGCCGCTCAGGGCGGTACCCGGCATGAACACGCGCCCGACGACAGACAAGGTGAAAGAAGCGATCTTCAGCATGATCGGCCCGTATTTCGACGGCGGAGCCGCGCTGGACCTGTTCGCCGGAACCGGCGGACTCGGCATCGAGGCGCTGAGCCGCGGCGCGGACCGGGCCGTCTTCATCGACGCGGACCGGCAGGCCGTCGCCGTCATCCGCCGCAATGCCGAGGCGGCGCGCATGGCGGAGCGGTCCGAAATCTACTGCAACACGGCGGAGCGGGCGCTGCGCATACTCGCCAAGCGCGGGGCGGTGTTCCGCTACGTTTTTCTTGATCCGCCGTACCGGATGAAGAGCGCCGGCGAGCTGATGGCCGAGATGGAGGAGCGCGGGCTGCTCGAGGACGGCGCGATCGTCGTCGTCGAGCACGAGGCGGATCATCGCTATCCGGAAACCGTCGGCGGCTTGACGCTGCGCAAGCGGGCGACATACGGCGAGACCGCCGTCTCGATCTATCACTACACGAGGGCTGCGGATGCGGCCGAGGAGGAAAGCGATGAAGGATCATGAACCGACCCGGCGGACTGCCGTCTATCCCGGCAGTTTCGACCCGGTGACGCTCGGTCACATGGACATTATCCGGCGGGCGGCGAAGCAGTTCGACAAGCTGATCGTCGCGGTGCTGAACAACACGAGCAAAAATCCGCTGTTCTCGGTCGAGGAGCGCAAGGCGCTGCTGGAAGCGGCGACGTCGGATCTGCCGAATGTCGAGGTCGACAGTTTCCGCGATCTGCTCGTCCGCTACATGAAGACGCGGAACGCCGACGTCATCATCCGGGGCATCCGGTCGGTGTCGGATTTCGAGTACGAGCTGCAGCTGGCGTCGACCAACCATCAGCTCGACAGCAGCATCGAGACAATTTTCATGATGACGAATCCGAAGTATTCGTACCTGAGTTCCAGCATTGTGAAGGAGATCGCGATGTTCCACGGGGATGTCGGCGATCTGGTGCCGCCCGAAGTGGAAGCGGCGCTGAGGACGAAGTTCGCGTCCGCAGCACCGCCGTCGGACAAGCCGAGCTCCGGCTGAGGGCGGACAGGAAGGCCAGGCCGTCAGCGGCCTGGCCTTCGCGCAGCCAGCAGCCGGGACGCCGCCAGCATCAGCAGCAGGGTGAGCGCGAGCACGGAGGCGCAGGCCGGGATCGCCCGCCAGAGCAGCGGCGCAAGGCGGGCCGCGCCGGACGGTTCGGCCAGCAGGCGGAAAGCGGCCGACGCATCGTCCGCGCCGAGTCCGGCCAGCCAGACGAGCGGTTTCCATGCCAGCGCGGCGGTCAGGAAGGCGAGCGCCGCATGCAGCAGCTTGGCCGCGGCCAGATGCAGGAACCGGAGGCCGGCCGAAGCGGCGATGCCGTGGGTGGCGAGCAGGCCGGTGATGCCGGTCCAGCTCAGGACGGCGGCGATTACCGCGGCGCCCGCCGGCGCGCCGAACCGCTCGATCATCCCGGCGGCCGCGAAAGCGCCGAGATGCGCTTCGTAGATGCCCGGGAACGCGGCGAATTCGAGCAGGTCCGGCAGCACCCGCTCGAGCAGGCGGATCATCACCGACCCGAGGATGACAAGCCCGCCGACGGCCATCAGCTGCTGCACGCATTGCGCGATCGATTCGCCCATCGCCTGGCCGAATCCGCGGCCGTCTCGCCGGCGCGCTTCGCGCATCGCGGCGGCGGCCCGGGCCAGGAGGTGCCGGCCGTCCTCCGGCGCGCTGCGGACGGCGGCCGAACCGGCCGCCCGATCGAGCCTTGCCAGCAGCCATCCCGCGGCCAGGGCGGACAGCCAGACGGAGACGGCGATGGCGGCGCCGAATTCGGGGCGCTTGAGGAAACCCGCCCCGACGACGATCAGCATCAGCATCGGATTGGGCATGTGGGACAGCGCCAGCAGGCGCTGGCATTCGCGGTCGGTCAGGGCGCCGTCCCGATGGAGCCGCGCCGCTGCGCCGGCTCCGGCGGGAAAGCCGCTCGACCAGCCGACCGCGGCCGCCCAGCCGGCGCTGCCCGGCAGACGGAAAACGCGCCGCATGACCGGCTCGAGCAGCACGCCGGCCGCATGGACGACCCCGAGCGCAAGGAGCAGTTCCGACAGCGCCAAGAACGGAAGCAAGCCGGGAAACACCAGGTTCCACCAGATGGACAGCCCCTGCAACGCGGCCTGGAACGAATCGCCGGGATAGCGGACGATCAGCAGGGCAAGCGCCAGCAGGGCGGCGCCGAGCGCGGCGGATCGGTACATGCGTCCATCCTCCTTCGCGGATGCGGGTGTGCAGCCATACGGCAAAATGACGAGATTAGTTCAATGTACGCGGACAGGCAGGCGAATAGACCATGCGGAGAGGGGGAGCGGTGATGCCGGGGTCGGACGCATCGGGCGCGGCGAAGGCGGCGCTGCGATGGGGAATTGCCGCGGCGGCGGCCGTGCTGCTGTTCGCGGTGCCGGTGCCTTACGTGCTGTACGAGCCGGGCGTGGTCGTGCCCGTCGACGGGCTGGTGACGGTGGACAAAACGAACCGCCAAGACCCGCGCCTCAAGCCGGATCAACCGGACCTGCGCGCTCCATCGCACGGGGACGTTCAAGGCGAATGGCTGTTGACGACGGTGTATCTGGAGCCGCGCGCCACGTTATGGTCGGTTGTAAAGTCCGCATGGCAGGCGGACCGGGAAGCCTACACGAAGAAGTCGGTGTTTCAGGGCGGCAGCGCGGAGGAATACAAGGCGCGGATGGACGTGCTGATGGCGGAATCGCAAAGCAAAGCGGCGGAGGCGGCCTTCAGGCTGGCCGGCGTGCGGTATGAATCGGAGCCGGTCGGGGTGTACGTTGCGCGGGGGGCCGGACCGCTCAAAGCCGGCGACCGGATCGCGGCCGTGGACGGCGCCGATGTGGACGGGCTGGCCGCACTGACGGATGCGCTGCGAAGCCGCGCAGGCCGCGAAGCGGAACTGACCGTGCAGCGCGGCGGCACCGAGACAGCCGTGCGGCTGGCCGTGGACGGCGCCGATGCGGAGACGCCGGCGGACATGCTCGGCGGCGCGGAGCTGACCGAAATCATCGCCGTCCGGCCGGCGGATCCCGCCGTAAGCGTCACGATCGATGCCGGCCAATTCGGCGGGCCGTCCGCGGGCCTCGTGCTTGCGCTCCATATCTATGAGCGGCTGACCGGGGAATCCCTGACGGGCGGGCGGCGCATTGCCGCCACCGGCACGATCGGGCCGTCGGGCGAAATCGGCGCGGTCGGCGGCATCAAGTTGAAGGCGATTGCCGCCTCGCGCGCCGGCGCCGACCTGTTCCTCGTGCCGGA
>NZ_CAJRAY010000008.1:0-9232 GCF_907165215.1 Thermobacillus xylanilyticus | reverse complement strand
CAGCCGCCGCGGCAGCGGAAGCCGCGGGCGGCGGCATGGCCGTCGCCGGCGTCAATACGCTGGAAGAGGCGGTCCGCCTGCTCCGCAACTATGGCGATCAGGAAGGCCGCACGATGATCGGCGGCTCATAGTAATCGCGCAGCAGCGCCCGCGGATCGGCGGCGCCGGCGGCGAGGGCGTAGACGCCCGTCGCTCTTGCGTCCAGCTCCAGATAGCGCGCCCCCGCGCAGCCCAGCCCAGCGCCTTCGCCGCCCGCCGCGCTCAGCAGGACGGGCAGCTTCGCGGCTTTCCGCATCCGCTTGAGCAGCTCCTGCCCTTTCGGCGTGAAGCCGAGCACGCGGATGTAGGCGAGCCCTTCCCGCAGCGCGGCCGGGCGCCAGTCGTCCTTGCGGATGCCGAGCAGGACGGCGGTGAGCGCGCGCTGCAGCCGGGTCCGGGTGTAGCGCTTCGTCTTGAGCAGGCCGATCAGCTCGTCGACTTCGAGCCGTTCCAACGCCGGCAGCGCGCGCCGGATCCGGTGCTCGAGCCCTTCGCCGATGTCGCGATAACCGGCCAGCTCCTCCGCGCCCAGGCGCACCAGCAGGTGGAACAGCTGCTCCTTGAGCGCCGGCCAGCCGACCGGCGCCCGGCCGGCTTCCCATTCGCGCCGGAGCACGTCCAGCGTGACCGGCGGCACGTAAGAAGCGATCGCCTCCGGCCGTCCGCGCCCGAAGATGAGCCGGCGCAGCGCCGTCGCGCTCGCGATGGAGCCGGCCGGCGCATCGGCGTCGTGGTAGCCGGCTTGCACGCGTCGGATCGTATGCGGCTCCATCCGGCTGCCCAGGCGCTTCCATGCGATCAGGTAATGGAGGCCGAGCGTGTTGTTCGGCTGCTCCAGCGGGAACGCGGCAGCCTCGCTGTCGCCGCGGGCCGCGAGACAGAAGCGCAGCGCGGCGCTGTACGCGTCCGGGAAGCTGAGGCCTGCGGAGAGCCCTTCGGCGATCCGGCCGCGCAGATCCGCGGGCTCGTCCGCGGCGAGCTCCGCGATGCGCCGCAAGGCGTCGATGTCGCCGCTCTCGCTGCCGAAGCAGAAGCAGTCGACGACGCCCGTCGCGTCGAGCAGGCCGACGGCGCCGTATGCGAACCATTCGGCCGCGCTCGTCGCATAAGGAACGGGCAGCTCGATGACGAGATCGCATCCGCCGCGCAGCGCCGTTTCGGCGCGGGCCCATTTGTCCATCAGCGCGGGCTCGCCCCGCTGCAGGAAATGGCCGCTCATCACCGCGACGACCGCGTCCGCGCCCGTCACGCGCACTGATTCTTCCAGATGGTGCCGGTGGCCGTTGTGGAACGGATTGTATTCGACAATGACGCCGACGGTCCGCATCGTTTTCCTCCTCGCGACGCATAACAAGACTTGATCTGCTATAACAATATCACGCGGTGAAAATGTTGACAAAACGCGAAGCGGATCGCTATAATTACTTTTGTTTGTTTGGAGTGATCCTGTGAGAATTCATGTGCATGAGCTGATCACAAGCGGCGCTTCGCGGACAATCCGTGAGACGCTGGACGCGTCGGCCCTGTTCGCGGGAAGACGGGACGTGCTCTCCGCCGGTCCGCTCCATGTCGATCTTGAGGCGCGAGGCGTCGAAGACGGCATGGCCGTCGTCGAAGGCGAGCTGGCGATCGACGTGACGATGCCCTGCTCGCGCTGTCTGAAGCCGGTTCGGGTCAGCATTGCCGTTCCGTTTCAGGAGCACTTCAAGGTGAGCGCGGGACCGCAGACCGAAGAGGAAGCGGACCGGTTCATTGCGGTCAAGGACAATGATGTCGATTTGACGCCGTATGTGGAGGAAGCCGTGCAGCTCGAGCTGCCGCTCGTTCCGCTCTGCGCGGAAGACTGCAAAGGCCTCTGTCCCGAATGCGGCAAGGATTTGAACGAAGGGGAGTGCGGTTGCGACCGCACGCCGATTGATCCGCGGCTGGCCGCGCTGAAAGACCTGTTCCCGCGCTGACGGGGAAGTCCGGCACGCCGCAGGCGGATCATCCCGATTGGCGCGTCATTCGAAGGAGGTGGGACAGATGGCAGTACCATTCAGGAAAACGTCCAAAGCTCGCCGTGACAAGCGCCGCACGCATTTCAAGCTGGCGGTCCCGGGCATGGTCAAATGCGATCAATGCGGAGAGCTGAAGCTCGCGCATCACGTTTGCAAAGTGTGCGGTTATTACAAGACGAAAGAGATCATCAAGCAATAATGAACGAAAAGCAAGCACTTCATCAGCCGGTGAGGTGCTGTTTTTTTGACATCCGCGCCGTCTTGCGGAAGCGGTTTTTCCGGATTGCTTCCGGCGCGGCTTTTCATTATACTGATTTAGTACCTGGTTTTAAGAGGGGCCCTCAGTCGGATGGGCTGCGCCCATTCCGCAACAAACGCAGACCAAAAAGGCGGTGCTTCCCTGTGGAACGTCTGCCCAAGAAGGAGCGGCACCAGCGGCTGGCCCGTCTCATCGAGGACAATCCGTTCATCACGGACCGCGAGCTGACGCGGCTGCTGAAGGTCAGCATCCAGACGATCCGCCTCGACCGGCTGGAACTCGGCATCCCCGAGCTGCGCGAGCGGATGAAGCTGATGGCCGAGCGGTCGTTCGACGCCGTCCGTTCGCTGCCGCTGCACGAAGTGATCGGCGAAATCGTCGATCTCCAGCTCGACAAGAGCGGCATCTCGATCTTCGAAATCCGGGAAGAACACGTCTTCTCCCGCACCGGCATCGCGCGCGGCCATCATCTGTTCGCGCAGGCGAACTCGCTGGCCGTGGCTGTCATCAACGACGAAGTGGCCTTGACGGCGACGGCCGACATCCGGTTTATCCGCCAGGTGAAGCTGGGGGAAAAATGCATCGCGAAAGCATATGTGCGTTCCTCGGGCAAACGGAAGGCGAGAGTGGAAGTGTTCACCTATGTCGGGGAAGAGACGGTTTTCAGAGGCGATTTTCTGATCGTTCGATCTGCCGGAGCGCTGCAGGATGGAGGAGGGGATCGGCTTGCGGATCGCGATTGATGCCATGGGAGGAGATCTTGCGCCGGAGGAGGCGGTGAAGGGCGCGCTGGAGGCGGCGGCCGAATGGCCGGACACGTCGTTCGTGCTCGTCGGCGACGAAGGGCGGGTGAAGCCGCTGCTGAACGGCCAGGCGCCGCCGAACGTGGAGCTGCGCCACGCGTCCGAGACGATCGGAGCGGACGAGGAGCCGGTGCGCGCGGTGCGGCGCAAGAAAGACGCATCCATGGTCGTCGCGGCCCGCATGGTGAAGGAAGGCGAAGCCGACGCGATGCTGTCCGCCGGCAACACCGGCGCGCTCATGACGGCCGGACTGCTCGTCGTCGGACGGATTCCCGGCGTCGACCGGCCGGCGCTCGCGCAGACGATCCCGTCGGCGGACGATGTCGGCGTGCTCGCCCTTGATCTCGGCGCCAATGCGGACGCGCGCCCCGAACATCTCCACATGTATGCGGTGATGGGCAGCCTGTACCGGCAGCTTGTGCACGGCATGGAGCGGCCGCGCGTCGGCCTGCTCAATATCGGCACGGAGGAAGGCAAGGGCAGCGAGCTGGCGAAAGAAGCGTTCGCCCTGCTGAGCGGCGAGGCCGGCATCCGTTTCACCGGCAACGTCGAAGCGCGGGATGTCCTGCAGCGGGCGTGCGATGTGCTCGTATGCGACGGATTTTCCGGCAACGTCATGTTGAAAGCTTTCGAAGGCGCGGCCGCGCTCATCATGGGCGAGGTGAAGCAGGCGTTCACGAAGAACGTCCTGACCAAGCTGGCCGCGGCCGTCATGATGCCGGGGCTGCGCGGTCTCCGGCGCAAGATGGACTACAAGGAGTACGGCGGCGCGCCGCTGCTGGGACTCAGCGGCGTCGTCGTCAAATGCCACGGCTCGTCAGACGCGCGGGCGTTCCGCAACGGCATCCGCCAGGCGCGCGACGCGGTCCGGCACGGGCTGATCCGCGCGATCGCGGACCATATCAGCGGGAAGGAAGGATCTGGCGGATGAAGGCAGTAGGCATACTCGGCACGGGCAAGTATGTGCCCGACCGGATCTTGACGAACAGCGATCTCGAGCAAATGGTCGAGACGAACGACGAATGGATCGTGACGCGGACCGGCATCCGCGAGCGGCATATCGCCGCTGAAACCCAAGCGACGTCCGATCTCGCCTATGAGGCGGCGGTCCGGGCGCTGGAAGCGGCGAAGCTGGCGCCGGAAGACCTGGATCTGATCATTGTCGCGACGATTACGCCGGACATGTTCTTCCCGTCGACGGCCTGCATCCTGCAGGACCGGCTCGGGGCGCGCAAGGCCGCGGCGTTCGACCTGTCGGCGGCCTGCTCCGGCTTCATCTACAGCCTGGCGACGGCGACGGGCATGCTGAAGAGCGGCATGTACCGGAACGCGCTCGTCGTCGGCGCGGAATGTCTGTCGCGCATTACGGATTACACGGATCGGAACACCTGCATCCTGTTCGGCGACGGCGCGGGGGCGGTCGTGCTCGGCGAAGTGCCGGAAGGCCGCGGATTCCGTTCGTTCGAGCTGGGCGCGGACGGCTCCGGCGGACCGCTGCTCAAGCTCGCCGGCGGAGGCTCGCGCATGCCGGCATCGGCCGAGACGGTGAGCAGCAAGGCGCATTACATCTACATGGCCGGCAACGAGGTGTTCAAGTTCGCGGTGCGCATCATGGGCAGCGCTGCTGAAGAAGCGCTCCGGAAAGCGGGCATCGACAAGAAGGACGTCGATCTGCTCGTGCCGCACCAGGCGAACATCCGCATCATCCAGGCGGCGCTCAGCCGGCTGGAGCTGCCGGAGGAGAAATGCATGATCAACCTCGACCGCTACGGCAACGCCTCCGCGGCTTCGATTCCGATCGCGCTGGCGGAAGCGGTCGAGCAGGGACGGGTAAGCGAAGGGGACTGCCTCGTGCTTGTCGGTTTCGGCGGCGGGCTGACCTGGGGCGCTTCCGTCCTCATCTGGTAGGAAGCGGGGGTTACCGAGATGGGCAAAATCGCATTCGTGTTCCCCGGCCAGGGCGCGCAGGCGGTCGGCATGGGGAAGGACGCGTACGACGCGTCCCCGGCGGCGCGCGCGGTCTTCGAGCGCGCGGACGCGGCGCTCGGATTTGCGCTCAGCCGGATCATTTTCGAAGGTCCCGAGGACAAGCTCAGGCAGACGGAGAACACGCAGCCGGCGCTCCTTACGGTGAGCGCGGCGCTGCTTGAGCTGATCGCAGGCCGCGTCAGGCCGGACTATGTTGCCGGCCACAGCCTGGGCGAGTACAGCGCGCTCGTCGCGGCCGGCGTCCTGTCCTTCGAGGACGCGGTGCGCGCGGTGCGGCTGCGCGGCGAATTCATGGAAGCGGCCGTGCCGGGCGGGCAGGGCGCGATGGCGGCTGTGCTCGGCGCCGAACGCGGCGCCCTTCAGGCGCTGTGCGAAGCGGTCAGCGCCGAGACGGGGCTCGTCGTGCTGGCCAACGTGAACTGCCCCGGGCAGATCGTTGTGTCCGGAACGGCTGAAGGCGTGCGGGCGGTCGTCGAACGCGGGAAGGAAGCGGGCGCGAAGCGGGTCATCCCGCTGGAAGTGAGCGGCCCGTTCCATTCGCCGCTCATGCAGCCGGCGGCGGACCGGCTGGAGCAGGTGCTGGCGGAGCTGACGATGCGGGACGCCAAAGTGCCGGTCATCGCCAACGTGACGGCGGAGCCGGTGACGTCGGCCGAAGAAATCCGCGGCCTCCTGAAGCGGCAGGTCACCGCGCCCGTCCTGTGGGAGGACACCGTCACCCGCCTGGTCGGCCTCGGCGTCGACACGTTCGTCGAGATCGGCTCGGGATCGGTGCTGACCGGGCTTATCCGGAAGACGGACAAGTCGGTAACCGTTCATACCGTGAACAGCCTGGCCGCGCTGGACGCCGCGCTGGCCGAACTGGCGCCCTGAGCTGACGAAGGCGCCCGAAATCCGAGAGGAGGGTCCGCATATGTTCGCGTCTCTGGAAGGGAAGAAGGCGCTCGTGACGGGCGCATCCCGCGGCATCGGCCGCGCGATCGCGATCGCGCTCGCGGAAGCCGGCGCCGACGTGGCGATCAACTATGCCGGCAGCGCGCAAGCCGCGTCCGAGACGGCGGCCGCCGTGGAAGCGCTCGGCCGCAAAGCCTTGCTCGTGCAGGCGGATGTCGGCAAGCTCGACGCGTTCGAGCAGATGGTCGGCGAGGTGCTGGAACACTTTGGTTCGCTCGACATTCTGGTGAATAACGCCGGCATCACGCGGGACAATTTAATGATGCGCATGAAGGAAGAAGATTTCGATCAGGTCATCGAGACGAATCTGAAAGGCGTGTTCAACGGCATCAAGGCGGTGACCCGGCCGATGATGAAGCAGCGCTCGGGGCGGATCATCAACATTTCGTCCGTCGTCGGCGCGATCGGCAACGCCGGCCAGGCCAATTACGCCGCCGCGAAAGCCGGCGTGATCGGCCTGACGAAGTCGGCCGCGCGCGAGCTCGCTGCCCGCGGCATCACCGTCAACTGCGTCGCGCCCGGCTTCATCGAGACGGACATGACGGACAAGCTGCCGGAGGACATCAAAACCCAGATGTTCGGCCAGATTCCGCTCGCGCGCTTCGGGCAGGCGGCGGAGGTGGCATCCGTCGTCCGGTTCCTGGCGTCCGACGCCGCATCGTACATGACCGGCCAGACGATTCATGTCGACGGCGGCATGTACATGGGCTGAGTCCGGACAGGCTATGGCAATTTCCCGGACAATCTTTTATAATACCGAGAAGAGGAGGTGAGCCGGATGTCCGACGTTTTTGAACGCGTGAAGCGTATTGTCGTGGATCGGCTGGGCGTGGACGAGGCGGAAGTGACGCTCGAAGCGAGCTTCAAGGAAGACCTCGGCGCGGATTCCCTGGATGTCGTAGAGCTTGTCATGGAACTGGAAGACGAGTTCGATATGGAAATATCGGACGAAGACGCGGAGAAAATCACCACGGTGGGTGAAGTCGTCCATTACATACAATCGCATTCTTAGTTCCGCAAGTCCCGTTGACAAGACGGGACTTCGCTCCATTTCCGACAGTCCGTCCGCGCATTGCGGTATGCGCTTGCAGTATGCACACGGTCGGCGCGGCTCAGCGCACCCGCGGCCAACGCGCCGCCTTTTGGATAGATGCCGTTGACAGAGGTGAAACATTTGAAGCACAGAGTTGTCGTTACCGGCATGGGAATCGTAACCTCGCTCGGCAGCGACCTGGAGACGTTCTGGAACAATCTTGTCGCCGGCAAGTCCGGCGTATCGCGGATTGAATCGTTCGACGTGTCGGAATATCCGACGCAGATCGCTGCGGAGATCAAGGATTTCAACCCGGAAGACTATATCGACAGGAAAGAAGCGCGCCGCATGGACCGGTTCGTGCAATTCGCCGTTGCGGCGGGCAAGATGGCGGTGCAGGACGCGGGTCTGGAGCTCGGCGTCAACGTCGATCCCGAACGGGTCGGCGTCATTGTCGGCAGCGGCATCGGCGGGCTCGGCACCTGGGAAGAACAGCACAGCATTCTGCTTGAGAAAGGGCCGAAGCGCGTCAGCCCGTTCTTCATTCCGATGATGATCGCGAACATGGCCTCCGGCCAGATCTCGATGAGCATCGGAGCGAAGGGCCCGAACACCACGGCGGTCACCGCATGCGCGACGGGCACGCACTCGATCGGCGATTCCTTCAAGCTGATCCAGCGCGGCGACGCGGACGCGATGATCTGCGGCGGCGCGGAGGCGACGATCCGCCCGACGGGGCTGGCCGGCTTCTGCTCCATGCGCGCCATGTCGACCCGCAACGACGAGCCGGAGAAGGCGAGCCGCCCGTTCGACGCGGAACGCGACGGCTTCGTGATGGGCGAAGGCTCCGGCGTGCTCGTGCTCGAATCGCTTGAGCATGCCGTAAAGCGCGGCGCCCGCATCTATGCGGAAGTGATCGGTTACGGCATGAGCGGCGATGCGTATCATATCACCGATCCGGATCCGGACGGCGCAGCGCGGTGCATGCAGCGCGCGCTGAAGGACGCCGGCATCGAGCCGGAGGCGATCGACTACATCAACGCCCACGGCACGTCGACGCCGGTCGGCGACCGTTCGGAGACGCTTGCGATCAAGAAGGCGTTCGGCGATCACGCGTACAAGCTGGCCGTCAGCTCGACGAAATCGATGACCGGCCATCTGCTCGGCGCGGCCGGCGGCATCGAGTCGGTCATTCTGGCGCTGACGCTGAAGAACGGCGTGATCGCGCCGACGATCAATCTGGAGAACCGGGATCCCGAATGCGATCTGGACTACGTGCCGAATGCCGCGCGCAAGTCGGACGTCAAGACGGCGCTTTCGAACTCGTTCGGCTTCGGCGGCCACAACGCGACGATCGTGATGAGGAAATATGAAGCCTGACCGATTCGATCAGCTGCAGCAACAGCTCGGCATCCGGTTCAAGCGAACCGGACTGCTCAAGCAGGCGTTCACCCATACGTCCTATGTGAACGAACATAAAAGCGGGAACGCACAGGACAACGAGCGGCTCGAGTTTCTGGGCGACGCCGTCATGCAGCTTCTCGTGTCCGAACATCTGTATCTGATGCATCCGCGGCGTCCGGAAGGGGAACTGACGCGGATGCGCGCGTCGATCGTCTGCGAGCCTTCGTTCGCGAAGTTCGCGGAGACGCTGGATCTGGGGCGGTACGTGCTGCTTGGCCGCGGCGAAGAGCAGCTCGGCGGACGCACGCGGCCGGCGCTGCTGGCGGATCTGTTCGAGTCGTTCATCGGCGCGCTGTATCTCGATTCCGGGTTGGAAGCGGTGCGCGAGTTTTTGAAGCGGCACATCTTCCCGCTGATCGACGGCGGCGACTATCTGCCGGTGAAGGACTACAAGTCCAGGCTGCAGGAGCGCGCGCAGCATCGGGCGCTCGGACCGGTCGAATACGTCATTGACGAGGAACGCGGACCGGCGCACGACCGGGAATTCGTCGTCGGTGTACTGGTCGGCGGCGTCCGGTACGGAACCGGCGTCGGACGCACGAAGAAGGAAGCGGAGCAGCAGGCGGCGGCCGAAGCGTGCCGCCTGATCGGAAGCGGCGAGACTTGAGGCGGTCCGTCTGACCAGCGGCGGTACCCCCGGCATGCCGGCGAACGGCTTCGAACGATTCGTTCGAAGCCGTTCGCCGGTTCA
>NZ_CAJRAY010000007.1:713-18453 GCF_907165215.1 Thermobacillus xylanilyticus | reverse complement strand
TCACCTACCAGAAGCTCACATCATGACCTTACCGGAGCTAACTTGATATTCAAATTTTTTTTTTTGCGGTGAAGTGAATGACTGGACAGTGAAAAGTTCTTATCGAAAAATCGTCACATAGCAAAATAACCCAATCAAGCGAATCTGCAGTATCCTTAAGGTTCCGACACCAGAAAGGAGATCAGATCGCAAGAGAGGGTTACAAGAATAGTGTACCCGATTTCGTTACGATCGACCAGTCCATGTTGAAATTGATGAATGAAGTTCTATGTGCATTTCGAGCTTGCTTTTCCCGCGTCGCCGCCTTCGAGTGGTTCGTTGTCATCGTTGTCGGTTTGATGGTTCGTTCCGATCATCTCGGTGTCACTTCCATCGTCCGGGATCTGGCGCTGCATCCGCGTCATTACGAGTCGATGATCCATTTCTTATCACTCAGGTCCTGCGCCAGCAAGGCGTTCGGGTATCCGAGAAAACAGTCGCCCGCATCATGCAGGAGTTGGGGCTCAAGTCGCGCACCGTCAAGAAATACAAGGCGACGACGAGCTCGAACCACCATCTGCCGGTGCATGACAATGTGCTGAACCAGCAGTTCACGGCACAAGCTCCCCATCAAGTCTGGATGGCAGACATCACGTACGTTCCGACAGACGAGGGATGGCTTTATGTCGCGAGCGTGATGGACTTGTACACGCGCAAAATCGTAGGCTGGCACGCCGGCGAGCGAATGACCAAGGAACTGGTCTTGCAAGCTCTGGACCAGGCTTACAGCCGTCAGCGGCCCAAAGGTAAGGTTCTTCATCATTCCGATCGGGGCAGCCAATACGCTTCCCATGAGTACCAACAACGGCTCCTAAAATACGGGATGAAGGGCAGCATGAGCCGCAAGGGCAACTGCTACGACAACGCCTGTATCGAATCGTTCCACAGCGTACTCAAAAAGGAACTCGTTTATCTGGAAAAGTTCAAGACCCGCAAGGAAGCGCAAAGTAAGATTTTTGAATATATCGAGTTTTTCTACAATCGCAAACGAGTCCATTCGGCGATCGGGTATCTCACACCCATTCAATGCGAACAAATGTACGATTGTGTTGCGTAATTTTCTCGATTCCATGTGTCCAATCTATTGACAGAGGTCCACTTATCTCAAACTCCCATGTTTCGCCTGAAACATAAGGATTTTGTCTTCAGTCCGAACGACACCTTGCGGGTGTCGTTGACAGCTTGACTTACTTCCAAACCCTTTTCAACAATAACACTTCCTGAATATACCCCCAGACAGACACGGGGGAAAGAATCATCTGGTAACATAATACAAAAAGCCAGAAACCCAAGATGTTTTTTCGAATACGTAAGTTAAGTTTTTGGAATACAGATTTCTGAAAGATATACAAAAGATAATAACTCAACAATGTCAATGGTAACACCAATATCGTCATTGGTCCGACAATCCAGTAAACACCAAAAAATGCAAGTACCAGACCAGGAATCCAACAAAAAGTATACGTGAAATCAAGATACGGCATAATCAGATTGACACCAGTTAAATATTTGACAAATAAAATGGGTTGTTGCCAAGGTTTCGTCACTCTGAGAGCTTCAATCATACCCCGAGCCCAACGCGAGCGTTGCTTAATGTAATATGTTAAAGTTTCGGGGACATCAGTAAACGCGACGGCAAGAGGTTCAAAATAAACTTTCCATCCGTTCCTTAAAAAGCTCCAAGTGAGCACAATATCTTCACCAATTGCGTCTGGCCACCCTCCCACCTCTTTTAGTGCATCTGTCTTGTAGATGCTATAGGCACCTTGTGCAACCAATGTGCCCTGATATAAACCTTGCAAACGCTTGATTGAAGCGATCCCTAAGAAATAGTCCCATTCTTGAATTTTGGTCAACCAATTTTTTCGACTGTTACGCACCAATACAGCTCCTGCGACAGCACAAACGTCATCAGGAGCACTTAATATCCGAGAAACAAGATAACGAACTGCCGACTGATGCAAAAGTGTGTCTGCATCCAGAGTAATCACATAACGAGTGTTTACTTCCTTTAAGCCTGTATTTAACGCATTAAACTTTCCAGGAACTTCTTCCCGAATGATGCGCAAGGAAAGACCTAAACATTCAGCAGTTATTTTTGCCTCTTCAGATGTTCGATCTATTGAACCATTATCAATAAGAACGACATGAATATCTCCAGGGTAATCTTGATTTTTAATATATTGCAGTGTATTGACAATTTTATTCTCTTCGTTTCGACAAGCAATTAATATAGTAACAGGTTCGTAAGGCCATTCTGTTTTAAATGGAGGCTGTCGATCCAAAATCAGACTGATAACAAGAAAAGCATTCAGATATCCAGGAATATAAGCGATTCCCCCAATAATCAATAAAGCCACGGGAAATGTAATCACATCAGCCAAATCATAGAGCCAAGGAAGAGAAACATATACGGATACAACCATCCACAACGCCGCAAATCCATGACTGATAAAAAATTTGGCAACCACTGGCACATAAAAGGTATTTCGTGGAGATAAATTTGGCTGCAACGGTAAATTCACGATAAATCCCCCTATGGTCCCTATGTTAGGCCTATATGATTACACCTAAATCATCATGATAACCAAGAGTGAAAAATTAGCAAATGAGATTTTCGTTAACAATTAAAAATTCAAAAGGGCAGGTTTACCTGCCCTCAGACTGTCGACAGGAACTTTGTCAACAGTCTGACCGCCGTGAGTTAAACAATTGACATATTGGCTTGCATGAATTAATCGTTTCTTCAACATAGTAATTTCTGCATTTAAAAGCATGTAATTTCTACCTTCCAAATCACATCCCCCTAGAGGTAAACATTTAGTAGCTGGCTGGAAATGCATAAAACGTATGCTTTTCAATTGATTCATATTGATTGTTAAATAGCAACCACTCGGTTGCGACCCGAATTTTTTGCACGATACAGTGCTTGATCTGCTCTTTCAATAAACTGGTGCAGGTCTTGACCTCTGATATATTCTGTGATCCCCATGCTTACGGTAACCCAGATCCGTGTTTCTTTATAAGTAAAGCTAGTGCTCTCAATTTCCTTTCTGATCCGCTCGGCAAGTTTAATCCCTTGTTGCAGAGGACAACTCGGCAATAGAATAATAAACCTAAATTTCGAAAGCCCAACATGACAGCAAGCTTATGAAGCTTTCAGAGCCATTTCAGTTGAATTTTGGGGCTGTTTTTACAGTCAAACAGGGGTAGTTCATGCTATCTGGGTACACGTTCCCCCTCCCCACAAATACAGGCTTCGGGATTTCCATGTAAAATTGTGGTGCGTTTCATTCTAACAACGCGATTCTGGCTTCGATCCGTTTCCAGGTATGCCGATTGGTGAAATCTCGCATTAACTTGAGAACCACCTGTCGGCTGTGTTGAACGATCGTCGCTGCACAATGAAAAAACTCCAAGCGAAACCGTGCAATCGTATACCCTTGGTGAGCCGGTTCGCAGCAATCTTGTTTAAACCGCTCATAAAGATTGTAAGCCAACAGTTTCACGAGCAAGTCGATTTCATTTGCTTCAAAATCACCGGTTGCAATTCGATCGATGGAAAAACCACGTTTGGCTTCCTTGATGTAGTTTTCCATACAACAACGCTGGTTGTAGAAACGCCACAAATCGATCGGTTCCCATTCCAGATTGGTGACGATCGCTTCGTACTGCCAATCGGTATCGAAGATCAAACGTGTCTGACCGTCTTCAACCACTTGCGCCTTGCGGATGATCGCGACTCGACGCGGCTTTTTCCAAGAAGTTGCTTTGTAGATGAGCATAATGCCTTCGATGACCCATTGTTCATCCTCGACATAGCGCTTCCAGTAACGACAGGCTGCCACTTCCGTTGCGAGACGTTGCGTCCATTTCAACTTGCCGACGTAGCCGATTCGCCGGCTCTCCCAGAGTTGGTAGAAGTCTTCGCCTCCAAATCCTTTGTCAAATCGGGCGTACTTCACCGGATGATCCATGAGTTCGAATGTTTGCTCCAGAAAGGAAGCGGCGTCCGTCGAAGAATGTGTATTGCCTGCTCGGAGGACGGCATTCAAGCATAGGCGCGACTGCCCTTCAAAAGCCAGTAAGGGATGGTAGCTCTTCCGGCCAGGCTTATGCGGATTCGTTCCCTTGGCTGTTCCCGATTGGTGGCCATACACGGTCTCAACGGTGGAGTCCAGATCAAGGATCATTTCGGAAGGCAGACAGGGCCGAATCACCTGTTGATTCATTCGCCGTAGGTCCAGCCGCAGGTTCGGATAAAACCGGCGTAATCGCACCAGTTCTTTGTACAGCAAGGAATGATGTGGACAACGACCGCCGAGAAATCGTCGGATGAGGGAGTCATGTTGCAGCTTACGGAAATGGAAAAGCCGCTCGCAGCCGAGCATCCAACCAACGATGAGGTAAAGCAGGATCTTGTGGACAGGAAAAAGGGAGTTGCCAGCTTTACCACAGGAAAGTGCCTGTAAAGCATTGGCCAGTTTGATCTTTTCAAGGTAGGCTAAGAAAATTTTGAATCCGCCAAAGCTGGTTGCCTGTTCCAACGAAAATTCTGTTTTGATTTTATGAATGGGTGTGGTAAACTTCACCTTAAGGGTGCTCCTCTCTTTGGGTGATGTTGTTCGGACAAACACCATTCTACCAAAGATTTGGAGCACTTTTCATATTTTCAGAGATTGTTACTTTCGAAATTCAGGATGATTTTCCTGACTTAAATATACTTCGCATCAAATATTGTATCACACACCAGGCCAGTGCCGATGAAATGCACATTGATCCATTCCAGTCTTTTCTAAATGTCCTTTCGCCTTTCCCTTCCAAGCGTTCACACTATCCGAACCATGCTTTCATCATGTTTGATTTCCCTGCTATGTTAAGGGAAAATAAATCATGTCCGCTAATTTGAAAGAAATCAGGCGAAAAGGAGACAGTGAGTACTCCTTTCAAACGAAGAAAAGCCCAGCATGGACCCAGGCAAAACCCTGCCCCTGCTCGGCTTCTTGGACATTTTTTCCTGGACGGATATATTTTACGGGGATAAATATCATCTACTCCCACTCTTCAAAAGATAAATTGGTAGGCTCGTCTAAAAGGTCAACTGTAAAATCAATATTTGTTGTTGGTGTACGCTCATCCACTTCCTCAAATTTAAGTTCATCAATCCATACTTGCCCTTTCCCCGAAAGTAAAACACCAAAAGATATGACTGCACTATTTTTAGGAACATCTAAAACGATATAGTAATGATTCCATTCAGTATCTCCTACAATCGGGCGGTCACTCATATTATCAAATTGCAACACATCCCCAAGTGCATCATCCACTCGCATCCAAAACCCACAGAATCCATCAACACCTTTTGATTTTATAAACCCAGAAAGTTTTATCCTTTTACCAAGATACTTTTCTGCCTTAAATTGTTGCATCATTGTGGCAAATTCAGCTTGAGATTGGACAGTAACAGCCTTTAAGAATCCAGATGCTTTCCCCTTGTGAAAGATTTCTCTGTCAATTCCCATTTTATAATTAAACGGGTGACTTCCGCTTAATTTCCATCCTTTCAATTGTTCGTTTTTCAACATGACATCCTCCCTTTGTAAAGTTAATTTACCCATGATTTTGCGGTATTGTCCTGGCGGTAATTGATAATATTTCTTAAACGAACGGGTAAATGATTCTTGTGTTTCAAAGCGATAATAGAAAGCAATATCTATTATCTTTTTATCCGTATAAAGCAGCATGTTGGCTGAATTAGCAATTCTTCGATATCGAACATATTCAGATACAGTCACACCAACTTCTTTTTGAAAAATACGATGAAAATGGTACTTTGAAAAACCAGCAAACTGAGCAATGTTTTCTAAAGATAATTCTTCATGCAAATTAGTCTCTATATATTCAATCGTTTTTTGAATAATGGGACTGTAGCTCATTTCATAGGCCTCCTTACACCTCCTTACAAATAAGATAACAGAAGAAACCATGATTTTTTTTGACCTATATTGCTTTGTTTAACATCAAACGAATATTGATTTTGTATATCATAAAGTTCAAAGCATAGGATAAGTCCCGACTTTCCTGATCAAATCACATCAAAAAATGATTTTCCTTTCGCCTGCCCCCTTTAAGTAACAAACCGTAAGAACGCGATGATCCCATTTTAATTTCCCTACTATGTCAAGAGACAATAATTCATGTCCATCCCACTCAAGCCCCACCAAAGCCTCCAATCCCTTGCCGCACAAAGGGTTTCAGGTTTTGAGGAGCCAGTTGGTACAAAAAACCAGGAAAATAAAAAGTGTCCGTCCAATTGGAAGAAATTAGGTGGTTAGAGGGAAGGGATGAGGGAAATGGAACGTTGGGAAATGTCCAGGGAAATCATTTGAGGGGATAGGGAGCAGGGGTAAGGGGAGAGGAAAAAGGGATGGGTATATTGGGACAAAACCTGATCCCTCAACCCTTTCCACCCTATACCCTGTCTCCCCAACAGAAAAGCCCAGCATGGATCCAGGCAAAACCCTGGTCATGCTAGGCTTCATGGACAGTTTTTTATTGTTCTTGGACAGTTTTTATTGCCCCTGGACGGGATTTATTTGATGTCTACAGTTGGATCGCGCTCGGCTGTCGCGTTACTCCACCGTCACGCTCTTCGCCAGATTCCGCGGCTTATCCACGTCATGGCCGAGCGCGAGCGACGCGTAATACGCGATGAGCTGCAACGGCACGACCGACAGCGCCGGCGTGAGGAGCGGGAGTGTGTCCGGGATCGCGAACAGCTCGTCGACCGACTTCGCGACCTCGTCCTTGTTGCTCCGGTTCACCAGGCCGAGCACGCGGGCGCCGCGCGCCTTCACTTCCTTGATGTTGCTCAGCGTCTTCTCGTACAGGTCTTCCTGCGTCACGAGCGCGATGACCGGCGTACCGTCTTCGATCAGCGCCAGCGTGCCGTGTTTCAGCTCGCCGGCCGCGTACGCCTCGGAGTGGATGTACGAGATTTCTTTCAATTTCAGCGAGCCTTCCTGCGCGACAGCCCAGTCGATGCCGCGGCCGATGAAGAACAGGCTGCTGTGCTTCGCCATCGACTCCGCGATTTGCTTCAGCACGGCGGAATGCTCCAGAATGTCTTCCACCTGCGCCGGAAGCTCCTTCAAAGCGGCGATGACCGACGCGATGAACGCTTCATCCTTCGTGCCCAGCGTCTGCGCGAGATAGAGCCCGAACAGATAGAATGCGATGAGCTGCGTCGTGTACGCCTTCGTCGATGCGACGGCGATCTCCGGTCCCGCCCACGTGATGATGACGTCATCCGCCTCGCGGGCGACGGAGCTGCCGACGACGTTCGTGATGGCCAGCACGCGCGCGCCCGCGCGCTTCGCTTCGCGCAGCGCCGCCAGCGTGTCGGCCGTCTCGCCGGACTGGCTGACGACGATGACCAGCGTGTCCGGCGTTATAATCGGATTGCGGTATCGGTATTCGGAAGCGACGTCCGCCTCCACCGGAATGCGCGCCAGGCTCTCGATGACGTGCTTGCCGACGAGTCCGGCGTGCAGCGCCGTTCCGCAGGCGACGATGTGCACTCTGCGGATGTTCCGGATGTCGCCTTCCGTCATCTTGAGTTCCGGCAGCACGACCCGCCGGCCGTCCGGCGAGATGCGCGATCCCATCGTGTCGCGATACGCCTTCGGCTGCTCGTGAATTTCCTTCAGCATGAAGTGCTCGTAACCGGCTTTCTCCGCCGTCATCAGGTCCCAGTCGACATGGAAGACGTCCTTGGCCACGGGCTGACCTTCGATCGTCATCACTTCGACGCTGTTCTTCGTCAGCACGGCCATCTCGCCGTCCTCGAGAATGTACACCTCACGCGTATGCTCGAGAATCGCCGGAATGTCCGAACCGATGAAGTTCTCGCCATTGCCGATGCCGATGATGAGCGGGCTCGCGTACCGCACCGCCACGAGGCGATCCGGTTCGTACTCCGTCAGGACGCCGAGCGCGAACGCGCCGCGCATCCGCTTCACCGCCCGCTGCACCGCCTTCACGATGTCGCCGTCATACTCGTCGGCGATCAGGTGGGACACGACTTCCGTATCCGTCTCCGACACGAACGTATGGCCCGCAATCGACAGCTCTTCGCGCAGCTCGAGATAATTTTCGATGATGCCGTTGTGCACAACCGTAAATTTGCGCGAATTGTCCGTATGCGGATGGGAGTTGATGTCCGACGGCTTGCCGTGCGTCGCCCAGCGCGTATGACCGATGCCGACCGAGCCCGTGAGCGGCGCGTCCTTCAGCTTCTCCTCCAGCACGGCGAGCCGGCCCTTCGCCTTGCGAATCTCCAGCCGGTCGCCGGTGTGAACGGCGATGCCCGCCGAGTCGTACCCCCGGTATTCGAGCTTCTTCAAGCCTTCGAGCAGAATCTCCTGCGTGTTCCGATTACCGATATATCCAACAATTCCGCACATTCGTTCGTACCTCCGCTATTCGGGATCCCCCGAAAGCCCCGGGTCCGGAACGCATGTGCATGTGCGTCTATTCGATTGTGATGCCCATGCCGCATGACGAACCGGCAACGGGGCATTCAGGGTGATAAACGGCATGAATGCCTTGTCCTGGATCGTAATGGTCCGCTCTGCCGAGACCTTTGTCGGACCGGTCGCCCGGTCGTTTTCCTTCCCGGCTTGACGGCTGGAACGGATGCAGCCGGAGGGTCCCCGCCGAAAACTTCGAACACCCCCGCCTCGTCAACTTGCCGCCCGCCTCGCCGCCGCACCGCCATGCCGAAATCCCCGCTTCCCGCGGATGACGATGACGGCCGGCAGCAGCACGGGCCCGCAAGTTCTGGCGCTTGAATCGTTGGACTCACTACCCTCGCTTTCTTTCCCGAATTATAATCCCTATCATATGCATTTTCATGACAGAATGCAACGGCTAGAATTGTCGAAGCGCTGCGGCCGCCCCCGAATCCGACGGAAAATCCGCAAAATGAAAACAGCCGTGAACTCCGCGGGGAGTTCCGGCTGCCTCCGTCCAATTTCCTTATCCCAGCTCCGCTTTCACCACGGCCGCGATCCGTTCGACATGGGCCGCCACCTGCGCTTCGTCCGGTCCCTCCGCCATGACGCGGATGAGCGATTCCGTGCCCGACGGACGGACGAGCACCCGGCCGCTGTCGCCGAGTTCCGCTTCGGCCGCCGCCACCGCTTTCGCGATCGCTTCGTTGTCCTTGAACCTGGATTTGTCCGCGACCCGCACGTTGACGAGCACCTGGGGAAATTTGCGCATGATCGTCTTCAGCTCGCTCAGCTTTTTGCCGGAAGCGACAAGCGTATCGACGAGCTGCAGCGAAGTGAGAATGCCATCCCCCGTCGTATTGTAATCGAGGAAAATGACATGCCCGGATTGCTCCCCGCCCAGGTTGAACCCGCCGCGGCGCATCTCCTCCATGACGTACCGGTCGCCGACCGCCGTGCGGGACGTCTTCAGCCCGAGCGATTCGGCCGCTTTGAAGAAGCCGATGTTCGCCATCACCGTCGTGACGATCGTATCCGCCTTAAGCTTGCCGGCCTTCCGCATCGCCTCGCCGCAGATGAGCAGGATGAAGTCGCCGTCCACTTCGGCGCCGGTCTCGTCGACCGCGATCAGCCGGTCCGCGTCGCCGTCGTAGGACAACCCCAGGTCCGCGCCGTGCGCCTTCACCTGGGCGATCAGATGCTCCGGATGCGTCGATCCGACGCCGTCGTTGATGTTCAGCCCGTCAGGCGAAGCGCCGACCGTGATCACTTCGGCGCCCAGCTCGCGGAAAATGCGCGGCGCCAGCTCGTAGGCCGCGCCGTGCGCGCAGTCCATGACGATGCGCAGCCCCTTGAACGAATGTTTCACCGTCGTCTTCAAATATTCGAGATAGCGGTACTTCGCCTCATCGTCCGTCGTGACGGTGCCGATGCCGCCGCCTTCCGGGCGGGGCAGCTCATCCCGCTCGGCGTCGAGCAGCCGCTCGATCTCGAGCTCCGTCTCGTCGGAGAGCTTGTAGCCATCCGCGCCGAAGAACTTGATTCCGTTGTCCGCCACCGGATTGTGCGACGCCGAAATCATGACGCCCGCATCGGCGCCGAGCAGCCTCGTCAGCCAGGCGACGGCCGGCGTCGTCACGACGCCCAGCCGGATGACGTCCGCGCCGATCGAGAGGAGCCCGGCGGTCAGCGCCGCCTCGAGCAACGGCCCCGAGATGCGCGTGTCCATGCCGATGACAACCTTCGGCTTATCCGCCTTGCCCGCCAGCACATAGCCGCCGCAGCGGCCGATCTTGTACGCGAGTTCGGGCGTCAGCTCGCGATTCGCGACGCCGCGCACGCCGTCCGTTCCAAAATATTTCCCCATGAATTCGTCCCTGTCTCCTTCTCCCTGTCATGCTTCAAACCGCGGGGCGCCGGTCGGGCCATCCCTTCGTTCGGACCATCTTCGCCGAACATGCAACGCCCGATCCTTGAACCCCGGACTAACGGGATTCGCCGGCCGCGTCTTCCTCCGTGCCGTCTGTGATCTCCACGGTCGCCCGGAGCTGCTGCGGATACGACTGCGTGACGAACTGCGGCAAATGCACGTCGAGCACGATCGTGTGCTTTCCCGTCGGCAGCCCGTTCAGGTCGGCGATCACCTGCACGTCCTTCGCCGTCAGATCGGCCAGCACGCTCGGCGCTCCCGTCACGTTCAGATCGACGGTGCCTCCCTCCGGCTCCAGGATCCGCGCCTTCATGCCTTCGGCAAGGCCGGCCGTCGTGATGGCGATCTGCGGCAGCGTGATCGTCTCGGACGGTTCGAGCTCAATCGCGATTTCGATCTGTTTCGGTTCGATCTGCGCCAGATCGCGGCCCGGATCGAGATCGAGCGTGACCGTGCCCGAGCGCTGAACCGTCGACAGATTGAGCGTCACGCCGTCGAAATATTCCATCTTGTCAAGCGTCTCCTGCGGCCCGTAGACCGTGACCGTGTCCGTCGACGGCTTGAACGAGGCGATGCTCATGCCGATCGGCAGCCGTCCGGTGAAGCGGATTTCAAGCGGCAGCTTCTTGTACGGCTTCGTGATCGGCACTTCCACTTCGACCACGTTCGGGGTAAGCACGGCCCCTTCGATCTCGTTGCCGTTCTCATCGTATGCGGCAAGCCGCACCTTCTGTTCAACCACATTCGATTCGACGCCTTCGACATTGATCACCGCGCCGACATAGGCGACGGTGTTCAGCTGATCCTTCGGCATCTGCACGAACACCCGGTTGTTCGGCTTCACGATCGGTTCCGCGACCTTGTAGCCGTTCGCGGGCGTTCCTTCCGTCCGGATAACCGCTTCAAATTCCTTCGTCTGCACCGGCACGATGTCCACCTTGACCCGCGTCGGCGAAATCGAGCGAAGCTGGACGCGGCCCGGAAGGTCATACCGGACGACGAGATCGTGCACGCCTTCGCCGAGACCGGACACATCCACCCATACATCGGGTACGGCCGACATCAGGTCGGCGAGCCGCCCTTCGACGAGCAGCTGCACCGTGCTTGGCTCGATCGAACGCAGATATTGCGTCTCCGGATCGAGACCGCGCGTGCCGACTTTCACCGCCGTGAATTCGCGGGTGTCGATCGTGGACGCCACCTGATTCGGCGGCGACTCCGGATCGAAATGAACGACGGCGAACAGCAGGATGCCGATCACGACCGAGAGGATCTTGAGTACTGTCGGGTTGCTGAGCCATTTATCCATTCGAGGAATCCTCCTTCCGGTTCCAGAAGGCGAACTTCGAACGGCGTTTCTCCACCGCCTGATGCGGCGTGAGCTCCTGGAACAGCTTGGATATCAGCGACTCCTCATTGATGTCGCGCACGATCATGCCTCCGACCGACAGCGAAACCTGCCCCGTCTCCTCCGAGACGATGATCGCCACCGCGTCGGTCACTTCCGTCAGCCCGATCGCGGCGCGGTGACGGGTGCCGAGTTCCTTGCTGATGAACGGGTTCTCCGACAGCGGCAGGTAACAGCCCGCGGCCGCCACCTGGCTGCCCCGGATGACGACGGCGCCGTCATGCAGCGGCGTGTTCGGCGTAAACAGGTTGATCAGCAGCTCGGAACTGATCCGCGCCTCCAGCATCGTGCCGGACTCGGTGTACTCGATCAGCCCCGTTTCCCGTTCGAAGACGATTAACGCCCCGATCTTTCGACGTGCCAAATAATTAACGGCCTTAATTACTTCGCCGATTTGATCCGTCACATCGCGGTTAACCAGCGTCGACCGCGCGAAAATCTTGCCCCGGCCCAGCTGTTCAAGCGCCCGGCGCAGCTCCGGCTGGAAAATGATCAGCACGGAGACGACCCCGAACGTGAACATCTGATTCATGAGCCATTTCAGCGTGTACAGATTGAACCAGGTGCTGACGGCCCACGTTGCGACGAGGACGAGAATCCCCTTCAGCAGTTGGACAGCCCGCGTGCCGCGTACGATCATGATGAGCTGGTAGATGATAAAGCTGACGATGGCAATGTCGATGATATCCTTGATCCAATCGTTCCATGTCATGTCCTGAAAATAACTCACGGATCCGCCCCCTACGACCGTACACAGGCCCGCTCCAATCGTCTGCTTTAACTTATAGGATTTCTAGATAACGTAACGCAAATCCTCCAACTTGTCAAAAAAAAAGTGCCCTCCGGCGATGGAGGGCGTTTCCAGAGTCATGAAGCAAGATCGATAACCGTGCTTCTCAGCTTGTACCAGATCCAGTCGAGCGCCTGATTGATCTCCCGCGCTTCGCCGATCACCTTCGCCGTCGAAGCCATGTTGACCGACCCGTCGATCACCGTCAAATTCCCGCGTATCTCGCCGACTACGACCGCCTCGCCGTTCTCGATGATCAAATCCCCGTCGACCCGCGCGCCTTCCGGCACGACCACCTTGTTCCCTTCGATGACGATCTGCGACAGATCGCTGCCTCTGACGACCAGCTCCTGGTCTTGTTCCCACGAAGCGATGAAGCTGGCCAGCAGGACGAGGCCGAGCATGGCCGCCACCGTAACGCCCGGGTATTGCCGCAGCCACCGTGCGAGACGTCTGCTGCGACGCCCGGGAACGCTCTTCAGGATGCGGTCCGTCAAGGCCGCCCGATCGGCTTCGGTACGCCCGACGGGCGCGGCAAGCGCCATATGCAGAAATCCTTCGGTCCGCTCATAATCGTTGAATCGTTCCCGACATTCCGGACAGCCGCCCAGATGCGCCTTCAGCTCGGACGCATCCTCATGCGCCAGATCGCCATCAAAATACTCGTGCATGAGTCTGGAGGCTTGTGCGCAATTCATGGCCAGTCCCTTCCTTCTGAGTTCAACGCATGTTTGCATAATTGTTCTATACAATACGTATCGATCAGGGCAAGGTTTCAAAATTCATCCCGCGGAAATTTCGCCCCGCTCACAGTTTGCGCTCCAGCTTCTTCCGCAGATACTCCCTTCCCCGATGCACCCGCGTTTTCACCGTCGTCACCGGCATGTCGAGCACTTCGCCGATCTCCTGCAGCGACAAGTCGTGCAAATAACGGAGCACCATGACGGACTTGTATTTCGCCGGCAATGTATCGATCGCCTGGCGGACGATCCGCTGCGTCTCCGACAGCAGCATTTCACTTTCCGGCGTGCGATCGTCGCTCGGGATGACCGCGTAACCGTCCAGTCCTTCGTGTTCGGTGGATTCCGCGTCAAGCGAGTAGGTCGCCTTACGCTTCCGCAGCCGGTCGATGCACAGGTTCGTCGCAATCCGGTAGATCCATGTGGAGAACTTCATCCCTTCGTCGTACCGGTCCAGATTGCGGTAGACGCGCAGGAACGCCTCCTGCACGACGTCCTCCGCCTCCTGGCGGCTGCCCAGCATCCGGAAGGCCATATGATACAGCTTATCCTGATAAAGTCCGACGATCTCGGCGAACGCCTGCTGATCGCCCTTCAGCGCCTTGCGCGCCAGGCGCGCTTCGATCGGTATCACGATTCCTTGTTCCCTGCCTTCCAACCGGCATTCCCGTTACAGCCGCATGCGGGCCGCATCAGCCCGTATTCCGGAGACCGGCCGCAATGCCGTTGATCGTCAGCAGCACCTCGCGCAGCAGATTCGCGTCATCCTCCCCGCGTGCGCGGAGCGCGCGCAGTTCGGTGAGCAGCTGCACTTGAAGATAGCTGAGCGGATCGACGTATGGATTGCGCAGCCGGATCGATTCCTGAATGATCGGCACGTTGTCCAGAATTTCCTTCTGGCCCGTCACGCGCAGGATCATCTCGGTCGTCAGCTCGTATTCCCGTTCAATCATGCCGAAGATGCGGTCCCGAATGGCCGGATCCTTGATCATGCCGGCATACTCTTTGGCAATATGCATGTCGGCCTTGGCCAGCGCCATCTGCAGGTTGTCGATCAGCGTGCGGAAGAACGGAAACTCCACATAGGCGCGGCGCAGCTTATCCAGCTTCGCCTCGTCGCCGCCGACATACTCCGCCATCGCCGTGCCCGCGGCATACCAGGCCGGCAGCAGGAAACGGCTCTGCGTCCAGGCGAACACCCACGGAATGGCGCGCAAATCTTCGAAACGGTCGCTGTTCTTCCGCTTCGAAGGCCGTGAACCGATGTTCAGCTCGCCGATCTCGTTCAGCGGGGTCGACTCCTTGAAGAACGTCAGGAAGTCCGGATCGCGGAAAATGAGATCCTGATACTTCTTCATCGCCCGTTCCGACAGTTCCTTCGCGATCGATTCGTACTCCGCGTTCTTGTCGCTGTTCTGCTCGGGATACTTCGCGAGCCGGGCCGCAGTGATCAGCGCGCTGGTCGCCTGCTCGAGGCTGCGGTAGGCGATGCCTTGCATCGCGTAGCGGGACGAAAGCACCTCGCCCTGCTCCGTAATCTTGATGCCTCCGCCGATCGTATGCGGCGGTTGCGCGAGAATGCTGTAATTGAGCGGCATGCCGCCGCGTCCGAGCGCGCCGCCCCGGCCGTGGAAGAATTTCAGCTTCACGCCGTAGCGATTGCCCGTCTCCGTGATCTCGTTCAGCGCGACGCGCAGCTCCCAGTTCGCCGTCACGACGCCGCCATCCTTGTTGCTGTCGGAGTAGCCGAGCATGATTTCCTGCAGCTGCCCCATCGCTTCGACGGATGCGCGGTAAATCGGCAGATCGAAGACGCGCTGCATGATCCCCGGCGCGGCATGCAGGTCGTCGATCGTCTCGAACAGCGGCACCGGCTGCAGCGTGCAGACGACCTTGCCGTCCTCGTCCCGGCGGAACAGGCCGACTTCCTTGGCGAACAGCAGCACTTCAAGCATGTCGCTCGCGCCCTGCGTCATGCTGATCAGGTAGCTGCGCACACAGTCCACGCCGAATTCCTGCTGCGCGCGGTAGACGGTGTGGAAGACGTTCAGACATTCGCGGGTTGAATCCGAATACTCGATATGCGGCGACGTCAGCGGCCGCGGATCGTTCAGCAGCTGATCCAGCAGCCGGATTTTCTCTTCTTCATCCAGTGCCGCATAATCCGGCGTTATCTTCATTTTCGCCAGAATCTCCGCAATCGCATTCTCATGCTCCTTGCTGTGCTGGCGAATATCGAGCGTCGTCAGATGGAAACCGAAGAGTTCCACCTGGCGGATCAGCTTGCGGATATGGGTATCGGCGACATAATCGGCGAAATGGTAGCGCAGGCTCCGGTCGATGATCTTCAGATCCTGCTTCAGTTCCTCGGCGCTGTTGTAGCGGGCCGGCGTGCCTTTCAGCTCTTCGCGCTTCATGTTCGCCAGCTTCTGCAGCATATAGCCGATCTTGATCCGGTACGGCTCCTTGTCGTTGCGCCACCGGTCCAGGTTCGCCAGATCTCCGATCGCCTCGCAATCCCGGCGGATCGACTCGATCAGCTCTTCCGACACCTTCACGATGCTCGTGCTGAAGCTGAGCAACGACATCAGCTTGCGCAGTTCCGCGCGGTACTTCGACACCGTAAGGTGACGATGCCGGTTGAACGTCTCCCACGTTACATCCGACGTGCAGGACGGATTGCCGTCCCGGTCGCCGCCGATCCACGAACCGAAGCGGAGATACGTCGGCACATGCCAGCGTTCGCCCGGATAATATTTGTCCAGGCAGCGCTCCAGCTCCTCATAGACGTCAGGCAGCACATCGAACAGCGTCTGATCGAAATAGAACAGCCCGTTCTGCACTTCGTCGAGGACGGTCGGCTTGCGGCTGCGAAGCTCGTCCGTCTGCCAGAGGGTCAGCACTTCGTTGAGCAGTTTGTCCCGCAGACGCTCGCGCTCGCGGTTCGTCAGCGTCGGATTGTCCAGTTCCAGCACGTCGCAGGCCATCCGTTTGTGAATGTCGAGCACGGCGCGTCTTGTCGCCTCGGTCGGATGCGCGGTCATGACAAGCTCGAGCGAAATGCCTTTGATCATTTCCCGAACGATCTCGACCGGAACGCCGCGTTCCTTCAGATCCTTCACTGCGCTCTCGATGGAGCCCGGCTGCACGGCTGCGCCCGCCGAACGCTCATAATCCCGCTTGCGCCGAATCCGGTGAATCTGTTCCGCAATATTGACGAGCTGAAAATAAATCGCGAACGCCCGGATCACCTGATGCCGAATCTCCGGATTGAGCGATTCCACGAGCTGTTTGAACTCCTCATGCAGCTTCGGGTCGAACGACGCGCGGAGTGTCTTGCTCATCTCGCGGATGCGTTCGACGACTTCGAGCAGCTGCTGTCCGCCCTGGTGCACGAGCACTTCACCCAGGATATTGCCCAGATAGCGGACATCCCGCCTCAGCAGGCTGCTGACCTGGGGGCGGCTCTGAGCCGTTTGGGTTGCGGCTTGATCGGACATACCTTTCCTCCTGACTGTTCATGCGCACTGCGCCGCAAGCGCAGCATCCGTATAAAAACTCACTCTCTCCATCATACAACAAAACGGGCTTCCGATGAAGTCCGGGCATAGAAAAAACTCCTTACCAACCGTAAGGAGTTTCCGATATGCGCTGTTATGGAGCGGGTGATGGGAATCGAACCCACGCTACCAGCTTGGAAGGCTGGAGTTCTACCATTGAACTACACCCGCGGAAAAGTGGCGTGCCCAGAGAGATTCGAACTCCCGACCTTTTGATTCGTAGTCAAACGCTCTATCCGGCTGAGCTATGGGCACATAAAGAAATGGAGCGGACGACGGGAATCGAACCCGCGACCCTCGCCTTGGCAAGGCGATGCTCTACCGCTGAGCCACGTCCGCAGATTATGCTGCCGTGATTTCCGATGACTTCATCGAAGCGGCAACAACAAATATATCAGGTTTTCAGGGTGATTGCAAATGGTTTGTCACGAACATCTGCAATCGGTATGCGCACTCACAGGCGGCAGGCAGATGGTGCGCGTAGAGGGACTTGAACCCCCACGGTTGCCCGCTGGAACCTAAATCCAGTGCGTCTGCCAATTCCGCCATACGCGCACGGGCTGATGGTGAGCCATGTAGGACTCGAACCTACGACACCCTGATTAAAAGTCAGGTGCTCTACCAACTGAGCTAATGGCTCATAACGTGGCTGGGGATCTAGGATTCGAACCTAGGAATGACGGAGTCAAAGTCCGTTGCCTTACCGCTTGGCTAATCCCCATCAAAAACGCTGCTTGGGTGCAGCGGAGCAAAAAAAAAG
>NZ_CAJRAY010000007.1:0-328 GCF_907165215.1 Thermobacillus xylanilyticus | reverse complement strand
TTCGAACCCCTGTTACCTCCGTGAAAGGGAGGTGTCTTAACCCCTTGACCAACGGGCCACAAAAGAGAAGGAGAAAAAAAGCTGGAGCTCTCAACCGGGATCGAACCGGTGACCTCATCCTTACCATGGATGCACTCTACCAACTGAGCTATGAGAGCGTGTGGCTCCCCGAACAGGACTCGAACCTGTGACAACTCGGTTAACAGCCGAGTGCTCTACCGACTGAGCTATCGGGGAATGAGGGGGTGTGTATTCCATTATACAGGAAAATTTGCACCCTGAAAACCGGATGCGAATGAAATGTTGAATCAAGCTGATGGAATTTAGG
>NZ_CAJRAY010000006.1 GCF_907165215.1 Thermobacillus xylanilyticus | reverse complement strand
CCGCCGGTCCCGCCGCAGGGGGCGCGCGGCAGGCGTCCGCCCGGGCCGTGGACGCGCAGCCGCAAGGCGCAGCCGCAGGCGGCGCCCAGACCGCAGCGGGCGCCGGGCAGACGCAGCAAGCGGCCGCGCCGCAGAGCGGCAACTGGATTCACGGCCTGCTGAAATGGCTCGGCGTCGATTACGAGAAGCAGCTGTCGCAGCTGACCGGCGCGCGCGGTGAAGCCGCCGGCGGGCGGCAGGATGCGGCGCCGCGGACGGCAGGAGATGCGCCATCCGGCGCAGCGGCAGCCGGCCGGGACGCGGCGGCCGGGCCCGGACCGGGCGCCGGCCTGACGGGCACGGCGGAGCGGATGGCGCCGCAGATCGGGCGGGGCGCCGTCCCATTCCTGCCGCACACCGCCGAGCAGCAGCCCGCCCCGGCCGGCGGCGCGGGCGAGACGCTGAAGCAGGCGCTGCTGTCGCTTGCGGCGACCGACGATGCGCCGGCCGCGCTGCGCGAAACCGCGCAGCAGCTCGTGCAGCAGATCACCGGCCAGCAGCTGCTGCTTGCGCCGGAGAAGAACGGCGCGCTGTTCTCCCATATGACGCTGTTCATTCCGTTCCAGGGGGAAGACGGCGGCACGACGGCCCAGATCACGATTCAGTCGCGGCGCGGGCGGAAAGGGGAGCTCGATCCCGACAACTGCCGGCTGCTGTTCGACCTCAGGATGAAGCATCTCGGCGACACGGTCGTCGACGTGCAGGTGGTGGACCGGTTTGTCAGCCTGAACCTGTGGAACGACCACCCGGCCGTGAGCCGTCTGGTGGAATCGGCGCGGGATGAGGCGGCGGAGGCGCTGGGCCGTGCCGGATATCAGCTTGCGTCGATGCGCGTGAAGCCGTTTCCGGACACGGCAAGCCGGAACGCCGCGAAGGAATCCGCCGCGGCTGCGCCACTTCCGACCCCGGCGGTTTACGCCGGCAAGCCGTACAGAGGGGTGGACTACCGCGCATGAAGAAGCCTGACCATCCGCCGCAGCCGCTGCGCAAAGCGGTGGCGCTGAAATACAATCCGGCCGAACATTCGGCTCCCGTCGTGGCCGCCAAGGGGCAGGGACATGTCGCGGAGCGCATTCTGGAACTGGCGCGCGAACACGGCGTTCCGGTTCAGGAAGAACCTTCGCTCATTGAAGTGTTGTCCAAGCTCGACATCGACCAGGAGATTCCTCCCGAACTCTATGCGCTTGTCGCGGAAGTGCTCAGCTTCGTCTACCGGGCCGACCGCAGGATGAAGGAATGGGAAACCGCGCATGGATAAGCGGAGAGCGACCGGAAGGCGCGGAGAGGAAGCGGCCGCCCGCTATCTTGCGGCGAAGGGCTATCGCCTTCTGAACCGCAACTGGCGGTGCCGGCTGGGCGAACTGGACATTGTGGCGGAGGACGAGGGGACGATTGTCATTGTCGAAGTCCGGACGCGCGCGGCGCACGGCCGGTTCGGCACGCCCGCCGAATCGGTCGATATTCGCAAGCAGCGCAAACTGGCCGCGGTCGCCCAGGTATATCTGGCGCAGACGGGACGGCAGCACGCGCAGGTCCGGTTCGACGTCATCGCCTGCACGGTCGGATCAGACGGGGAAATGGACATCGAACATATTCCGGGCGCCATGTAGCCGCCGGTCCGAACGCGGGCCGGCGGCGATTGCATATTCAGGAGTCTGTCTTGCGGTCGAGGAAACGGTAATGGATCGCCTCCGCGACATGATCCGCGCCGACGGCATCCTGTTCGTCCAGATCCGCGATCGTCCGCGCAAGCTTGAGGACGCGCTCGTGGGCGCGCATGCTGAAGCCGTGGGCGCGGTAGGCGGAGTCAAGCAATTTCGCGGCGTCGGGCCGCAGCTTGCACGCATCCCGCAGAGCGCGGCCGGTCAGATCGCAGTTCCACCTGACGCCGGTTGCCGAGGCGCGCGACTGCTGCCGCTCCGCGGCAACCATGACGAACTCGCGCATCTTCGCGGTCGTCCAGCCGTCGGGCTTGGCGGCATGCAGCACCGGCCGGGGCACTTCGACCTGCAGATCGATCCGGTCGAGCAGCGGCCCGGACAGCCGGGAGCGGTAGGCCGCGATGCGCCCCGTCGAGCATGTGCAACGCTGGTCCTCCGTCTCGTGCAGATGGAACCCGCACGGACACGGATTCATCGAGGCGGCCAGCATGAAGCGGGCCGGGAACCGGAACACCGCCCGGGACCGGGCGATCGTCACCTCGCGGTCCTCCAGCGGCTGGCGCAGCGCTTCGAGCGCCTGGCGCGAGAACTCGGGCAATTCGTCGAGGAACAGGACGCCCTCGTGCGCCAGCGTCACTTCGCCGGGCCTCGGCACGGAGCCGCCGCCGATGAGCCCGCCGGCCGAAATCGTATGATGGGGCGAGCGGAACGGCCGGCTGCGGATGAGCGACACGTTGCCGGTGCCGAGCTTTCCGGCCGCGCTGTAGATTTTCGTGACGTTCAGCGCTTCTTCTTCCGTCAGCGGGGGCAGGATGCCGGGCAGACGCCTCACGAGCATCGTCTTGCCCGTCCCGGGCGGTCCGGACAGCAGCAGATTGTGCCGCCCGGCCGCGGCGGTCAGCACCGCCCGCTTCGCCGTCGGCTGGCCGATCACGTCGGCGAAGTCGAGATCCGCCTGCAGCGGATCGTCGGCGCCGTTCGCACGCATCTGCCCAAGGCCGGGTCGCTCAGCGGCGAATCGCAGCGCATCCCAATCTTTGCCTGCGAGCTGCGACAGGTGCGTGACGGCGTACAAGTCCATGCCGCCGATCAGCGCGGCTTCGGCCGCGTTGCCCGCGGGCAGCAGCACCCGCCGGATGCCGCGCCGCTTCGCCTGCTCCACCATCGGCAGCACGCCGGGAACGGGCCGCACCTCGCCTGACAGCGCCAGCTCGCCGATGACGAGCGTGCCGGCGAAGGGGCCGCCGTCCAGCTGGCCGCTGACGATCAGAATGCCGGCGGCGATCGCAAGATCGAACGCCGTCCCTTCCTTGCGCTGATCGGCCGGCGCGAGATTGACGGTGATGCGCTGCAGCGGGAACTGAAAGCCGCAGTTCTTCACGGCGGCGCGCACCCGCTCCACCGATTCGCGGACGGCGGGATCCGGCAGTCCGACGACGTTCACCTGCGGCAGGCCGGGCGAAATATCGGTCTCGACGTCGATCCAGAGCGCCTCCACTCCCTGGACGGACGCGCAGCATACGTTCGCATACATGCAAAAAAGCACCCCCATCTCCGGATGAAGGTGCTTCCTTACGCTCCGTGTTCACATTCATTTCATGCGATTCCAAATTTAGCGGATGCGCGCAGTCTTGTCAATCCGCCCGCCGCATCAAGCCTTCCGGCTTCTTCTTGTTCTCGGCGGCTTTCCGGATTTTTTTGACGAATTTGTCGGCTTTCATGTTTTGAAGGCTGTCGAACATATGAGGCTCCACCGTGCCGTACATGCGATAAGGACCGGATTGCACGCGGCCGTCTTTCACCTTCCAGACGCCCGCTCCGGGGTCGTACGGCCAATAAAAATCTTCGGTCGTTTCAATCAGCAGCAGAATCACTTCTTCCCCGGGCGACACCAGGACGCCGTCCTTGTCGGTTTTCGGCGTTCCGTGCTGATACAGCGTGACCGCTTTCTGATCCAAATCGCCGTGAATGACTTCTTCCACCTCGATCACGGACGGGGTAACATCACCGATAATCCGCGTGAATGGTTCCCGGACCTCCAGCACGGTGCCCCTTACAATCAAATCGACGAAGTACATTTCTTCTTTCAGGTTTCGGGTCATCACCCTCGCCGCCGCACCGTAATCCGAAACGGCGGAAGCCGCCGGTACTTCCGATTGCGAGTCCGCGCATCCGCCCGGCAAGACGGCGAGTCCCAGAACAGCCGTCAAGATGATCGACAAAAATTTCATCGCATGGCCTCCGGAAGAATCCGGTTCTCTCACCGATTGTAACATGCGAACATGCGGCGGTTACTTTTCATCTGCGGCGCTTTCGTGTCAAATCCGCTTTCCCTTTTGTTCGCGCAATGAGATCATTCCGATAGCAAAAAGTGTTCGTTCGCTCCGACAAAAATAAGGCAACCGTGGCGAATTCGTGATACAATAGGGTTGTTTGTGTACATACTGTGACTTGTATTTCGGCTGCGGCGCACAGGCCCCCGGATCATCCGGACCGTAAGCGCTGCCGCTGACGCTTGAGGGAGGATATCGGCATGAACATTCACGAGTATCAGGGCAAGGAAGTCTTGAAGCAGTACGGCGTATCCGTGCCGGAAGGCCGCGTGGCGTTCACGGTCGACGAAGCCGTCGAGGCCGCCAAGGAGCTCGGCACGTCCGTCGTCGTCGTGAAAGCGCAGATCCATGCGGGCGGCCGCGGCAAAGCGGGCGGCGTCAAAGTGGCGAAGTCGCTTGACGAAGTTCGCCAGTATGCGTCGGAACTGCTCGGCAAAGTGCTCGTCACGCATCAGACCGGGCCGGAGGGCAAAGAAGTGAAGCGGCTGCTCATCGAGCAGGGCTGCGACATCAAGAAGGAATACTACGTCGGCGTCGTCGTCGACCGCTCGACCGGCCGCGTCGTCATGATGGCGTCCGAAGAAGGCGGCACGGAGATCGAGGAAGTCGCCGCGCGCACGCCGGAGAAGATTTTCAAGGAAGTGATCGACCCGGTCGTCGGCCTGCAGCCGTTCCAGGCGCGCCGTCTGGCGTTCAACATCAACATTCCGAACGAGCTCGTCGGCAAGGCGGTCCAGTTCATGACGGCGCTGTACAACGCGTTCGTCGACAAGGACTGCTCGATCGCCGAGATCAACCCGCTCGTCGTCACCGGCGACGGCAACATCCTTGCGCTGGACGCGAAGCTCAACTTTGACTCCAATGCGCTGTACCGCCATCCGGATATCGTCGCGCTGCGGGACCTCGACGAAGAGGACGAGAAGGAGATCCAGGCGTCCAAATTCGATCTGAGCTACATCGCCCTCGACGGCAACATCGGATGCATGGTGAACGGCGCCGGCCTCGCGATGGCGACGATGGACATCATCAAGTATTACGGCGGCGAGCCGGCCAACTTCCTTGACGTGGGCGGCGGCGCATCGAAGGAGAAAGTGACGGAAGCGTTCAAGATCATTCTGTCCGACCCGAAGGTCAAGGGCATTTTCGTCAACATTTTCGGCGGCATCATGCGCTGCGACGTCATTGCGGAAGGCGTCATCGCCGCGGCGCGCGAACTCGGCCTCGACCGTCCGCTCGTCGTGCGGCTGGAAGGCACGAACGTCGAGCTCGGCAAGAAGCTGCTGAACGAGTCCGGCCTGAACATCACGGCCGCCGACTCGATGGCCGACGGGGCTCAGAAAATCGTCGAACTTGTAAAGTAAAGGCCTACCGATCCATTACGATAGAGGAAGTGAACCTTCGATGAGCATTCTGGTGGACAAGAATACGAAAGTCATCACCCAGGGCATTACCGGCAAGACGGCGCTCTTCCACGCGAAAGGCGCGCTTGACTACGGCACGCAGATGGTCGGCGGCACGTCGCCGGGCAAAGGCGGCACGACCGTCGAGATCCAGCTCGAGAACGGCACCGTTGCGAAGCTGCCGGTGTTCAACACGGTGCGCGAGGCGGTGGACTTAACCGGTGCGACCGCTTCGGTCATCTACGTTCCGCCGGCGTTCGCGGCCGACGCGATCATGGAAGCGGTCGACGCGGAGCTGGAGCTCGTCATCTGCATTACGGAAGGCATCCCGGTCCTGGACATGGTCAAGGTGAAGCGCTACATGGAAGGCAAGAAGACGCGCCTCATCGGACCGAACTGCCCGGGCGTCATCACGCCCGACGCGTGCAAGATCGGCATCATGCCGGGCTATATCCATACGAAAGGCCATGTCGGCGTCGTATCGCGCAGCGGCACGCTGACGTATGAAGCGGTGCATCAGTTGACGACGCGCGGCATCGGGCAATCGACGGCCGTCGGCATCGGCGGCGACCCGGTCAAAGGATCGGAATTTATCGACATTCTGAAGATGTTCAACGAAGACCCCGACACGTACGCGGTCATCATGATCGGCGAAATCGGCGGCACGGCCGAAGAAGAGGCGGCCGAGTGGATCAAGGCGAACATGACGAAGCCGGTTGTCGGCTTCATCGGCGGCGCAACCGCGCCTCCGGGCAAGCGGATGGGCCATGCCGGCGCGATCATCTCCGGCGGCAAGGGCACGGCAGCCGAAAAGATCGCGAAGCTCGAATCGTGCGGCATCAAGGTGGCGCCGACGCCGGCCGAGATGGGCGCAACGCTTGTATCCGTGCTCGAAGAGCGCGGACTGCTCGAGAAGTGCATCACCCGCAAATAAGCGGTTGAACGGATCAGCGTACAATTTATCGGTTCCGCGGTTTGCTTAAACCGCAGGAAGGCAGGCAGCCTTCCCGGCTCCCGCATGTACGGGAGAAGGGAAGGCTGTTTGCTTTGCCATCACCCAAATCTTGATGCGCCGCTTGCATTCTGTTTCCGCGTGACGCACAATAGGATGAGAATGCGTGCGGCCCATGGAAAGGAGTCATGTCATGGGTCAGGGTTGGACGCGGCGGGACATTCTGCTTGCCCTTCACGAGACGGAGGGTGTGGGGCCCGCCACGATCCGGGAGCTTCGGGAGCGGGAGCTCCTGGAGGCCTGCGTGCATTACTCGGAAGAAGAGTGGATCGAATTCGGATTGCCCCCGCTGCGCGCGGACGCCGTCCGGCGCTCGCTGTCGCGTTCGTTCACGGAGGAGCGGAAGCGGCTTTACGCCGGCATGGGCGTGGAATGGGTGACCGTCGAGGATGAGGATTATCCCGAGTTGCTGCGCCAATTGAGGAATCCGCCCGCCGTCCTCTACGTGCAGGGGCGCAAGGAATTGCTGAATTATCCGGCCTACGCGGTCGTCGGCACGCGCCTCCCGACCGCATACGGCCGGCAGACGGCGCGGATGCTCGCCGAGCGGCTGTCCGACGTCGGCATCACGATCGTCAGCGGACTCGCCCGCGGCATCGACGCCTGCGCCCACGAAGCCGCGCTGCGCGGCTCCGGCAGCACGATCGCGGTGCTCGGCACGCCGATCGGCACCATCTATCCGCCGCAGAACGCGCCGCTCTACCAGCGGATCGCCGAGCAGGGGCTTCTCGTTTCGCCGTTTCCTCTCGGTACGCCCGGCCATCCGGGCCTGTTTCCGGCGCGCAACGCGGTCATCGCCGGCATGACGCGGGGCACGATCGTCGTCGAGGCGGCGGAACGGAGCGGCTCGCTCATCACGGCTGATCTGGCGAGGGATTTCGACCGCGAGCTGTTCGCCGTTCCCGGCATGATCGGCTCGCCGAAGAGCAAGGGCACGAACATGCTGATCAAGAGCGAGAAGGCCAAGTTGCTCACGGGTCCGGAAGATGTGATGGCCGATCTGTGGCTCTCCGAGGCCGGCCTCGAGAGCCGGCGCAGGGTGCTTGAAGCGGCGCGCCAAGCGGAGGAAGGCATGACGGAGGAGGAGCGCCGCATCGTGCAGCTTCTGCAGGAAGGGCCGAAGACATCCGACGAACTGGCGGAGCTCACCGGCATTCCGTTTGGACATTTACATGCTCTTCTGATAAATTTAACATTAAAACGCAAAATCGAGCAGCATCCGGGTTCCCTGTACAGCGTCCGATGAGATCGGAATCTGAACCCGCAGAGGAGAGGCTGATCTATGGCTGATTCGCTTGTCATTGTCGAATCGCCGGCGAAGGCGAAGACAATCAGCAAATATCTCGGCAGCAAATATATCGTGAAAGCGTCAATGGGCCACATCCGCGACCTGCCCAAAAGCCAGACCGGCGTCGAGATCGAAAACGGCTTCCAGCCGAAATACATCACGATCCGCGGCAAGGGCAGCGTGCTGAAAGAGCTGAAAGACGCGAGCAAGAAAGTGAAGAAAGTGTATCTTGCGGCGGACCCCGACCGCGAGGGCGAAGCGATCGCCTGGCATCTCGCCCATTATCTCGAACTGGACCAGGGGGAAGCCTGCCGCGTCGTGTTCAACGAGATCACGAAACAGGCGGTCAAGGATGCGTTCAAGTCGCCGCGTCCGATCAACATGGACCTGGTCAACGCCCAGCAGGCCCGGCGCATCCTCGACCGGCTCGTCGGCTACAAGATCAGTCCATTATTATGGAAGAAAGTGAAGAAAGGCCTGTCCGCGGGGCGCGTCCAGTCGGTCGCGGTCAAGCTGATCATCGACCGGGAGAACGAGATCAATGCGTTCGTGCCGGAAGAGTATTGGACGATCACCGCGCGGCTGGTCCAGGACAATCTGCCGTTCGAAGCGAAATTCCACGCGCTGGATAACGAGAAGAAGGAGCTGCCGAACGAACAGGAAGTGCAGCAGGTGCTGGCCGCGATCGAAGGCCAGCCGTTCGTCGTCTCCGAGGTGAAAGAGCGCGAACGGCTCCGCAATCCGGCGCCTCCGTTCATTACGAGCACGCTGCAGCAGGAAGCGGCGCGCAAACTCGGCTTCCGCGCGGCGAAGACGATGTCGATCGCCCAGCAGCTCTACGAAGGCGTCGACATCGGCAGGGAAGGATCGGTCGGTCTGATCACGTACATGCGCACCGACTCGACCCGCATTTCCCCTGTCGCCCAGGAAGAAGCGAAAGCCTACATTGTGGAGAAATTCGGCGCGGAATATGCACCGGAACAGTTCCGTGTCTACGCGAAGAGAAATTCGAACGCGCAGGATGCCCACGAAGCGATCCGGCCGACGTCGATCCATCGCGATCCGGAAACGGTGAAGCCTTATCTGACGAAAGACCAGTACCGCCTCTACAAGCTGGTCTGGGAACGATTCACCGCCAGCCAGATGAGCTCCGCCGTGCTCGACACGATGACGGTCGACATCAAGGCGGGACGCGCGACGTTCCGGGCGACAGGTTCGAAGATCAAGTTTCCGGGTTTCATGAAGGTGTACGTGGAAGGGAGCGACGACGGCCCCTCCGACGAGGAAAATCTGCTGCCGCCGCTGCGGGAAGGCATGACCGTCGAGCGCACGGCCATTGAGCCGAAGCAGCATTTTACGTCGCCGCCGCCGCGTTATACGGAAGCCCGTCTCGTCCGGGCGCTTGAAGAACTCGGCATCGGGCGGCCGAGCACGTATGCGCCGACGCTGGAGACGATCCACAAGCGCGGCTACGTCGCGATCGAGGACAAGAAATTCGTTCCGACCGAACTCGGCCTGCTCGTCAACCAGCTGATGGAGGAGTTTTTCCCCGAAATTCTGAACGTCGAGTTCACCGCCCACATGGAAGATGATCTCGACCATGTCGAGGAAGGCAAGAAAGACTGGGTCGAGGTGCTGAACGAGTTCTACGAACCGTTCTCGAAGCGGCTGAAGATCGCCGAAGACGAAATGCGGGAAGTGGAGCTGCAGGAAGAAGTATCGGACGAGACTTGCGACAAATGCGGCCGGCCGATGGTTTACAAGATGGGCAGGTTCGGCAAGTTTCTCGCCTGCTCCGGCTTCCCGGAATGCCGGAACACCAAGCCGATTCTGAAAGATATCGGCGTCTCCTGCCCGAAGTGCGGGGAAGGCCGAATCATCGAGCGGCGAAGCAAGAAAGGCCGAATTTTCTACGGCTGCGACAAGTACCCCGGCTGCGACTACGTGTCGTGGGACCGTCCGTCGGACAAATCGTGTCCCGTATGCGAAAGCCGGCTGGTCGAAAAACGCAGCCGCTCCGGCGGCAAGCTGCTGTGCCCGGAATGCGGCCACAGCGAGGAGATGCCGGAAGAACAGGAACAAGCCTAGCCGGCATCGGGCAATGCCCGATGCCGCTGTCCTGTCCGGCGTCTGTGAAAGGAGCATAGCGACAGTGGGGAGCAAACATGTGACCGTGATCGGCGCGGGACTTGCGGGAAGCGAAGCCGCCTGGCAGATCGCTTCCCAGGGCGTGCCGGTCACCCTCTATGAGATGCGGCCGGCCAAAAGCACGCCCGCGCATCACACGGACAAATTTGCAGAGCTGGTATGCAGCAACAGTCTGCGCGCGAACGGGCTGACAAACGCGGTCGGCGTGCTGAAGGAAGAGATGCGCCGGCTCGGATCGCTCATTCTCCGTTCGGCCGACGCCCATGCCGTACCGGCGGGAGGCGCGCTGGCCGTCGACCGGGACGGCTTCTCGGCAGCGGTGACCGACAGCATTCGGAACCATCCGCTGATCGAGGTGCGGAACGAAGAGGTGACGGAGATTCCGGCTGAGGGCATCGTTGTCGTCGCCACCGGTCCGCTCACGTCTCCGGCGCTCTCGGAGCGCATCCGGGAGCTGCTCGGCGAAGAGTACTTCTACTTCTACGACGCGGCCGCCCCGATCGTCGAACGGGACTCGATCGACATGGAGAAAGTGTACATGGCGTCCCGGTACGGCAAAGGGGAAGCCGCATACCTGAACTGCCCGATGACGGAGGAGCAGTTCAACGCCTTCTACGACGCGCTGGTGACGGCGGAGAAGGCGGAGCTGAAGGAATTTGAGAAGGAGATCTATTTCGAAGGCTGCATGCCGATCGAAGTGATGGCCGCGCGCGGCCGCCAGACGCTGCTGTTCGGACCGCTGAAGCCGGTCGGCCTTCCCGACCCCCGAACGGGGAAATTGCCCTACGCCGTCGTGCAGCTTCGGCAGGACAATGCGGCCGGCACGCTGTACAACCTTGTCGGCTTCCAGACCCACCTCAAGTGGGGCGAACAGAAGCGGGTGTTCGGCATGATTCCGGGGCTCGAGCAGGCGGAATTCGTCCGTTACGGCGTCATGCACCGCAACACGTTCATCAACTCGCCGAAGCTGCTGAAGCCCACGTACCAGTTCAAGGGCAGGGAGACGCTGCTGTTTGCCGGTCAGATGACCGGTGTTGAAGGCTACGTCGAATCCGCCGCTTCGGGGCTGCTGGCCGGCATCAACGCGGGCCGGCTCGCGCGCGGACTCGATCCGGTCGTGCCGCCGCAGGAGACGGCGCACGGCAGCATGGCACATTACATCACGACCGCCGATTTCAGTAATTTTCAGCCGATGAACGCCAATTTCGGGCTGTTCCCGCCGCTTGCGGAACGCATCCGGGGGAAGAAGGAGAAGAACGAAGCGATTGCCCGGCGCGCGCTTGAAACGCTGGAGGCGTTCAAGCGCACGCTGGCCTGACGATGGCATTATCCGCTGCAAGAGACAGCGAAAGGAGTGAGACGCGATGGATACGACGTTCCACGCCACCACAATCTGCGCCGTGCGCCATGAAGGCCGCGGCGCCATCGCCGGCGACGGCCAGGTGACGTTCGGCAGCAACATGGTGATGAAACATACGGCGAAGAAGGTGCGTCGGCTGTACCGCGGGCAGGTTGTCGCCGGATTCGCCGGCGCGGTGGCGGATGCGATCACCCTGTTCGAGAAGTTTGAAGGCAAGCTCGAGGAACATCAGGGCAACCTTCAGCGCGCCGCCGTCGAGATGACGAAGGATTGGCGGTCCGACCGGGTGCTCAGGCGGCTGGAAGCGATGATGATCGTCATGGATGCTTCCGGACTGCTCTTGCTGTCCGGAAGCGGCGAGATCATCGAGCCGGACGACGGCATTCTGGCGATCGGTTCCGGCGGCGGATTCGCGCTGGCGGCTGCGCGCGCCCTGAAGCGGCATGCGCCGGGCCTTACGGCGGGCGAGATGGCCAGGGCGGCGCTGGAGACGGCCGCCGATATTTGCGTTTATACGAACCGGCAGATCATCCTTGAAGAAATCTAATTCCTTGCCGGTCAAGCGGCAGGCGATCGGAGGGAACCAGATGAGCAGCGAAGCGCTCACACCGCGTCAGATTGTCGCGGAACTCGACAAGTACATCGTGGGGCAGAAAGCCGCCAAGCGCGCCGTTGCGGTTGCGCTGCGCAATCGTTACCGCCGCAGCAAACTGGATGAGTCGCTGCGGGATGAGATCGTGCCGAAGAATATTCTGATGATCGGTCCGACGGGAGTCGGCAAGACGGAGATCGCCCGGAGACTGGCGAAGCTGGTCGGCGCGCCGTTCGTCAAGGTGGAAGCGACGAAGTTTACGGAAGTCGGCTACGTGGGACGCGACGTGGAGTCGATGGTGCGCGATCTCGTGGAGACGGCGATCCGGATGGTCAAGGCCGAGCGGACGGAACAGGTGCGGGACAAGGCGGAGCGTCAGGCGAACGAACGGCTCGTTCAGCTGCTTGTGCCGAGCGGGCAGAAACCGAAGAGCAACCGCAATCCGCTCGAGATGTTGTTCGGCCAGCAGGGAGGCACGACGCAGGAAGAGCCCGAGCTGGATTCGGCCATTGCCGAGCGCAGGAGGGTGGTGCGCGAGCGGCTGGCTGCGGGCGAGCTGGAAAACGAACTGGTCGAGATCGAGGTGGAGGACGCGGGCCCCAACATGCTCGACATGCTGCCCGGGCAGGGGATGGAGACGTTCGGCATGAACATGCAGGAACTGTTCGGCCATCTGCTGCCGAAGCGGGTGAAGAAACGCAAGCTTCCGATCAAGGAAGCGCGCAAGGTGCTCATCCAGGAAGAAGCGAACAAGCTGATCGACATGGACGACGTCATCGCGGAATCGACGCGCCGAGCCGAACAATCCGGCATCATTTTCATCGACGAAATCGACAAGATCGCAAGCCCCAGCCGCGGTACGGGCCCCGACGTGTCCCGCGAAGGCGTGCAGCGCGACATTCTGCCGATCGTCGAAGGTTCGACCGTCATGACGAAGTACGGTCCGGTGAAGACCGACCACGTGCTTTTTATCGCCGCAGGGGCTTTCCATATCGCCAAACCGGCGGATCTCATCCCTGAGCTGCAGGGCAGATTTCCGATCCGGGTGGAACTGTCCAGCCTTTCGCTGGACGACTTCGTGAAGATCCTGACCGAGCCGAAGAACGCGCTGACCAAGCAATATGCCGCGCTGCTCGAAACGGAAGGAATTCACATCGAATTTACGGAAGAAGCGATCCGCGAACTGGCGCAAATCGCGGCCGACGTGAACCAGCGGACCGAAAATATCGGCGCCCGGCGGCTTCACACGATCTTGGAGAAGCTGCTCGAAGATTTGTCGTTCGAGGCGCCGGAGCTCAACCTGGAGCATTTCGCGATCACGCCGGAATATGTCCGGGAGAAAGTCGGCGATATTGCGCAGAACCGCGATCTTAGCCAATATATTCTATAATGCTCCGGCAACGCCGCCCGGGCGGAATGCTGCCGGCTGCGGAGATCTCGGGAGGATCAGGCATGACATTGTTAGCAAAGACCAGGGCGCTGAACCGGCTGTTGCAGCGAGCAGCCGGAAAGCCGCTTAATTTTCGGGAGATGGCCGAGGTGCTGGGTTCGACGATTCAAGCCCATGTATTCGTCGTCAGCCGAAGGGGGAAATTGCTCGGCTGCGCGGCCGCGCGTCCCTGGGAAAATGATCATATACGCGCTGTATCATCAACCGGCGAAATCCATTTTCCGCCGGAGACGAACGAACGGTTCATGAACATGCAGGAGACGGTGACAAATACCGAGCCCGATCCCGGCATTGCCGTCACGTTTCCCGAGATGTCCGAACACCGGATCATGACGGTCGTTCCGATCATCGGCGGAGGCGACCGGCTCGGAACCCTTGTTCTTACCAGAGACACCGGTCCTTTCGGAGAGGACGATCTCATTCTGGCGGAATACGGTTCGACAATTGTCGGCATGGAGATTCTGCGCGAACGGGCAGAGGAAATTGAAATGGAAGCGAGAAGCAGAGCGGCCGTTCTGGTGGCGGTCAATTCCCTGTCCTTCAGCGAGCTGGAAGCAGTCGAACATATTTTCGAAGAACTGGATGGGCAGGAAGGACTGCTGGTTGCTTCCAAAGTCGCAGATCGGGTAGGCATTACACGTTCGGTTATCGTCAATGCGCTGAGAAAGCTGGAAAGTGCGGGCGTTATTGAGACGCGATCCCTTGGGATGAAAGGCACATATATTAAGATTCTTAATCCTCAATTGCTACAGGAACTCGACAAAATGAGGTCGTAAGACATTTGTAAGATAACCGCATCGGCTATAAAAAGCACTATCTTCCTCTGAGAAGATAGTGCTTTTTTCATATTGTGACCAGATTAAAAAAAATTCATCATTAGAAATGTCGGCCGGCTGTCGCAATCTTTTCTATATCGACAAGACTACTGTTGATTTTTATAGGGATTTGTCGATAAGAAGCAGGAATTACCCATTATTTGTTGAATTAGGTACCAAAGATTAGCCGGAAAAAACCATGCAGAAAGGCGGGGATTATTGATGAATGTGCTGGGCGGGGCCGATATGGCCAGGCTCAAGGGGGCCATATCGGCAGCGGAACTGCGGCAGCAGGTCATCGCCGACAACATCGCAAATGTCGACACCCCCGGATTCAAACGGTCTGAAGTCCTGTTTGAGGAGCTGCTGGCCGGCCGGTTGGGCAGTCAGGCGCCCAAGCTGGTCGCCCGTCGGACGCATGAGAAGCATATTCCGTTCGGCGGATCGGGAAGCGTTGTCAAGCCGAAGCTGGTGACGGACGACAGCACGTCGATGCACAACAGCGCGAACAATGTCGACATTGATCGCGAAATGGCGCTGCTCGCCAAGAACCAGCTGCGCTACAACGCCCTGATCCAACAGCTCAATCACGAGATCTCGATGCTTCGGATCGGAATTGAAGGGAGATAACCGCCTTGAGATTGAATGACGGTTTTGAAGCCAGCGCTTCCGCGCTGACCGCACAGCGGCTCAGGATGGACATCATCTCATCCAACATCGCGAACGCGGAGACAAACCGCGGACGGTTCGTGAACGGCCGTTGGGAGCCCTATGCGCGCAAGTTGGTCGTCCTCGAACCGGTCCGGAATTCGTTCTCGAACATGCTGAACGCGAAATTGTCCGGCGGCGAACGCCGGTCGTCCGGCGTCAAGGTGGCGCGCATCGTGGAAGATTCCACGCCTGCCAAACTGGTGTACAATCCGGCCCACCCCGATGCGGATGAGAACGGGTATGTCCGGATGCCGAACGTCGACATCCTGAAGGAAATGGTGGACATGATTTCCGCGACCCGTTCGTATGAAGCCAACGTGACGGCCCTCAACGCATCGAAAGCCATGTTCACCAAAGCGCTGGAAATCGGCAGACAGACCTGATCTTGAAACGGAGGTTTAATTGCGTATGATCCAGGGATTGACCGGCGCCGGATCGCTGCTGGGTACCGTTGCCGGCGTGAACAGGCAGACGCCTGCAGAATCGATGGAGCAGTTCAACGACTATCTGAAGCAGGCGATTGACAGCGTGGCGCAGCAGGAAAACGCCGTCCGGCAGACGACCGAAAGGTTCATTGTCGGCGAAGCGGATGTGTCGGAGCTGATGATTGTCTCCGAACAGGCCAAGCTCAGTCTTCAGCTCACCGCTCAGATACGCAACAAGGTGATCGAAGCGTATCAAGAAATTATGAGAATGCAGGTCTGATCGCACCAAACGTCATAGCACAGATACCGGGTGAGGTGAAAACGTGAACGAGAGATTTGCCCAATACCGCGAACGCGTCGCGCAATATTGGCAGCAATTCGGCAAGAAGCAGCGGATCTATCTTGCTGCGACAGCGGGCGGCCTCATCCTGCTGATTGTCGTTCTGACGTACCTGTTCTCCAGAACAGAATACGAGCTGGCGTTCCAGAACCTGGACGCCACGGACGCCGCGGCCATCATGGAACATCTGAACGCCGAAGGAATTCCGTACAAGCTCGGCAACGACGGCACGAGCATTTCGGTGCCCGCTTCCGCCGCTTCGCGGGTGAAAGTGGAAATCGGCTCCATGGGCATCGTCCGCAACGGCTCGATCGGCTTTGAATCGTTCAGGGATTCCGGTTCCCAGTTCGGGATGACCGACAACGAGTTCAACGTTCGCTACCGCGACGCTCTGAACGGGGAAGTGCAGCGGCTGCTGAATTCGATGGAAGGCGTTCAGCGCTCCAACGTGCTCATCAATCTTCCGGAAGAGTCCGTGTTCCTGAACGATGAAAGGGATCAGGCTTCGGCATCGGTCACGATCGAGTTCAAACGGGGATTCCGCCCCACGCAGGACCAGATTGACGCCTATTACAACCTGGTGAAAACGGCGGTTCCCAACTTGAGCGTCGAGAACATCACGATCTCCAGCCCGCAAGGGGAACTCGTCGCTTCCGAGAAAGCGGGAGGCGGTGTCAATTTCGCCTCGTCGGCAGCGGAAGCGCAATTCAGGATCCAGCGCAAATATGAGTCCGACCTGAAGCGGGAGATCCAGCAGTTCCTCGGCCAGATGGTGGGCGCCGAGAATCTCGCGGTCAGCGTGAACAGCACGCTCAACTTCGACCAGAAGACATCGGTGGAGAATCTCGTTCAGCCGCAGGAAGGAAGCACGACCGGCGTCGTGATCAGCGAAGAGATCCGCTCCAGCTCGACCACGGGCACGACGGGACCCGGAGGCGTCGCCGGCACAGGCGAAACCGACATTCCCGGCTATGATGCCATCGACGGGTCCAGCACGAGCAGCTCGGAAGAGAATTCGCGCATTTCGAACTATGAAGTCAGCCGGATCCAGAACCAGATCGTGTCGGCTCCGTTCGTCGTCAAGGATCTGTCGATCGGCATCGGCATCCAGGAAGGCGTGCTGACCGAAGAAAACCGCGCCTTCGTCATGGATTATCTGACCCGGCTGGTGCGTACGCAATTGGCGCAATCGGGACTTGACCTGTCGAACGACGATGTGGTCGCGAGCAAGGTTTCCCTTATCTCGCAGCCGTTCGTCCAGGACACCGCCGGCGGTTCGTCCGGTGTGACGCTTCCGACGATTCTCGCCATCGCGGGCGCGCTCGCTGCCATCCTGCTCGTCGCGCTGTTCCTCTACCTGCGCAAGCGGAGACTTGACCGGATTGCGGCGGAAGAGGAAGCGGCTGCGCTTGAAGCCGAGCAGCCGAAGGTGGAACTGCCGACGATCGATCTCGATCAGGTGACGACCGAGACGCAAATGCGCAGACAACTGGAACATTTCGCGAAACGCAAACCGGACGATTTCGTCAATCTGCTCCGCACGTGGCTAGTGGATGAATAGAGGTGGAACGATGGCAAGGGCAGCGACACCGCAAGCATTGACGGGCAGACAGAAAGCGGCCATTCTGCTGATCACGCTCGGTCCGGAGGTGTCGGCGCATATTTTCAAGCATTTGCGTGACGAAGAGATTGAGCAGCTGACGCTGGAAATCGCGAATGTCCGCAAGGTCGACAGCGCCGAGAAACAGGCGATCCTGACCGAGTTTCACCAGATCTGCATGGCCCAGGAATACATATCGCAGGGCGGCATCCAGTATGCGAAGACGATCCTGGAGAAAGCGCTCGGCGAACACAAGGCAATGGAAGTCATCAACCGGCTGACCGCGACGCTTCAGGTCCGACCCTTCGATTTCGCGCGGAAAGCCGATCCGGCGCAAATTTTCAACTTCATTCAGAACGAGAACTCACAGACCATCGCGCTGGTGCTGTCGTACCTGCAGCCGGAGCAGGCCGCGGCAATCCTGTCGGCACTGCCGCAGGACAAACAGGCCGATGTGGCGAGGCGCATCGCCTTGATGGACAGCACATCGCCGGAAGTGATCACGCAGATCGAACGGATTCTCGAGCAGAAGCTGTCGTCGACCGTTACCCAGGACTATACGATGGCGGGCGGCATCGAATCGATCGTGCAGATCCTGAACGGCGTAGACCGCGGCACGGAACGGACCATTCTCGACTCGCTCGAGATCCAGGACCCGGAGCTTGCGGAAGAGATCAAGAAACGGATGTTCGTGTTCGAGGACATCGTCAACCTCGACAACCGTTCGATCCAGCGCATCATCCGCGACATCGAGAACTCGGACCTGCAGCTTGCGCTCAAGGTGGCCAGCGAAGAAGTCCGCGAGGTCATCTTCCGCAACATGTCGAAGCGGATGGCCGAAACCTTCAAGGAAGAAATGGAATATATGGGACCCGTCCGGCTGCGTGACGTCGAAGAAGCGCAGACGCGCATCGTAGCGACGATCCGCAGGCTGGAAGAAGCCGGCGAGATCATTATCGCGCGCGGCGGAGGTGACGACATCATTGTCTAACCTGATCAAATCGTCCCACGTCGTCTCGCTCGATGACCTGAGGCGGCTGGAACTGATCCGGAAGCACCAGCCGGCTGCCATGTCGCAGGATGGTGACGACCAGAACGGGCCGGACCCTCAGACGGCGGCTTTAAGGGAACAGATTCTGCGCGACGCCGAAGCCGAGGCCGAAGAGCGCATCCGCCAGGCGGCGGAACAGGCCGAGCAGGCGAGGCGCAACGCCGAAGAACAGATCGAGCAGTGGTGGCAGGAACGACGCGCGCAAGATCTCGAGATTACGGAGACCGCCCGCCGGGACGGCTACGAGCAAGGGTACGCGGAAGGCCGCGCCGAAGCCGAGGAAGCCGTCCGGCAGGAATGGACGGGCAGAATCGCCGAAGCGAAGGCGCTGCTCGAAGAAGCTTATCGTATCAAAGAGCAAATCATCCAGGAAGCGGAACCGTTCCTGGTTGAACTCAGCGTCGCCATCGCGGGCAAGATCATCGACCGCGAACTGGAACGCTCGCCCGAATGGACGATTGAACTGATCCGCAAGTCGCTGGCGCGGCGGCGGGAACAGGGCCTTGTTACGCTGTGCGTGGCTCCGGATCAACTGTCGTTCGTCATGGCGGCGCGCGACGAGCTGGAGATGGCCGTCGATTCTCAGGCCGAGCTGCAGATTGTGCCGGATCCGACCGTGACGGACCGCGGATGCGTCATCCGCACTTCTTTCGGCAGCATTGACGCGCGCATCGACACCCAGCTGGAAGAAATCAAACAGGCGTTGCTGCAGGCTGCGGCGGAGGCCGGGGAGCGGAGGCACGCGGATGAAGGCGTACAAGCTTGACAGCGAGCCCTATCTTGAAGTGCTCCGTTCCGTCGATCCGGTGCGGATGAACGGCAAAGTGACGCAGGTCATCGGTCTGACCGTCGAGTCGGAGGGGCCGGATGCGAGCGTCGGCGATGTGTGCCTCATCTATCCCGCCAAATCGGGCAAGCCGATCAAGGCGGAGGTTGTGGGCTTCCGCAACAACAAGGTGCTGCTGATGCCGCTCGGTGAACTGCATGCCGTCGGTCCGGGCTGCGATGTCGTCAGCACCGGGAAACCGTTGACCGTGCCGGTCGGCAGCGAGCTGCTCGGCAAAGTGCTTGACGGGCTCGGACAGCCGCTCGACGGTTCGCGCATACCGGTGCGCATGGCGCACTACTCGACGCACAATGTTCCTTCCAATCCGCTCTTCCGTCCGCGGGTAACCGAACCGCTCGGCATCGGCGTGCGCGCGATCGACGGGCTGCTCACCGTGGGACGCGGACAGCGGGTCGGCATTTTCGCCGGCTCCGGCGTCGGGAAGAGCACGCTGCTCGGCATGGTCGCCCGCAACACGTCGGCCGATGTGAACGTCATCGCGCTCATCGGCGAGCGGGGCCGCGAAGTGCTCGAATTCATCGAGCGGGATCTCGGCCCGGAAGGACTGGCGCGTTCCGTCGTCGTCGTCGCGACCAGCGACCAGCCGGCACTCATCCGGATCAAAGGCGCGCTGATTGCCACGACGATTGCGGAATATTTCCGCGACCGCGGCTTGGACGTCATGCTCATGATGGATTCGGTCACGCGGTTTGCGATGGCCCAGCGCGAAGTCGGCCTCGCCATCGGGGAGCCGCCGGCCACGCGCGGTTACACGCCGTCGGTTTTCGCCATGCTGCCGAAGCTGCTCGAGCGTTCGGGAACCGGCAAAACCGGTTCGATCACGGCGTTCTACACGGTGCTGGTGGATGGGGACGACATGAATGAACCGATTGCCGACGCCGTCCGCGGCATTCTTGACGGGCACATCGTGCTCAGCCGCAGCCTGGCGAACAAAGGTCATTATCCGGCAATCGACATTCTGGCTTCCGTCAGCCGCGTCATGAACGACATCGTGCCTGCGGAGCAGCTGGAAGCAGCCAATCAGTTCAAACGCCTGCTTTCCATTTATAGAGATTCGGAAGACCTCATCAATATAGGGGCGTATCAGCGGGGATCCAATGCAGAAATTGATCGCGCGATCGAATTTTACGATCGCATCCGCAGTTACGCCACGCAACGGACGGATGAGAAAGTCAGTTTCGAGGAGTCGCAGCAGCGGTTGCTCAGCGAGTTCCTGGGAGGTTAAGCGGTGCGATGGCGAGATACCGGTACCCTTATCAGAAGATCGTCGACCTGAAATCAAGCGAGAAGACGCAGGCGGAATGGCTGCTGGCCGCCGCCGTCGGCAAGCTGGAACAGGAAGAACGGACGCTCGGGCAACTGCAGGAGGAACTTGCCGCATGGCTCGGGCGGCTGCAGAACGAAGCCGAATCCGGCGCCAGTCTGGCCGAGCTGCAGATGATGCAGTCCTATGTTGAATATTTGAATGCCGCCATCCGGAAACAGCAGGAGAACGTGCAGCGCGCTGCTGCCGAGAAGGAGCGGTGCCGGGAGGTTCTGGCCGACCGGATGGTCGATGAAAAAGTATGGCTCAAGGCGAAGGAGCGGGCGTTCCAACACTTCATGCGCATGCAGCAACGATCGGAACAGAACGAACTGGATGAGATCGCAGCCGTACGGTTCGTCTTTACAGCGAACTGACGGCCGCCGTCGGCAGGTAAGGAGGGGACGCGCTTGGCTGAAGTGGAGGCGGAGAAAACATACAGCGGACTGGAACGATTCATGTTCTTCCTGACGCCGATCCTGTTCACGCTGGTGCTGGTCGGGGTGCTGCTCACATTGTTCAATCCCGACCTGCGCAACCGGATGCTCGAAACGGCGAACAAGGTGCCGGTGCTTGAGCGGATCGTGCCCGATGCGCCCGCCGGGAAAGACACGCTGAATGAGAACGCGATCCGTGAAAGGAATCAGGGAGAGAAAATCGCGGAGCTGGAATCGCAGCTCGCGGAGAAGGAAGCCGAGCTGGCCGAGCTCGCCGGCATTCGTGCCGAATTGGAACAGACGGTGGCGCAGCTTGAGGCCCGGATTGAAGAAATGACGCAAGCGAGCGCGGAGAGACAGCTGTCCGACGAGGAATATCAGGCGCGCATAAGCGAGCTGGCCGCGATGTTCGGGCAGATTTCGCCGAGCAAGGCAGCGCCGATTCTCGAGAGCATGGCAATGGAAGAAATGGTGCTGATCATGGACGCGATGCGTCCGGAGATCCGCGTCTCCGTAATGGAGAAAATGACCCCGAAGGTAGCCGCGGAAGCGACGGTGCGCCTCAAAGATACGGTTCCGGCGAAAGACCGGCAGATCGCCGCGCTGCAGGCAAGGCTTGACGAGTATGAAACGGCGCGGGCTGAAAACTCGACCAGTCTGGATGCGAGCCAGCTCAGCGCGACGTTCAGCTCGATGAGTCCGGACAGCGCGGCGGAAATTCTGCTGCAGATGGCCGATCTGAATCCGGGCAAAGTGCTCGATCTGCTCGGTTCGCTTCCGGCTGCTTCACGGGCGGACATTCTGGAAGCCATGCAGAAGAAGAACGCGAAATATACCGCGCAGCTGGTCAACAAGCTGGTCGACCGCTGATCATCGGTTGACCGGCAGCCGGCCGGCTGCGGCGAAACGCTTGAAAGGGGGTGAACACAGATGTCAATGAATCCGGCTATGGTTATTACCGCTTCGGTAGCGGGAGCATCGGCGCAGCAGCCGGCAGCAACGGGTCAGACGGCGGGAGCCAATCCGCAGTCCGGACAGAACGGCGGCGCGTTCGGCCGCATGCTCGTGGCGCAGGTTTCGGGCGCCGGCGGCACCGTTCGGCAGGATAACCAGACGCAGGTTGTCCATCAGATTGCTTACCAACTGTCAAGCGGAGAATGGGCGGACCTGCTGGGCGGGACGCCGGGCAAATCGCTGTTCGACCAGCTGGACGCGCTCCTTCAATTGATCGAGAACGGCGCGGAACCGCTGACGGAAGAGCAGCAAGCGGAAATCGACGCCGTTTTGGAAGAACTGCAGGCCGTCATGATGGCGATGTTCGGCATCCCGTTGCCGCTGGCGAATGCCGGCCAGACGGAAGAAGCGCCGGTACAGCCGGCGGACATGGCGGCGGAAGCGGACACCGCGGACGGCGTTGCATTCCGCGGAGGGCTGCATGAGACGATTGCCTTCGTGCGGGCCTTCCTCGCGGAAGGGGCGTTCCGACCGCTCACCAGGCAGGAGAGCGCGAGGTTTGAAGCGCTGATCGATCGGCTGCAACAAGCGCTCACCGCGGCGGATGAAGCGAACCGGGACGCGTCAGCCGAAGCCCGGCAGACCGTAGACATCAAGACGACGGGAACGGAAACCCGCTCTTCGGCGGAGGCTTTGCTGGCGCGGCTTGCCCGGCCGATGCAGGCATCGGTTGCAGCGGTCGTGACGGAGGCGCAGCGGCAGAGCGGCGCGGAGGCCGGAACGGTTCAGAACGCGGCGCTGAAAGGAGCGAACGTCAACGGCCCGGCAGCGAATGCACAGCCGCAGACGATTGCCCCGGCAGAGTCCGTTCAGGCTGCCGCAGCCGAATCGGCCGATCTGACGCCGATCACGCAGGCCGTCGGGCCGCAGTCCGCAAGCGCGGCGGCTGAGACCGTCCGGACGGAGGCGGCTGCTCGCCAGCCCGTGCACACCGTTCCGGTGGAACGGTTCCATGAAGTCATTTCGGGCATGGCGGTCAGACAGATGAGTCTGAGCGCTTCGAACGGGGTGTCGGAAGCCCGCATCCTGCTCGTACCGGAGCATCTCGGCGAGGTGGCCGTCCGCATCACCCTGCAGAACGGGCAGCTGACGGCGCAGTTCATGACGGAGAACGCGATTGCGAAGGACCTGATCGAGAACCAGTTCGTCGTGCTTCGCGGCGCCCTTCAGAGCCAGGGCATCCAGGTTGACAGACTGGAAGTGACCTACGGCAGCGCGGCGGCGCAGAGCCAGCTGTTCCAGGAGCAGCGGCAGCGCGGCGGTCAGGAGCGTCATGAAGGCGGCAGAGGAAACCGTCCGGATGATGCGCTTCCCGTCTTCGAGACGGAACTGCTCGAACAGGCTGCAATCCGTGAACTCGGTTATGGACGTGCCATCAATGTGAAGGCTTGACGGAATCACCCGAATGCCCCCGAGCGGAGGTGAGAACGAATGGCAAACGTTGTCTGGCCGTACTATCATGCCAGCAACGTAAGAGCGGCCGCAGCCGACAAGGACAAGAACGTGCTGGGCAAGGACGACTTTCTGCATCTGCTCGTCACCCAGCTGCGGAACCAGAACCCGCTCGAACCGTTGTCGAACACCGAATATATCGCCCAGATGGCGCAGTTCACGTCGGTTGAGCAGCTGATGAACCTGGTGGGCGAGATGTCGGCGCTCCGAAACAATCTCGGCATCGCTTCCAGCCTGATCGGCAAGAGCGTGGAATGGGTCGAGATGGATCAGCAGACCGGACAGCCGGTGACGCGGCAAGGCATCGTTGACTCCATCGTCGTCCGCGACGGCGAACCATTGGCCAAAATCGGCAACCAGGAGATCAGCCTGAGCGCCATCACGTCGATGTCGCTGCCGGGAGGAGGCGGCACCGATGGCTGACGGCATCCGGATCGGGCAGTTGTATCCGGCGAAGCAGCCGATCGGCATCGGCAAACCGGTGCAGCCCCGCACGCAGCATACCGGAACGGATGAAGGCGTCCTGTTCCAGACGCTGCTCAAGGCGGGCGAGCTGAAATTCAGCCGGCATGCGGAAATGCGTATGCAGCAGAGAGGCATCAGCCTGAAACCCGAACAGCTGAGCAAGATCGTCACGGCGGTCGAAGCGGCCGAGGCGAAAGGCGCGAAGGATTCCCTCATTCTGTACCGGGACATTGCGATGATCGTCAACGTGCCGTCTAAGACGGTCGTTACCGCGATCGACGGCGGATCTGCGGAAGGAAACGTCTTTACCCAGATCGACAGCGCGGTCGTCATCACTTGACGGGCTGGACCTGACAGGAGGCCCCGCAGCCGCGGATCGATGGAAGCGGCTGCTCCACAACAGTTTGACACGGGAGGTTGAACGAATCCCATGTTGAGATCGATGTATTCCGGCGTGTCCGGCATGCGCGGTTTCCAGACGAAGCTTGACGTCATCGGCAACAACATCGCCAACGTCAACACGATCGGCTTCAAGTCCGGGCGCGTCATGTTCAAGGATATCCTGAGCCAGACAGTCGCGAACTTCACGGCTCCGGAAGAAGGCGAGACCGGCGGCGTCAACGCGAAGCAGGTCGGCCTCGGCGTCGCGGTCGCCGCGATCGACACCATCCATACGCCGGGCAGCGCGATGACGACGAACGTCGCGACGGACCTGCGCATTGACGGCGACGGCTTCTTCGCGATCGCGGCCAACGCCGACCAGGAAGTGCCGTATCTGACCAGGGCCGGCAACTTCATGCTGGACGCGGCGGGTCAGCTCGTCACCAGCGACGGCTACTTCGTGCTGAGCACCGGCGGCGAGCCGGTCACGATCGGCGAGGACGTCACCGCCTTCACGATCGGCCAGGACGGCTCGATCATCGCCGTCAACGCCGACGGCACGATGGAAGACACGGGGATCCAGATCGCGGTCGTACGCGTCGCCAACCCCGCCGGGCTGGAGAAAATCGGCGGCAATCTGTATCGCGTGACGCCGAACGCCAACCTGGACGGCGAGATCGAATTAACGGCGCCGGGCGATCCGGAAGCCGGCACGGGCGTCATCATCTCCGGTCAGCTTGAAATGTCGAACGTCGACCTGACCCTGGAGTTCACTGAAATGATCGTCGCCCAGCGCGGATTCCAGGCGAATTCCCGCATCATCACGACCTCGGACGAAATCCTGCAGGAAGTCGTCAACCTGAAACGCTGATAGCTGGTTCATAAGGCCGGGCGGGGGGCGGTCAGGCCGTCTCCCCGCGCGGCGGCGGCGAAGGGGGAAACTCATGATCGAGGTGACGCGCCTGAACGGGACGAAGGTTGTCATCAATGCGCTTCTGATCGAAACGATCGAAGAAGTTCCGGATACCATTATCACGCTTTTGACCGGAAAGAAAGTGATGGCTTCGGAACCCGCGGCCGAACTCATCGCGAGAACGCAGGAATACTTGCGCGGAATCGGCCTGGTGGCGTCCGTCATTCGCAGCGAACAATTGGAGGGGCCTGAGACATGAAGAGACTGTTGCCTTGGTTGATCACCATTCTGCTCGCCATTACGCTGATCGTCGTTGCGGCCTTCTTCATCTATGACCGGCTGTTCAACGATTCGGGCAGCGGTTCCGGCGAGGTCGACAAAATCGTCGAACAGGTGGAACCGGAGAAGCTGACGGCCGATGAACGGGTTGAAATGACCGCGGAAATCCAGGACATCCGTACCAATCTGCTGGATACCAATTATGTCGTCGTCATGAGTCTCGCCTTCCGGCTTGACAGCAAGAAAGCAAAGGAAGAATTCGAGAAAATCAAGGACATTTCCATCAAGCCGATCATCATCCGCACGTTGTCCGACATGACGGAAGAAGAACTGCGCGGTTCCAAGGGCAAGGATGAATTGAACGCCAGGTTGTTCAATCTGATCAATCCCGAACTGACGCACGGCAGACTGACCAAGGTCGAGATCACCAACATCATCATACAGCGAATCTGATCGCGGCGGACGGCCGCACCGGTTCCTTCCAGGGGGTGAGCATTGTGGTGGATGTACTTTCGCAGAACGAGATAGACGCGTTGCTCGCGGCGCTGTCATCCGGCGAGATGGACGCGGAGGAACTCAAGAAAGAGGAGACGCAGAAGCGGATTCGCAACTACGACTTCAAACGCGCCGTCCGCTTTTCGAAAGACCATCTGCGCAGCCTGACGCGCATTCACGAGAACTTTGCGCGTTACTTGACCACCTACTTCTCCGCGCAGTTGAGAACGTTCGTCCAGATCAACGTGGTGCAGGTCGAACAGCTGCCGTACGACGAATTCATTCGGTCCATCCCGAAGATGACGATCCTGAACATATTCGAAGCCGATCCGCTGGAAGGCCGGATGGTGCTCGAAGTACACCCGAACGTCGCATACGCCATGCTTGACCGCATGCTGGGCGGGCAAGGCAACGCTCCGACCAAGATCAATGCGCTGACGGATATCGAGAACAGCATCATGGAGCGCATCTTCAACCGGGCGCTGGACAGCCTGGCGGAAGCGTGGAAGACGGTGCTGGACATCAACCCGCGGCTCGAAGGATTGGAGACCAATCCGCAGTTCATGCAGATCGTGTCGCCGAACGAGACGATCGCGCTCATCTCGCTCAGCACGAAGATCGGCGATACGACGGGGATGATCAACCTTTGCATACCGCACGTGGTCATCGAACCGATCATGCATCGTCTCTCGGTGCATCACTGGTTCGTCGCGCAGAAGAAAACCCGCGCGCCTGAAGAGATCGACATTCTGAACAGCCGGGTCAGCAAGGCCAAATTGCCGATCATTGCCGAGCTCGGCAGTTCGACGATCACGATCCGTGAATTCTTGAGTCTGCAGCCGGGCGATGTCATCACGCTGAACACGCGCACCGATGACGGGCTGCACATCAGGGTCGGCGAGAAGCTGAAGTTTATCGGCTCGGCCGGCACGATCCGGGACCGCATGGCCGTGCAAATTGACGAGATCGTGGAAGGAGCGGAGGAAAATGACGAGTAAAGATTACTTGTCGCAGGAAGAGATCGACGCTCTGCTGCGGCAGGCAAATGAAGCGGAGCCGGCCTCGAAGGACGCGCAGGAAGAAACGCTCGATCCGGTTGAGGAGGATGCGATCGGGGAAATCGGCAACATTACGTTCGGCAGCGCGGCGACGGCGCTCTCGCAGCTGCTCGGCAAGAAGGTGGACATTACGACGCCGAAGGTGTCGATTATCCGACGCGAAGACCTGGAAACCGAATTTCCGAGGCCCCATGTTGCCGTTCACGTTCAATACGTCGAAGGATTCCAGGGCATCAATTCGCTCGTGATCAAGACGAAGGACGCGCGAATTATCGCCGACCTGATGCTCGGCGGCGAAGGGGAAGTCAAGGACGAGGAAGAGCTGAACGAGATTCACGTCAGCGCCGTGCAGGAAGCGATGAACCAGATGATGGGTTCGTCCGCCACGTCCATGTCGACCATCTTTAACCGTCTGGTCAACATTTCGCCGCCATCCGTCAATATTCTGGACGTGATGAAAGGCGACGGCGTGAGCAGCCTGCCTCCGGTCAACGTGTTCGTCAAGATTTCGTTCCGGCTGACGATCGGCGATCTGATCGACTCGACCATCATGCAGCTGCTTCCGGTTCCGTTCGTCAAGGAGCTCGTCCGGAACTTGATCGGCGGCGACCCGTCCGCGCAGTCGTCGCAAGCAGCACCGGAACCGGCGCCGACGGCTTCCCAGGAACAGTCCCATGCGGAGCCGCAGGCGGCATCCCATCAAGGCTATGCGCAGGAGCAGCCTCCGCAGCAGCCGTATATGCAGCCGCCGCAACAGCAGCAGCCGTACATGCAGCCGCCGGTTGCGCCGCCGTCCGGACCGCAGACCTACGGTTCCGTTCCGACACGCGGCGTGAACGTTCAGCCGGTCCAATTCCCGAACTTCGGCGGTGCGTCGTACGTGCAGGCTGATGATACGAACTTGAATCTGCTTCTCGACATTCCGCTCAAAGTGACGGTAGAATTGGGAAGGACGTCGAAGCAAATTAAGGAAATTCTCGAACTGTCCCAAGGATCGGTCATCGAGCTGGACAAGCTGGCGGGCGAACCGGTGGATATTCTCGTCAACAACAAGCTGATCGCAAAAGGCGAGGTTGTCGTCATTGACGAAAACTTTGGCGTACGCGTAACCGAAATCGTCAGCCAATGGGATCGGATCCAAAAATTACAATAATCACCCCGGGAGGAAAAGTACGATGGCAAACCGCATTCTGATTGTTGACGACGCAGCATTCATGAGAATGATGATCCGCGACATTCTGACGAAGAACGGCTACGAAGTCGTCGGCGAGGCGCAGGACGGTGCGCAGGCGGTTGAGCGTTACAAGGAACTGAAGCCGGATCTGGTCACGATGGACATTACGATGCCGGAGATGGACGGCATTGCGGCGCTCAAGGAGATCAAAAAAATTGACGCCGGTGCCAAAGTGATCATGTGTTCGGCCATGGGCCAGCAAGCGATGGTCATCGATGCCATTCAAGCGGGGGCAAAAGACTTCATCGTCAAGCCGTTCCAGGCGGATCGTGTCATCGAAGCGATCAAGAAGACGCTTGGGTGAAGCAATGCGTATCCGCCCGTATATCGCCGCGTTGTCACCGGCAGCGGCGGCGATTCTGCATCCTGCGGCCGCGTTCGGGACAAGTCTGGAAGACGGGCTGCCGGGCGAGGAGAACGCTCCGCCGGACATTCCCGACGGCATGGACGCCATCGGCAGCGCAGTGTGGATGATCGTCGCACTTGTCATCGTCATCGTGCTCATTGTGTTCACGCTGCGATTCCTGTCTTCCCGGGCCCGCACATGGGGGCAAAACCGATCGCTTCGCTCATTGGGCGGAATCGCGCTGGGGCAGAACAAATCGCTGCAGGTCATCGAGGTCGGCGGAAAGCTGTATCTCCTCGGTGTCGGCGAGAATGTGACGCTCATTGACCGGATTGACGACGCGGAGGAAGCCGGTCGATTGATCGCCGTCCTGGAAAACCCGGCATCACAGCCGATGGGCGTCCCGTTGATCGGTGAATGGCTGAACCGGTTGCGCGGCGGCCGCCGGACTCCGGAATCGGACAACAGCTGGAACGTCTCCGAGTTCGAGGCCATGCTGCGCAGCAATCTGGAGCGGCAAGCCGGCAGAAAACAACAATTCGAGTCGCTTGTGAACGACTCGCAGTCGAAAGATCGGTTGATGGACGAATGAGAAGCAAATTGTGGCTGGCCGCATTCCTGTTGATGGCATCGATCTTCTTGTTCGGCGATCAGGCATCCGCAGCCGTTCTGCCGAACATCGACATATCGATCGGCGGAGAATCGGAAGAGCCGAATACTTCCGCGCTGTCGCTTCTGCTGCTCATCACGGTGCTGAGCATTGCACCGGCGATTCTGGTGCTCATGACGAGCTTCACGCGGATCGTCGTCGTGCTCGGATTTGTCCGCATGTCGCTCGGCACGCAGACGAGCCCGCCGAACCAGGTCATTATCGGACTTGCGCTGTTCCTGACCTTGTTCATCATGGCGCCCACGCTGTCCGAAGTGAACAGCACCGCGCTGCAACCTTATCTGCGCGGCGAAATGACGCAGACCGAAGCGCTCGAAGCGGCAGCCGTTCCGATGAAAGAATTCATGGCCAAGCATACGCGGGAGAAAGATTTGCTGCTGTTCATGCGCTATGCGCAAATGGAACGGCCGGCATCCGTCGAGGATATCCCGCTCACCGTGCTTGTGCCGGCGTTCGCGATCAGCGAACTGAAAACGGCGTTCCAGATGGGCTTCATGATCTTCATTCCGTTCCTGATCATCGACATGATTGTCTCAAGCACGCTCATGGCGATGGGGATGATGATGCTGCCGCCCATGATGATTTCGCTGCCGTTCAAAATTTTGCTCTTCGTCCTGGTGGACGGTTGGTACCTGGTAGTCAAATCGGCGCTGCTCAGTTTCAATCCATAAGCCGATAGAAGGAGAGGACGATAGCGGTGAGCGAGGACTTTATCATCGGCCTGGCGGGTCAGGCCATCTATACGGTGCTCAAGGCGTCCGCTCCGCTGCTTGTCATCGCCCTGTCCGTCGGCCTGATCGTCAGCATTTTTCAGGCAACGACGCATATCCAGGAGCAGACGATGGCCTTCATTCCGAAAATCGCGGCGGTGCTGCTGGCGCTCCTCGTATTCGGCCCATGGATACTGAACACGGTCGTCGATTTTGCCTACAATCTGTTGAACAACCTGTACAAATATATCGGTTAGGGCTAGCGGATCATGGACGGCTTTCTTCAGGGTTTTTCTGTTTTTTTGCTGATGTTTTGTCGAATTACTTCGTTTTCGTCGTTTCGCCTCTGTTCTCCATCAGGCAGGTGCCGGCGCCGTTCAAGATCGGGCTCGGATTTTTCGTCTCGCTGATCGTCTTTCTCGCAAGCGGGTTTCAATATACGGTACCGATGGATGCGGGCTATCTGCTGTATGTCATCCATGAAGTGCTGGCAGGCCTGCTGCTGGGATACATATTTTACCTGTTTTTTGCGGTTGCCCAGATTTCCGGCGCTTTCGTCGATCTGCAGATGGGCTTCGGGATGGCGAACATCATCGATCCGATGACCGGGGTTTCGGCTCCGCTCACGGGCAATTTCAAGTACTTTCTGCTGCTCGCCGTGTTCCTGGCCATGAACGGGCACCATTACATGTTGTCCGCGCTGATGGACAGCTACGAATGGCTGCCGCTCGCGGGAGAGCTGTACACGGCGCTCGCGTCGGGAAGCGTGACGGAACTGCTCACCCGGACGGTCGCGACGACGTTCATCCTCGGGTTTCAGCTGGCCGCTCCGATCATCGTCGCGATGTTTCTGACCGACACGGGGCTCGGCTTTCTCGCCAAGACGGCGCCGCAGTTCAACGTGTTCGTGATCGGGCTGCCGCTCAAGATTTTGGTCGGTCTGCTCGTCATGATGGCTTGCCTTGCAGGATTTGCGTCGTTCTGCTCGTATCTGATGTCCGTTCTGTTCGATCATCTCCGGCAGCTGATGGCCGTCATGACAGGCTGAATCCGGGAAAGGTGGACATGCATGCATCGGTATCGGCTCATCCTTGACCTGCAGCTGTTCAACCAGGAGAAAACCGAGCCGGCAACGCCGCGCAAAAGGCAGGAAGCCCGGCGCAAAGGCCAGGTCGCGTCCAGCCAGGAGATACCGGCGGCATTCATTCTGCTGTTCGTCTTTCTCAGCTTCATGATGCTCGGCGGTTATTACAAAGACCGGCTGTACCGCATGTTCGGCGACACGTTCGAAAGCGGGCTGACGATGGAGATTACGGCGGAATCGCTGGGTTGGCTCGTGTCGAAATGGATGACCGAAGTTGCGCTTCTGCTTTTTCCTATTTTCGCCATTGCCCTGGTGGTCGGCCTGGCCAGCCACTATTTCCAGTTCGGATGGCTGTTCACCTTCGAGACGATCAAGCCGTCGCTCAAGAAAATCGATCCGATTCAAGGCGTGAAGCAGTTGTTCTCGAGCCGGTCGCTGGTCGAGTTCGTCAAGAGCATTCTGAAGCTGCTGATTGTAGGGCTTATGGTCTATATGACCATCTGGGGCGAACTGGAATCGATCGTGATGCTGGACCATGCGATGCCCGAACAGATTCTGGCTTTCGCCGCATCGCTGACGCTTTCGCTCGGCATCCAGATCGCCGTACTGCTTGTCGTGCTGGCTTTGCTCGATTTCATGTACCGCAAATACATGCACGAGAAAAGCATCCGCATGTCCAAACAGGACATCAAGGACGAGCACAAGAAAGTGGAAGGCGACCCGCTCATCAAGGGCAGAATCCGGGAGAAGCAGCGCCGCATGGCGATCCAGCGGATGATGCAGGAAGTGCCGAAAGCGGACGTGGTCATCACCAACCCGACACACTATGCGGTCGCGCTTCGATATGACGCGGCGGAGATGGACGCGCCGATCGTCGTGGCCAAAGGCGTCGACTATCTGGCCCTCCGCATCCGCGAAGTTGCGAAGGAACATGATGTCACAATCATGGAGAACAAGCCGCTCGCCAGAGCCCTCTACGAACGGACGGAGATCGGCCGGACGATCCCGGTCGACCTGTTCCAGGCTGTGGCGGAAGTTCTGGCTTACATATATAGATTGAAAGGACGCGTCAAAACATCCTGACCGGGGAGGTGGGAAGCCGCATGAAATCAAAAGATCTGGTCATTCTGATCGGCATCATCGGCATCGTGCTCATGATGGTCATTCCCGTCCCGCTCGGGCTTCTCGACTTCCTGCTCGTTGTCAACATCTCGCTGGCGCTCATGATTCTGCTGATCGCCATGAACACGAACGATGCGCTCAATTTCAGCATTTTCCCCTCGCTCCTGCTGATCACGACGATGTTCAGGCTCGCGCTCAACATCTCGGCGACCCGGAACATTCTGTCGAAAGGCGAGGGCGGACACGTCATCGAGACGTTCGGAAGATTCGTGGCCGGCAATGAAATCGCCATCGGCTTCATCGTCTTTCTCATTCTGGTCGTCGTGCAGTTCATCGTCATCACGAAAGGTTCGGAACGGGTCGCCGAGGTGGCGGCGCGCTTCACCCTCGATGCGATGCCCGGCAAGCAGATGAGCATTGACGCCGATCTGAACTCCGGACTCATCAACGAGCAGCAGGCGCGCGAACGGCGCGAGAAGATCGAGAAGGAAGCCGACTTCTACGGCGCGATGGACGGTGCGAGCAAATTCGTCAAAGGCGACGCCATTGCCGCCATCGTCATTCTGTTCATCAACCTGATCGGCGGATTCGTCGTCGGGATGGCCGTGCACGGCATGTCGTTCGGCGAAGCGCTGGAGACCTATTCCGTCCTGACGATCGGCGACGGTCTCGTCAGCCAGATTCCGGCGCTCCTCATTTCGACTTCCGCCGGCCTGGTGGTGACAAGGGCGGCTTCGGAAGGCAACCTCGCCTTCGATCTGACGAACCAGTTGTTCAAGTTCCCGCGGCTGCTCTACATCGTCGCCGGTACCGTGGCGATGCTCGGACTGTTCACGCCGATCGGCTGGGCCACGACGCTGCCTTTCGCCGCCGTGCTTGCTTTCGCCGGTTACCGGATGAGCAAGAACATGGAGCGGCAGAAGCAGGAGGAAGAGCTCATGGTCGAGGAGCAGCAGATCGAGGAAGTGCGCAGTCCCGAGAGCGTCGTCGGCCTGCTGCAGGTCGATCCGATCGAGTTCGAATTCGGCTACGGTCTCATTCCGCTGGCGGATACGCAGCAGGGAGGAGACCTGCTGGACCGCATCATCATGATTCGCAGGCAATGCGCGCTGGAACTCGGGCTCATCGTGCCCGTCATCCGGATCCGCGACAACATCCAGCTGAAGCCGAACGAATACGTCATCAAGATCAAAGGCAACACGGTGGCACGGGGAGAGCTGCTGCTCAACCATTATCTTGCGATGAGCCCCGGCATCGACGACGAATCCGTCGTCGGCATCGAGACGAAGGAACCGGCCTTCGGGCTGCCGGCGCTCTGGATCGAACATTCCGTGAAGGAGCGGGCGGAGCTCGCCGGATATACCGTCGTCGATCCGCCTTCCGTCGTGGCGACTCATCTGACCGAAGTGATCAAGCGCCACGCGCATGAACTGATCGGCCGCCAGGAGACGAAGGCGCTGATCGACAACCTGAAAGAGCAGTACCCGGCTCTGGTCGACGAATTGATTCCGTCGGTGCTGTCGATCGGCGACGTGCAGAAAGTGCTGGTCAAGCTGCTGAAAGAAAAGGTGTCGATCCGCGATCTGGTGACGATCTTCGAGACGCTGGCCGACCACGGTACATACACGAAGGATCCCGATATTTTGACCGAGTACGTCCGTCAGGCGTTGTCGCGCCAGATCACGAACCAGTTCGCGCATCCCGGCGAGACGCTCAAGGTCATTACGGTCGGTCCGCAGCTGGAGAAGAAGATTGCCGAATCGGTGCAGCAGACGGAACACGGCAGCTATCTTGCGCTTGATCCCGTCTCAACGCAGCAGATTTATCAGAAGCTGAACGAGCAAGTCACCCGCCAGATTCAATCCGGACAGCAGCCGATCGTCCTGGCGTCGCCGACGATCCGCATGTACCTGCGGCAGATCGTCGAACGCACGATGCAGGATGTGCCGGTGCTGTCATACAGCGAACTTGAACCGAGCGTTGAAGTTCAAAGTGTCGGGGTGGTGAATCTGTGAGGGTCAAACGCTATGTCGTGGACGAGGTGCCGGAGGCGCTGCCGATCATCCGCAGCGAGCTGGGCAAGGACGCGGTGATTCTGAACACGAAGGAAATCTACGTGGGCGGGTTTCTCGGCCTGTTCCGCAAGAAGAAGATGGAAGTGATCGCCGCCGTCGAGACGAATGCGCCGGGCGTCCGGAACGTCCCGCAGAACCCGCTTCCGGTGTTGGCCAAACCGCCCGGAGCGGCCGCCGCGGTTGCGGAGGCGGCGCCTCCGCTTCCGCAAGCCGCAGGCATGCAGCGGCAGCAGGTTGCACGGTCCGCGGCAGCCGCCGTCCCGGCCGATCCGGAAGAAGTGTCGCCGGCCGAACCGGCGTCCCGGAACGGTCAAGCCGCTCCCGAATCCGAGGTCCGTTCGTCAGCCCGAATCGCCGTCGACCAGGATGCCGTGCTGGAAGAAATCCGGCAGATGAAGGCGATGATGGCGAAGCTCGCACGGAGCAGCGAACTGGATGCGGAGCCTGCCGCACTCGGAAAATTGCGGCAGAGGCTGGCAGAGCAGGATGTCGAACAGGAATGGATCGAGCTGCTCATTGACAAGATCAAGGCGCACCCCGGCTACAGCCCCGATACGGGGCCGGAAGCCGTCTGGGAGATCGCGGCCGAGCTGCTTCGGGAGTGGGTGAATCCGGGCGAGCAGGCAGGCATCCGCGACGGCACCCGCGTCGTTCACGTCGTCGGACCGACGGGTGTCGGCAAAACGACCACGATCGCGAAGCTGGCGGCTGAACAAGTGCTTCACTTGAAGCGCAAAGTCGGATTCATTACATCGGACACGTACCGCATCGCCGCCGTTGACCAACTCCGTACATACGCCAACATTTTGAATGTTCCGATGGAAGTCGTATTCTCGCCGCTTGAACTGGCTCGCGCCTTCAAGCAGCTGGAAGACCGCGAAATCATCTTCATGGATACGGCCGGTCGGAATTTCCGCAACGATCTGTACGTGTCCGAAGTCAACAGTCTGATTCAGCGGGATGAAGACTGCGACACGTTCCTTGTGCTCAGCCTGAACGGCAAAACGCGGGATCTGGAGGCGGTTGCCTCCCGATTCCTGGCCTATGGAGTGACGAAAGTCATCTTTACGAAACAGGATGAGACGGACGCGATCGGGTCCGTATTGAACCTTGCCATGCAGCACCATCTGAAAGCGGCATACGTGACGACCGGTCAGAACGTGCCGGACGACATCGAGCCTTTCCGCTCCGACCGTTATGTCGCGCAACTCTTGGGGGCGCACGGTGATGACTGATCAAGCGGATGCGCTGCGCAGTCTGATGCGATTCCGCAACGCGGGACAAGAGCCCCTTCAGACGCGGGTCATCACGGTCACCAGCGGCAAAGGGGGAGTCGGCAAGTCGAATTTCAGCCTGAATTTCGCCTTGTCGCTGCAGAAGCTCGGAAAACGCGTGCTCGTGTTCGATGCGGACATGGGCATGGCCAACATCGATGTGCTCATGGGGACATCGGCCCCCTACAATCTGGTGCATCTGCTCAGACGCGAGAAAGCCATCCGGGAGATCATCCATGAAGGGCCGCTCGGCCTTCATTTCATTGCCGGCGGTTCAGGATTCCATGACCTGCTCGATCTTTCGGACCGCGAACTGGACTATTTCGGCGAACAGATCGGCAAGCTGCACGGCCATTACGATCTGATCCTGTTTGATACCGGGGCCGGCCTGTCGAGGGAGACCGTCCGGTTCATCACGGCGGCGCAAGAGACGGTCGTCGTGACGACGCCGGAGCCGACGTCGATCACGGATGCGTATGCGCTCATCAAAATGGTCCGGTCCATGAACCACGACGTCGATTTCAAGCTGGTCGTCAACCGCGCGGCCGACAACCGCGAAGGCCGGCAGACGGCCGACAAGATCAGTCTCGTCGCCAAGCAGTTTCTGTCGCTCGATCTGCCCTTGCTCGGCATCATCCCGGACGACGCGCACGTGCCGAAGGCGGTCAAGCGGCAGGTGCCGTTCACAATCGCCTACCCGGGCGGCAGCGCGTCCAGGGCGGTCGAGGAAATCGCGAGGGCGTTCATATCCACACCGTCCGCGAAGAAGTCCGGCGGCATCCGGGGATTTTTTGAACGCATGTTCAGGCAGCGTTAACGATCCAGCGCCAGTGGGGTGAACATCGATGAAGCGTTACCGGATCATCGTCGTAGACGACTCGGCCTTCATGAGGAAACTGTTCTCGGACATCATTGAATCCGATCCGGCGTTCACCGTCATCGCCGTCGGGAAGAACGGCAGGGAGGCGGTGGAGCTTCATCGAGAGCTGAAGCCGGACGCCATTACGATCGACCTGGAAATGCCGGAGATGAACGGGATCGAAGCGCTGAAGCACATTATGGCCGAAGCAAGCACGCCCGTCATCATGCTGTCCGGCATCAGCGAGGAGCATACCCGGGAGACGATCGCGGCGCTCGCACTCGGCGCGTTCGATTTTATCCGCAAACCTTCCGGACCGGGCGCGGATATTCGCAAGACGGCTGAAGAGCTCATGCTTCGGCTGAAAGCGGCGGTAGCGATCCGCCGGCAGGCGGCTCCCGAAGCGAAAGAACGTCCGGAGGCCAGCCGTCCGGCCGCGAAGACGAAAGGCGCTGCCCGGGCGGCACCCGTGCCGAAGCAGCCAAAGGAGCCGAAGCAGCCGAAGCGGCCGGAGCAGCCGCCGGCGAAGCGGGAGAGCGCGGCACCGTCTCCGTCGCCCGCATCGGAATCTCCGCGGATTCCGGATTCCGGAATCCGGCCGGAAGCCGTCCGGCCTGCGCCTCCTGCGCCTGCGAAGCCGGTTGCCGCGGAAACGGCGGGCGCGTTCCGGCATATCATCGCGATCGGAACGTCGACCGGCGGCCCAAGGGCGCTGCATCGTCTGCTCAGCGAGCTGCCGGGCGACCTGCCCGCACCGCTTCTGATCGTGCAGCATATGCCGCCGAAGTTCACCTACTCGCTTGCGCAGCGGCTGAACAGCCATTCCGCCTTGACGGTCAAAGAAGCGGAAGACGGCGAACCGGTTCGGCCGGGCTTCGCATATATCGCGCCCGGCGGGCGCCATATGGAGCTCGCGGCAAGCGGCCGTCAGTATGTCATTCGGCTGACGGACGGGCCGCAGCGGAACGGTCACCGCCCGTCGGTTGATGTGTTGTTCGAATCGCTTGTACCTTTCACCGAACTAGCCCGCCACGCCGTCGTCATGACGGGCATGGGCAGCGACGGAGCCAAAGGCATGCGGACACTTGCGGATCACGGCGCCGTCACGACCATAGCCGAAGCGGAGGAGACATGCGTCGTATTCGGCATGCCGCGCTCCGCAATCGAAGAAGGCGCCGCCTCCCTTGTGCTGCCGCTGCACGACATACCGGCTCGGCTGACCGAGGCCGTCAGGCGATAGCGTTAACCCGATTTCCGCTGTGAACCGAGTTCAACCAGGAGGTGCAAGGCCATGGATATGAACGCGTACCTGTCGATGTTTATCGACGAATCGAACGACCACCTGCAATCTTTGAACGAGAACTTGCTAAGACTGGAAAGTTCGCCGGAGGATCTGTCGATCGTGCAGGACATCTTCCGCTCCGCGCATACGCTCAAAGGGATGTCCGCGACGATGGGGTTCGAAGACCTGGCCCATCTGACGCACGAGATGGAGAACGTGCTCGACCTGGTGCGCAACGGGAAACTGCGCATGAACAGCTTCATCTTCGACACGCTCTTCAAGGGATTGGACGCGCTTGAGTCGATGGTTCAGGACATCGTGGGCGGCGGAACGGGCAGCGCCGATGTCTCGGAGCTTGTCGGCGTGCTCAAGAAGATCGTGAGCGGCGAGATTACGGCCGACTCCGAGGTCGCCGCCGCTTCGGCGGCCGCAGCGGCACCGGTGCAGCAGGCGGGAGAGATCGAGCTGGATCAGTTCCAGTTCTCCGTACTGCAGCAGTCGATCGGATCCGGGCACCGCGTCTTGAAGGCGGTCGTCACGATCCGGGAAGACTGCGTGCTCAAGTCCGCCCGGGCCTACATGGTGTTCAATGTGCTGGAGCAGGCCGGCGAAGTGGTGAAATCCCAGCCGTCGGTTCAGGACATCGAGCAGGAGAAGTTCGACCGCTCCTTCACCGTCTTCCTGATCTCGCAATGGACAAGCGATGAGTTGAAGCAGCAGATCGGCAGCGTCTCGGAGATCGAATCGGTCGAAGTGACGGAGCTGGACGCCGATGCCCTGGCCGCGCTGTCCCGTCCTTCGCGGCCGTCCGAACCGGAGCGGAAGACGGACAAGCCGCAGGCAGGCGCCGCCGCGGGTTCGGCCGAGCGTAAAGCCCCGGCATCCGGCGGCGCCGTGGCGAAGACGATCCGCGTCGATATCGAGCGGCTGGACGTGCTGATGAACCTGTTCAGCGAACTCTTGATCGACCGCGTGCGGCTTGAACAGCTGGCCAGCGAAATCCGGAGCAACGAACTGACCGAGACGGTCGAACACATGAGCCGGATCAGCGCCGATCTGCAGAATATCGTGATGAAGCTGCGGATGGTTCCCGTCGAGACCGTCTTCAACCGGTTCCCCCGGATGGTCCGGGACCTTGCGAAGTCGCTGGACAAGAAAGTCGACCTGATCATCACCGGCGCGGAGACCGAACTGGACCGGACGGTCATCGACGAGATCGGCGACCCGCTCGTCCATCTGCTCCGCAACTCGGTCGACCACGGCATTGAACCGGTCGAGAAACGACTCGAAGCCGGCAAGCCGGAGACGGGCACCGTGCACTTGCGTGCTTTCCACAGCGGCAACAACGTCTTCATCGAAATTGAAGACGACGGCGGCGGCATCCGCCGCGACAAGGTGCTGGCTACGGCGGTGAAGCGGGGCATCATCACCGAAGAGCAGGGCAAGACGATGAGCGACGAGGAAGTGTACATGCTGATCTTCGCGCCCGGCTTCAGCACGGCCGATAAAGTGTCCGACATTTCCGGCCGCGGCGTCGGGCTCGACGTCGTCAAGTCGAAGATCAACGCCCTCGGCGGTTCGGTGACCGTCACTTCGGAGCTCGGCAAAGGAACGGTCTTCTCGATCCAGCTGCCGCTGACGCTGTCGATCATTTCGGCCATGCTGCTGAAGCTCGGCTCCGAGAAGTATGCGATTCCGCTTTCTTCCATCATGGAGACGACGGTCGTGAAGCGCAGCCAGATCCACAACATTCACGGCAACGCAATGACCGAGTTCCGCGGGGCGATCATCCCGGTCGTCTCGCTGGCGGAACTGATCGACTCGCCGGATTACGATGACAGCCGGGAAGAGGAGTGCGAAGCGGTCATCATCCGGAAGGGTGACAAATGGGCTGCCGTTCTCGTCGACGATTTCATCGGCCAGAGCGATATCGTGCTGAAACCGCTCGGCAAATATCTGTCCGGATACAATGTCATTTCCGGGGCGACGATTCTGGGCGACGGTCAGGTGGCGCTGATCATCGATCCCAACGCGCTGATCAAGTAAAATACACCGCCGATTCTGCCTGATACCATATCAAGGAGGTCTTCCCATGGGTGAAGAACTGAAAGTCATCGTTTTCGCGCTGGCGGACGAGCAGTACGGCATCGAGGTGGACAAGGTACGGACGATCGAGCGGATGATGCCCATTACGCGCGTACCGAAGACGCCGGCATTCGTCAAGGGGGTCATCAACCTGCGCGGCGTCGTCATTCCGGTGATCGATCTGCGCGGCCGCTTCGGTCTGCCGGAGACCGAGCCGACGGAATCGTCGCGGATCATCATTGTGCAGGTCAATGACCTTGAGGTCGGGTTCATCGTCGATGCTGCCAACGACGTCATCGACATCGACAGCGACCATATCGATTCGCCTCCGGAAGTCGTCGGCGGCATCAAGGCGAAATATTTGCGCGGCGTCGCCAAAATGGACGACAACCGCCTGCTCATCATGCTGAACCTGGTTGAAGTTTTGAACAAGGATGAAATCATCCAGCTTGAACAGTTCGAGGGCTGAAGTGTGAGTCTCTGGAACGAGTTCAAGGACGAGTTCAAGCTTGATGTGCTCAAGGAAGTCGGCAACATCGGAGCGGGGCATGCGGCAACCGCATTGTCCCGCATCCTGAACCATCCGGTCGACATGTCCGTGCCGACGGTCAGTCTGGTGCCGTTCGAAGAAATCGCGGACCGCGTCGGCGGCGCCGAACAGGTCGTCATCGCCGTTTTTCTCCGCGTCGAAGGCGACGCGCCGGGCAACATGTTCTTCATCATCCGGGAAGACTCGGCAAAACGGCTTCTCCGGAATCTGCTGTCCATCGACACGGAAGATGGCGCCTATTCGGACATGGAATTGTCCGCGCTCAATGAAATCGGCAATATTCTGGCAGGATCCTACCTGTCGTCGCTGGCCGATTTCACCAAATTGGCCATGACACCCACCGTGCCTTCGCTGGCCATCGATATGGCGGGAGCCATCCTGAGTTACGGATTGCTGCAATTCGGGCAAATGGGCGACGCCGCCCTGCTGATCGAGACGAAGTTTCTCGAGGACCGCGACACCGTGGAAGGCCAGTTCTTCCTGATCCCGGATCCGGAGTCGTTCGAGAAGATCTTCCGCGCGCTGGGAGTGCCGGGCTCATGACAGAACTGATCAAGGTCGGCATGGCCGACTGGAAAATCGCCTCGTCGGGCGGTGTGCTCAAGACGACCGGGCTCGGTTCCTGCGTCGGCCTGACGCTTTACGACGGTGCCGCAATGATCGCCGGCATGGCCCATATCATGCTGCCATCCTCGGAAATCGCGCGCGAAGAGCAGTTCAACCGCGCGAAATATGCAGACACCGCGCTGCCGGACATGCTGGATGCGATACTTGCGGCCGGCGCTTCGCGCAGGAGACTGGTCGCCAAACTGGCCGGCGGCGCCCAGATGTTCGCCTTCGCCGGACAGGATACGATGCGCATCGGGCCACGAAATGTCGAAACATGCAAGATGATGCTTGCATCACTGGACATACCGCTGATTGCCGAAGACACCGGTGCCAACTATGGCCGGACGATCGAGCTGGACAGCGCGACCGGGGTTTTGACCATACGGAGCATACAGTACGGAACAAAGGAGCTTTGAGATGCTGGGATCCATTCGCTGGAATCTCGTGTTGGGATTGGCGGGCATGCTGCTCACGTTTTTCTTCTCGCTGGGCAACAACGGTTTTGCCGTCTCGTGTCTGCGCGCAGTGTACGCGTTCGCCGCATTTTTCGTTGCCGGTTATCTGCTGCGCGGAGCCTTGCAGCTGATCATCGCTTCGGCCGATGCCGAGCGGGGGTTCGGTGCGGCGGCTGATTCCCGGGAAACCGGCGCGCACGTCGATCTCAAGACGCCGGACGACGAGTCCGAACTGAGCGAGATGCTCAAGGCACAGCGGGAATCCGGACAGCCAGGCAACGCGGCGGCCGCGGAATTCCGTCCGCTCGAGCCGAAACGCGTTTTCTCCATTGAAGACAAAGACCCGGAAGAGCTTGCGCAGGCCGTGCGCCATCTGGCGCAAGAAGGCGAAAATTGACCGCATGCGGATGCCAGGAACGCTTTCCTTAAGCAAAACGCGATCATCCGGACAAGCTGCCCGCTCGCCAATCGGCTTATCTCCCGACGAATATCGGATGCGCTCGCTTGATCGGGACGGCGCGAGCCGCCGGAGGTAGATGGCGCGAGCCGTTTTACTTGAGGAAAGCAGGAAGGGGTGAGAGGACGATGATCCAACCGAAAACGACCCGTATGTCCAACGTTGAACTGTGGCAGCAGTGGAAAGAACACCGCGATATCGAAGCGAAGAAGCAGCTCATCGAATATTATTTGCCGCTTGTGGAATATGTGTCGAACCGGATGGCGATCGGCCTGCCGAAGAACGTGTCCAAGGACGATCTCACCAGCAACGGCGTCATGGGGCTGATCGATGCCATCGAGAAATTCGATCACCGGCGGGGGCTGCAATTCGAGACGTATGCTTCCTGGCGGATTCGGGGCGCCATGATTGACGGCCTCCGCCAGGGAGACTGGGTGCCCCGGTCCGTCCGCGAGAAAGCCAAGAAAATTGAAGAAGCATACGCGCATCTGGAGCAGCAGCTTCTTCGTTCCGTCACCGATGCGGAAGTGAGCGCCTACCTGAACGTGTCGGAACGGGAGTTTCAGCAGATGCTGCAGGAGATTGCGGTGACGACGGTCTGTTCGCTCGAAGATCCGATCCGCGAGGAAGAGTCGGAGACGCGTCTGTCCATGCTGGTGGACGAGAAAGCGAAAAACCCGGACTACAAAGTGCAGGAGCATTTCCTGAAGGAGACGCTCATCAAAGGCATCGAACGGTTGACGGAGAAGGAGCGCATCGTCATCTCGCTGTTTTATTATGAAGAGCTTTCGCTGAGCGAAATCGCCGAAGTGATGTCGCTCTCCCCTTCACGCATATCCCAGCTGCATTCGAAAGCCATTTTGCGTCTGCGGGGGGCGCTTGACAAGCAGAAGAAGCAGCTGCTCGAGAACTGATCATCAAAAGGGAGTGATCATTATGGAGCCGTCCGACCTGGAATCGCTGATCGGTGTGACGATTTCGCCGAACAACCTGTCCGCCGCCCTTTACTTTCACAAGGCGGTGGACGACTTCCGCTGCACAGCTGAACAATTGGATGAGTATCTGCGCAGCCGCGGCATTGTATTCGGCATTCGGCGCGATGTTCTCGAAGGCATCGCACGCAATCCGAAAGCCTATTTTTACAGCCAGACCGTCGTTGCCGCCGGGCAGCCGCCGATCGAAGGCAAAGACGGCGCAATTCGGCTCGTCGTCGATCTTGACGAGGATGAGCGCAGGCCTGTCGAGCTCGAAGACGGCACTGTCGATTTCAAGGAACTGACGAAGATCCGGAACGTGAAGAAAGGCCAGCTCATTGCCGAACGCGTGCCGGCGGAACCGGGAATACCGGGCAAAGCGGTGAACGGCGAAGTGCTCCCGGCGAAGAACGGCAAGGAAGCCCGCTTTCGCGTGGGGAAGAACGTCTTGGTCAATGCCGAACAGACCGCGATGTACGCCGCAATCGACGGCATGGTGACCAAGACGGAGCGGGAGAGAATCAACGTTTTTCCCGTCTACGAAGTGAACGGCGACGTGGACTACAAGACGGGCAACATCGATTTTGTCGGCACCGTGGTCATCCGCGGCAACGTACTGACCGGTTTTCGCGTCAAGGCGGGAGGCGACATCCGCATCGTCGGCGGCGTGGAAGGCGCCGAGATCGAAGCGGAAGGTTCCGTCGAGATTACGGGCGGCATCATGGCCGGTAACAAGGGGGCCGTCAAAGCCGGCAGAAATGTGAGATGTTCCTTCATCCAGGACGGCAATGTGTTCGCCGGCGAAGACATCATCGTATCGCAGAGCATCATGCACTCCAACATCCGGGCGGCGCGCAGCGTCATCTGCTATGGAGCCAAAGGGCTGATCGTCGGCGGATCGATTCAGGCCGGCGAGAAAGTGAGAGCCAGAACGATCGGCAATACGCTGTCCACGGCAACGACGATCGAAGTCGGTGTCGCGCCGGAACTTCGGTACGAGCTGAATCAGCTGCGGACGCAGCAGCGCCAGCAGAGCGAGAATCTCGACAAGACCAACAAGGCGCTCGCACTGCTTGACCAGATGGCGGCCGCCGGACAGCTCACCGGCGAGAAACTGCTCATGCGGTCGAAGCTCGCGACGACGAAGCGTCAGACGATGGAAGAGATCGAAATCGTGAAAGAGCGGATTCTCGAAATCGAGAAACTGCTGGAAGATACGGAGAACGCGCGCGTTGAAGTCATCAACACCATTTACGGCGGCACGAAGATTGTCATTGGCCGGTACACCCGTTTCGTGAAAGAGCCTTGTTCGCGCGTCTATTTCAAGTTCGCAGACGGCGAAATCACCATGCTGCCGCTGTACTGATGCAAGGCCGGCTGCACTTGTGGCAAGGACGATCCGGATGAATGGAGGGCATGGCGATGCCGTTCAAACCGATCGACTTTCAAATCGCAATCCCGCGCACACCCGAGGTTTCGGGCTATTACGGCAATCAGCTTGCAAGGCCGGCGGCCGAACAGCAGATGCTGGCTGCGCAAAGTGAAAAAGAGACGGAACGGATGCGGCAGACAAGCGCCGCGCCGGAAGAAGCCGAGAACCGTCCGATCCGTGACGGCCAGCCCAGGCAACAGGGAGGCGGCCGGGGGCAGCAGCAGGGGAAGAACAGGCCGGATGAGCCCCGCCCGCCTAAGGATGCTCCGCATCCGTACAAAGGAAAGCATATCGATATTTCGTTCTGAACGATGATTGCGGGGGATTGAATGTGGATCCATGGCAGCTGATTGTGCTGCTCGGGGCCGTCACCGCGGCGGCCGCGTTTTTGTTGCCGCGCCGCAATGCCGGCTCCAGGCCTGATGAAGCAAGCGCCGTGCAGCTGCAGACGGCGCTTGAGCAATTCATGGAGACGATGGAGGCGGACAACCGGGAGATTGCCGAATCGATCGCCGGCATGCAGAAGCGCAACCGGGAAGAGAACGCGAACCGGGACGAGCGGATCGCCGCGCTTGAACGACGCGCGGCCGAACTGGAGGAACGGGTGAGCCTGACCGAGCGCAGGCTGGAAGAACGGATCGAAGGTCTTCGGCCCGGCGCGCCGGCCGAGCCGGCGCCGGCGGTTGACGCGCAGGCCGCGGAGACGGAAACGGAAGGCGGCGAGGAACAGCAAGACCGTGACGAATCGACGATCCGAAGCCGGTACGCCGAACTGTTCGCCTTGCATGATCAAGGCAAGTCCGTTGACGCCATCGCCCGGCAGACCGGCATGAACAAAGGCGAAGTGATGCTGATTCTGCAGCTCGCGAAGCAGGAGGAAGAACGGAATGGTTGACAAGCGGTCCTTGCTGCTCGGACTCGGAATCGGACTCATCGCTGGCGCGGTGCTGCTGCAGCTCATGCTGGCCGGAAGGGAGCAGTCCGCGCGTCTTGCGGATATCGACAGGATCACCGGAGAAGATGCGCTCTACACGCAGTCCGAACTCGACGCGCGCATCGCGGAAGCGGAAGAGCGGGTGCGGCGGGAATACGAGCAGGCGGCGGTCGTCGCCGGAGAAGCGGATGCGGGAATAACGGATGACACCCCGGCGGCCGACGGAACGAACGACAGCGGTGCTTCATCCGCGGGCGAAAGCGGCGAATCGCCCTCGGCCGAAAGCGGCGAACCGTCCGCGAATGTCGGAGAGCAGACCGGTGAAGCGGAGGCCGGGAATACGGACGAAGGTGCGAACGCCAATATTAATGTTCGCATCAAGCCGGGCATGACGCTCACGGAAACGGCCGGGCTGTTGAAATCAAAGGGCGTCATTGACGACGCGGATGCGTTGATGGAATTGATGGCCCGCATGAGCACCAAGATCAGGGCCGGCTACTATACGTTCACCGGCAATGAGACGTTGGAAGAAGTGCGGAAGATCATTACGAGCCCGCCTTCGGAGTGACGCCGGACACGCCGGTCATTGCCTTGCACCCCCGCACAAGATATGGTATAGTATTTGACGGTGTCCAGAACACACGTCGATCAATTCCGTCAATGGTGCTTCCCGGCGGGAAGTTTTGGCGGAAGATGCGATTGGCGGAGGATTATGAACCACAGAGGAGGTGTTGTGAAGATGGCGGTTATCTCCATGAAGCAGCTTCTTGAAGCCGGGGTTCACTTCGGCCACCAGACGCGCCGGTGGAACCCGAAGATGGAGAAATACATCTTCACGGAACGGAACGGGATTTACATCATCGACCTGCAGAAGACGGTCAAGAAAGTCGAGGAAGCCTACAACTTCGTCCGTGAAGTCGCGGCAAACGGCGGCAAGATTCTGTTCGTCGGCACGAAGAAGCAGGCGCAGGATTCGGTTCGGGAAGAAGCGGAACGCTGCGGCCATTTCTATGTCAACCAACGTTGGCTCGGCGGCACGCTGACGAACTTCCAGACGATCCAGAAGCGGATTGACCGTCTGCGCGAGCTTGAGAAGATGGAAGAGGACGGCACGTTTGAAGTGCTGCCGAAGAAAGAAGTCATCCTGCTCCGCAAGGAGAAGGAGCGGCTTGAGAAGTTCCTCGGCGGGATCAAGGGCATGCGCAGCCTTCCGAGCGCGCTGTTCGTCATCGATCCGCGCAAGGAGCGCATCGCGGTAGCCGAAGCGCGCAAGCTCGGCATTCCGATTGTCGGCATCGTCGACACGAACTGCGATCCGGATGAGATCGATTATGTCATCCCGGGCAACGACGACGCGATCCGCGCGGTCAAACTGCTGACCTCGAAGATGGCGGATGCGATCGTGGAAGCGAATCAAGGGGAAGAGACGTCCGCTTGACGTCGAGGCCATGGACCCGGCAGCAAGGGCGGTTGGAAGGTGCAAACCTCTCGCCGCCCTTTTTGTAAGAACATAAGCGTTTATAAGCGTAAGCTTGTAATCGGCTTATCCACCGCAACACGGCTTGCGCCGTCCTCCCGGGCAGGCGCGTCCGTTTTGCTTGCAACCAAATTTCGGCGCCGACACGGCGCTTCATGAAGCATCGAAAATCGGGAGGGTTCACCATATGGCGATAACTGCAGCAGAAGTGAAAGAACTGCGCGAAAAGACGGGCGCAGGCATGCTGGATTGCAAGAAGGCGCTGGAAGAAGCGAACGGCGACATGACCCGCGCCGCGGAAATTCTGCGCGAGAAAGGTCTGGCCGCAGCGGCGAAGAAAGCCGGCCGGATCGCGACGGAAGGCGTTGTCGAATCGTACATCCACGGCGGCGGCCGGATCGGCGTGCTCGTCGAGGTGAACTGCGAGACGGACTTCGTCGGCAAGACGGATCAATTCCGCGAATTCGTGCGCGACATCGCGATGCATATCGCGGCTTCCAATCCGAAGTATGTGCGCCGCGAGGAAGTGCCGCAGGAAGAACTGGACAAGGAACGCGAAATCCTGCGCACGCAGGCGCTCAATGAAGGGAAACCGGAGAAAGTCGTCGAGAAGATCGTTGAAGGCCGGATCAGCAAGTACTTCGAAGAGAACTGCCTGCTGGAGCAGCCGTTCGTGAAAGATCCGGACAAGACGGTGCAGGAACTGCTGAACGAGAAGATCAGCACGATCGGCGAAAATATTTCGATCCGCCGCTTCGCCCGCTTCGAACTCGGCGAAGGTCTTGAGAAGAAACAAGACAATTTCGTCGAAGAAGTCATGGCTCAGGTGAAGAAGTAATTCTTTTCAAGCGACGGCGGGGCGGACGGTCCGCTCCGCCGTCGCTCTATTCCCAACACAGACAGCCTCAGCCAGAGGTGCAAGATGGAGGTAATCCCATTGGAGCGACCGAGATTTAAACGGATCGTGCTGAAGGTCAGCGGAGAATCGCTCGCCGGACAGACAGGATACGGCATCGATGCCGGCATGGTCTCGTCGATCGCGGAACAGGTCAAGGAAGTCGTCGAGATGAACGTGGAAGTCGCGATCGTCGTCGGCGGAGGCAACATCTGGCGCGGCATCGCGGGTTCGGCGAAGGGAATTGACCGCGCAACCGCGGACTACATGGGCATGCTTGCAACCGTGATGAATTCGCTTGCCCTTCAGGATGCGCTCGAACAAATCGGCGTCCCGACGCGCGTGCAGACTTCGATCGCGATGCAGCAGATCGCGGAGCCTTACATTCGCCGCCGGGCGATCCGCCACCTGGAGAAAGGACGCGTCGTCATCTTCGCGGCCGGGACGGGCAACCCGTTCTTCTCCACCGACACGACGGCCGCGCTGCGTGCGGCGGAGATCGAGGCGGAAGTCATTCTGATGGCCAAGAACAAGGTTGACGGCGTTTATTCGGCCGATCCGTTCAAAGATGCGAACGCCCGGAAGTACGACGAGCTTACGTATCTGGATGTGCTGAACCAGAATCTGGGCGTCATGGATTCGACGGCATCGTCGCTCTGCATGGATAACAATATTCCGCTCATCGTCTTCTCGATTACGGAGAAAGGAAACATCAAGCGGGTTGTCATGGGCGAGAAAATCGGAACGATCGTGAAAGGGAGTGTGAAATAATGCCGCAAACGATCAAGAAGAATGCCGAAGAACGAATGGACAAGGCGATTGCCGCGCTGCGCCGGGATCTTGCGACGCTGCGCGCGGGACGGGCAACGCCTGCCATGCTTGACCGCATTCTGGTGGACTACTATGGTGCTCCCACTCCGGTCAACCAGCTGGCGACGATCAATACGCCCGACGTGCGTACGCTGGTCATCCAGCCGTGGGACAAATCGGTGCTGGGCGAGATCGAGAAGGCGATCATGAAGTCCGAGCTCGGCCTGACGCCGGCAAACGACGGCTCGATCATCCGGCTCAGCGTGCCGCCGCTGACGGAAGAGCGCCGGACCGATCTGGTGAAGCAGACGAAGAAATTCGGCGAAGAGGCGAAAGTGGCGATTCGCAATGTCCGCCGGGATGCGAATGACGACATCAAGAAACTGGAGAAAGGCGAGCTGTCGGAAGACGAATCGCGCCGCCACCAGGAAGATATCCAGAAGCTGACGGACCGGTTCATTGCGGAAGTGGATCGCATCATCGCCGCCAAAGAGAAAGAAATCATGGAAGTGTAGTGCGATTCCAGCAGCCCCTCCGGCAGGCGGGGCTGCTGAAGTTATGGGCGGCCTTGCGGCGGGCCGAAGACAGCCTGTGGGGAGGGTGCGCATGTTCGAGCGAATTCGCGGGCGGATTGGATCGCGTTCGGCGGAGCCGGAAGCGCTGTCGCCGGACAATCTGCCGCAGCATGTGGCGATCATTATGGACGGGAACGGGCGATGGGCCAAAGAGCGGGGATTGCCGCGTGCGGCGGGCCACCGTTCCGGCATGAAAGCGGTCAAGCGGGCGGTTCGCGCGGCGAACCGGCTGGGCATTCGTTTCTTGACGCTGTACGCGTTCTCCACCGAGAATTGGAAGCGGCCGAAAGCGGAGGTCGATTTCCTCATGCGACTCCCGCAGGAATTCCTCGCGATCGAGCTGGATGAACTGATCGAGAACAACGTCCAGGTCAGAATGATCGGTCAGCGCGAAGGTCTGCCGGCCCATACGCTCGAAGCGATCGATGAAGCGATCCGGCGGACGGCCGGCAACGCCGGCCTGGTGCTCAATTTCGCCCTCAACTACGGCAGCCGCAAGGAGATGCTGGAAGCTGTCCGCGCGCTTGCCCGCGAGGCGGCGGAAGGCCGGCTCGATCCCGAAGCGATCACCGAATCCGATTTCGAATCGCGCCTGCAGACCTGCGGCATGCCGGAACCGGATCTGCTCATCCGGACGAGCGGAGAGCTGAGGATCAGCAACTTCATGATGTGGCAGCTCGCCTACAGCGAACTGTGGTTCACCGACATCTATTGGCCTGAGTTTACGGAAGCGCATTTCTACGAAGCGGTCGGCGAATACCAGCGCCGCACGCGCCGCTACGGCGGATTGTAGGATGGAGGCGTAAGCGGGAATGAAACAACGGATCGCCACCGGACTTTTGGCCGGTCTGCTGTTTGCCGCGGCAGCCGTGCTCGGCGGATGGTACTATAACGTCCTGCTGTTGTTGCTTGCAATCATCGGTTTTTACGAATATGTGCGGTTGAATGACATGAAACTCGGCCATCCGCTTGTCCTTTTCGCTTATGCCGGTCTGGCCGCCATCGTCTTCCCGTGGGAGCAGGCCGGGCTGTCCGCCTTCCCGGACCAGAATGTCATCTGGCCGCTGGCGGCGCTGCTTCTCGCGATCACCGTGGTGACGAAGAACAAGGCGACGCTCGACGGGGCGTCGCTGCTTCTGATGGGCGCCGTCTACGTTGGCTTCGGCTTCGCCGCGATGATCGACGTACGGGCTGCAGGGGAGCACGGTCTTTTCTGGACGGCGCTGGCGTTCGGCTGCATCTGGGCGTCGGACACCGGCGCGTATTTCGCGGGCAGATGGCTCGGCCGGACGAAGCTGTGGCCTGCCATCAGTCCGAACAAGACCGTCGAAGGCGCCATCGGCGGCGTGCTGACCGCGCTGATCGTCGCGTCCGTCTTCGCGCTGTCCGCGCCGGGATGGCTGTCCTTCGGCCGCGCCCTTGCCATCGGCCTCGCCGCGTCGGTCGCCGGCCAGCTCGGCGATCTGATCCAATCCGCATACAAAAGGCTGCGGGGTGTGAAAGATACCGGCCGCCTTCTCCCCGGACACGGCGGCGTGCTCGACCGCTGCGACAGCTGGCTGATTGTCTTTCCGCTGCTTGTCCTGACCGGTCTCATCCCCTAGCATGTCCGCAATCGCAAATCTCACATGTCTCATTCGTACAAGGAGGACAGGATGAAGACGATCTCGATACTCGGATCGACCGGTTCGATCGGCACCCAGACGCTCGACGTCATCCGTCATGACCCCGAGCGATACCGCGTGGCGGCGCTCGCGGCGGGCGGGAACGTCGAGCTGCTCGTGCAGCAGGCGCTTGAATTCCGCCCCTCGGTCGTCAGCCTGGCGACGAAGGAGGCGGCGGAACGGGCGGCGTCGATGCTGCCGGACGGCATCCGGGTGCTGCATGGCGAGGAAGGGCTGATCGAAGCGGCGGCAGGCGCAGGTGCCGAACTGGTCGTAACGGCGCTTGTCGGCAGCCGCGGCATCCGCTCGACGATCGCCGCCATCGAAGCGGGAGCGGCCGTCGGCCTTGCCAACAAGGAAACGCTCGTGGCGGCGGGGCATCTCGTCACGAAGCTTGCGGAAGCGCGAGGCGTATCGATCCTGCCGGTGGACAGCGAACACTCCGCCATTTTCCAATGTTTAAACGGTGAGCGGCGCGCGGATGTAAAGAAGATTACGCTCACTGCATCCGGCGGCGCATTCCGCGACCGGACGCGCGCGGAACTGAAGGATGTGACGGTCGAACAGGCGCTGGCCCATCCGAATTGGGCGATGGGAGCGAAAGTTACGGTCGATTCGGCGACGATGGCGAACAAGGGGCTTGAAGTGATCGAAGCTCACTGGCTTTATGCGATGCCTTATGAAAAAATCGACGTGCTGCTCCATCCGGAGAGCATCATCCACTCCATGGTCGAATTCACGGACAACAGCGTGATCGCCCAACTGGGCGTGCCGGATATGCGCATTCCGATCCAGTATGCGCTCACTTGGCCGGAGCGTCGGCCGTCGCCCGCGCCCGCGCTCGATCTGGCGGCGATCGGACGGCTGCATTTCAGGCCGATGGATCTCGAGCGCTATCCGTGCCTGCGGATGGCGTATGAAGCGGGACGCGCAGGCGGCTCGGCGCCGCTTGTCTTCAACGCCGCAAATGAGGCGGCGGTTGAACGGTTTCTGCGCGGCGAGATCGCGTTTCTCGAGATCGAGGATACGATCGCGGCGATGCTCGACCGTTTTCCTCCGGAACCGGTGGATACATACGAGGCGATTGCGGAATTGGATGCGCGGGTGCGCAGGGAGGTAACGGCGCTGCGATAGCGTCGGATTGCCCGACTCCGAGGCTGCAGCGCCGGAAACCGTGTAACGGCGTTGTAGCAGCGGGTAGCTTGTGGCCGCTGCCTCAACGCCGGAACCGGATAACGGCGTTCCGATAACTGCGATCGATCTCTGATCGCAGATCGTCGCTGGGTCCGGTAACGGCGCTGCGATAGCGTCGGTAATGTGAATACCACGTTACAGCCTTGCCTGGAGCTGCGCCGAAGCGGTTGTAGCGTGAATACCGCGTTACAACGTTGCCCGGAGCTGCGCTGAAGCGGCTGTAACGTGAATACCGCGTTACAGCGATGTCCGGAGCTGCGCCGAAGCGGTTGTAGCGTGAATACCGCGTTACAGCGTTACTTGAGCCGTGTTCCGGCAGCTCCGCCAGCGGGGTGCCGCAAGCTGCTCTGATCGGCGCCGCCCGAGCGATCTGCCGCCGCTTACCGGCCGCATTCTGCACGGATGTGGCTTTGCAGGCTCAGCCACATCCGTACAGGCGTAGCGACTGGCAAGTTCTCTTGTTTCGTACGGCGGAATAATGATAATCTATGTACAGGCCGTAACGAACGGAGGCTCCTTGCATGGAAATGGTTCAGGTCGTGCTGATGACCGTTCTCGTCTTCTTCGTGATCGTCTCGATCCACGAATGGGGACACTTTTTTTTCGCCAAGCGGGCGGGCATACTCGTGCGCGAGTTCGCCATCGGCTTCGGGCCGAAACTGTTGTCGTTCAAAAGGGGAGAGACCCGCTATACGCTTCGCCTGATCCCCGCGGGCGGTTTCGTCCGCATGGCGGGCGAGGATCCGGAAGTGATCGAAGCCCGGCCGGGCCAGACGATCGCGGTGAGCCTCAAGGACGGCGTCATCGACCGGATCTATCTCGACCGGCTTGAGCAGCGGACGAATGTCGTGCGCGGCGAGATCGACGCGATCGATCTCGAGCGCGAACTGAAGATCGTCCTGAACGCGGACGGTGTGCGGGAATCCTATGCGGTTCACCCGCAGGCGCTCGTCATCGCGCGCGGGCAGGAGACGCAGATCGCGCCGATTGACCGGCAGTTCGGCGGCAAGACGGTCGGACAGCGGGCGATGGCGATTTTCGCCGGCCCGATGATGAATATGATTCTGGCGTTCGTGCTGTTCATGGCGTATGTGCAAATGGTCGGCGTCCCGCAGGAGAACCCCGACCGGCTCATCGTAGGCGAAGTGATCAGCGACGATGCGCCCGCAGCCAAAGCCGGCCTGAAAGCCGGCGACGAGATCATCAAGATCAACGGCGAGACGATCGGCACCGATTCGGAGAAAATGCTGCAGCTCATCGGCTCATCCGTGGACAAACCGATGACGTGGGAAATCGTGCGCGACGGCCAGCCGATGACCATTACGGTAACCCCAGCGTACGACGAAGAGAGCGGCACCGGCAAAGTCGGCATTTTGACCGGCTATCCGATGCGGCGCGCGACGGCGCTTGAGACGGTGAAATTCGGCGCCACCGCGATGAAGAACATGACGATCAACATTTTCGAAGGATTCAAAATGCTGGTGACCGGCAAATTCAAACTGGACGATCTCGGCGGACCGGTCCGGACCGCGCAGGTGACCGGCCAGATTGCGGCGCGCGGCATCGAGCAGTTGACGAGCTGGACGGCGATCCTGAGCCTCTATCTCGGCATTTTCAACCTGCTGCCGATTCCGGCGCTTGACGGCAGCCGCCTCATCTTCCTCGGACTTGAGGCGGTTCGCGGACGGCCGATCGATCCGAACAGGGAGAGCATGGTGCATTTCATCGGATTCGCGATGCTGATGCTGCTCATGCTGGCCGTCACGTACAACGACATTCTGAATCTGATCCGCGGTTGATGTGGACCAGGGTTTAGAGCAGGAGGCGCTTATGTCGAAGGAGAAAGGGTTCGTAACCGAAATTACCCCCCAGAGCGAAGATTTCTCGCGCTGGTACATCGACGTCATCCGGAAAGCGGAACTGATGGATTACTCGCCGGTCAGAGGCTGCATCGTCTTCCGGCCGGACGGCTATGAACTGTGGGAGAACATTCAGCGCGAGCTGGACCGCCGGTTCAAGGAAACCGGCCACCGGAACGCGTATTTCCCCGTATTTATCCCGGAAAGCTTCTTCCAGAAGGAGAAGGAGCACGTTGAAGGTTTCAATCCCGAGCTGCCGTGGGTGACGGAAGCGGGCGGCGAGAAGCTGGAAGAGCGGCTGGCGATCCGTCCGACGTCGGAGACGATGTTCGGCCACATGTATGCCAAGTGGATCAAGTCGTACCGCGACCTGCCGGTGCTGATCAACCAGTGGGCAAACGTCGTCCGATGGGAGAAAAGAACGCTGCCTTTCCTCCGCACGAGCGAGTTTCTGTGGCAGGAAGGCCATACGGCGCACGAGAATGAAGAGGACGCGCGCGCAGAGACGATGCGCATGCTCGAAATTTACCGCGACTTCATCGAAAACTTCCTGGCGATTCCGGTCATTGCCGGCCAGAAGACGCCGTCCGAGAAGTTCGCGGGCGCGATCGACACCTATTCGGTCGAGGCGATGATGAAGGACGGCCGTGCGGTGCAGGCCGGCACTTCCCATTACCTCGGCACGAATTTCGCGGAAGCGTTCGATATTCAATATCTGGACCGGAACAATCAGCTTCAGTACGTTCATACGACGTCGTGGGGTGTGTCAACCCGTCTCATCGGCAGCCTGATCATGGTCCACGGCGACGACCGCGGACTCGTGCTGCCGCCGAAGGTCGCGCCGACCCAGGTCATCATGGTGCCGGTGGGCCCGCCGAAGACGCGCGAGCAAGTTATTGCAAAAGTGGACGAGCTGTATGCGCAGCTGAAAGCAGCGGGCGTTCGCGTCCGCGTCGACGATCGCGACGACGTCAGCCCGGGCTGGAAGTTCAACGAGTATGAAATGCGCGGCGTGCCGCTTCGCATCGAGCTCGGACCGCGGGACATGGAGAACGGCGTTGTCGTGCTCGCTCCGCGGGTCGGCGGCGATAAGCGGACGGTGCCGCAGGACAAGATCGTCGAGGAAGTGCTCAAGGCGCTCGACGAGATCCACAACACGATGTTCGAGCTGGCGAAGAAGTTCCGGGAAGAGCACTCGCGTTCGGTGGATACGCTGGACGAGCTCAAGGCATTCATGGAAGAGTCGCGCGGATTCGTAGAGGCCGGCTGGTGCGGCTCCGAAGCGTGCGAACGTCAGGTGAAGGACGAGACGGGCGCGACGAGCCGGAACATTCCGTTCGAACCGTCGTCGCGCAAGACGAAATGTCTGGTATGCGGCGAAGAAGCGGCGCATACCGTCGTGTTCGCCCGCGCGTACTGATCGCCGGCGAATCGGTATTTCTTCAACAGCCAGGACAGCCAAGCGGACGCGCCTTCCGGGAGGATGGCGCCATCCGTTTTTCTTAAGGAACGGGAGAGGATGGGGAATGAACCGTACCGACGGCAGACGCGAGAAACTCGGGCTTCTGCTTGCGAAAATCGGCTTGACCGGCGAGGAAGCCAATTCGGATTTCGCCGACGGGCTGCTCGACCGCGTGGAAGTGTCCGCCGCCAGCAGACGGTGGACGTTCTTCATCCGGAAAACGTCCGTGCTGCCGGCCAGGCAGTACAGCCTGCTGGTCAGCCGTGCGCGCGAAACGTTCGGCCCGATAGCCGACGTCGAATTTGTGCTCGAATATGATCTGGAGACGGATACGGATCAGGTGCTGCGCGCCCATTGGGACAATTTCGTGGAATGGGCGGCGAGCGAGATCGTCTCCGTCAACGGCTGGCTTGGCAAGGCCGGCATCGAGACGGACGGCGGGCGGCTGACGGTCGTCCTGCTTGACGAGATGGGGCTGGAGCTGGCGCGCAAACGGAAAATCGACGAGGCGGCCGTACGGTTCTTCGAGCGGAGGTTCAGGCGCTCCTGCAAGGTCAAGCTGATGGCCGGCGACTCGGGCCGCGGCGAATACGAGCGGTTCCTGCAGGAGCGCGAACAGGCCGACCGCGAGCTCGTGCAGGCGTTGATGCAGAGCGCCGCCGCGGCCGCTCCGCCTGAACGTCCGGCGGCGGAACGGCTGGTGTACGGTTACGAAATCCGCGATGAGCCGGTGCCCATCTCAAGCATCACGGAAGAAGAGAAAAGGATCACGGTACAGGGGACCGTATTCGGTCTCGAGACGCGGGAACTGCGGAACGGCAATACGCTGTACACCTTCAACGTCACGGACTACACCGATTCGATCATGATGAAGGTGTTCGCGAAGTCGAAGGACGATGCCGCCGTGCTCAGTCTCCTCAAGGACGGCATCTGGATCCGCGCCCGCGGCCGCGTCGAGTACGACAAGTTCATGGCCGAGCCGGAGCTCGTCATGATGCCGAACGACCTGCACGAAGTGCCGGCACCTCCGGAGCGGATGGATACGGCGGAGCAGAAGCGCGTCGAATTCCACCTGCATACGACGATGAGCCAGATGGATGCCGTGACGCCGGTTGACGCTTACATCAAGACGGCCGCGAAATGGGGCCATCCGGCGATCGCCATCTCGGACCATGCGAACGTGCATTGTTATCCGGAGGCGTTCAAGGCGGCGAAGAAGCACAATATGAAGGTCATCTTCGGCGTCGAGGCGAACGTCGTGGACGACCAGGTGGAGATCGTCCTCAATCCGCGGGAGGAACCCCTCGCTTCGGCGGAATACGTCGTGTTCGACATCGAGACGACCGGTCTTTCGATCTTGAACAGCAAGATCATCGAGCTTGCGGGCGTCAAGATGCGGGACGGCAAGGTGACGGGCAAGTTCGAGACGTTCATCAATCCGCATGAGCCGATTCCGTACAATATCCAGCAGCTCACCAACATTACGGATGACATGGTGAAGGACGCGCCCGAGCTGGAACCGAAGCTGCGCGAATTCGTCGAGTTCGTCGGCGACGCGGTGCTCGTGGCCCACAATGCGCGGTTCGACATCGGCTTCATCCAGGCGAACTGCAAGGCGATCGGCCTGCCGGAACTGCCGAATCCGGTGCTCGATACGCTGGAGATGGCGCGGATGCTTCATCCGACGCTGAAGAACCACCGGCTCAATACGCTGGCCGAGAAATACAAGGTCAGCCTCGAGAACCACCACCGCGCGGTGGACGACGCGGCGGCGCTGGGCGGCATCCTGTTCGGCCTGATCGCCGACGCGAAACAGCGGGGCATCGAAGGGCTCCATCAGCTGAACGACCACGCCGGCAAAGACCTGTCGAACGCCCGCCCGTTCCATTGCGGGGTCTACGCGCTGAATGCGAAGGGCAAGAAGAACCTGTTCAAGCTCATCTCCCTCTCGCATACCGAATATTTCAACAAGGTTGCCTGCATGCCGAAGTCGAAGCTGAACGAGATGCGCGACGGGCTGCTCATCCTGTCGGGATGCGAGAAGGGCGAATTTTTCGAGACGGTGCTGAACAAGACGGTGGAAGAGGCGGAGGAAGTCGCGCAATTTTACGACGTGCTGGAGATTCAGCCGATCGATTTCTACATGCACCTGGTGGACAAAGGGCTCGTGCAGAGCCGCGCGGAAATCGAACAGGCGATCCGGCGCGTCTGCGAGATCGGGGAGCGGCTGGGCAAGCCGGTCATCGCGACGGGCAACGTCCACTACCTGCACCCGCGCGACAAAATTTTCCGCGACATTACGATCCACGGCATCACGGGCTACAGTCCGCTCAAAGAGCAGCGCAAGCCGGACGCCCACTTCCGCACGACGGACGAGATGCTGCAGGAATTTGCGTTCCTCGGCGAGGAGAAAGCGTACGAGGTCGTTGTGAAGAATACGGTGGAGCTGGCGGAACGGTTCGAGGTCTACGACATGTTCCCGGACAAGCTGTTCACGCCGATCATCGAGGGCGCGGACCAGGAAATCCGGGAGAAATGCTACGCCTTCGCCAAGGACATGTACGGCGATCCGCTGCCGCAGGTGGTCGTCGACCGGCTGGAGAAGGAACTGAACCCGATCATCAAGTACGGATTCTCGGCGAACTACCTGATTTCGGCCGCGCTCGTCAAGAAGTCGAACGAGGACGGCTATCTGGTCGGTTCCCGCGGATCGGTCGGTTCATCGGTCGTCGCGACGTTCCTCGGCATTTCCGAGGTGAACCCGCTGCCGGCGCATTACATATGCAAGAACAAAGCGTGCAAGCACAGCGAATGGTTCCTTGACGGCAGCGTGCCGAGCGGCTTCGACCTGCCGGACAAGAACTGCCCGAAGTGCGGACAGCCGATGAAGGGCGAAGGGCAGGATATTCCGTTCGAAACGTTCCTCGGTTTCAAGGGCGACAAGGTGCCGGATATCGACCTGAACTTCTCCGGCGAATACCAGCCGCACGCGCACAACTTCACGAAGGTCATGTTCGGCGAGAAAAACGTGTTCCGCGCCGGCACGATCAGCACCGTGGCGGAGAAGACGGCGTACGGCTTTGCGAAAAAGTACGAGGAAGACCACGGGAAGAAATGGCGCAGCGCCGAATTGAAGCGGCTGGCGATGGGCTGTACCGGCGTGAAGCGGTCGACCGGCCAGCACCCCGGCGGCATCGTCGTCGTTCCGGATTACATCGAAGTGGAAGATGTGACCCCGGTGCAGTATCCGGCGGATGACACGAGCGCGGAATGGCAGACGACCCATTTCGATTACCACGCCTTCGAGGCGAACCTGCTCAAGCTCGACATTCTCGGCCACGACGATCCGACGATGATGCGGACGCTGCAGGATCTGACGGGCGTCGACCCGACGACGATTCCGATGAACGATCCGAAGGTGATGAGCCTGTTCAGCTCGACGGAGGCGCTCGGCGTCACGCCGGAGCAGATCAAGACGCCGGTTGCCACGTACGGCGTGCCCGAGATGGGCACGAAGTTCGTCCGGCAGATGCTGAGCGAAGCGAAGCCGACATCGTTCGCCGACCTGCTGCAGATCTCCGGCCTGTCGCACGGCACCGGCGTCTGGCTCGGCAACGCGCAGGAACTGATCAAGAACGGCACCTGTACGATCAAGACGGTCATCGGCTGCCGCGACGACATCATGCTGTACCTGATCTACAAGGCGGGCATGGACGCCGGGCTCGCGTTCAAGATTACCGAGAGCGTGCGGAAGGGCAAGGGGCTCACGCCGGAATGGATCGAGGAAATGCGCAAGTGCGGCGTGCCCGAATGGTACATCGATTCCTGCCTCAAGATCGAGTACATGTTCCCGAAAGCGCATGCCGCCGCTTACGTCATCTCGGCCGTGCGGACCGCCTATTTCAAGCTGTACCATCCGATCGAGTTCTATGCCGCTTACTTCTCGGTGCGGGCCGAAGACTTCGAGCTCGAGACGCTGTGCCAGGGATACGACGCCATTCTGCGCCGGCTCAACGAGATCGAGGAGAAGGGCTTGAACGCGACGACGAAGGAGAAGAACAGCGTGTCGATTCTCGAGATGGCGCTTGAGATGACCGCCCGCGGCTTCATCTTCAAGCCGATCGATCTGTACCGCTCGGACGCGGTGAAGTTCAAGATCGACGGAAACGCCCTCATCCCGCCGTTCGCCGCGATCAGCGGCATCGGCGAGAACGCGGCGCGGAACATCGCAGCCGCGCGCGATGAAGGCCCCTTCCTCTCGATCGAGGACTTCCAGACGCGCTCGCGCGCTTCGAAGACGATCGTCGAGCAGCTCGCCGCGATGGGCTGTTTCCGCGGGCTGCCGGAGACGAACCAGCTGTCGCTGTTCTGAGGCGAATCTTTCGGTGCAGGCAGTTGCCATGCTCATCCGACTGTGCTATAATTTTTCCGGTAATGATGTAACTGAAGGTTCGCCGACGACGAAGAGTGGGGAGACCCACTCTTTACGTTTTGTCTGCGGATATTGAAGCATACCGGGAGGAATCGAGAGGTGGCGGCAAATCGTGCCCAGATTGAATCCGTTGTCGAGAAACTGGTGAGGCCTTATTTGGAAGAGAACGGCTTCGAGCTCGTCGATATCGAGTACGTGAAGGAAGGCGGCAGCCGGTTTCTGCGCATTTTCGCGGACAAGGAAGGCGGCATCGACATCGATGATTGCGGGCGGATCAGCGAGTGGGTCAGCGCGCGGCTCGACGAACTCGATCCGATTCCGGAAGCCTATTTTCTGGAGGTGTCGTCACCCGGAGCCGAAAGGCCGCTGAAGAAGCCGGAAGACATGGCGAAGGCGGCGGGCCGGCACGTGTTCGTGACAACCTACGAGCCGATCGACGGCCTGAAGGAGTTCGAAGGCCGGCTCGTCTCGTTTGAAGACGATACGGCCGTCATCGAGGTCGGCAAGAAGCGCCATGCGCTGCCCTGGGCGAAAATCGCCAGCGCGCGCCTTGCCATCGTATTCGAATAACCCCGCAATCAGTCGAGAGGAGGAATTCAGTTCCCATGAACATCGATTTTATCGAAGCGCTGGCGGAGATCGAGCGGGAGAAGGGCATCTCCAAGGATGTGCTGCTCGAAGCGATCGAAGCGGCGCTCATTTCGAGCTATAAGCGCAATTTCAACACGGCGCAGAACGTCCGCGTCGACATCAACCGCAACACCGGGGTCATCAAGGTCTATGCGCGCAAGACGGTCGTCGAGGAAGTATTCGACCCGCGGCTCGAGATTTCGCTTGACGCCGCGCGGGAGATCAACCCGCATTACCAGCTCGACGACATCGCGGAGATCGAAGTGACGCCGCGGGATTTCGGCCGCATCGCGGCCCAGACGGCGAAACAGGTCGTGACGCAGCGCATTCGCGAAGCTGAACGCGGTCTTATTTATGATGCTTACATCGACAAGGAAGAGGACATCGTCAACGGCATCGTGCAGCGCCAGGACGCGCGCAACCTGTACGTCGATCTCGGCAAGGTGGAAGCGGTGCTGCCGCTGACCGAGCTGATGCCGAACGACATGTTCAAGCACGGAGACCGGGTCAAGTCGTACATCACGAAAGTGGAAAACACGACCAAAGGCCCGCAGATCATCCTGTCGCGGACGCATCCCGGGCTGCTCAAGCGGCTGTTCGAGCTGGAAGTACCCGAGATTTACGACGGCATCGTCGAGATCCGTTCCGTCGCGCGCGAAGCGGGCTTCCGCTCGAAGATCGCGGTCCATTCGCGCAACCCGGAGGTCGATCCGGTCGGCGCCTGCGTCGGACCGAAGGGCATGCGCGTCCAGACGATCGTGAACGAGCTGAAGGGCGAGAAGATCGACATCGTCCGCTGGTCGGAGAACGTGGAGGAGTTCGTCGCCAACGCGCTCAGCCCGTCCAAGGTGCTCGAAGTCATTGTATTCGAGCAGGAACGGGTGGCGCGCGTTATCGTGCCGGATTACCAGCTGTCGCTCGCGATCGGCATCAAAGGCCAGAACGCGCGTCTGGCCGCCAAGCTGACAGGCTGGAAGATCGACATCAAGAGCGAGTCGCAAGCCGAGGCGGAATTCGACCGTCCGCGATCGCAAGGCGAAGCGATGCACCAGGATTCCGTCTCCTTCGACGGCTAGCGTGCGGCGCTTAAGGCATGGAGGGGGCTCACGAACATGAAGCAGCGCAAGGTACCGCTTCGCAAATGCGTCGCCTGCCAGGAAATGAAGCCGAAGCGGTCGCTGATCCGCATCGTGCGTTCGCCTGACGGCGAAGTATCGATTGATCTGACCGGCAAGAAATCGGGACGCGGCGCTTACCTGTGCGGACAATCGTCCTGCTTCAAGCTGGCGAAGAAGAGCAAGGCATTCGATCGGGCGCTCGCCGTCGCCGTTGATCCGGAGATCTATGACCGTCTCGAACAGGATTTCATCCGGGTGGAAGATGAATTCCGGGCAGCCGGCGCCCGTGAAGATGATGCGTGATCCGGCCCGGGCGCTGAACGCGCTCGGCATGGCCGCGCGGGCGGGCAAGCTGGCTTCGGGCGACGAGACGGTGCTGCGCGCAATCCGCAGCGGGAAAGCGAAGCTCGTCGTCGTGGCGGCCGACGCGTCGGACAAGGCGAAGAAGAAGTACGGGGACAAATGCAGGGCGTACGGTGTCAAGCGGGTCGAGGCGTTCGACCGCCGGACGCTGGGCGCCGCCATCGGCAAGGCGGAACGCGTCGTCGTTGCCGTGCTGGATGCGGGGCTGGCGGCGCTCGTCGCGGACCGGCTCGGCGAACTATCGGAGGTGGAAGATATTGAGTAAACAGGAGAACAAGGACAAACTTCGCGTATATGAATATGCCAAATCCCAAAACATGAGCAGCAAGGAGATCCTGACCATATTGAAACGGCTCGGCCTGCAAGTCAACAATCATATGAGCGTCATGGAAGACCACATGGTGGAGAAAGTGGAAGGCTTCTTCCGCAGCATCAAGGAGAACGCGGCGGCGAAGCGGGCGCAGCAGGAACTGCAGGCTGCTCAGCAGCGGCAGGCGAAGGCGCAGGAAGCGCCGCGGCAGCAAGGTGCGCCGTCCGCGAACCGGCCGGCGACGGTGAACGCGGCGCCGCAGACGAATGCGGCCGGCGCGCAGCGCCGCGGCGACCGCCCGCAGAGCGGCCAGAACGCTCAGGGCGGCGGCCGGAGCGACCGTCCGCAAGCCGGTCAGGGTGAACGACGGGGCGACCGCCCGCAGGGGGGACGGAACGATCGCCCGCAAGGAGGCCGTCCGCAAGGCGGGCAGGGTGATCGCCGCGGCGACCGCCCGCAGAGCGGCCAGGCTCATGGCGGAGGCCGGAACGACCGTCCGCAAGGCGGCCGGGGCGATCGTCCGCAGGGCGGCCGTCCGCAAGGCGGTGGCGGCATGCGCGGCGGCGCGGGCGGCGGATTCCGCGGCGGAGCCGGCGGAGGCTTCCGCGGCGCGGCGCTGGCACCGGCGGCACCGCCGCAACCCGACCGGAAGAAGGGCTCGGGCAAAGACAAGGACAAGGATCGCCGCAACAAGAACGGCGAGAACAGTCGGAAATTCGAAGAGCCGCGCGGCGGCTTCAAGGGCAAGCTGAATGCCGGCAAGGGCGGCAAGAAAGGTCAGGAACGCCGCGAGAAGGTCGACAACACGCCGAAGAAGATCATCGTCCGCGGCGAGATGACCGTCGGCGAACTGGCGAAACTGCTGCACAAGGACGTCTCCGACGTCATCAAGAAGCTGATGTTCCTCGGCGTGCTTGCGACGATCAACCAGGTGCTCGATCTCGACGCCATCCAGCTCGTCGCCGGCGAATACGGCGTCGAAGTCGAGATCAAGCTGCCGGTGGACGAAGACGCGTTCGAAACGATCGAGGAACAGGACGATCCGGCGGATCTGAAATCGCGTCCCCCGGTCGTCACGATCATGGGCCACGTCGACCACGGGAAGACGACGCTGCTTGACGCGATCCGCCATACGAACGTGACGAGCGGCGAAGCGGGCGGCATTACGCAGCACATCGGCGCTTATCAGGTCGAAGTGAACGGCAAGAAGATCACCTTCCTCGACACGCCGGGCCACGAAGCGTTCACGACGATGCGCGCCCGCGGCGCGCAGGTGACCGACATCACCGTGCTTGTCGTCGCGGCGGACGACGGCGTCATGCCGCAGACGGTCGAAGCGATCAACCACGCGAAGGCGGCGAACGTGCCGATCATCGTCGCGGTGAACAAGATCGACAAGCCGACCGCCAACCCGGACCGGATCATGCAGGAGCTGACCGAGTACGGCCTGGTGCCGGAAGCATGGGGCGGCGACACGATCTACGTCAACATTTCGGCGAAAATGCGGACCAATCTGGAAGAACTGCTCGAGATGATCCTGCTCGTCGCGGAAGTGAACGACTACAAGGCCAATCCGGACAAACGGGCGCGCGGCACCGTCATCGAGGCGGAACTCGACAAGGGCAAAGGTCCGGTCGCGCGGGTGCTCGTCCAGCACGGCACGCTCCATGTCGGCGACGCCTTCGTGGCGGGCAACTGCTTCGGCCGTGTCCGGGCGATGGTGAACGACCGCGGCCGCCGGCTCAAGGAAGCGGGGCCGTCGACGCCGGTCGAGATCACGGGTCTGACGGAAGTGCCGCAAGCCGGCGATCCGTTCATGGTGTTCGAAGACGAGCGCAAGGCGCGCGCCATCGCGGAGCGCCGCGCCGCCAAGGCGCGCGAGTCCGAACGCGGCGCGAACGCCCGCGTAACGCTGGATGATCTGTATAAGCAGATCAAGGAAGGCGAGATCAAGGATCTGAACGTCATCATCAAAGCGGATGTTCAGGGCTCCGTCGAGGCGCTCAAAGGCTCGTTGCTCAAGATCGACGTCGAAGGCGTGCGGGTGAAGATCATTCACTCCGGCGTCGGCGCCATCACCGAATCGGACGTCGCGCTCGCATCCGCGTCGAACGCGATCATCATCGGCTTCAACGTCCGGCCGGAGACGCAGGCGAAAGCGACCGCCGAACAGGAAGGCGTCGACATCCGGCTGCATAACATCATCTACAACGTGACGGACGAGATCGAACAGGCGATGAAAGGCATGCTCGATCCGGTTGTCCGCGAAGTTGTCATCGGCCACGCGGAAGTGCGGAACGTGTTCCGGGTCAGCAAGGTCGGCACGATTGCCGGCTGCATGGTGACGTCGGGCAAGATCACCCGGACGGCCGAAGCGCGGCTTATCCGCGACGGCATCGTCGTCCACCAGGGCAAGATCGGCTCGCTCAAACGGTTCAAGGACGACGTCCGCGAAGTGGCGCAAGGGTACGAGTGCGGCCTGATGATCGACGGCGTGAGCGACATTCAGGAAGGCGACACGATCGAAGCGTACGTGATGGAAACCGTTGAGAGGTGATCGAAGATGGCCAGAGTCCGCGTCAGCCGCGTCGCGGAACGAATCAAGCAGGAGATGAGCCAGATTCTGCAGCAGGAGCTGAAGGATCCGCGCATCGGCTTCGTAACCGTCACCGGCGTCGACGTGACGAACGATCTGTCGCAGGCAACGGTCTATCTGAGCGTCCTCGGGAATGACGAACAGAAGGAAGCGACGCTTGCGGCGCTCGGCAAAGCCCGCGGGTTCATCCGCACCGAAATCGGACGGCGCATCCAGCTGCGCCATGTGCCGGAGCTGGCCTTCAAGTTCGACTCCAGCATCGAATACGGCAGCCGCATCGAACAATTGCTGGAGCAGCTCAACCGGGAGCAGGAGACGTAAGATGGCGTCCGTCGGCGATCAATACAGAACCCGGCTCGACGAGGCGCTCCGCTTCCTGCGTGAACACGACGACTTTCTGATTGTTTCGCATGTGCAGCCGGACGGCGATGCGATCAGCTCGACCATCGCCGTCCGCTGGCTGCTTGACCGTCTGGGCAAGCGGTCGCTCATGATTAATGAAGGGCGGATTCCGTCCCGCCTGGAGTTTCTGCCGCATGCCGGGGAAATCGTCAATTACGGTGAACGGAAGCCGGACCGCAAATTCCGCGCCGTCGTCGCGGTCGATTGCGCCGATTTCTCCCGGATCGGCCTTGTCCGCGAACTGTTCGAAGAACATTGCGAACTGCTCAATATCGATCATCATCCGACGAACGACGGCTTCGGCACCGTGAATCTGCTTCGCCAGGATGCGGCGGCGACGGCCGAAATTCTGTTTGAACTGATTGAACATGCCGGCCTTGCGTTCGACAAGGATGCGGCAACCGTGATCTACACCGGCCTGTTGACGGATACGGGGGGCTTTCGCTATTCGAACACGAGCCCGAACGTGATGACCGCCGCCTCGAAGCTGTTGACCGCGGGCGTGGACGCCTACCAGCTGGCGGACCGGCTGCTCGAGCGGATGACGATGCCGCAGCTGAAGATTCTCCAGCGGGGACTTTCCCGCCTCCGGTTCACGGAAGACGGGAGGGTCGGCTGGCTGTACATCGAGCCGAAGGATCTTGAGGAGACCGGGGCGTCCGGCGAAGATCTGGAAGGGCTGGTCAATTACGCCCGAAACATCGACGGCGTGGAAGTCGGCATGCTGTTCAAGGGGATGGACGACGGCTCCGTGAAGGTGAGCTTCCGCTCCGCCGGCAAGGCGGATGTCGCCGCCATCGCGCAGCAGTTCGGCGGCGGCGGCCACATCCGGGCGGCCGGGTGCCGGATGTCCATGCCGCTGGATCAGGCGATGCCGCTCGTCGTCGACACGGTGCGCCGTTCGTTGTAATGCAGGAAAGGCGTTGGCTACAACAAATGGAGCAATCTAAGGAACTGGAAGGCATTCTCGCCGTATGGAAGCCGGCCGGCTGGACGTCGCACGACGTCGTGGCGAAGGTGAGGCGATGGACGCGCATGCGGCGCATCGGGCACGCCGGCACCCTGGACCCGCAGGTGACCGGCGTCCTTCCGCTTTGTCTCGGCCGCGCGACGCGCGTCGTCGAATACATGCAGGAACTGCCGAAAGCGTATGAAACGGTCATGCAGCTCGGCGTCGCGACCGATACCGAAGATTTGACCGGTACGGTGCTTGATACGTCGGACGCGTCGCATGTGACCGAGGCGATGTTGCGGGAGGCGCTCGCGCGGTTCACCGGCGAGATCGAACAGGTGCCGCCGATGTATTCGGCCGTGAAGGTCGGCGGACGCAAGTTGTACGAGCTGGCCCGCGAAGGCAAGACCGTCGAGCGCAAGGCCCGCAAGGTGACGATTCATTCGCTGGAGCTCAGGTTCGCCGAGCTCGGCGTGCCGCGGCCGCGCATCGGCTTTGGGGCGGTCTGTTCCAAGGGCACCTACATCCGCACGCTGTGCGTCGACATCGGCCGCGCGCTGGGGGTTCCCGCCGCGATGGAATCGCTCGTGCGAACGATGTCCGCCGGACTCGGTGAATCCGACTGTCTGACGATGGAGCGGATCGAAGCGCTGGCCGCATCCGGCGAACTGGCCGATGCGCTGCTGCCGGTCGACCGGGCGCTGGGCCATTACCCGCGCATCGATGTGGGAGCGGCAGCGGCGGCCCGCGCGGTGCGGGGGCAGCGGGTCAAGCTGGCGTCCCCGCAACAAGAAGGGCTTGTCCGATTGTACGGCGCGGGCCGATTCGTCGGCCTGTTCGAAGCGGATGGCGATGCGGGCGTGCTTCGGCCGGTGAAGGTGTTCGCTTCCGCGGACGAATTCTGACGAAGCATTCGGCTCAAGTGAACTTCCGACCCGCAAATTGAGAGGAAATGCAGGTGCAATGCCTTGATCACGATCACGTTGCGTTACCCGTCCGATGAGCCCGGGGCGCCGGAAGACCGGCTGCCGAAGACGATGGCCATCGGCTACTTCGACGGCGTTCACCCGGGCCATCAGGCCGTCATCCGCAAAGCGGTCGAACTGGCGCGCTCGGCGGGGAAGCAGGCTTCCGTCATGACCTTCGATCCGCACCCGCGCGCGTTCTTCGGCCACGGAGAGGCGTATGCCGCATCGCTGACACCGCTGCCGGAGAAAATCCGGCTGCTCGGCGAGCTCGGTGTCGACATCGTGTATGTGGCCGTATTTGACCATGAATTTTCCAGCCTCGAGCCCGAAACGTTCGTCCGCGAACTGCTGATCGAACGCCTGAACGTGTCCGATGCGGTCGTCGGGTTCGACTTCACGTTCGGCCGCGGCGGCGCAGGCAATCCCGCCGTCCTCGCGGAACTCGGCGCGCCGGATCTCGCCGTCCATACGGTCGAGCCGGTGGCGGCGGCCGGAGCCAAAGTCAGCAGCTCGCGCATCCGGGAAGCGCTGGAACTGGGCGATGTGGCGCTTGCCGCCGGCCTGCTCAGAAGGCCTTACCGGATTTCCGGAGCGGTCGTGCACGGCGCGGCCCGCGGCCGGACGATCGGCTTCCCGACGGCGAACATCGAGCCCGACGGCCGTTATGTGCTGCCGCGGCTCGGCGTGTATGCGGTGAATGTGCGCCGGGGCGACGCATCTTATCCGGCCGTCATGAATGTCGGCGTCGCGCCGACGTTCTACGGCACGGGCGGAACGCCGAAGCTGGAGGCGCATCTGCTCGACTTCTCCGGCGATCTGTACGGCGAGCGGCTTGACGTGGACTTTGTCGCGTTCATCCGGCCGGAGCTGCGGTTTGACGGTGTCGCCGAGCTGATCGCGCAGATCCGGGAAGACGCGGAGCAGGCGCGGCGGCTTCTCGCCTTCGTCCGGCAGTAATCCGACAGTTTACTTTCATCCTGCGCATATGCTATACTTGATCTCGTTGCGGTCGAGCGCCGCAGCTTGTTGAACCGCAGCTTGGCTGTGCGACTCACCATCGGCGGCGAGGCTGTCGGCGATTTTCATAAGGAGGTGAACAGGGATGGCCATTACGCAAGAACGGAAGAACGAAGTGATCGAAGCGCACAAGACGCACGCTTCCGACACCGGTTCTCCGGAAGTTCAGATCGCTATCCTGACCGAGAACATCGCGAATCTGACCGAGCATCTTCGGGTACACAAGAAAGACCATCATTCCCGTCGCGGACTTCTCAAGATGGTCGGCAAGCGCAGAAAGCTGCTTGCGTATCTCAAGAAGAAGGATATCAATCGGTACAGCGCGTTGATCGAAAAACTCGGCTTGCGCCGATAACGCAAGCGGTAAGAAAGCAACCGGCTGCCCGAGCCGTCCCGCGGGACGGACATCGGCGTCTGGTTGCTTTTTGCCATTGGACAGGCAGGCGCATTGTGCTGTAAGGCTATGAAGGAGGAGTTAAATGGTACATCGAGTCGAGATGCAGCTCGGCGGTCGTCCGCTCGTGCTGGAGACCGGCCGGCTGGCGAAACAGGCGAACGCCGCCGTGACGGTACGCTACGGCGACACGGTCGTCCTGTGTACGGCGACCGCATCGAAGGAGCCGAAGGATCTGGATTTCTTTCCGCTCACGGTGAACTTTGAAGAGCGGCTCTATTCCGTCGGCAAAATTCCGGGCGGATTCATCAAGCGCGAAGGCCGTCCGAGCGAAAGCGCGATTCTGGCGAGCCGGCTGACCGACCGTCCGATCCGGCCGCTGTTCCCGGAAGGCTTCCGGAACGAAGTGCAGATCGTCGACATCGTCATGAGCGTCGACCAGGACTGTTCGCCGGAGATTTCCGCGATGATCGGCACCTCCGCGGCGCTCTCCATCTCCGACATTCCGTTCAACGGTCCGATCGGCGGCGTCATCGTCGGCCGCGTGGACGGCGAGTTTGTCATCAACCCGACGGTTGAGCAGGAAGAGCGCTCGGATATCCACGTCGTTGTCGCCGGCACGCGGGACGCGATCATGATGGTCGAAGCGGAAGCGGATGAAGTGCCGGAAGAGGTCATCCTCGAGGCGATCATGTTCGGACATGAGGAGATCAAGAAGATCGTCGACATGATCGACGAGCTGGTGCGCGTCGCCGGCAAGCCGAAGATGGAAGTGCAGCTCCACCAGGTGGACGAGGAAGTCAATCGCGCCGTCCGCGAATTCGCAAGCGCGCGGCTGATCGAAGCGATCCGCGTGCCGGAGAAGCAGGCGCGGCAGGATGCGATCGACGCCGTGAACGCCGACGCCGTCGCCCATTTCGAGCAAGTCTATGCCGAGACGCCGGAGAAGATGGCCGATGTGAAAGAAGTGCTCCATGACATCGTCAAGGAGGAAGTTCGCCGGCTGATCACCCACGAGAAGATTCGTCCGGACGGACGCGCCCTGAACGAGATCCGGCCGATCGAATGCGAGGTCGGGCTGCTGCCGCGCACCCACGGCTCCGGACTGTTCACGCGCGGCCAGACGCAGGCGATCAGCATCTGCACGCTCGGCGCGCTCGGCGACGTCCAGATTCTCGACGGCATCGACCTCGAAGAATCGAAGCGGTTCATGCACCACTACAACTTCCCGCCGTTCAGCGTCGGGGAAGCGAGGCCGCTCCGGGCTCCGGGACGGCGCGAAATCGGACACGGCGCGCTCGGTGAACGGGCGCTGGCGAAGGTCATTCCGCCGGAATCCGAGTTCCCGTACACGATCCGGCTCGTGTCCGAAGTGCTGGAATCGAACGGTTCGACGTCGCAGGCTTCGATCTGCGCGAGCACCCTGGCGATGATGGATGCGGGCGTGCCGATCAAGGCGCCGGTGGCCGGCATTGCAATGGGGCTTATCAAGGACGGCGAACAGTTCTCCATCTTGTCGGACATCCAGGGCATGGAAGACCACCTCGGCGACATGGACTTCAAGGTGGCCGGGACGGCGAAGGGCGTCACCGCGATCCAAATGGACATCAAGATCGACGGGATCAATCGCGACATTCTGTCCCAGGCGCTGGAACAGGCCCGCGAAGGCCGGATGTTCATCCTCGGCAAGATGCTCGAGGTCATCAAGGAGCCGCGCAAACAGCTGTCGCCCTACGCGCCGAAAATCATCATCATGCAGATCAACCCGGACAAGATCCGCGATGTGATCGGGGCCGGCGGCAAAATCATCAACAAGATCATCGAAGACACCGGCGTCAAGATCGATATCGAGCAGGACGGCAAGGTGTACATCGCTTCGGCGGATGAAGCGGCGAACGAGAAAGCGCGCCAGATCATCGAAGGGATCGTCAAGGACGTCGTCGTCGGCGAGATCTACGTCGGAACGGTCCGGCGGATCGAGAAATTCGGCGCCTTCGTCGAGATTCTGCCGAACAAGGAAGGGCTGGTGCACATCTCGCAGCTGTCGACCGAACGGGTCGCCAAGACGGAAGACGTCGTGAAGATCGGCGACAAGATTACGGTCAAGGTCACCGAGATCGACCAGATGGGCCGGATCAACCTGTCCCGCAAAGCGGTGCTCGTCGCGCAAGGCGCGAAACGGTGAGCGCCGGCAAAGCTTTAAGGAAAGAGCCAGATTACCGTCTGTCTCTTTTTTTATGCCGTTATGCGGCGCAGGGGCTCGGACTGAGGAATGCCGCGCGTTATATTCTTGTCCTCCTTCACATACAATGGTGGAGACTAAAGGCGAAGGAGCGCGGCCATGAAATGGAAGAAACTGGCGGCAGCCGCCCTGTGCGCGGCCGTCGTCTGGGGACTTGCGGTTTCAGTCAGGGCGATGGCCGATTATGTTCAGGCGGTCAAGGCGCAGGCCGCGGCCGGCGTGCGCACGTATGCCGCTCCGCAAGCGGCGGCGGGCGGCAAGGCCGATGCGCTGCTTGAACGGATCAAAGCGGCTGCGCCGCAGTATGCGGAACCGCCCGTCGATGCGGTCGTCGACCGCGTCTGGCATGCGATCCCCGGATACAACGGGGTCGAACTGGATATCGAGCGTACATACGCGGCGATGCGCCTGCTGCCGGAAGGCGCGCCGATCCGGCCCGTGCTGCGGGAGATCGAGCCGAAGGTCGGACTGGACGATCTCGGCCCCCATCCGATCTACCGCGGCAATCCGAAGAAGCGGATGGCGGCGCTCATGATCAATGTCGCCTGGGGCAACGAGCATCTCCCTTCCATGCTGGAGACGCTGAAGGCGAAGAACGTGCGCGCAACCTTCTTCTTCGACGGATCGTGGCTGGAGAAGAACGAAACGCTGGCCCGGCAAATTGCCGAAGGCGGCCACGAGTTGTCCAACCATGCCTATTCCCATCCGGACATGGCGAAGCTCGGACGAAACGAGCAATATCGGCAGATCGCGCGGACGGAAGCGCTGCTGAAAGAAAAACTCGGCGTGCGGGACAACAAGTGGTTTGCGCCGCCTTCCGGCTCATACAATGCGACGACCGTCCGGACGGCCGCCCAGCTCGGGCTGAAGACCGTGCTCTGGACGGTCGATACGGTGGACTGGAAAAGTCCGCCGCCGGAAAACATCGTGGCGAAGATTCGGCGAGACGCCGGCCCCGGGTCGCTCATTCTGATGCATCCCACCGCATCGGCGAGCGCCGCGCTGGCGGACATGATCGACGTGCTGCGAAGCAAGGGCATCGAGCCCGGGACGGTGTCCCGGACGCTGTCGACCGCCCGGGTGCCGCCGGTTGAGCCCGCACTTTGATTTTGGTATAGTGGAATCATTGACTTCGTCAGGGGGATACGCGGTGAATCGTTATACGCTGCAGAACGGTCTGCGCATCGTGGTCGAACCCATCCCGACCAGCCGTTCCGTCTCGTTCGGCATCTGGGTGAGGACGGGTTCCCGCGATGAGACGCCGGAGATCAGCGGCATCTCGCATTTGATTGAACACATGCTTTTCAAGGGAACGGCGAAGCGCAGCGCGAAGGATATCGCGGACCTTTTCGACGGCATCGGCGGCAACGTGAACGCGTTTACGTCGAAAGAGTACACCTGCTATTACGCGAAGGTGCTGGACCGGCATTTGCCGATCGCGGTGGAAGCGCTGGCGGACATGTTCTTCGAATCGCAGTTCGATTCGGGCGAGCTGGCCAAGGAGAAGAACGTCATCCTCGAGGAAATCGCGATGTACGAAGACACGCCCGACGACAAGGTGCACGACGAGGCGTCGCGGGCCGCATTCGGCGATCATCCGCTCGCCTATTCGATTCTCGGGCTGGAAGACCGGCTGCGCGCCATGCAGCCGGATGATCTCAGGGGCTACATGTCCCGGCAGTACCGGACGGACAATACGGTCATCGCCATCGCCGGCAACGTGGACGAGGGCAAGCTGCCGGAACTGCTCGAGCGCCATTTCGGCCGCTTCGACCGGCGCGGCGGAGGCACGAAGCCGGTTCCGCCGGTATTCCGGGGCGATTATATCTATCATCATAAGCAAACCGAACAGCACCATCTCTGCCTGTCGTTTCCCGGCTGCCCGATCGGCGACCCGAAGCTGTATGCGATGGTGCTGCTCAACAACGCGCTCGGCGGCGGGATGAGCTCGCGGCTGTTCCAGGAAATCCGCGAGAAGCGCGGACTGGCCTACTCCGTCTATTCCTATCATACGTCCTATGCCGACAGCGGCATCTTCACCATCTATGCGGGAACGGCGCCGAAGCAGACGAAAGAAGTGCTGGACGTGGCGCTCGAACAGCTGGCCGATCTCGCCGAAGGCGGGCTGACCGAGGCGGAACTTGAGCGCGGCAAGGAGCAGCTCAAAGGCAGCCTCATTTTGAGCCTGGAAAGCACGAGCAGCCGGATGAACCGGATCGGCAAGAACGAGCTGATGCTCGGACGCCACGATTCGCTCGACGAGATGCTCGAACGGATCGACGCGGTGACGCTGGATGACGTCCGGATGATGATCGACCGGATGTTTGCCGTTCCGTTCGCCGTCGCGGCGGTCGGACCGGACGATTCGGCGGTGTCCGCATTGAGGAGGGATTGTCTTGTACGAAGTTCGCATTAAACGGCTGCCCGGCGGCGAAGGTCTGCCGCTTCCGGAGCGGATGTCCGAATGGGCGGCGGGATTCGACGTTCACGCCGCCGTCGATGAGCCGGTGACGCTGGCCCCCGGCGAGCGCAGTCTCATTCCGACAGGCTTCGCCATGGCGATGCCGCGCGAACTGGAGGCGCAGATCCGGCCGCGCAGCGGACTGGCGCTCAAGCACGGCATCACATGCCTCAACACTCCGGGCACGATCGACGCCGACTACCGCGGCGAGGTGAAGGTGCTGCTGATCAATCTGGGCAGCGAACCGTTCACGATCCGGCGCGGCGACCGGATCGCCCAGATGGTGTTCCAGGAGGTGCCGCCCGTACGGCTGATCGAAGCGGACGAGCTGGACGACACCGGCCGCGGGGCCGGCGGATTCGGGCATACCGGGACCGGGGCGTAATTTTATCTTCATAATGCGTGCGATAAGGCTGTTCCGAAGGCGTCATGCCGCCGGAACGGCCTTTTTTCATGCCTTTGGCCTCCGCTCTTGCCTGAATCACCCGCGGAGCGCTTTCCGCATACGATGGTCTATAGCCCAGGTGCGGAAAGGAGTGGGAATGTGCTCACGGGCGCGAATATCGTGCTGGTCGGCGGCGATGCCAGGCAGCTTGAAGTCATCCGCAAGCTGACCGAACTCGACGCAACCGTGCTGGCCGTCGGCTTCGACGGGCTGAGCACGCCGTTGGACGGAGCCGTGCATGCCGAACTGGACGGACAATTGTTCGAAGACGCCGATGCCCTCATTCTGCCCGCAGTCGGCACCGACGACGACGGCACGGTGACGGCCGTATTCAGCGACAAGCAGCTTGTGCTGGAAGAAGCCTACATCGCCCGGCTGCCCAAGCATTGCAAGGTTTACACGGGAATGGCGAAGCCGTACTTAAAGGATTTGTGCGCGAAATACGGCATCGGTCTGGTCGAATTGTTCGAGCGGGACGACGTGGCGATCTACAATTCGATACCGACGGCCGAAGGCGCCGTCATGATGGCGATTCAACATACCGACATTACGATCCACGGATCGACGGCACTGGTGCTGGGAATGGGGAGGACAGGGCAGACGCTCGCCCGGACGCTCAGGGGAATGGGGGCGAGAGTGAAGATCGGCGTGCGGCGGGACGAACATTTTGCCCGGGCGTACGAGATGGGCTTCGAGCCTTTCTACATCAAGGATCTGGCGGCTCACGCGGGCAACCTCGACTTGCTTTTTAATACAATTCCGACTATGATAGTCACAGCACAGATCATTGCTCAAATGCCATCGCGCGCCGTCATCATCGACCTAGCGTCGAAGCCCGGCGGCACCGATTTCCGCTACGCCGAGCGGCGCGGCATCAAAGCGCTGCTCGCGCCCGGACTTCCCGGCATCGTGGCTCCGAAGACCGCCGGCCGCATCATGGCGGACTGTCTCGGCCGGCTCCTGATGGAAGACTTGCGGCTCGGGAGGGAGAAGCGATGAGCATTTGGCAAGGCAAGACGGTCGGGTACGGATTGTCGGGCTCACATTGCACGTTCGACGAAGTGATGCCGCAGATTCAGCGGTTCGTCGATGCGGGCGCGAACGTGGTGCCGATCATTTCACACAGCGTGCTTACGACGGACACCCGGTTCGGCACGGCGGAAGAATGGCGGCGCAAATTGAAGGAGATTACCGGGAACGAAGTCATTTCTTCCATTGTGGAAGCCGAGCCGCTCGGTCCTTCCAAACTGCTGGACATCATGACCATCGCGCCGTGCACGGGCAATACGACGAGCAAACTGGCCAACGCGATAACCGACAGCCCGGTGCTGATGGCGGCCAAGGCGCAGATGCGCAACTGCCGCCCGCTGGTGCTCGCGATTTCGACGAATGACGGCCTCGGCCTGAACGCGCCGAATATCGCGAAGCTGCTGAACGCCAAGAACATCTATTTCGTCCCGTTCGGCCAGGACAATCCGCAGCAGAAACCGAACTCGCTCGTCGCGAAGATGGATCTGCTGCTCGAGACATGCGAAGCGGCGCTGGAAGGCCGGCAGATTCAGCCGCTGCTCATCGAACGTTTCCGCAACTAGACCCCGGTCCTGCCCGCGGCCGCACCGTTCGGCTGATCGGTTGCAGCGGCCGGTTTCCCGTTCCATGGGCGAGAGGAGCGCAAGCACACTATGTCCGAACAAAAGCTGTACCATGTTGCGGTTGTCGGCGCGACAGGAGCCGTGGGGGAACAGATGATCCGGATGCTCGAATCGCGGAATTTCCCCGTGGGGGAGCTCAAGCTGCTTTCGTCCGCCCGGTCGGCCGGGACGAAGTTGAAGTTCCGCGGCCGTGAATATACGGTTCAGGAAGCGGGACCGGACAGCTTCGAAGGCGTCGAGATCGCGCTGTTCAGCGCGGGCAGCGACGTCAGCAGGAAGCTGGTGCCGCATGCAGCGGCCGCCGGAGCGGTATGCATCGACAACACCAGCGCGTACCGGATGGATCCGGAGACGCCGCTTGTCGTGCCGGAAGTGAATCCGGAGCAAATCGCCCGGCACAAAGGGGTCATCGCCAATCCGAACTGTTCGACCATCCAGATGGTCGCGGCGCTCAAGCCGCTCCATGACCGCTACGGCATCGCGCGGATCATCGTCTCGACCTATCAGGCGGTATCCGGCGCGGGGGCACGTGCGGTGACCGAACTGCTGCGTCAGACGGAAGAATTGCTTGCCGGCCGGAAACCGGAGCCGGACGTGCTGCCGGTCAGCTCGCTGCCGGTGAAGCATCAAATCGCATTCAACGCCATTCCGCAGATCGACAAGTTCCAGGACAACGGCTACACGTTCGAAGAAATGAAGATGGTGAACGAGACGAAGAAGATCATGGGCGATGATTCGATCGCGGTCACGGCTACCTGTGTGCGCATTCCGGTGCTGAGAGGTCATTCGGAATCGGTCTACGTCGAATTGAAAAGCGATTACGAGCTGGATGACGTCAGATCGCTGCTGTCGAACGCACCGGGCATTACGGTTGTGGACGATCCCGCAAGCCAGCGGTACCCGCTCGCGACCGAAGCCGAAGGAAGACCGGATGTCTTCGTCGGCCGGATTCGCCGGGATCTCACCCATCCGCGCGGACTCAACCTGTGGATCGTCTCCGACAATCTGCTCAAAGGTGCGGCCTGGAACGCCGTACAGATCGCGGAAACCATCGTGAACAGCCGCGGCTGAGGATCGCACGGGATCTTCGGTCCGGCCGACCCGTCAGACTGATTCGCCAACCGTCCATTGCGACAGCGGCCGTTCGTCGTCCTAGAGCAAGGGGCGTGAAGCGGACATGGCCATTCTGGTCCAGAAATTCGGCGGCACTTCGCTGGCGACGGACGATGCCCGAAGGCATGTGCTGCGGCATATCGTCCGCGAACGCGAGGCCGGGTATTCCGTTGTCGTCGTCGTCTCGGCCATGGGCAGGAGGGGCGATCCGTATGCGACGGATACGCTGCTGGCCTTGCCGGACAGCGAGAACTTGCCCGCCCGGGAACGCGATCTGATCGCGTCCTGCGGTGAAGTGATCGCCGCCGTCGTCCTGTGCGGACTGCTCTGCAACGAAGGCGTGCCGGCGGTCGTGCTGACCGGCGGCCAGGCCGGCATCCGGACGGACGGTCGTTTCGGTGCCGCGCGCATTACGCGCATCGAAACCGAACCGGTGCTGAGGCGGCTGGATGAAGGGACCGTCGTGATCGTCACCGGATTTCAGGGCATATCTCCCGGCGGCGATACGACGACGCTCGGCCGCGGCGGGAGCGACACGACGGCCGCGGCGCTGGGCGCTGCGCTCCGCGCGCAGCGGGTCGATATTTATACCGATGTGGACGGCATTCTGACGGCCGATCCGCGGCTCGTCGCCGAAGCGAGGCCGCTCAAGGCCGTCAGTTACGCCGAGATCAGCAATCTGGCCCGGCAAGGCGCGAAGGTCGTTCATCCGCGGGCGGTCGAAGTTGCGGCGCAGGCGGGCATTCCGCTCCGCATCCGGTCGACGTTCACGGACGACGAAGGGACGCTGGTGACGGGGCCGGGCATGTTCGCCGCGGGCGAGGTGCCCGATCGCCCGATCGTCGGCATCGCCCATACGGCCGGCGTGACGCAATTGACCGTCGCGTACGGCGCCTCGGAGCCGGGCGACATGCAGGTCCGGGTGTTCGGCACAATGGCCCGGCACGGAATCAGCATCGATTTCATCAATGTGACGCCGAGCGGATGCGTATACACGGTATTCGACGCCGACGCCGACCGGGCGATCGGGCTGCTCAGCGAACTGGGCTGCGCGTACTCGGCCATCCGCAACTGCGCCAAGGTGTCTGTCGTCGGCGGTGGCATGAACGGCGTTCCCGGCATCATGGCGGCGATCGTCGAAGCGCTGACCGACGAAGGCATTCCGATCCTGCAGAGCGCGGATTCGAACGCGTCGATCTGGGTGCTCGTCCGTCAGGCGGATATGGCGGACGCGGTGCGCGCGCTGCATGCCAGGTTCGGCCTTGACCGGCCGGCAGCCGCGGCGCATGAAGCGTCCCAACTGGCACAGGAGGAGTCGTAATGGATTTCGGAAGATTGATTACCGCCATGGTCACCCCGTTCGACGCGGAAGGCAAGATCGACTGGGAGACCACCGGTCGGCTCATCGATTATCTGATCGGCGAGCAGCAGACCGACAGCATCGTCGTCTGCGGTACAACCGGCGAATCGCCGACGCTGGACGATGAAGAGAAAATCGCCCTGTACAAATTCGCGGTTGAGCGGGCAGCCGGACGGGTACCCGTCATTGCCGGCACGGGCAGCAACAACACGGCGCACTCGATCCATCTGACGAAGGAAGCGGAGGCCGCCGGAGCAGACGGCGTGCTGCTCGTCTCGCCTTATTACAACAAGCCGAGCCAGGAAGGCTTGTATCAGCATTTCCGCGCCATCGCGGAATCGACGAAACTGCCGGTCATGCTGTACAACGTTCCCGGACGGACGGGAGTCAACCTCAACGTCGACACGACGCTGCGGCTTGCCGAAATCCCGAACATCGTCGCGACGAAGGATTGCGCGCCGACGGAGCAGCTGACCGCCATCGCGGCCGGAGCGCCGGCGCATTTCAAGGTGTACAGCGGCGATGACAGCCAGACGCTGCCCGCGCTGGCCGTCGGAGCGTACGGCATTGTCAGCGTCACAAGCCATATTATCGGCCGCGAAATGAAACAAATGATCAACGCATATGTCGAAGGCCGGACAGCGGAAGCGGCCAGACTGCATCAGCAGTTGTCGCCGATCTTCAAGGGGCTGTTCAACTGCCCGCATCCGGTGACGAATCCGGTGCCGGTGAAGTATGCCCTGAACCATCTCGGCATCCCGGTAGGCGGGGTGCGCTTGCCGCTTGTGCCGCTCACCGAAGCCGAGGCGGCCTTCGTGCGCAATCTGCTGGACAATCGCGAATAGGAGCAAGCGTAGTCGGAGAGACCGATGCACGATTTGCCGCATCGGTTTTCTTTGTGCGGACTTGCGGACCTCGACGCCGGGGGTCAACTTGTGTGGCGCCTCCGGCATCATGTATAATGGGTTACAAGTGATCGGGATCGGAAAATCTTTGAAAAATCAATAGCGTTTGGATCGACGTCCAACAGTTACGGGAGGTACGAAATTCCATTGTCAAAGAAGAACCAGGATAAGCTGCTAATTTTTGCATTGGGCGGCGTCGGCGAGATCGGGAAGAACATGTATGTCGTCCAGTACGGGAACGACATTGTCGTTGTGGATTCGGGGTTGAAATTTCCCGAAGAGGATATGCTGGGGGTTGACATCGTCATCCCCGATATCACGTACTTGACGGAGAACCGCGACAAGGTGCGCGGCATCCTGATAACGCACGGCCACGAAGATCACATCGGCGGACTGCCTTACGTGCTGAAACATCTCAATGTGCCGGTGTACGGCACGAAGCTGACGCTCGGATTGATCGAGGTGAAGCTGAAGGAAGCCGGTCTGCTCGGCGAGACGAAGCGGATCTTGATCAACGCCGATTCGGTCGTTCAGCTCGGATCGATCAAAGCGTCGTTCTTCCGCACGAACCACAGCATTCCGGATTCGGTCGGCATCTGCCTCGACACGCCGGAAGGCGTCGTCGTCCACACCGGCGACTTCAAGTTCGATCACACGCCGGTGAACGGGCAATTCGCCGATCTGCAGCGGATGGCCGAGATCGGAAAGCGCGGCGTGCTGGCGCTCCTGTCCGACAGCACGAACGCCGAACGGCCGGGTTTCACCCCTTCGGAAAGCAAGGTGGGGCAGGAGCTTGAAGATATTTTCCGCAAAGCGAAACAGCGCGTCGTCGTCGCGACGTTCGCTTCGAACGTGCACCGCATTCAACAGGTTATCAATGCCGCCATGGCGACGAAGCGCAAGCTGACGGTCATCGGACGCAGCATGGTGAACGTGGTGTCGATCGCTTCGGAGCTCGGCTACCTGCACATTCCGGAAGGCATGCTGATTGAGCCGGAGGAAGTCGGGAAGATGGCCGCCGACCGCGTGGTCATCCTGTCGACGGGCAGCCAGGGCGAACCGATGTCGGCGCTCACGCGGATGGCGCGTTCGGCTCACCGGAAGTTGGACATCCTGCCGGGCGACACCGTCATCATCGCGGCGACGCCGATTCCGGGCAACGAGCGGTTTGTCGGCCGCACGGTCGACGAGCTGTTCCGCCTCGGCGCGAATGTCATTTACGGACCTACCGCGTCGTCGGCCGTCCACGTTTCCGGACACGGCAGCCAGGAAGAGCTGAAGCTCATGCTCAACCTGATGAAGCCGAAATATTTCATCCCGATTCACGGCGAATACCGGATGCTGAGGCAGCACGCGCTGCTCGCGGAAAGCGTCGGCATCGAGCGCGAGAACATTTTCATTCTCGACAACGGCGATACGGTCGAAATTCAGAACGGCGTTGCCCGCAAGGGCAACAAGGTGCCGTCGGGCATCGTGCTGATCGACGGCCTCGGCGTCGGCGACGTCGGCAACATCGTGCTCCGCGACCGGAAGCTGCTGTCGCAGGACGGCATCCTCGTCGTCGTCGTCACGCTGAGCAAGCAGGACGGCACGATTCTGTCCGGGCCGGATATCATTTCCCGCGGTTTCGTCTATGTGCGGGAATCCGAAGGCTTGCTGGAGGAAGCGAACCGGCTCGTGACGCAGACGCTCAACAAGCTGATGAGCGACAATGTGAACGAATGGGCTTCGCTCAAGACGAATGTAAAGGATGTGCTCGGCAGGTTCCTGTACGAGCAGACCCGCCGCCGTCCGATGATTCTTCCGATTATTATGGAAGTGTGACGGCCGGCATTGCCGACAACGATCATCTCCCCGCCATCTGTGCAGATGGCGGGGTTTTTGCTGCGCATAAAACCGCATGCCGGCCTCATACTAGGTGGAGCGCCAAATTGAAGGAGGGTGGGCTGATGTCAGCTTACGACATGACGGGGCCGGTCAATCCGCCGGAGGGGCCGGTCCCGGGAGACGGCGAGCAGGGGCGCGCGTCCGGACCCGTCCAGGCGGTGCAGCAGCTCGGACAGACGACGGTGCCGCAGACGGAATCGAACATTTTCTGCATGACGATCATCGGACAGATCGAAGGCCACATCGTGCTGCCGCCGCAGAACAAGACGACGAAGTACGAGCACCTCATTCCGCAGCTTGCCGCCGCGGAGCAAAACCCGAAGATCGAGGGCATCCTCGTCGTGCTCAACACGGTCGGCGGCGACGTCGAGGCCGGGCTTGCGATCGCCGAGATGATCGCTTCGCTGACGAAGCCGAAAGTGACGCTCGTGCTCGGAGGCGGCCATTCGATCGGCGTGCCGATCGCCGTCGCCGGCGACCGTTCGTTCATCGCCGAGACCGCCACGATGACGATTCATCCGATCAGGCTCAACGGTCTGGTGATCGGCGTGCCGCAGACCTTCGAATATCTGGACAAAATGCAGGAGCGGGTCGTCCGTTTTGTCACGTCGCATTCCGGGATCAGCGAAGCGCGGTTCAAGGAACTGATGTTCAAGACCGGCGAGCTGACGCGCGACATCGGCACGACCGTCATCGGCCCGGATGCCGTGAAGGACGGGCTGATCGACGCGGTGGGCGGCATCGGCGACGCGCTGGCCGAGCTGAACCGGCTGATTGCGCAGCGGAAGCCGCCGGCCGGAACGGGCGGTGCGCTGCAATGACGTTTCATACGATTCTGCCGCTTGAAATCGTGCTTGACGGCATCGACGATCCGAAGCGCATGCGGCGAACCGTGGAAATCCGGACGGGCGGCATGCTGCTGGAAGTCGAACCCGTCGGGGACGGCTGCGGCCGCATCGTCCGGCTGCTGGATTGCCCGCTCGACGCCTATCTCGACCCGGCGCTCAATCCCGGCAATCTGATCCGCATGCAGCCCTAGTCGGCAGGTCCCGATTCGCCGCATTTTGCGGTACAAATATCCGGCGCTTCGCCAATATGGTATAATCGCTCTGAGGTGACCGATGTTGGCGAAGCGCAAACGGAAGAAAAACGCTATCGGCTCAGCTTTGAAATATGAAGTTTACGGCATTCTCCTGATCACGCTGTCCGTCATCGCCATGTCCGGGCAGGGGTGGCCGGTCGACCAGGCGCTGGCCAATCTGTTCGGGTTGTTCTTCGGCGATTTTTATTTCGTTGTGCCGCTTGCCGGCATTTATGTGGGACTCATGACGATGATCAAGCGCAAATGGCCGTCAAGATGGTCGTCCCGCATGACCGGTATCGCGCTCATTCTGCTTTTCTGGCTGCTGACCTACACGGCGGGCGACGTGGAAGCGAAAACGAAGCCGCTGGGCGAACCGGTGTCGGTCAACGCGATCATGATGCATGCCCGCGACATCCGCGAGCTGGCGACGCCCGGCGAGTTCTACGCCATGCCGATTATCGAGAAAAATTTGAGCGGCGGCTATATCGGCGCCCTTGCCTATGCGCTGCTGTTTTTTCTGTTCGGCAATTTCGGCGCGAAATTCGTTACCGTCGTGCTGCTGCTCATCGGCATCATGCTGGCGACAGGAAAATCGTACGTCGAACTTGCGCTCATGCTGCGCAGGCAGATCGGACGGTTCGTTCAGCTCATCCGGCTCAAACTGGCCGATTCCCGCAGACGCAGGCCGGCCGCCGCGCAGGCGGTTCCGGTTCAGGTCGAGGACGAACTGCCGGCGGACAAGCCCGAAGCCGATGATCCGGGCTCTCCGCTCATTCTGATCGATGATGAGGATCTGATGGACGACGATGATTCGTTCGTGCCGCCCAAGCAGACCGCGCGCCGCCGAACGTTGTTCTTCCCTTGGCGGAGCGATGCCGGGCGTAAGGAGGAAGACGCCTCCCCGGCTGAACCGGAACACGGGAATCCGGAGGCTGCGGACGCGGCGGTCGCGATGCCCGGCGAGTTGAACCCGCTCGAACCGGTCCAAGGCATTCAGCCGGAGCCGGAAGCGTCGGAGGAAGCGGGAACGGCCGGCCGGGAACCGTGGCAGCCTGAACCGCTGCGGCAGGAGGACCCGGTCGATCCGGTTGAACCGGAAGCGGATGCCGGAGATGGGACGGATGCGGCCGAGGAAGCTCCGGGGGCGGCTGCGCCCGCCTCGCCGGTCGTCCGGATCGGCGTGAAACGGGAGAACAGCGAAGAGACCGGCGATACCGAAGATGCGGACGCCCTGCCGCCGAAACCGTCGCGGCCTTATCTGCTGCCGCCGCTGTCGCTGCTGTCGCGGCCGCAGCCCGGCAAGCACAGCGCCTCCGATCACGGCGAAGCGAGGCGCAAGCTGGAGGCGACGCTGGAAAGCTTCGGCGTGAAGGCGACGGTGCTGGACGTCGTGCGCGGACCGGCCGTCACCCGCTACGAGGTGCAGCCGGCCGCCGGCGTGAAGGTGAGCCGGATCGTCAGCCTGACGGACGACATCGCGCTGGCGCTCGCGGCGAAGGACATCCGCATGGAGGCGCCGATCCCCGGCAAGTCGGCGATCGGCATCGAGGTGCCGAACACCGAAGTGGCGACGGTGACGCTTCGCGAAGTGATGGAATCGCCCGTATTCCAGAACGCGGCGTCGAAGCTGTCCGTCGCTCTCGGCCGGGACATCTCCGGCCAGCCGATCGTCGCCGATCTGGCGCGCATGCCGCATCTGCTCGTCGCTGGCGCGACCGGCTCCGGCAAGTCGGTGTGCATCAACGGCATCATTACGAGCATTCTGTACAAAGCGGCACCGGACGAAGTGAAATTTCTGATGGTCGACCCGAAAATGGTCGAGCTGAACGTTTACAACGGCATCCCGCACCTGCTCGCGCCGGTCGTCACCGACCCGCGGCGCGCTTCCCTCGCGCTGAAGAAGATCGTCGTCGAGATGGAGAAACGGTACGAAGCGTTCTCGAAGACGGGCACCCGCAACATCGAAGGGTACAACGCGCAGATGAAGGACAATCCGGAAGCGCGTCTGCCGTACATCGTCGTCATCGTCGACGAGCTCGCCGACCTGATGATGGTCGCCGCAAGCGACGTCGAAGACGCGATTACGCGGCTCGCGCAGATGGCGCGCGCTGCGGGCATCCATCTCATCATCGCGACGCAGCGTCCGTCCGTTGACGTCATCACCGGCGTCATCAAGGCGAACATTCCTTCCCGGATCGCCTTCGGCGTCTCGTCGCAGGTCGACTCGCGCACGATTCTCGACATGGCCGGGGCGGAGAAGCTGCTCGGCCGCGGCGACATGCTCTTCCTGCCGGTCGGCATGTCGAAACCGATCCGCGTGCAGGGCGCGTTCCTATCCGATCAGGAAGTCGAGGCCGTCGTCCAGTTCGCCCGCGATCAGGCGCAGGCCGAGTACAAGGAAGACCTCGTGCCCGAGGTCGACGACGAGCCGCAGGAGGCGGATGACGACCTGGACGAGCTGTTCGATCAGGCGGTGCAGGTCGTGATCGAGGCGAAGCAGGCTTCCGTCTCGCTGCTGCAGCGGCGGATGCGCATCGGGTACGCGCGGGCCGCCCGGCTCATCGACCAGATGGAGGCGCGCGGCATCGTCGGCCCGTACGAGGGCAGTAAACCGCGCGAGGTGCTCATTTCCGAAGGGCAGTATCCGCCCGGACAGATCTCATCCTGAACTTCATAGCCGATATGCGCGCATCCGGCGCCGGGCTGCTTCAGCCCGGCGCCGCCTGTTTCGTCCGGACCGTCAATTCCTGCATAGGGTTCCAGCGGCTAAACCATACTAGAGGCGAATCCACCATGCGACAGAAAGGCGGAGTCGGACAGGATGAAAATACGACTGCTGGCAGCGACCATCGTCATCGTATGCCTCGTATTCGGAGCCTATACCCTCAGGCAGTTCGGCGGCGGGATATCCGATGACGTGTTCAGCGACGCGGTGCTGACCGTCGGCTTCACCGGCAAGGATGTCGTGGAACTGCAAGGTCGGCTCCGCTACCTCGGCTATTATGACGGCGAGATCACCGGCACGTTCGACCAGAAAACGAAGAATGCGGTCACCTGGTTTCAATGGAAGTTCGGCCTCAAAGCGGACGGCATCGTCGGTCCGAAGACGAAGCTGAAGCTGTGGGAAGCGACCAAGAACTGGAGGCCTACGGAAGCCGACAAGCCGAAGACCGGCGGAGGCGGAGGGGGAGGCGCCGCAACCGGCGGCGGGGGAAGCGCGAATCTGGCGAAGACGCACAACTTGTCCGAAAACGACATTCGCCTGATGGCCAACGCCGTGTACGGGGAAGCGCGCGGCGAACCGTACGAAGGGCAGGTGGCCGTGGCGGCGGTCATTCTGAACCGCGTCAAGTCTCCGAATTTCCCGGACACCGTGTCGGGCGTCATTTTCCAGCCCGGCGCTTTCACCGCCGTTGCCGACGGCCAGATCTGGCTGACGCCGAACGAGACGGCCCGCAAGGCGGTGATCGACGCCGCCAACGGATGGGATCCGACGGGCGGCTGCCTGTACTATTTCAACCCGGAGACCGCGACATCGAAATGGATTTGGACGCGGCCGCAGGTGAAACGAATCGGGAAGCATATTTTCTGCATGTAGCGTGCGGGAAGCAGCCTTGTGTCAGGTTGCTTCTTCCTTTTGCGATCGGGTAGAATGAAGGGGAACAACGGGGTTTCCATCCGATGGAAGGAGCTGAACCGGTTGACCGGACCATGGTTTGAACAGGGACAGTCGGGACGGATCCGGCTGCATGTCATGCCCACGAAACGGTTCAAGACGTACCAGTTCACGCTGTATGCGGGCGTTCCGCTGAGCGACGCGGACGTGACGCGGACGGCGCTGTTGCCGTTCGTGCTGCGGCGCGGGACGGCCGCCACGCCCGAGACGCGGGCGTTTCGCGAGCGGCTGGACGATTTGTACGGCGCCGGATTCGGCTTCGACGTCATGAAGCGCGGCGATTCGCACGTCATCGTCTTTCAGCTGGAAGTGCTGCAGGATCGCTTCGCCCGCGGCGCGGGGGAATCGCTGCTTGCGGCCGGCATGCGGCTGCTCGGCGAGGTCGTGACACAGCCGGCGCTTGAGAACGGCGCATTCCTGCCGAATTACGTCGACACGGAGAAGACGACGGTCCGGAAGCGTCTGGAAGCCATCGTCAACGACAAGATCCGCTATGCGGCGGAACGCTGTATCGAAGAAATGTGCGCCGGCGAGGCCTACCGTCTCAACGCCTTGGGGAAAATCGAAGATTTGCCGCGGCTGACGCCGGAGACGCTGCACGCCTATTACGCAGAATGGCTGAAGCGGGCATCCTTCGATCTGTACGTAACCGGCGACACGACGCTTGACGAAGCGTCCGCCCTCGCCGCCGAATCGTTCCGGCTGCCGGACGGCGCGCCGGGAACGTACCCCAAGCCCGCGGATTGCGGATCGGCGGGCGAAGTCAAGACCGTCGTCGAGCGGATGGACGTCACCCAGGGCAAGCTGAACATGGGATTGCGCATAGGCGTCCGCTACGCGGATGACGACTATCCGGCGGCGCTCATGTACAACGGCATTCTCGGCGCCTTTCCGCATTCGAAACTGTTCATCAACGTGCGCGAGCGCGCCAGCCTCGCCTATTACGCCGCTTCCCGCTATGACGGGCACAAGGGCATCCTGACGATTCAATCCGGCATCGAGATTGCCAATTTCGAGCGGGCGTCCGCCATCATACGCGAGCAGCTGGACGCGATGGCACGGGGCGACATCAGTGAGCTTGAACTGTCGCAGACACGCGCCATGATCACAGGCCAGCTGCGGGAGTTGAGGGACTCCGCACCGGAGATGATCGCCTTCCATTTCAACGGCGTCCTGTCGGGCCGCAGCCGGGATGCGGACGAACTGATCCGGCAGATCGAAGCGGTTACCCGGGACGATATCGTGCGCGTTGCCGAACGGGTGAAACTCGATATGATCTATTTCCTGCGGGACGGGAAGGAGGAGTGACGGTGGAGGAAAGGCATTATCCGGACGTGGACGAGACGGTCGTGCGGGAGAAGCTGCCGAACGGCCTCGAAGTCCACGTGCTGCCGAAGGCCGGCTGCAGCAAGACATACGCCGTGTTCGCAACCCGTTACGGCTCGGTCGACAACCGTTTCGCGGTGAACGGGGAAGAGATCCGGGTGCCGGACGGCATTGCGCATTTTCTGGAGCATAAAATGTTCGAGGAGCCGGATGGGGACATTTTCGCGAAATTTGCGAAACAGGGCGCGTCGGCCAATGCGTTCACCAGTTTCGACCGCACCGTCTATCTGTTTACCGCCGCGGGACAGATTCCGGAAAATCTGGAGACGCTCCTCGATTTCGTCCAGCGTCCTTACTTCACCGATGAGAACGTCGAGAAAGAGAAGGGCATCATCGAGCAGGAAATCAACATGTACCGGGACAACCCGGACTGGCAGGTATATTTCGGCCTGATCGGCGCCCTCTATCAACGTCATCCCGTCCGCATCGACATTGCCGGCACGGCGGAATCGATCCGGCGCATTGACAAGGAGACGTTGTACCGCTGCTACGAAACGTTCTATCATCCGTCCAACATGACGCTCGTCGTGGCGGGCGGAGCCGATCCCGAAGACGTGATCCGGCTCGTCCGCGAGAACCAGGCGAAGAAGTCGTTTGCGCCCGCGCCGGAAATCAGCCGGCTGTTCGACGCCGAGCCGCCGGAAGTCGGATCGCCGCGCGTCGAGCGGGAGCTTCCGGTATCGCTGCCGAAATGCATGATCGGATTCAAGGAGACGGACCTCGTCCGCGACGCGGACGGCCTGATGCGCCGGGAAGCGGCGACGAAGCTGATGTTCGAAGCGCTTATCGGCCCGAGTTCCGAGCTGTACCAGTCGCTCTATGACGATCAGCTCATCTCGGATTCGTTCGGCAGCGAATACAATTGCACGCCGGAATACGCGTTCTCGGTCATCGGCGGGGAGACCCGCGACCCCGACGCGCTGCTTGCGCGGATCCGCGAGGCGATCGAGCGCGCGAAGGCAGAGGGGCTCGATCCGGCGCGGTTCGAGCGGGCGAAGCGGAAGCGGATCGGCGCGCTGCTGCGGATGCTCGATCGGCCGGAGTCTGCCGCGAACGAATATTTGCGCTGGAATCTCCGCGGCGGCAATCTGTTCCGGCTTCCGGAGCTGTACCGGGACATCGGGATCGGGGAAGCCGAGGAGCGGCTGCGCGCGCATTTCGACTGGAACCGGATGGCGGTTTCGATCGTCCGGAGCCGCAAGGCATGAACCCGCGGAAGAACATGACGGCGCTGGTGACCGGGGCGAGCCGGGGCATCGGCGCCGCCGCGGCGGTGCTGCTGGCGGAACAAGGCATGAACATCGTCGTTCATTATCATGCCGCGCGGGATCAGGCCGAAGCGACGGCGCGCGAGTGCGAGCGCCGCGGCGCGAACGTGATGGTGGCGGCGGCGGATCTCCGAAACTTCGCGGAATTGGAGCGGTTTAAAGCGAAGCTGGATGCAGCGGGCCTTTCGCCCGACATTCTCGTCAACAACGCCGGCGTATCCCATTACGGCCTGTTCACCGATGTCACGGAACAGGATTGGGAGAATGTCGTCGGCGTCAATCTCAAAGGCATGTTCCGTCTCACGCAGCTGCTGGCGCCGGCAATGGTTAGGCGGCGTTACGGCCGGATCATTAATGTTTCCTCCGTCTGGGGGATTGCCGGCGCCTCGTGCGAAGTGCTCTATTCGCTGACGAAAGGCGGCGTGAACGCCTTCACGAAGGCGCTGGCGAAGGAGCTGGCGCCGTCCGGCGTCACGGTGAACGCCGTCGCGCCGGGCGCCGTCGAGACGGACATGATGAGGGATTTCAGCGAAGCGGAACTCGCCGCGCTTCGCGCGGAAATTCCGGCCGGCCGCCTCGCCAGGCCGGAAGAAATCGCTTCGCTGATCCGTTTCCTGGCATCGCCGGAGTCGGGCTACATTACCGGACAGGTCATCAGCCCGAACGGCGGCTGGCTGACTTGAGCCGAAGCGGTTGAAACTTTTCCCGCTCTTATATCGTCGAATAATTGTAGCGGGCCTCGCCCAAACTACTACCGTTGACCATGCTTGTCGCACAACGCTGATGAAGGAGGCAGAAAGCATGTCGACGGTATTGACCAAATTTGATCATTGGAAACATTTTCTCGGCGAGCGCGTCAAGTCGGCCAAACAAATGGGGCTGAGCGAAGAGACGATCAGCAAACTCGCATTCGAAATCGGCGAGTTCCTCGACGAGAAAGTAGACCCGAAGAATGACGAAGAGCGCGTGCTCAAGGAACTTTGGGACGTCGGCGACACCGAAGAACGAAAAGCGATCGCGCGCATGATGGTGAAGCTTGCGGAGAAGAACGCATAATTTCGGTCGTGGGAAGCCTCCAGACAGCTCGGAGGCTTTTCCTGCGATCTTCTTCATTCGTGCAGGAATTTGACGGGAATTGTAGAAAAAGAATAGAAAATCCTTAGGCCGGAGGGTTCAAGTTTTGGGACTGAAGCAATGGTACATGGAGTACAAGATTCACAAGAACCGCCCCGGTCTGCTCGGCGATATCGCCTCGCTGCTCGGCATGCTGGAAGTGAACATTCTGACGATCAACGGCGTCGAAGACCGGACGCGCGGCATGCTGCTGCAGACGGACGATGACGAGAAAATCATGCTGCTCGGCAATCTGCTCAAGAAGGTCGACAGCATCACCGTCAATGCGCTGCGCCCTCCGAAGCTGGTCGACATATTGGCGATCCGGCACGGCCGATACATTGAAAGGGATTCCGACGATCGGAAGACGTTCCGGTTCATCCGCGATGAGTTGGGTCTGCTGGTCGATTTTCTCGGCGAATTGTTCAAGCGGGAAGGCCATCAGGTGATCGGACTGAGGGGCATGCCGCGCGTCGGCAAGACCGAATCGATCATTGCCGGAAGCGTCTGCGCCAACAAACGTTGGACCTTCCTGTCTTCCACGATGCTGCGGCAGACCGTCCGCAGCCAGTTGTCCGCGGAAGAACGGAATGAAAGCAATATTTTCATCATCGACGGCATTGTCAGCACAATGCGTTCGAACGAACGGCATGACGCGCTGCTGAAAGAGATCATGGCCATGCCCTGCACGAAGGTCATCGAGCATCCCGATATTTTCGTAAGGGAAACAGGCTTTGACCCGAGCAAGTTCGATTGCATCATTGAACTCCGCAATTCGCCGGATGAGGAGATTACATACGAATCGTTCAGCCCGGATTTCCTGGACGACCTTTAAACAAGTCCCCTGGAGGTGTGCAAGTTGTCTGAACTGGGCAAACTGCTCCGCAAAGCCCGCGAGGAGCGAGGCTACTCGCTGGATGATGTGCAGGACATCACCAAGATTCGGAAACGTTATCTCGAAGCAATTGAAGAAGGCGACTACAAGGTTTTGCCCGGCACATTCTACGCCCGCGCTTTCGTCAAAAACTATGCGGAGACGGTCGGCCTTGATGCAGAAGAAGTGTGTCGCCTCTTTGAGCGGGAGCTTCCGGAGCCGGAGGCGGATGCGGCGGTTGAGCAGCCTGTCGTCAAGCCCCGGCGCGCTTCGGTCCGTTCATCGGACCGGTGGAGCAAATGGGGGTTTCGCGTCCTCATGTGGTCGTTCCTGCTGCTTATTGCGGCGGTCATTTACACCTACGTGGTGAACCAGCAGGACGGAAGCGACAAGAAAACGGCGGACAACGAGACGCCGATTACCGACAATATCGATGCGGGAACGGGCGAGACGGAAGACGCTGCAGACTCGACGGGGGGACAGGAGACGGACGTCACGGGAGCAAACGGGGAGGCGGGTTCGGACACACCGGTCATTCCGGATGAGCCGGATGTGCAGCAGACGACGCTTACCTTCCTCGAGAAATCCGGGAGTGTCGAACGGTATGCGGTCGCGCCCGGCGACACCCATCGCTACGAGGTTGAAGTGGCGGACGGCAAACGAAGCTGGGTCGAAATCCGGACAGGCGACCGGAACGGCGAGAAGATTCACTATAAGGAAGAGAAAGGTCCCTCCGTCGTGACGTACGAGCTCTCGGGACCGGTATTCCTGAACATCGGCTCGACACGAAGCGTTGAAATCCGGATCGACGGCGTCGTGCTGCCGGACGGCGACGACAACGTCCGGCGGTTTCTCATCGTACCGGAGACGGAAGGCGCGGCCGGCATTCCGGGGGCGTGAGCCGCGCAACTTGCATAATTTCTGCGGTGTCCGGGCACACTGACGGCATCAGACGTCAATCCATACGAAATGAGGCGGATCTCATGTCCACAAGCTGGATCGTCACCGGACTCGGCGTTGTCGTCAGCTTGCTCGGCTGGTATCTCATTCCGAACGCATGGGGATACGGCATCCTCGGATTCGGACTTGCCCATATCGTGCTCGGCATTCTCGACATGTTCAGAAACCCGGCGCGCGAACGTTAGGCCCGCCGGCACAGCAGCGAAAATTGGCCGCCCGGCTGCAAACCGCAGCCGGGCGGCTTCCGTCTTGTCTTGCAACGTGGTATGCTGTTAAGCAGATACCGGAACAAGATGGAAGGAGTGCGGCCGATGGCTTCGGAGGCATCGTTCGATATCGTCTCGAAGGTGGACATGCAGGAGCTCACCAACGCCGTCCGGCAGGCGGAGAAGGAAATCGAGACCCGCTTTGACTTCAAGGGCTCGAAGAGCAGCATCACGATCGAGAAAGACGAGCTCGTCGTCGTATCGGATGACGAATACAAGCTGAAGAGCGTCATCGACATTTTGCAGGGCAAGATGGTAAAGCGCGGCGTGCCGATCCGCAATCTGGAATACGGCAAGATCGAGCCGGCCGCCCTCAGCACCGTCCGGCAGCGGATCAGGCTGAAACAGGGAATCGACCAGAATGCGGCGAAAAAGATCAATACGATGATCCGCGATTCGAAGCTGAAGGTGAAAAGCCAGATCCAGGGCGATCAGATCCGCGTCTCGGGCAAGAGCCGCGACGATCTGCAAGCGGTCATCCGCATGCTGAAAGCCGCTGATGTCGGCGTAGAACTCCAGTTCACCAACTATCGCTCCTGATGCCAGGTCAAGCCCGTCCGGCCGCGCCAGCAAGCGGCGGTGACGGGTTTTGCCGCTTTTGACAGCCGTTTTATCGGTATATTATACTGAATTGGACAGCCTACGGGTACGGTATGGAGGATGCTGCATGAGAGAGAGAGTGAGCGTTGTCACGCTCGGCTGCGACAAAAACCTCGTCGATTCGGAGATTATGTCCGGCCTGGTGCATGAGCGCGGTTATGAACTGGTCGACCGTCCGGAAGACGCGACGGTCGTTATCGTGAATACATGCGGTTTCATTGACGCGGCGAAAGAAGAATCGGTGAACACGATTCTCGAACTGGCCGAACTGAAGGAGACGGGAAGGCTGAAGGCGCTCATCGTTTCGGGCTGCCTGACGCAGCGGTACAAGGAAGAATTGATGAAAGAGATGCCCGAGATCGACGGCATCGTCGGCACGGGCGATTTCCATCATATCGCCGATATCGTGGCCGATGCGCTCGGCGGGAAGAAGCCGGTGCGGGTGGGGCACCCGGCTTTCGACTACGATCAGGCGCTGCCGCGCCGGGTCATGACGCCGCGCTATACCGCATATGTGAAAATTGCGGAAGGATGCGACAACGCCTGCACGTTCTGCAGCATTCCGCTGATGCGCGGCAAGTTCCGCAGCCGCTCGATCGAGTCGATCGTCCGCGAAGTGGAGTCGCTCGCAGCGCAGGGCGTGAAGGAAATCTGCCTCATCGCCCAGGATTCCACCAACTACGGCACGGATTTGTACGGCACGTTCAAGCTGCCCGAATTGCTGAACCGCGTCAGCGAAGTCGAAGGCATCGCCTGGGTGCGGCTCCATTACGCCTATCCGGGATTTTTCACGGACGAGTTGATCGAGACGTTCGCTTCCAACCCGAAGATCTGCAACTACTTTGACATCCCGCTGCAGCACAGCGAGGATCTCATTCTGAAGCGGATGCGCAGGCCCGGACGGCAGCGCGATGCGCGCGAGCTGATCGCGAAGATCCGGGGGGCGATACCGGACGCCGCAATCCGCACGTCGCTCATCGTGGGCTTTCCGGGCGAGACGGAGGAAGATTTCGAGCGGCTGTGCGATTTCGTTCGCGAAATGAAGTTCGACAGGCTCGGCGTGTTCACCTACTCGAAGGAAGAGGATACGCCGGCGGCGCGGCTGCCGGACCATATTCCGGATGACGTGAAGGAATACCGGGCGGCGGCGCTTATGGAAGTGCAGCGCCAAGTGTCGAAGGAGAACGCCGCCAAGCGGATCGGGCAAGTGATTGACGTGCTGGTCGAAAGATACGACGGGCGGAGCGACGTCTACGTCGGCCGCTCCCCTTACGACGCGCCGGAAGTGGACGGCGAAGTGTTCATCACCGGGTGTCGTCCGGAGATCGGTTCGATTCAGCGCGTGCGCATCACGCATGCCTTCGAGTTTGACCTGTCCGGGGAGGGAGTGGTGTGAATCTCGCCAACCGCATTACGCTGGCCCGCATCTTCCTGGTCCCGATCATCATGTTCTTCCTGCTCGCCCGAATCGATTTCGAGCCTATCGAGTTCGAGAACTTTTCGATCACCTACAATCAGATCGTCGCCGCGCTCATCTTCATCATCGCCGCCAGTACGGACGGGCTGGACGGGTATATCGCGCGGAAGAACAAGCTGGTGACGAATCTGGGAAAGCTGCTTGATCCGCTGGCGGACAAATTATTGGTCGCCGCCGTGCTCATTTCGCTGGTTGAGATGGACAAACTCGACGCCTGGATCGCCATCGTCATCATCAGCCGCGAGTTCGCCGTGACGGGTCTTAGGCAGGTCGCCCTGCTCGAAGGGAAAGTGCTCGCCGCCAGCCGCTGGGGGAAATGGAAGACCGGCGTGCAGATCACGATGATCATCGCCCTGTTGCTCAACAATTTTCCGTTCGCGCTGGTCAGCATTCCGTTCGACATCGTGATGACGTGGGTGGCGGCCGTCATCACCGTCTACTCGGGCATCGACTACTTCGTCAAGAACAAAAATCTCATTCCGGTGCAGTAAGCGCCGGATGGAAGGGCAGAGACCGCGGCATGTCTCTGCCCTTCCGCATAATCGCATGTAACCAACTGCTTCATGCGTCCATCAAGGCGGGCATGTCCGCAGCGCGATTGAGCCGGTTCATGTCCGGCAGTTGCTTTTCAAGCCCGGGTCCATATATGCTTGAAGTTGGGCTGATATTCCAGGCTGAATCTTTGCGCCCGCCCGGCAGGGGACGGCGCTTGATCGGAAAGGGGACTTGACCGGTGAAAGCCGAAATCATCGCCGTGGGGACGGAGCTGCTGCTCGGGCAGATCGTCAATACGAATGCGCAATATCTCTCGCAGGGACTCGCCGCCCTCGGCATCGACGTTTATTTCCAGACGGTCGTCGGCGACAATGCGGGCCGCATCCGGCAGGCGATCGAGACGGCGCGGGGCCGGGCGGATCTGCTCCTGTTCACGGGCGGACTCGGACCGACGCAGGACGATCTGACGAAAGACGTGCTCGCCGACTATCTGGGCCGGAAGCTGATTGTGCACGAGCCGTCGCTGAAGAAAATCGAGGAGCGGCTGGCGGGCAAGCTGATGCTCATCGAAAGCAACCGGCGCCAGGCGCTCATGATCGAAGGCAGCGAGCCGCTGCCGAACGAGACGGGACTCGCGGTCGGCAACGCGCTCACGGCGGACGGCACGCACTACGTGCTGCTTCCCGGTCCGCCCGGCGAGATGAAGCCGATGTTCGACGGACCGGCGACTGCGTGGCTGCTCCGGCAGCTCGGCGAGAGCCGTCCGCTCTATTCGATGACGCTTCGCTTCGCGGGCATCGGCGAGTCGGCGCTTGAAGATTTGCTGATCGATCTGATCAAACGGCAGACCGACCCGACGATCGCGCCGTACGCGAAGGAGGGCGAGGTGGCGATCCGGCTTTCGACGAAAGCGGCAAGCGAAGCGGAGGCGGCGGCCAGGCTCGGCGAAACGGCGGCAGCCATCGAACGGCTGGCCGGCCGGTATCTGTATGCGAGGGAGGATGTGCCGCTGGAGCAGACGGTTGTCAATTTGCTGCGCGCTTCCGGCAAGACCGCTGCCGCCGCGGAAAGCTGCACGGGCGGGCTGCTCGCCGAGCTGCTCACCAGCGTGCCGGGCAGCAGCGAGGCGTTCGCCGGCGGCTTCGTGGTCTATACGAATGCGATGAAGCGAAATCTGCTCGGCGTGCCGGCCGATCTGCTCGAAGGACCGGACGCGCCGGGCGCGGTCAGCGCGCAGACGGCCGAGGCGATGGCCGCGCGGACGCTCGAGCGCGCCGGAAGCGACTATGCGATCGCGATCACCGGCGTCGCGGGCCCGGCGCCGTCGGAGGGGAAGCCGCCCGGCCTCGTCTATGTCGCCGTCGCCGAGCGGGGCGGCCGCACCGAAGTGCACGAGCTGAAGCTGTCGGGCGGCCGGGCCGGCATCCGTCTGCGGGCCGCCAAGCATGCGCTGTACCGGCTGTGGGAGCGGTTGAACGGAATTGTGAAAAATTCGTGAACGGGATTGCCAAGCCTTGCCTCGACGGATATAATGAGTGTCAGTTGACGGAAGAACCGCAGCGAAGATTACTTTGCTGCGGTTCTTTTTCTGTTTCGGGCCGCGTGCCGTACCGAAAAAAATGCGAATGTATGTTCGAAAAACTACTTGGCAATCGCCCGGAAATGCTTTAATATGGGATCATAACGGCAAAGGAAGTGGTATTGTGTCGGATCGCCGTGCGGCGTTGGAAATGGCTTTGCGCCAGATTGAGAAACAATTCGGCAAAGGTTCCATCATGAAGCTGGGCGAGCAGGCAGGTCTTACGGTCGAGACCGTGCCCAGCGGCTCGCTTGCGCTCGATATTGCCCTTGGCGTCGGCGGCATGCCGAGGGGACGGATCATTGAAATCTACGGACCCGAATCGTCCGGCAAGACGACGGTCGCGCTGCATGCGATCGCCGAAGTGCAGAAGATCGGCGGACAAGCCGCGTTCATCGACGCGGAGCATGCGCTCGACCCGCTCTATGCGAGCAAGCTCGGGGTGAACATCGACGAGCTGCTGCTCTCGCAGCCCGATACGGGCGAACAGGCGCTCGAGATCGCGGAAGCGCTCGTGCGCAGCGGCGCCATCGACATCATCGTCATCGACTCGGTTGCGGCGCTCGTGCCGAAAGCCGAGATCGAGGGCGAGATGGGCGATTCGCATGTCGGCCTCCAGGCCCGGCTCATGTCTCAGGCGCTGCGCAAGCTGTCCGGCGCGATCAGCAAATCGAAGACGATCGCGATCTTCATCAACCAGCTCCGCGAGAAAGTCGGCGTCATGTTCGGCAATCCGGAGACGACGCCGGGCGGACGCGCGTTGAAGTTCTACGCGAGCGTGCGGCTGGAAGTGCGCCGCGTCGAGACGATCAAGATGGGCAACGAGCTCGTCGGCAACCGGACGCGCATCAAGGTCGTGAAGAACAAGGTGGCGCCGCCGTTCAAACAGGCGGAAATCGACATCATGTACGGCGAAGGCATCTCGAAGGAAGGCAGCCTGATCGACATCGGCACGGAGCTGGATATCATCCAGAAGAGCGGGGCATGGTTCTCGTTCGAAGGCGAACGGCTCGGCCAGGGCCGGGAGAACGCGAAGCAATATCTGAAGGACCGTCCCGACATCGCGGCCAAGATCGAGAAGCAAATCCGCGACGCCAGCAATCTGATCGGCGCGTCGGCAACGTCGGCCTTCGCTGCTTCGCCGGATGAGGACGACGAATTCGAAGACGATTTCGAAGCGTAAGGATACGCGGGCACCTTCTGCCAAGGTGCCCGCGTCGCTTTAAAAGAAATAAACGGGCGCGCCTTCCATTGTGGACGCGCAAGCCGTTTTTGCTTGAGGAGGAGCGTTCATGCCGCACAAGATCCGCGCGGTCGAACGGGACGGGAAAGGCCGCTACGTCATTTACGGAGATGGGGAAGACGAGCCGCTGCTCGTCGTGCACGAGGATGTGCTGATACGCCATCGTCTGTTCAAGGGAACGGAGCTGGATGAGGAACAGCTGGCCGAAATCGGGCGCGAGGCGCACGAACAGGAAGCCTACGGGGCGGCGCTGGCGAGTCTCGGCCGGCGCAGCCGCACCCGGAAGGAGCTGGCGCTGTACCTGTCGCGCCGGGGGTTCCCCGAGCAGGTCTCGAAGGCGGCGCTGGATCGGCTCGCGCGGGAAGGCTACCTTGACGACAGCCGGTATGCGCGGGAGTTCGCGCGCGTGCGGGCGGAAGGCTATTATAAAGGAAGAAATTTGATCCGGAGTGAATTATTGAGGAAAGGCATCAGCCGGGGTGAGGCGGATGCGGCGATCCGGAACCTCGATCCGGAGACGGAGCGGCGCGCGGCCGTCGAGGCGGCGCTCAAGAAATGGCCTTCGCTCCGGGGCGAATTCCGGGACCGCACGCGCAAGCTTGCGCAGTTTCTGTACCGCCGCGGATATACCGGAAGCGTCGTGCGGGAAGCCGTCCGCGCCGCGGCCGGAGACAGGGCGGCGGATGCGGAGGATGACGGCTTTTACGGGGACTGACGGCGCCCGGGCGATTGCTGTCAATCGTCTGTGAAAATGTCACCTTAACTCGTCTGTGAAAATGTCACTTTTTGA
>NZ_CAJRAY010000005.1:42803-112416 GCF_907165215.1 Thermobacillus xylanilyticus | reverse complement strand
GAACCATCTTCGTCGTCCGCCGTTTCAGCGGCGACTTTTATAATATATCACATCTGCCCGCCTCGATGCAAGTGTTTTTTTCGAGGAAATCATTTCCCGCCTGCATCGCCGGACGGATCAACCATCCGGATGGCCGAAGCCATTTCAGGGGCGGAAACTAATTTATCACATGACCTCCGTTACCGTCAAGCCGTGTCGAACACGTTTGTCGGGGATTCCGTTCCCTTTTTCCATAAAAACAAAAACCGCCACACAAGGCGGAAAACAAATTGCGTTATGAGCTTTGTTTTACCGCGCGGCCGCATACTGCAATTCCAGCGCGTCCGGGTCGTTCGCCTCCGGAAGCGCCGCAACTTCGCGGATCAGTCCGCGTGTCACCAGCTTGCGCAGCAGAAGCGACAGGTCGAGCCGGAGCGGCTTCAGTTCCGGCCGGGCCATCAGCTCACCCACGCTCCACGGTTCCTCGCGGCTTTCAATAATGTCGAGCAGCAGGCGGCAGCACGATTTCATTTTGCTCATGACATGGAACTCGCAAGCGAGCAGCACCAGCTGCACCCGCTTCTCGAGCGACTCCATGCTGGTCGTGAGCTCTTCATACAATTTGTAGATGCCGGGGTTGTATTTCTTCATCTGAGCCCAGACCGTCAGTTCCGGATGCACCCCGTCTTCAATCAGCGAAATATGCGCCCAATGGTGCAGCGCGGCGAGCACATTGCTGTGGGCGTCCATGATATTGCCGTCCTGCAGATCCTGCTTGGCGTGCAGGAATGTCCGAAGGAACGCGGAAAATTCCGCCGCCAGCTTCTGTCTGCGCAACTCCTCCGGAAAATCGATCACCCGCTGCTTGACCCGCTCCAGATAACCGTCACGGTCCATCAAAATTTCCCCCCGCACGATCCATGGAATGATGCTGCGGCTCTCGACTCCGGCGATCCATTCGTCCAAGGCGGCGGCCGCAACCGTGCGGATTTGCACCCGCTTGCCTTCCTTACGGACGTGCCGGACGCTGCGTTCACGCCCATCCCGCTCCACGACCGCAAGCAGCAGCAAGTCCAATCCGTCGATCAGCGGGTTGTACCGATACGGGTTGTCGATCAGCATGACGCCAATCAGGCCCGGTGCGTCCTGAATCCATTGCAGACATCGCGCCGTATCCATCGGTGAACCGGATCCCCCATCGTTTCTGGCATGATCGCAAAACATCGTATATAATGAAGATCTGCGATACTGTAGTTGTTCGACAGACATTCGGCATTTCCTGCTGCATTTCTGCATGGAACAGGCAACCGTCAACCGGTAAATGATGGGAGAGAGTCCGATGTTCTTCAAGACCGCGAAAATCAACGAGTTCCGCACCTGGGGGCTGCTGCTGACGATGATCGGCATGGGCCTGATGGTAGCAGGCACGGCGGGAATCGTTTTCTGGGGCGTGCAGTCGGGCAAAATCATCGCCGGCATCTTTCTCGTGCTGGGCATGATCGCCCTCATGCTCAGCATGGGCGTCTATTTCTGGGCCGGCATGCTGTCGACGAGCGCCATCATGCTGATCTGTCCGGAATGCGGACGCCAGACGAAAATGCTCGGCCAGACCGACCGCTGCATGTTCTGCCGGACGATCCTCACGCAGGACCCGAACAAGGCGACGGCATTCCCCGAAGAAGAAGCGGATGGGACAGTGAACGCCGCATCGCCTGCGGCAGCGGAGAATAACCCGAAATGAAACGAAAACCCGCGGACGCGGCGGATTTGGGGCCGACGCATCCGGCGGGTTTTCATTTTGATTACGGACGGGCCTCCAGCGTGTCGTGCAGCACTTGCCAAATTTCAGGCTTCTGGAACCCGCGCTGCCAGGTGGCGACGCCGGCGAGCTTGTATTTCCTCGCCAGCTCGGCCCGCGCCTTGATCGATGTCTCGTCTTCGATCCAGATCCGGTGGCGCCCTTCCTCCGTCTCGTATTCCACATAGTTCTGCCCGGTGCTGTCGTCATACGTCCGCTTGAGCCCGCGTTCCCGGATCAGCTTCTCGATCGCCTCCATGCCGAGCGCCCGCGAGCTGACCTCGACCGAGCCGTCGGCCTTCTTCTTCTCCGTCCATACGCGGGTGTACAGCGGAATGCCCATGATAAGCTTCGACGGCGGCACGCCGTCTTCCTCGAGGATGCGCTTGATGGACCGTTCGACCCACGGCAGCGACGAGACCGAACCGGCCTTCGGGCTCGACGCCCAATGCTCGTCGTACGTCATGACGATCATGTAGTCGACCACTTTCCCGAGCGCCTTCCGGTCCAGGAAAGCCGACCACATCTCGCTGTTTGACTTCGGCGTGACGTCGATCGAGACGACCAGGCCCTGTTCGTGCGCCAAAGGCACAAACTCGCGGACGAATTGGACGAGATTCTCCTTGTCCTTCGTGTAAACGTTCTCGAAGTCGATATTGATGCCCTGCAGTTTGTACGTCTCCGCATAGACAAGCAGCTGACGGATCATTTTAAGTCTTGTCGCGTATGTGGACAGCGCCTCCGTCGTCCGATCGGGATCGAAGCCGTTGCTCCACAGCGCCCACACCTGATAGCCGCGCTTGTGCGCCCAGGATACATAGGCCGGATCGGCCTTTGAACGAATCGCGCCCGAACCGTCTTTCAGTTCGAACCAGGTCGGGCTGACGACGTTGACGCCCGGCATCGGACCGATCTTCGACGGATCGGCCGGCACCTGATAGACCGCTTCCCAGGTCAGATTGATCTTGCGGCCGTTCGCCGGCCAGGGCAGAAAAGGATCTTCCCGCTCAGGCTCGGGAATGATCTCGAAGTCCGCAAGCGTAAAATCCGACTCGGCGGCGTAACCGGCATGCCCGGATGCGGTCTGCACGCGATACCAGCCTTTCTCCTCGCGCCAGATGCGCACATCCCCGCCGGCCGGGACCGTCTCGATGATCGGCGCCTTGATCGTCGGTTCTGAACGAACCGCCGCACCCTGCTCGACGGTTACGGACGCATTTTGGATCCCTTGTCCCGGACGCAGCAGCGTCACGATCCCGGTTTCCTCCGCCACTTCCGCGGTCAGCCCGTACAGGACGGTGACCGGCGCGAGCGGCAGATAGACGACATCCCCTTCAACCTCCGCGGCGATGGTCAGATCGAACGGTTCGCCGTTCATCTCCGCGGTCAGCGCCGCCGTCTTCAGCCGCACGACCTTGTCCGCCGTTGTCATAATGATCGATTCGCTGTCCGCTTCGTACCGGATCGGCACATCTTCACCGAGCACGGCCCGAATCATATCAAGCGGCAGCAGCACATTCGCATCCCGGACGCGCGCTTCGCCATCCAGCTGCTCCCCGTTGTAAAAGACGGGATGCGCCGCACCGTAATCGGGCACGATCGTGTCGCGGTTCGGCTGCATCCGCTCCCACCAGGCGTATGCCGCGCCCGCCGCAGCCGAAAGCAGAATCAGCATGAACAGCATTCCCAGGATCGGTGCGGTCCGCCTGGTTCTCCGCCGCCGCGGCGCACGCATTCTCGTCAGTTCCACTTCCGGCTTCCCCTCTCTCCCCAATCCCTTGAAAAAACAAATACGTACAGCAGGCCGAAACGCTCAGGCTCCGGTCCCTGTACGTACATTGACGCAGACGCCCGCCCAAAAGTTGAGCAAGCGCGGATATAATTGCCGATCACGATTTACCGGCCTTGTCCGATGCCGCGCAATCCGGGCAAATGCCGTAAATTTCCATACGATGTCCTTCGACGATGAATCCTGTTTCCCGCGCGGCTGCCTTTTCCACTTCCAAAAGCGGCGGATACTCGAAATCGGTGATCCGTCCGCACGATTTGCAAATGCAATGATAATGATCCGACAGATCGGCGTCGAACCGGCTCGAATCGTCGCCGTAGGTCAGTTCGCGGACGAGACCGGCATCGACGAACAACCGGAGATTGTTGTATATCGTCGCAACGCTCATGCTCGGAAACTCCGGCGACAACGCGCGGTAAATCTCGTCAGCCGTCGGATGCGTCATCGAATTCATCAGGTAAGACAGAATCGCGTGGCGCTGCGGCGTCATGCGTACTCCGGTACTTTTCAGTTGTTCCAGCGCATCGCTGACGCTCGTTGCCATTGACGTTCACGCCTTTCTCTTATGCTACATCCATTGTAAAGTTTCAATTTTCAATTTGTCAATTCCGGGGGGACGGTCAATCCTTGCCAGCCTGCGGTCTTGCGCTATTCCATCGAAGCGGCGTGCACCCCGTCCAGTCCGCGGAGCCCGTCGAGCAGTTCCGCTTCGGCCGACCGTTTCAACCGGACGTGCAGATAGACGGCCAGCTGGTTCGGTCCGAGCTTCTCCGGCGCGTCCGCGTCATCCTCGTCCTGGAAACGCATTTTGCGCAGATCGCCCCCGCTTTGTTCAACCGTCTCCCTGAGCTTCTGCATGAGCCCCGGCCGGTCATCGACCCGCACCACGATGAGCCGCTCGGATTTCCGCCGGAACAACTTCCGCTCCAATTTGTTCAGCGCCCACAGCACGAACAGGACGAGCAAGGTGGAGACCGCCGCGGCAAAATAGAACCCCGCCCCGACGCCGAGTCCGATCGCCGCCGTCACCCAGACCGACGCGGCCGTCGTCAGTCCGGTCACGCTGCGCCCCGTCTGCAGGATCGTGCCCGCTCCGAGAAAACCGACGCCCGTGATCACCGCCGCCGCCAGACGGGCCGGGTCGACGCGGACGTTGAGCTCGTTGACGAACAGGGCGAAGCCGTAGATGGACAACAGCATCATCAAGCATGAACCAAGACATACCATTATATGCGTGCGCAGGCCGGCCGCGTGCTGCGACCGCTCCCGCTCCAGCCCGACCAGACCGCCGAGCACGGCGGCCGACAGCAGACGCAGCAGAATTTGCCATTCACTGATGTACCACGGGTTGTCGACGACTGCGGCGAACGTGTTCACGACATCCCACTCCCGACAAATCAAACGGCTTGCGCAGTCCTGTTCCGGGCGGACGCATCCGTTTCGCATTTAAAGATACCGCCCCGGTCCGCACAGGCACGGAAGGGGCGGCTTGACATTTGACGGGCTTTACGACTTCAACACTTCCACGAGCAGTTGATTCACCAGCGCCGGATTCGCCTTGCCCTTCGTCTCCCGCATGACCTGGCCGACAAGGAAGCCGAGCGCCTTCTCCTTGCCGGAGCGGTAATCCTCGACGGACTGCGGGTTGGCGGCGACAACCTTCTCCACGATCTCGCGGATCGCGCCTTCGTCGCTGATCTGCACGAGCCCCTGTTCCTCGACGATCTGCTGCGGAAGTTTGCCGGTCTCGAGCATCGCCTTGAACACCGTCTTGGCGATCTTGCCGCTGATCGTCCCTTTCTCGATCAGGCCGATCATCTCGCCAAGACCTTGTCCCGTCAGCTTCACGTCGTCCAGTTCCAGGTTGTTCGCGTTCAGATAGCCGAGCAGATCGCCCATGATCCAGTTCGCGGCGGCTTTCGCGTCCTTCGTGTAGCGCAGGCTTTCCTCGAACAGGTCGGCCAGCTTCTTCGACGCCGTGATGACGCCGGCATCGTAGGACGAGAGGCCGTACTCGGACATGTAGCGCGCCTTGCGGGCGTCGGGCAGCTCCGGAATCGAAGCGCGGACGCGCGCCTTCCATTCCTCGTCGATGACGATCCGGACGAGGTCCGGATCGGGGAAGTAGCGGTAGTCATGCGCTTCTTCCTTGCCCCGCATCGACAGCGTCTTGCCCTGCGACTCGTCCCAGCGGCGCGTCTCCTGCACGACTTCGCCGCCGCTGTCGAGAATGTCGGCCTGACGCCATTCCTCGTACTCGAGACCGCGCTGCACGCTGCGGAACGAGTTCATGTTCTTCAGCTCGGCGCGCACGCCGAACTTCTCCTGACCCCACGGGCGCAGCGAAATGTTCGCGTCGCAGCGGAGGGAACCTTCCTCCATCTTCACGTCCGACACTTCGCAATAGAGCATGATCGCCCTGAGCTTCTCCAGATAGGCGCGCGCTTCCTCGGGCGAGCGGATGTCCGGCTCGGAGACGATCTCGATGAGCGGCGTGCCGACGCGGTTCAGGTCGACCAGCGAAGCATAGCCGCCTTCGACGTGGGTCAGCTTGCCGGCGTCCTCCTCGAGATGGACGCGCGTAATGCCGATCCGCTTCGTCTGGCCGTTCACTTCGATGTCGATCCACCCGTTCTTGCCGATCGGCTGGTCGTATTGCGAGATCTGGTACGCCTTCGGCAGGTCGGGGTAGAAATAGTTCTTCCGGTCAAACTTCGTCACGTCCGCGATCTCGCAATTGAGCGCCATCGCCGCCTTCATCGCGTACTCGACCGCCTGGCGGTTCACCACCGGCAGCACGCCCGGATGGCCGAGGCAGATCGGGCACGTGTGCGTATTCGGCGGAGCGCCGAAGGACGTGGAGCAGCCGCAGAAAATTTTCGTCTTCGTATGGAGCTCCACGTGCACTTCCAGGCCGATGACCGTTTCATATCTCGTCGTCGTTGTCATCGATCACGCACCTCCCACGGCCGCCGGACGCAGTTTGTGATGCTCCGTCGCCTGCTCGTATGCGTAAGCCGCGCGCAGCACCGTCGTCTCGTCGAACGCCTTGCCGATGATCTGCATGCCGACCGGCAGGCCGTCTGCCAGGCCGCACGGCACGCTGATCGCCGGCAGGCCGGCCAAGTTGACCGGAATCGTGCAGATGTCGTTCAAATACATGGTAAGCGGGTCATGGATCTGCTCGCCGATCTTGAACGCCGTCGTCGGCGCCGTCGGGCCGATGATGACGTCGAACTTCTCGAATACCTGGTCGAAGTCCTGCTTGATCAGCGTGCGGACCTTCTGCGCCTTCAGATAGTAGGCGTCATAATAACCGGAGCTGAGCGCGTACGTGCCCAGCATGATGCGGCGCTTCACTTCCGCGCCGAATCCCTGGCTGCGCGATTTGACGTACAGGTCGATCAGGTTGTCCGGGTTTTCGGCGCGCACGCCGTACCGGACGCCGTCGAAGCGCGCCAGGTTGGACGACGCCTCCGACGAAGCGAGCAAATAGTAAGCCGCGACCGCGTATTCCGTATGCGGCAGCGACACTTCTTCCCATGTCGCGCCGAGCGACTCGAACACTTTCAGCGCCGCCAGCACCGCATCCTTCACCTGCGGCGCGATGCCTTCGCCGAGGTACTCCTTCGGCACGCCGATGCGGAGGCCCCGCACGTCACCGGTGAGCGCCGCGGTGTAGTCCGGCACCTCGACGTCGGCCGACGTCGAATCCATCGGATCATGGCCGGCGATCGCCTGCAGCACGTAGACCGCGTCCTCGACGTTCTTCGTGATCGGGCCGATCTGGTCCAGCGAAGACGCGAAGGCGACGAGGCCGAAGCGCGAGACGCGCCCGTACGTCGGTTTCAGGCCGACGACGCCGCAGTAGGCGGCCGGCTGCCGGATCGAACCGCCCGTGTCGGAACCGAGGGCGAAGTAAACCTGCCGCGCCGCCACGGCCGCCGCAGATCCGCCGCTCGATCCGCCCGGAACCCGCTCCGGATCCCAGGGGTTGCGCGTCGGTCCCATCGCCGAGTTCTCGTTCGAACCGCCCATCGCGAATTCGTCCATGTTCAGCTTGCCGATCGTGACGGATTGCGCCGCGCGCAGCTTGTCCATCACGGTGGCGTTGTAGATCGGGATGTAATTGCTCAGGAAACGGCTGGCGCACGTCGTCTTCAGCCCGTCCGTCACAATGTTGTCCTTGATGCCGGCCGGCAGGCCGAAGAGCAGCCCGCGTTCTCCGCCTTCTTTCAGCTGCTTGTCCAGTTCGGCCGCCTGCGCCCGCGCGCCTTCTTCGTCCAGCGTAATGAACGCCTGCACGACGGGCTCGGTCTCCTTGATCCGGCTGAGCGAAGCCTCGACCAGATCGGAGACCGCAAGCTCCCCGCCGCTCAAGCGGTCGTGCAGTTCCTGCAATCGCAGATCCAATACGGACAACGGTCGTTCCTCCTCTTCCTATTCCAATACCGCCGGGACGCGGAATTGTCCGTCCTCTTCGTCCGGCGCGTTCAGCATGACTTTCTCGATCGGCCAGGACGGCCGCGGTTCATCGTCCCGCATCACGTTCGCGACGGGCAGGACGTGGCTCGTCGGCGGCACGTTTTCCGTATCCAGCTCGTTCAGCTTCTGCGCATAATTCAGAATCGCGCCGAGCTGCTCCGCGTACTTCGCCTTCTCTTCCTCCGTCAGTTCGAGCCGCGCCAGCTTCGCCACGTGCTCGACATCCTGGATCGAAATGCTCATCGCTGCTTCCATTGCCTCCTTCGATTCCGATCAATTCCTTCCATTATATCGCACCGCTTGTCCGCGCTCAATCAGGGGAGGCTGCGAAGCGTGCGGCTTCCGCCCCCGCTTCTGCAAGGACTCCGGCGCGCTGCGGCGCCTCTTCGGTCAGACGCCTCGCCACTGCCCGCCGTCGACGACGATGGCCTGGCCCGTCATGTAGCTGTTCGCCGGCGAAGCGAGGAACGCCGCGTAGCGTGCGAATTCTTCCGGATCCCCCGAGCGCCCGAGCGGAATCGACGATTCCGAGCGCCGGCGCACTTCCTCCACCGGGATGCCTTCCCGTTCGGCGGATGCCCGGTCCAGACCCAAGATGCGGTCCGTCTCGAAACGGCCGGGACAGAGCGTATTGACGAGAATGCCCGCCGGAGCAAGCTCATTCGCGAGCGTCTTCACGAGACCGTGCAGGCCGGCCCGCAGCGTGTTGCTGAGCACGAGCCCCGGAATCGGCTGCTTGATCGCCACCGATGAAATGTTGACGATCCGGCCGCCCCCGATACGCTGCATATGCGGCACCGTCTCGCGGATGAGCCGGATAACGCTCATCAGGTTGAGCTGCACCGCCGCTTCCCAATGTTCATCCGTCATATCCATGAAAGCGCCGGACGGCGGTCCGCCCGCGTTGCAGATGAGCGCGTCGATCCGCCCGAACCGCCGCGCCGCCGCGTCCACCAGCGCCTTGATGTCGCCGGGCTGCGACACGTCCGCCCGCATGGCAAGCACATCGCGTCCCGATGCCTTGCGGATCTCATCCGCCGTCCGCATAAGCTCCGCCTCATCGCGAGCGCAGATCGCGACATCCGCGCCTTCCAGCGCCAGCCGCATGGCGCACGCCTTGCCGAGCCCGCGGCTCGCCGCGGTCACGATCGCCGCCTTGCCCGTCCATCCCAGATCCATGTCGGTCCGTACCCTCCATCCGCAGAAGTTGTCCTTGGAAATTATACCTTTACGTCTCCGCGAATGAAAGACCGGCACCAAGAAGTTGACGCCGGCAAGCGCCGGCGTCCGTTGTGCATCAGATCCATGCCTTCAGATTCACTTGACGGATGAAGTCTTCCCGGCTCTGCACTTCCTTGCCGGTTCCTTCCCGGGATTCGGTCTCGCCGCCGTTCATGATCCGGCGGAACAGCTCTTCGTTGTGCGTCGCAAGCGCGTAATCGATGAGCGCCTCTCGCTCCACCCGCTCGGCTTCCCGTTTCAGCAGCACTTCTTCCGGCTCGATGTCGCCCGCCGGAACGAACACGTTCTTGTTCACTTTGGGCAGGCGGACGACGTAATCGAACGCATTGTCCGCATTCCGGTCATACGCGATGATATATCCATATTCGCCAATCGGCAGATTTTGCTCAAAATGATCCGCGACGACTATGACCCGTTGGCCAAGCTTGTACATCGTTCACCGCCCCTCTCGCTGCGCATTGCGGCATGCCGCCGCCTTCGCGTCATCCGGCTGCCGCTCCCTATAAATCTATCCTACTCAAAAACAGACCGGTATGCAAATCCCGGGAAAAGAAACCCTTGCTCCAATTCTATGCGGATATCCCGGATATGAGCACGGCGTCTGACCGGGCGCCCGTCTGCCGCCCGCCATGCCGGATAATCCGCCATTTCCGCGCACCCCGCTTACGGCAGCCGGATCAGCCGTTCGGGCGTGAGGGTAAGTGCGAGCGGCGGGCCTTCGGATTGCACGGCGTAACTGTTCTCGATGCCGACGACGCCGCGGCCGGGAAACGTAAACTTCGGCTCCACCGCGATGACCATCCCGGGTTCGAGCGGCATGTCGAAGCCGCGCGCGAGCACCGGCCACTCGTCCACCTCCAGCCCGATGCCGTGGCCGAGGAACCGGACCCGGTCGGCGCCGAAGCCCATGAAATGGTCGGCCAGCCCGGCCTCATCCGCCATGCGGACCGCTTCTTCATACAGCCGCTCCGCCGGCGTGCCCGGCACCAGCAGCTCTTCCGCGCGCCGGATGATCCGGACGGAAGTCTCGTAGGCCGCGAGCAGATCGTCCGGCAATGCGCCGATCACCGCGGTGCGCGTCTGGTCGATGATGTACCCGTCGATGCAGCAGCCGATGTCGATCAGAATCGGCTCGTTGCGCCCGATCGGACGCCGGCTGACACTCTGCGCCGCCGCCGGACCGAGCCCGCGGCCGCCTGCCGGGCCGTCGAACGCGGACGGTTCCGCCGCCGCTTCCCCGGCGCCGACCATGCCGGTCAGCACCTCCAGATTGTAGGCGCGCATCCGCATCGTCCCGATATGGCCGCGCTTGCGAACGGCGTGTTCGTACGCCGCCATCCACTCCAGCTCGGTGACGCCTTCGCGCAGCAGCGGCAGCGCCTCGTCCAGCGCTTCGGCGGCGGCTCGCGCAGCCGCCTGGATCCGCCCGATTTCATGCGGAGACTTCACCATGCGCAGGCGGCGCATCATGGCCGACCCGTCGGCCAGCTCCGCTCCCGCTCCGCGCAGCAGCTCGGCCAGCCGCAGGTAAAGCTGCGCGGGCAGCGCATCCAGCGGCGTCAGAACGGTCCTTCGTTCTCCGCTCCCGGTCAGCGGCGGAAAGTCGGCGGCCAGCTCCGCGCCGAACGCCTTGAACGAGCCGAGCGGCTTCGTCCTGACGCGCGACTCCCGTTCCGCCCTCGCCACACTTCGGCGGACGTAAAGCGTCGGTTCGCCCTCGTCGGGCACGAACAGATAACCGGCCTGCATCGTGCCGGTCAAATAGTAGAGATCCGTATTCTGCGAGACGAGCATGCCGGCATAGCCGCCTGCCTTGAGCTGCTCTTGCAGTCTGGCGATCCGCTTCTCCGTCTCTCCCGCCGGCAGCGCATGTTCCATCCTATGGCCTCCCCGCACCTTTCTCTCATGATTATATTCACCCACAGCGACGGGATTGTCAAAGCCGTCCCGCTTCTCCTGAGCGAGGGGGATAGGGTGAAAAAGAACGCAAAAAACCGGGGACATCCGCGATTCCCCGGGATCTTCAATGAAGCGGCACCAGCTCCGCCGCCCCTTTCACATACCACTCGACCGGCCCCATGACGTTGAATCCGCGCGGATACCGGACCCGCGCGATGAGGATGACGCCGGGCCGCTTCAGCGTCACCTCGTAATTGTACGTTTCGTTGCGGTACGTGTACGGAAAGACGGCTTCCGCGTTCACGACACGCAGCACGGCGATCTCGACCGGATCGCGCAGCATCGCGCCCGGCAGCGGCTTGAGCGAAGCGTCCAGCCGCATGTTCACCCGCAAATACTGCAGTGCGGCCGATGCCGCCGCCGCTTCGTCGATGCGCAAGATGCCTGCCGCGAGCGCGTCCTGATCCAGCTGCTGCGCCCCCGCATGGGCGGCACGGTTCACCGCCCGCTTCGCTTCGAACAGGGTGCGGACCGCCATCTCCCCGTCGATCTGCAGCGCCAGCAGCATCATCCACACCGCCGCCATCAGCGTCAGCAGCAGCAGTTTGTGCATTCCGGCCTTAATTCCCCCCTTTCGGTCTGTAACGTGTCAGGCGCCGGTTCCACATCCCCCCGTTCCGGATTTCATCCGACGGCACCGGCTGGCCGCTGCCGGGCGCGTCATGTATGCAATCGGCCGCCGGACCGAAAGCCGGTTCGGCGAGCCGCCTGCATCCGCTCTGTCTCAAGGCACATATTCGCTCATTTTCATGCCTGTAGCGCTGATCAGCGCCTGTTCGTCCGGCGGCGCAATGCCGATCAGCCGGTCGATCTCGAACAACCGCTCGTAAGGGTAACGGATCGTCAGCACAATGCCGGCGCCCCGCCGAACCGGAGTCTGCGGATTCGTCGCATCCTCGCCCGACGTCGCGGCCACCTCGTAGATCAGCTTCCCGGGCTCAAGCCCGTAGGCCGCGAGCCGGTTACGGGATGCGGCGATCATCGCGCCGTCGATATAGCCGTGCGATCCGTTCGCGCCGATCTCCAGCAAATAGTCGACCTCCTGCTGCAGCACCGCCTGCCGGACGATGAACACATGCTTGTAGACCGGCGCGAACATCATCCAGCAGAGCAGGGCGGCGAACAGCACGAACACGAGAACCGAACGCATCCGCCTGCGTCACCGCTTACGGGTTCAAAGCGCCGATCCGGGTGTTCGCGTTGTTGCCTTGAACTTCGATCTGCCTTTTCGTGCCGCCGTTCGGATTCGCGATGATCGTGTTGAACAGCACCACCACCACGATAAGCAGCATGACCGTCATCAGAATGTTGCGCATTCCCGCATCTCCTTCCCGAGAAAATATGAATTCCTGTTACTGCAACGATTGAAACAATTGCTGACTTTCCTGCACCCACGGATAGATGAAGATCTGGAACATGTACAGAATCGGTACGCCCGCCAGCACGAACAGCACGTAGGACGCCGCTTCCTTGCGGCTCTCGCGGCTCAGCTCGATCTTCGCCTTGTAATCGGCGATCCGCTCGCGAAGCAACGCGTAGAACGCGTCGTCTTCGCGCAGGCGCAGCGCCTCGATCGTCTCCGCGAAGCTGTCCGCTTCGGCCGTGCCGACGCGGCGCTTGAACCGCGCGATCGCTTCCCCCGCGTCGTGGTACCATTCCGCCAGCATGCGCCGCAGATCGGAGCGGATGACCGACGTGTAGGGCAGGCAGCGCGTCAGCTTCACGTGCAGGTGCAGCGCGGCTCCCGCGAAATAGAGCAGCTGATTGCTGACGGCCAGAATCTCCCGCATGATGAGCTCGGAGCGCGCCTTGCGCACCGATTCGAGCAGCGGCTTGTCGCACAGCGCGCAGGCCGCGAGCGCGGCCCCCGCCGCCTGCAGCCACAGGATGCGGTCCGGCGGCAGCGGCACGTACGCGGGGAAGGCCGCTCCGCAGATAAGCGCGGCTGATCCGAAGAGGATCGCAACCCGCCGGGCGAACATGTACCAGGCCGGGTCATACGCGAAGCCGCATCCCGCAAGCAGCGTTTCGCGCGTCAGGAAGCTCTGGCTGCCGCGGCGAATGCCCGCCGCCCGCAGCAGCCATTTCGGCGCAGGCTGCGGTCCGTCATCTTCAAACTGCAGATGCGTCCAGCGCGGACGGCGCCGGATCCACGCCTGCAGCAGGGCCGAGACGGACAGCGCGCACAACCCGAACTGGGCGACCAGCAGCAGCAAGGTCAAGCCGCGCACGATCGATGGATCGGCCAGCACTGTCAATCCCCCCTTTCACAATTTGCGGCGCGACAGCCAGATGCCCATCAGGAACGAGGCGAAGATCAGGGCCGCCGCGTTCAGCAGCATGTCGCGTCCGTGCGGATCCAGCACGTAGTACCGGTAAGCGCCTTCCGGGTTGTAGCGGACATTGATGCTGATGAACAGGGCAAGGAACAGGATCGGCGAGAAGTTGGCCAGCCGGATCTCAAGCAGCCGGTTGCGCTCCTGCTGATCCGCCCGCGCCGCCCGCCGCATGTCGGCGATCAGCTCCTTCAGGTTTTCCGCGATCGGTGCGCCGTCCGTCAGCGCGACCCGGAGCATGTTCGCGAAATATTCCGCCCAGACGTGGCCCACGGCCGACGAGAAGACCCGCAGGCTCGCTTCGTCATCGCCTTTGACCGACAGGTTGATGTACAGCTGCTCGAACACCGGCAGCAGCGGACCGGTGAGCCGCCGTTCCTCGACGATGCGGCCGAGCGCGATCCGCACCTGCCGCCCGCCGGTCGACAGGTAGCTCTGGTAGAACAGCTCCAACGCCGGCAGAAAGTCGATCCGGCTCTGCATCTGCCGATGCATCAGCGTCATCCGGATAATGATGTACGGCAGGCCTCCGAGCAGCATGGCCGCAATGGCCGCCCCCTTCACGGTCTGGATGACAAGCGCCCCCGCCGCTCCGCCCGCCGCGGCGAGCAGCGCGGACAGCCCGAGGAACGCCGCCGGACCGATGCCGGCGCGCGCGCTCTCCAGCAGGAGGGAGAGCCGCGCATGCGGTCCGGATACATAAGCCGCCATGCGGCGCTCCGCGCGCTCGATAAGTCCCGCCCGGCGGCGATGGCTGAGCCTCGCGGCGGTCCCTGAGCGGGATACCGCGGCGGCCAGCCAGCCGCGGATCGCGGTGAACATCAGCAGGAACAGCGCGCCCGTCGCCGCGGCCAGCATCGCGTCCAGGCTCAGCATGGCGCATCCGGGGCGATCGTCCAATCGTCCCGCTCCGGATTATAGACCGCCCAGTCGCACACATGCGGGCCGTCCGGCCGCCATTCATACCGCCCGATGCGGACGATCCGCCGCTTGCCGCCGACGATGCGCATCTCGATGCCGACATCCGTCACCTGCCGGGTGATGCGGCGGACGAGCCGGTTGTCGTCCACCGCGCGCCCGTCGAGCATGCACATGTCGGCGATCGCCTCCGGCACGTCCTCCAGCGCGTTCGCGTGGACCGTCGTCATGCTGCCCCGATGGCCGCGTGTGCACGCCCGGACATACATGTTCGCGTCTTCGTCGCGGATCTCGGCATGGACGATGCGCTGCGGCGACTGGCGCAGCGCCAGCTTGAACGCCTGGGCGGAATCGTGCATCGGATCCTCCTCGTCGGCTTCGTACTCGATCACGTTTTTGTCCGGGAACGTCTTCCGCAGCATCAGCTCGAACCGACCTTCAATCGTCACGATCCGCTCCTCGTCGGGCAGTTCGGCGATCAGCGCCTTGATCAGATGCGTCTTGCCGGAGTTCGTCGGGCCGATGATGACGAGGTTCAGGCGCCGCTCCAGCACGTTCCGCAGCAGCCGCATCACCGCTTCGTTCATCGTGCCGTACTCCGGTCTGCACAGCTCGTCCAGCCGGTAGTGCCGCACCGTGTAAAACCGGATCGTCAGCGTCGGCTCGGCGGTATAGCCGAAGCCGGTCATCGTCACCCGCGACCCGTCGCTGAGGTTCACCTCCGCCCATCGCTTGCGCGGGCTGATCCGGTCGTTGTTGAACAGGACCAGGTTCTGCTGGATCCGCTCCACGTCCTTGACCGACTGGAACCGGTGAACCGATGGCACGGGCCTGCCGGACCGCACCTCGTAGATGCGCGTGCCGACCACCTGGATTTCCTCGAGTCCGTCCCTTGCCGCCAGAATCAGCTCCAGCACGTTCAGCCCGATCACTTCGGCGAAGATCGCTTCGGCAAGGCTCCCGTAAGGATGATGATAGCCCGGAAGCCGGTGAATCCGCTTGCGAAGCAGCCGCTCCTGGATGACGGCGAGCAGCTCGGCCCGCTCCTGCGGGAAGCCGAGAACGGCGCGGTTGAGCCGCTCGCCGTAGGATTGCCGCTGCTCCTCCGTCATCCCCTGCGGCGCCGTCAGATAGGCCCGCATCTCCTCGACCAGCCTGCGGAAGGCCGCCTCCCCTTCCGCGTCGTACGGGACGTCGGCCATCCCCGCATCATCCGGAACGGCCAGCCGCAATTTCGCCGCATAGTCGGTCGGCGAAAATTTCACCCGATCCGCGCCGCTCATCAGCTGACACCATTCCTGTGGGCGAGCAGCCGGCGATACCAGGGCTGCTGCGCGGCGCTGCGCCCGAACCGCACGCCGTGGCGGTTCATCAGCTCCCGGGCCGCATCGTCCATCGCTTTCCGGCCCGAGTCGTCCGTGAGCAGCCAGTCCATCAACGCGCCGTTGTCGAGCGCCGCCAGCAGCGGTTCCGTCAGGTTGAGCCGCCCGATGGCGCGGAGTCCGGTTTCTTTCTGCACATCTTTCAATGAGAACCCCCCATTTCTCCATGGCGGTGAAATGATGACCGCGTCGCAGTCCGCCGGTTCAATGCCGAACAGCGACTGGGCGAGTCCGAACCAGCGGCGTCCGTCTTCCTGGAAATGCGACAGCGCCGTCGTCGTGGCGACGATCCGGCTGTCCGCCGCCCGCATCGCGGCGACGGTGGCGGCGTTGTCCCAGTAGGCGCTCACGTCGGCGATCGTCAGGCAGAACGCCTCCCGCGCGGCATCGAGCAGATGCCCGATTTCCTCCGGCGCGTAGAACTCCGCCTGATCCCGCAGCAGATTGCCGAAGAAGACGAACAGATTGGGCATGCCGGACGGGCGGAAAGCCGCCGCCTTGAGCCGCTCCGGCGACAAGGTGGCCGCCTTCAGTTCGGGACGCATCCGGTCAAGCGACAGCGCCGGACGCTCGACGCGGACGTAGCGGTGCAGCTTGGAACTCTTGAGATTGAGGCAGAGATAGCCGACCGGCTGCCCGCTGTACTCCGCGATCCGGCAGGCGGCGGAGAATGCGCTGATCGTCGTGCCGATGTTCGGCGTCGTGCCGGTGAAGGTAACGAGCGTTCCCCGGTTCACGAGACCTCCACCTCCTCCGCCTTGCCGGCATCGGCCGCCGTATTCTCATGCGAATCCGGCACATAGGCGATGACCAGCTTCACCTTGCCGCTCCGGCACAGATTGTCGATGCGCAGCCACTGCTCCTCGGTCAGGTTCAGGTTGACGGCATCGATCGAACCGTTCGCGTCCCGCCGGGACAGGTAGAGCTGTTCGTAGTCGCCGCTGGCGCGGGATACGAGGCCGGTATGCTGCGGATCGTCGACCTCCAGGTTCGCCGGCGTCTTCACGGCGGCCACCGTCACCGGTTCCGGGAACAACCGGCCGGATTCGATCCCTTCACCCGACGCGTAAACAAGCGCCTTGTCCCCCGCGCGCAGCCCGTTCGACACCGAAAGAATATAGTCCTTCGGGATCTGGAACGTGGACTCGCCCCGCTTCGGCAGCAGCCGGAAACGGTCCAGCTTCCAGTCGAGCACGGGCTCGTCCCGGCCGAGCGGGACCGCCGTCTCCATGCCGGCGACCGCGTGGAGGTCGGTCACCATGCCCGGCATGAAGGCGGCCTTCGTGATCGTCTTCATCCCGAGCGCATCGGCCGACAACCGCTCGCCCGCGGGAATGAAGCGGACCGGCACGACGACCTGCACCGTCTCCTGCAGCTCGATCTGCCTGAGCTGCAGCTCATGGATGCAATAGATCAGCACGCCGGCGAGCACCGCCGCGGCCGCGCTGATCGCCAGGTTCCGTCTTCTGTTCATCGCGTCTCCTTTCCGCCTGCAACAAAAAAAGAACGCTGCACAAGGGACATTCCCTCTGCATGCGTTCTTCGCATGTCACAGACCATATGGCATTTACGTTGATTCCTATATTAGCAAAATATAACTGCCCTGTCTATATCATGGAGAAAAATTTTATTTGATGACCCTGCACGCTCCCATGGGGCTGCGCTAATCGCGTGCCACCATGCGGCCAAGCGTATGGTCCGCATCATCTTCCGCATGGAACGCTTCGGAGGCGATCATCAGGTTGATGCCCGCCATTTCCAGGTAACCGCGCTGCAGGGACTCCATGGTGTGGCGCCCGTTCCGTCCGCGCAGCCACTCCGCGACGGCCCGGCGGACGATCTCGCCCCGGCTCCGCCGTTCCTGCCTGGCGACGGCATCCATATCGCTTAGCAATGTTCCCGGCAGATGGATCGTTATCCGTTTCATTCTGCGCTGTTTTGACAATCGTGACGCACCTCCGCTGCTCTCCGTCCCGCATGGCCTCCACCGGTCATGCGGCTTGAACCTCACCCAAGTACAATTCGCCTCTTTCGGCGCAAATCCTCTCGCCCGCGCAGCATTTTCATCCGGTAATTCACTCCAAAGCATGCCATTTATTTCCTTTCAACAGCACAAAAAAAGAACCGATCGGCTCGGCTCGATGATCCGTATGAATCCGCCTGGCGAACGTCCATCGGTCCAGCCGCGCACTAGAAATCGATCAGACCGACACTGATGGAGAGCGATTCGTCGACTTTCTTCATCGTCTCGTCGTCCAGATGCGTGATTTTGTCCGTAAGACGCTGCTTGTCGATCGTGCGGATCTGCTCGAGCAGCACGACCGAATCCCGGTCGAAGCCGTGCGCTTCCGCGCTGAGCTCGACATGGGTGGGCAGCTTCGCTTTCTGAATCTTCGCCGTAATCGCCGCGACAATCACCGTCGGGCTGAACCGGTTGCCGATGTCGTTCTGGATGATCAGCACGGGGCGTACGCCGCCCTGCTCTGATCCGACCACCGGCGACAAATCTGCGAAAAACACATCCCCGCGTTTTACGATCAAACCTTTACACCCCGCTTACGAGACGGCCGAGCGTGTCGTCGGCATCATCCTCCGCCTGGAATGCTTCAGCGGCCATGTGCAGGTTGATGTTCGCCATCTCGAGATATCCCCGCTGCATGGAATCACGGATTTGACGCTTCTTCCGTTCGGTAAGATAGAGCTTCATCGCCTGGCGGATGAATTCGCTGCGGTTCGACTTCTCTCGCGCCACGATCCCGTCCACTTCCCGAAGCAACTGATCCGGCAGACTGATCATGATCCGTTTCGTGTTCCGCAGATCGGCCAAATCCGTCGCACCTCCAAAACATTTCCAATCCAGCCTCTTACCAGTATGCCGTTGCCATGGTTCGATTATACACCCATATCTATGATCGCGAAAACGCGGAAATGACGGGGACACGGCGTCATCCGGCAAGTCCGTTCCGCACTTCCACCGGCTTGCCGCCGCGGATATAGACCCGGGGCACCCGGGCGGCGATCATGCAGACGATTTCGTAGTTGATCGTACCGAGCAGCGACGCGATTTCGTCGGCCGTGATGACCTCATCGCCCTGCCGTCCGATGAGAACGACTTCTTCCCCGGCCTCCACCGGGCTGCCGAACCCTTCCGCCCGATCCGCCGGTCCCAGCGCGATCATGCATTGATCCATGCAGATCGTGCCGAGCACGGGTACGCGGACACCGCGCACCAGCGCCTCCGCCTTGCCGGTCAGCATCCGGCTGTAGCCGTCCGCGTAGCCGATCGGCAGCGTGCCGATCCGCTCTTCGCCGCGCGTCACATAGCGCGTGCCGTAGCTGATGCCCCACCCGGGCGGCGCGGTCTTCGTCATCACGATTTCGGTCTTCAGCGTCAGGACCGGCTCCAGCTCGATCCGCGTTTTCCCGACTTCCGCGGACGGATAGAGGCCGTACATGCCGATGCCGAGCCGCAGCATGCCGCCCGTCCATTCCGGCGTGTCGATGCCCGCCGCGCTGTTGCCGAGATGAATGAGCGGGATGTCGAGTCCGCGGCGGCGCACGGCTTCCGTCACGGCGGCGAACCGCTCGTGCTGCAGGCGGGTGTAGGATTTGTCCGCTTCATCCGCGCGTGCGAAGTGGGTGAACAGCCCTTCCACTTCGACGCCCGGCGTGCGCATGGCCCGCTCGACGAACCGGACCGCTTCCTCCGGCAGCACCCCGAGCCGGCCCATGCCGGTGTCCACCTTGACGTGCACGCGCAGCGGACGCGTGCCGGGCCGCGCCGCCGCTTCCAGCGCGTCTTCGCGGAACATGGCGACCGATATGTCCAATTCGCGGGCGACGGAGAAGCCCTCGGGCGGCACATACCCAAGCACGAGAATCGGCGCCTCTATCCCTCCGCGGCGGAGCTGCACCGCCTCGTCGAGAAACGCGACGCCGAGCATGTCCGCGCCTGCCGAGACCGACTCCCGCGCAATCTCGACGGCTCCGTGGCCGTAGGCGTTCGCCTTCACGGAAGCCATAAGCTTCGTTCCGGGCGCAAGCGCCCGCCGGAACGCCGCGATGTTCCGGCTCAGTGCATCCAGCGAAATTTCCGCGCGGGTCGGTCGATAATATGTGTCCATCCGGGTTTCACCTTCGTTTTCCGTTCTCCTGAACCATGCAATTATCGTATATGGTTCAATCCCGGACTGTCAAACGGGCGGCGGTGTTTCCAGTTGAAAATCATACTGTTGCCGGATTGTTTAAATTCAAAAAAACAGGTCCCCGGCCAGATTGCAAACGTGTCTCCGGTCAGCCGTCTATATGCTCCGGGATCATGCGTCGCGGGGCGTCTCCCAAAGAAATGGGAACCTGGCACCAGGTTCCCGCATTGTCATTTTTCCATTTCTTCCGGCACGGACCTTGCGATCTTCTCCATCTCGTAGCGCGAATCAGGAGATCCCGAATGCGTCTCCGGCGTTTATTCACCTCCCGAAACGCGGATAACTTCACCATTAATATTGCCGTTAGCCCGGGATCCAAGGAAAACAACGAGATTGGCGATATCGTCCGGGACGCTGTGCTTCCGGGTCGGAACTTTTATCCGTTCCCGTTCCAGCATTTCTTTGGGGAATTTCTCCATCGCCTTCTCGGTCAACGTGAAGCCGGGCATGACGACATTGACATAGATCCCTTCAGGGCCCAGTTCCTTGGCCAGCGTTGCCGTGAGGCCGTGGATTCCCGCCTTGGCTGCCGTATAAGATGCGCGTCCGGGCATCCCGTCCTCCGCCAGACCGGAAGAGATGTTGACGATTCGTCCCCAGCCCTACTTCCGGATATAGGGCAGCGCTTGTTGAATGGTGAAGTAATAACCTTCCAGATTGGCCCGGATTTCCTGACGCCAACTCTCGGGAGAGACATCTTCGAAGGCAAGTTGACGGGGTTCCGGCCAACGGACATCGTTGTTCACCAGCACATGAATCGAGCCCCATTTGCCGGCGACCGCTTGCACGGCCTGTTCCATCGAATGATCGTCGTTCAAATCATAACGAATCGACATCGCTTCGCCGCCGAGTCTTTCGATCTCGCGCACGACTCTGTCCGCCCCGCTAGCATCGCCGCGATACGTGAGCGCGACCTTCGCGCCTTCCGCGCCGAATTTTCTCGCCACGGCCGCTCCGATTCCGGAGGAGCCTCCTGCTACGACGGCGACCATGCCTTTCAGTCCCAAATCCACGCAAACCTCTCCTTATCTAAAATGAGCTGGCAAGTTATATGTTTAGCCGAACTTAAATTTAGTCAGGCTAAACAATAGAAGACAAAAAAACGACTACTTCTCCTCTTCAAGCGAACTTTCGCTTTTCTTGAGTAGCATCAGCAGGATCGCCGCCTCCTCGGACGACAGGTTTTTCCGGACAAGCCGCTCGACTTCGTGGAGAATTTCCGCGCAGACGTTTTCGATCGACCTGCCTGTTTCGGTCAGAAAAATGCGGTTCACCCGCGCATCATCCGCATCCTGCTTCCGTTCCACCCATCCTCCCGCGGCGAGCATATCCAGAACTTTCGTCAAGGAAGCCGGCCGAATGCACAGTCTCTCGTGAAGTTCCTTCTGCGTCTGGCCATCGCCGTGACTCCACAACAGCGACAGCACTTCGACTTGCGCCGTGGTCAAGCCGTATTGTGCGAGCCTGTCGTTAAAGAGATGTCCCGTCTTTTGATACATCTTCTTGATCCAAAAGCTGATGCTTCCTTCCAAAGTCATCTCCATATCATTTAGCCACCCTAAATATATCGTACACCAAAATCCAGGCATTGTCTATAAGTTTCCATTCGGATAAAAAAAAGGAACCTGAGATCAGTTCCCTGACATCAGGTTCCTTCGATTCCGTTCATTTCTCCATTTCCTCCAGCACGGATTGGGCAATCTTCACCATCTCGTCCTCGGGCAGCTCGGCCGACGTCAGCCGGTATTCATATCCCTGGTACGTCCAGGTGAGCGTCTGCTGCACGTCGCCCGCGAGCAGCCCCCACGTATGGCCGAGATCGAGCATGACGCCCGGGACAAGCGCAGCGTCCACATCCTTCGGCTTCGTCTGGAACAGCGTGTAATTGTAGGTGCCGGTGAAGCGCATCAGCACGCCTTTGCTGCCGTCGGCTTGCGTGATGTCGGTGATGTCCTTGAGCGCGACGCCCTCGGGATAATAGGAAGGCTCCATCGGAACAAAATCGTCCGCCGCTTCGCCGCCTGCCGCCGCTTCATCCGGAACGGTGCCGGCATCGGTCTCGTCCGTCGCCGAATCATCCGGGCTGTCGCCGGGCTCCGCTTCATCCGTTGCCGATTCGTCCGGGTTGTCGCCGGGTTCCGCATCGTCCGTCGCCGATTTGTCGGGATTGTCGCCGGTATTCGCATCGTCCGTTGCCGTCTTGTCCTGATCGCCGTGGCTGTCGTGGGCCCCTTGTTCCTCCTGACCGGGAGCATCCGCCGATTTGTCCTGCTCTTCCTGCTGCTGAGCGGCTCCGAGATTCGCTTCCATATCGAACGCTTTGTCGTCGAACGCAACGTCGAATCTGAACTGGTCGAACGTGACTTCGACCATCACGTTCGCGTTCGCGTCGCTCACTTCCACCCGCTGCGGCGCGTACGTTTTCTGGTCGAGCCATATTTTCTGCCGAGCCAGAGATCCGTTCTGGTAGTTCGCCATGACGTCAAACACATACGATTCCTTGTCGATCGCGAACTGTCGGGAATTGTCGAGCAGAATGCTCTGCACCAGCGTCTGGTACAGGTAAACCTGCCCCTGGTTCTGCGGCCAGTCGCTCTGGAAGCGGAAGCTCTTCTTCAGCTTCGGAGTCAGCACGAACACGCCTTCGTCGTTGCGCAGGACGATCTGGGTGATGTCCTTGGCGGCGTTGGTCAGCGCGACCCTGTAATAGGATGGTTTCTTGTACCAGACTTCCACCTGGTACTGGAGCGGCTGCTGCCCGGTATGAAGCGTCATCGTCCCTTTGCCCTGATAGCTCTTCAAGCCGCCGAGCACGCCGTCCAGGTCTTTCACAACAGACTCGGCGCTTTTGGCTCCGCATCCCGCAAGGATGAGGGTGACGCACAGGACGACGGCTGCCGCCCACTTCATGCGACGCATTGGATCATCCCCTCTACACAGTGGTTTTCCGACTGATAACATGTCTATGAGGGGACTTGACCGATTATGCGGACAGGATTGACGAGCCGGAGCGGGGATGGCTTGCGACCCGGAACGTATCGCTCAATCCTGGGAAGCAACCATGGCCGTGCTGACAATCCAAATCACAACTGCCGGGATATAATAAATCACCGCAACGTTTGCATCCGTGGCGGGCAGAATGGAGTTGAAAAACAGCGCATTGTACAAGACAAAAAGAGCAAACGCAACAATGCCTTTCAACCAGGAGCTTCCGTACACCACAAATCCGATTCCCGGGATGAACAGATTGGCAAGAACGCTGATTCGTTTTTTGAAAGCGCGGTGCTCCCTCTTCAGTTCGTCAATCTCTTTGTAAACTTCCCTTTTGAGTTCCCTTGACCATTCTTCATTTTCCACAATCCCCCCCCTTTGATTACAATATTACAATAAATATGCAAGAAGCGCTGCTCCCGGAATCGTGATCCGCAACTTTCATTTGGATATGCTCCCGCAACACCCATCTCTTTACGAAAATACACGCACATCGGAGAAACTGCCTGCCGCAACGTTCTCCCTGCTTCATTCGTAGTATTGCTTGACGCGGGAAAGATGGAGTGGTCGTGATTCGCTGATCGGCCGCAAAGCGCGATCCGTGGGGGCGCGTGATTCGCACGACGAATCTGCCGAAAAATGTTTCGGACTTCCCGTACATTTTGGAAGACATTCCGAATGAAATGTACGAAATGCCGTTCTTCCTATCTGAACGTGTCGATTATTTCAAAACGCCGAAGCAAGTTTTCGACGAAGGGTATTTTACGAAAGAGGGGCTGGATGTAAGTCTCGCCCGATTTGCTATTTCTTTTAACATTTTGGTTGATATTTTTCCTTCGACAGATTTGGAAATGTTAAATTGCAAGCCATCAACAAAAATTGCATCTTTCTGACTGTCAATTGAAGCAGCGGCGCCAAAAGCAGTTAGTGAGAAGCACGACGTCAATAAAAATTTTTGGAGGCGGGTATGTCTAAATTTTCTTATTATGGTTTTCTTCTTCTGATGGTTGGCGGCATCCTTTATACCGTAGAACGTATCGTGTTCTACATTTTCTACTATCTTTATGTCAGCAGAATTCCGGAAAAGCCCTACCTGTGGAGTAATGTCTTTGTTCTGCTATTTTTGGTAATCGGGTTGATTTTGATCTTCATCGATCTTATCAACCGAAAAAAGGGCAAAAATAACGCGTCAATCTGATACCTCGCGGTATGCGAAATCTGCCAATTGACCAGCTATGCGGACGGGTTTGACAAGCCGTATGCCGTTGGACGGGGTACAATGCGAGGTTTCGCATGCCTGCGGCAGGAGACTATGAAGCTTGGCAAACAGCATAAATAAACGGACTCCTTCATTAACGGAGTCCGGCAAATACGATTTGTTTTTTATCTGTCTATGGGCACTGCCGGCCGTCATCCCTTGACGGCTCCCGCAATCATGCTTTCCTGCACCTGTTTGTTGAGCAGGAGGTAAATGAGAATCGTCGGAATCGTGGCGATCATCAGCCCGGCGCCGACCACGCCCCAATGGGTAATGTACGTGCCGACCATGGACATCATGCCGACCGTCAGCGTCTGGTACTCGGTGTCATTGATGAAGGTGACGGCAAACATGAGCTCGTTCCAGGCGGAAATGAACGTAAAGATCGCCACGGTGGCCAAGGCCGGCCGGACAAGCGGCAAGATGATGAGAAAGAACGCCCGGTAAACGCCACATCCGTCCATGACCGCCGATTCCTCCATTTCGCGGGGAACGCTTTTGAAAAAGCTGGCGGTGATATATACGGCAATCGGCAGACCGAAGGCCACGTAGGGAATGATCAGCGCCCAGTAGGTATTCAGCAGGTTCAGGTTTCTCAGCACCATGAACAGCGGCAGCAGCGCGGAATGGATCGGCACCATCATGCCCAGCAGGATCAGCGTCATCGTCGCATTGCTCAGTTTCCATTTCATCCGGGCGATGGCGTATGCGGACATTGCGGACAGGATCAGGACGAGCACAATCGTCGCTGCCGTCACCAGCACGCTGTTCCCGAAATAGGTGAGCACATTGCCCTCCGACAGGGCTTTGACGTAGTTGCTCCAGAGAAACTTTCGTGGAAGCCCCAGCACCTCGCCGCTGAAAATTTCGCTGTTGTCTTTCAACGAAAAGAACGCGAGCCAGACGAGCGGGTATATCTGCACGAAGGCAAACAGAATCAGAAACATCTGCAACAGGATCGAACCGACGGTGCCCTTCGAGCCGTACCGGCCGGGACGTTCCGATATTGCCGCTGGCATGTTTCCCACTCCTATTCCGTTTTGAAAAGTTTGTTGATAACGATGGTGAACACCAGGCACTCCAGAATGATGAAAACGGATATTGCACTTCCGTAGCCGTATCGGAACGTATCGAAAATGGTCGTGTACATCAAGGTGCTCGGCACTTCGGTGACAAAGAAGGGGCCGCCGCCGGTCAGCACGTAAATCAGGTCAAAAATTTTCAGCGCACCGATGACGGAAAACACCAGACTCACCTTGAGTACCGGCTTCATCAGCGGAATGATGACGGAAAAGGCCGTCCGGATGGTCGAAGCCCCGTCAATCTTCGCCGCCTCGATGATTTCCGAAGAGATGGATTTGGCTCCCGCATACATGAGCAGCATATGATAACCGACATATTGCCACAGAATGGGAATGAAAGAAGCCACCAAGGCGGTTTTCCGCTGGCCGAGCCAGTCACTGGCAAGGTCGGGCAGCCCGACGGTTTTCAGCAGCGTGTTCAGCAATCCGTAGTCGGCATTGTAGATTTTGGACCAGAGCTGGGCGATGACCACGGTCGAAATCAAAACCGGGATGAAATAGACCGTGCGGTAAAATCCTTCACCCTTGACTGAAGAAGCCAGGATCAAGGCGAGCAGCAACGAAACGGGCAACTGGAAGAAGACCGATGCCGCGGCGAACAGCAGCGAGTTTTTCATCGAATTGAGCGCCCGGGAATCCGTGAACATTTCAACGTAGTTGTCCAGACCGATGAATTTTCCATTGCCGATGCCGTTCCAGTCCAGCAGACTGTAATAGCTGGAAACGAAGATCGGAACCAGCACGATTGCGACAAACAAAAGAAGGGTCGGACCGACGAAAACGGCGATGTCCCTTTTGTTCGAAAAAACTCTGTCCATGCGTACCCTCCCGACAAAGAGGCGGCCGGATGCGCCGGAGGGCGGAATCACCACCAGCGCAGCGGCCGTCCTTTTTCATTACAGATGCAGTTCCGTCGGTTCCAATTGCGCCATCCGCTCGGCGAATTGTTCCGGGGTAATTTCGCCGGCCAACAGTTGAGCGATCAGATTTTTGTGGGTGTCCGCCGAACTTGCCGGGAAGACGTTGTCCCACCAGGGGATGAACGCTTCCGCCGTGTCCATCAGCTCTGCGAACGTCAGATCAAGTTGGGAAAGGCTCGACGTGTCCAACCCTTCCGTGTTCCAGGTCGGCAGCCCCGCACCGGCGAGGAACCCGCGGGTGCCAAGCTGCTCGCTGAGGTACAGCAGGAACTCGTATGCTTCATCCGGGTATTTCGTGTTTGCGCTGATATAGAACCCGTCGGAAGAGCCTCCCAAAAATTCATGCGCGGTGCCCTTGCCGTCCTCGAAGACCGGGAACGGCACCACGACCACTTTGCCGCTGGTGGCCGAAGACGGATCTTCGATGCCGGCATTGACCCAGTTGGCCTGGAACATCATTGCGGCGTTGCCCGCGTTGTACGCGCCGAGCATCTCTTCATAGCTCATGCTGAACAGGCTGTCGTTGAACATGCCCGCATTGGCCAGTTCCTGCAATTTTCTCGCCGCTTCGATGATGTCCGGCGAATTCCATTTGGAAGGATTGTGGAAGGCTTCCACCACCGCATCATAGCCGGCTTGCCGCAAGGCGATGATGTTGAACCAGTACATGCCCGGCCAGCGGTCCTTCTCTCCGATGACAGCCGGCGTAATGCCCGCGGCCCGCAGCTTGTCGACGGCATCCAGCAGTTCCGAGTAAGTGGTCGGAATGTCGGCGCCCGCTTTTTCGAACAGCTCGGTATTGATGTACAGATTGGCGATGTGGGTATACACGGGCAGCGTGTAGAGTTTTTCTTCGTATTCCAGCGTTTCAAGCACGCCGGGCTTGATCTTGGCCTTGACTTCGTCCGTCACGTAAGACGTGATTTCCAGGACGTTTCCGTTTTCGATGTACGGCTGCATGAAGCTGCCGCCGCCCATGCCGTAGAAGATGTCCGGCGCTTCGTTGGCGGCGAGGGCCGTCTTGATTTTCGTCTTGTACTGTTCACCCGGCGTCCCCGTCCGTTTCACCTGGATATGGGGGTTCGCCTTGTTCCACTCGTCGACGATTTCCGGAATCAGTTGGGCCGACGGGTCCGTGGAGCCCACCGATTGGTCCCAAAGCGTCAGTTCGATCGTTTTGTCAGAGGACGCCCCTTCTCCATTTCCGCCCGGGGTCGTCGCATCGCCGGCCTCTTTTCCGCAGGCCGCCAGACCGATGGCCAGCACGAGGGCCAGCGCCGCCAGCAAAACGTTCTTTCGCAGCGCTTTCATAAATGCTTCCTCCCCTTTGTCAGTTCAAGAATTCGTTTTCATTATAGAATCGCCCCGGTTGAAAGACGATGCAAGATTCCGGCATGATGTTGCAAAATTCAAACATCCGCTTTTTTCCATTCTTGGGCAATCTGCTCCCGGTATTCGCTGACGGACATGCCGGTCATCTTTTTGAACACATGACTGAAATAGTGGGGATCGGGGATGCCGACCCGCTCGCCGATCTGATAGCTCCGCAGATCGGTCTCGCGGAGCAGGGCGGCCGCCTTCCGGATTCGCAGGTTCGTCAGATACGCCACAAAGGACATGCCGGTTTCCTGCTTAATCAGCCGGCCGAGATGTCCCGGACTGACATAAAACGTTTCAGACACGGACTGCAGCCCGAGATCCGGATTCCCGATGTTTTCTTCAAGGTACGCCTTCACGCGGCTGATCAAGTCTTCTTTCTTCCCCTGCAAGCTGTCATCGATCCGGTCGGCCAGGAAACGCACATACGCCTCCATCTGCCGTTGGATTTCAGGCAAATTGTCGGCGGTCAGGATCGCCGTCAGCGTGTCCTGCCTGAATACGAGTTCACCGTCAATCTGCTGCTCAATGGCGGCATGCATGCTTTGGGTGAGGACCTCCATGGCCGCCAGCCGAACCTGGTATTCGTCGGAAAACGGCACGGCAAAGATGTGCCGCAGAAGCTCCGCTGCACGATCCGCCGAACCGACGCTGATGAAAAATTTCAATTGCTGGAGCAAATCCGGATTGGGATGATGGGGCTGCTCCCCGTTCGCCATCACGTCGTCATGGCAAATCACCTGATTTTTGCCGACCAGCACTTTATAGCGAAGGGCGCGGCACGCTTCCCGGTAGGATTCGGGAACGCGGTCCGGTTGTTCGTGCTTCCGTCCGACGCCGATGTTGACCTCGCAATCGAACGTTTTGGCCAAAACGTTTTTCAGCCTTTCGCAAACGTGCGGCAAATGGCCATCCCGATTCATGGCCAGCATGACGATGCGGTTTTTGGCGTCGGACAGGATCATCATGCGCTCATCGTTGCGAAAGAACGCCTCCGTCCGGTTTCTGCACTTCATTTCCAGCAGCAGCAGCTGCTCTTCCGTTCTGTCCGCCGCAGGCAGCACTTCCATGACGGCGACCTGCACGTTTCCGTCCCGGATCGCTTCCGGCATGTTGTAATATCGCCACTTGTCTTCCAGCTCTTCGCCGGCGATGTGGCCTTCCAGCCAGCGGGCAACGAAATTTTCCCGCAGCACGGGCAGGTTCCGTTCCAATTCCTTTTTGAGCGTTTCCAGTTGTTCGTCACGGAAACGCTCTTCCGCGATCTGCCGTTTCAGCCTGTCCGCCACGCCCGTCAGTTCCGCGGCGCGGATCGGTTTCAGGATAAAATCGGAAACGCCGATCTTGATGCTTTTTTGCGCATATTCAAATTCGTCATAGCCCGTCACAATAACGATCTTCACTTCAGGATGGGATTCGAGCACCCTGCTGCTGAAGGTGATCCCGTCCATGTGCGGCATGCAGATATCCGTAAAGATGACATCCGGCTGCAATTCTTCCACCAGATCAAGCGCTTCCAGTGCGCTTGCCGCTTCACCCGCAATGGCAAAACCGTGCTTTTCCCATTCAACGCTCATGCGGATCAGATTCCGGATCAGATACTCGTCGTCCACGATCAGCACTTTCAATGTTTCCATGCGCCTTCTTCTCCTGTCGGGATCAAAATGGTGACGGTCGTCCCTTTTCCCGGTTCGCTGTCGATGCGGAATTCGTTAGTTCCGTTGTAATGGATACGCAGTCTTTCCATTGTTCCTTTCAAGCCGAAGCCGCCCGCTTCGCCGTTTCCGCTGCTTTCCAGCACCTGCCGGACTTTCTCCGGCGGCATGCCGACGCCGTCATCGCTGACGGCCAACCGCAGCCAGCCGTCCCCGCGGCGTGCACTGATTTTGATCGTCCCTTTGCCGCCCATGTTTCGGATGCCGTGATACAATGCATTTTCCGCCAGCGGTTGGAGCACCAGCTTCAAGATTGGCACTTGCAGGCAATCCTCATCAATGTCATATTCCGCTTCGAACAGATCGCGGTAGCGGACTTTTTGAATGCGCAGGTAGTTTCGCACCATCTCGATTTCTTCGCCGACGGTGATGACTTCCCGCCCTTTGCTGACGCTCAGCCGGTAGTAGTTGCCCAGCGCTTCCAACATGTCGCAGACCTGATCGTTCAAGCCGGACATGGCCAGGGAAGAGATGGAATCCAGGGTGTTGTACAGGAAATGCGGTTTGATCTGGGCCTGCAGCATGTTGAGTTCGGCTTTGCGGATCATGTTCTGCTCGTCGATGATCCGTTTCAGCAATTGCCGGATTTGGTCGATCATCCGGTTGTATCCGGCGAATAACCGCCCGAATTCCTGGTTGTTCGGAACCGTATCCATTTTGACGAACGTTTCGTTACCCGTGCTGTCCATGGCCGTCAGCAACTGATTGATCGGATTGAGCACGTTTCTGGAAATGATGATGGAACTGACGTAAAACACAATGCCGTTGACGACCAGAAGGACCAATGCGAACAGGACAAGCGTCGACTGTTCTGCATTCAGCGGCTGGTTCGGGGTCACGCTCAGAAACGTCCAGCCGGTCTCCTCGTTCACTTTCCAGGACACGGTATATTCGCCGCCGCCGTATGCCATGGAAAAGAACCCCGAAGCTTCCATGCCGGAAACGGGAGCCACCGTGTCCGCAAAATAGGCCGTCAGATACTCCAGCACGCCGGCATGGCTTTCTTCCGCCGCACCGGCCGTAATCGGCCGATGCCGTTCATCGAGGATGGCAAACAGCCTGCCGCCAGGGCCGCCCAGCATGGAATAAGCCTCCGCAAAAGCGCTCTGAGGAATATTGATGACCAGGATGCCGAGGGGGGACGTATCATCAATGTCCCGGATCAGGCGAATGAACGATACAAAATTCTCACCCCGGTCGTCCGCAAACGTCCCGCCGTCGTTCAATCGCAACAGGAATTTTCCCTCCCGCTTGACGGCTTCGTCATACCACGCCGCATCTTCCACCCGGGCTTTTGCAAAAAACGTGTGCAGCGAACCGACGGAAAACCAGTTGCCGGACCGGTCAAATACAAAGACGGAATCGATGTTCGGAAACGTCTGGATCAGGTTGTGCAAATCCCGTCCGACTCTCGACTGCGTATTGATGTCGGCATACAAATCGCCCAGCCGCAACAAACGTTGCAGATTGACATCCAACAGGATCATTTTGGAGAAGTTGTTTACGTTGTCCACCAGCAGACGGACGTTTGTCTCGATGGAAGAGACGGTCTGCAAGGCGGCTTCATTAATTTTGGTTTGTGCCGAATGCCAGACGATCCGGTGTAGGATGACGGAGCTGCATGAAACGGTAAGGACGATCACCAGAAAATAGACCAGCGGGATCATCAGCGACAGTCTTTTCGGTCTGCGCCAGAACGATACCATGATGCGGTTCACCATCAACTTTTTATTCATGATATCAACCATTATAGCGATCCTTCGCCATCGTCTTCCATGGATCGGGAAATTTCCCTTGGCAATGTCGAAGAAGCGCTGAACTTGAACGCAGATTCAGGTTACTAACGTTTACTGAAGCTCGGCGGGACGGAACTCAAGGCAATATTTTGAAAACGGGAAGAAGAGAGAATGCCCGCCCGCAAAGGTTCCGGAAGATGCCTTTCGATCATTCCGGGTTGCCAATTGACCGATTATGCGGACGGGTTTGACAAGCTTTAGAGGGGCTGGAGGCGAAGAGCCTAAAAGAGATCTCGCCGGAGACTAGCGCTGAAAGTACGCGTTTGCATTGACCGGCATGGAAAAAGGGAACCTTCAGGCGGGTTTCCGTCCCGGTATTGATGGACCCATTCCCTCAGCGTATGGCACCAAACGCAATTTTATCATCCGCTGATACATCTTTAATTTTATAGATTTTTGTTCTTTTAGGGTATTTGTTTGAGAAAGTCGCTTTTGTGTCAAAGATTTATTCTCATGATCGCTAAAATTTTTAGTCTGCCTACCTCAACCCCATTTTTATTAAAAACTAAGTGAGACCTGGGAAGTTTCCCAATTGTCCAATTAATGGGGACGGCGACCTCATATTCTTTCAGTTTTAATCACTTGCAATGACGATTGATGTTGCTCAATTCCTGTTTGTTGATACCCACAAGAGGCAATGGATGCGGACGGGTTTGACGAGCCTCGGCAAGGTTGCCGCCGCAAGGAAAAAGCCGCAAGGCGTTGCCTGCGCCTTGCGGCCCGATACGCTCCCGGACGAGCCCCGTCCGATGCGTCCGTTATTCGTAATCTTTCGCGATCGCCACCAGCTCTTCCCATGCCTTTTCGGGCGTCACTTCGCCGAATATGATTTTCTCGGCAAGCGTCGAATAATCTTTCTCGCGGAAGATTTGCCATCCTTTCGGGTCGGGCTGGAACGGCTGCGCGATCGGGGCGGTGCTTTCGATGAGCTGGATGCCCATCTTGTCGGCTTCCGTGAAATTCGGGGACAGATGCTCCAGCACGGGCTTGGAGACCGGAACGCCCCGGGTCGTGCCGAGAATTTCGCCCGCCTCTTTGTCGTTGATGAACCAGTCGATAAACTTCTTCGCTTCTTCAATGTAAGGCGAATCGGCCGAAACGCTCCAGTACATGGACGGCTTCAGCCAGCCGGCGCCCTCCTGGCCGCGCGGCATCGTCACCATGCCGTAGACGCCGGGGTTCATGCTGTCCAGCGCACCGGCTTGCGCCGCGTGGTAGTTGCGGAACAGCACGTTTCCGTTGACCAGGAGGTCCAGCGCCGGATCCAGTTCCTTGTCGGTGACGTTGATATCGCCCGGCGGGACGACGCCTTCCTTCCGCAATTCGGCGAACGTATTCGCCCATTCGAGCCACGTGTCCTTGTCCATGTTGAACTTGCCGTCCTGTGTGACGTAATAGCCCAGACCGCGGCTCATTTGGAAGATGCCGTAAATATCGAGCCGTGCCGTTAGATCGGCGCTGATATATTGATCGCCCGCTTTCGCTTTCGCGTCGCGGAGGTATTGGAAAAATTCTTCCCAGGTCCAACCGTCCTTCGGCAGCGGCATGCCCAGTTTCTCAAGCACCTGCTTGTTGTATCCCAGTCCGATGGCGTTGTTGCCGAGCGCAACCGCGTACAGCTTGCCGTCGGACATCCCGGAGTTCACCAGCGCTTCGTCCATATTGGACGTGTCGATGCCCTCCGACAAATCAGCGAGCAGGTTCCGCTGCACATAATCCGCGAAATAGGCGGGGTCCATCTGGATGATATCGGGCGCGTTCTTCGCCGCCACTTGCGTGGACAGTTTGTCCCAATAACCGTCCCATCCCGAATATTCGGGCTCGAACGTGATGTGGGGGTTAAGTTCGGAATACTTCTCCAGCGCTTTCAGTGTGGCGTCGTGCCGTTCCTGGGCTCCCCACCACATGATGCGCAATTTGATCGGTTCGTTCGATGATGCGCTCTGGCCTCCGCCTTCGCTTTGGGTTCCGCCGGAGTTCGCCGTGTTGCCGCTCTTCTGCCCGCCGCCGCAGGCCGCCAGGGTGAGCGTCAACGCAGCCGCCAGCAAGATGATGCCGGTTTTCTTGAACAAACGCATGCGCAATCCCCTTTCTTCTCTGTCGCCGGAATGTTTTTTGTTTGCGCTTTCAACTGTATCATGACCGATGCGCCATCGATATACGAAGAATGCACAATAATTTTCAATTATCGACAAAGAAGGCGAAACCCGGAATAAATTCCGTTATTCGCCTCGGCCTTCCGGTTATTTCATGAAATCGCTCGGGTTGAGACCGGTCGTTTTCTTGAACAGCGTGCTGAAATACGGGATGTTCTTGTAGCCCACCATATCGGCCACTTCGTAGATCAAATATTTGCCTTCCGCCAGCAGACGTTTCGCCTTCTCCATCCGTACCTTCGTCACGTATTGGTTGAACGATTCGCCGACGTATTCCCGGAACAGCTGGCTCAAATAATTGCGCGACAAATACACTTTGCCCGCCAGCTCCGACAAGGTCAGGTCCTCGGCGTAATGTTCCTGGATATATTGAAGGACGTATTCCACCGCCTGCTTGTGCCGCAGGTTCTCCTGACCCGTTTCCTCCCGGCACACCTGTTCGACGACGTCCATCAGCCACCGCTCCAGGGCTTCGGGCGTGTCCACCGTCTCCAGACGCTTCTCCAGCCCGGAGGTGGATAACCGGTGCTCCATGTTTTTGCCCGTATCGAACAGCGTGAAGCGGATGATTGTCAGACATTCCCGGCCGTGCATGCGCAGGGAAGCCGGCTTCGTCTCGCCGATGTCCTCCAGCGTGCGGATGAATCGCCCGATGACGTCGGCCGCCCGCTGTTCCTGGAAAAGCCGGATCGCTTCGGCCAGTTCGTGATAGAAGCGGATCGGTTTCAATTTCTGGATGGACAAATCCGGAATTCCATCCTCGGGCTTTCTGTATATATAGAGTTCCACGTCCCCGTATGCCGCGTTTCCTTCGTTGGCCAGGGCCAGGAACGCTTCTTCCGTGGACAGCGAGATGCGGCGCCAGTCGTGCTGCAGGGTGCCGACGCCGATGCGCAGACGGATCCTGAGCACTTCGTACACCGTGCGAATGAGCCGTTTGCCCAGACGAATCGCATCATCCACGGCGGCTTCCTGCGGACGGCGGTGATCGGCGTGCAGCAGAACGGCCACATGATGGGCATGCAGATCCACCATTTCGAAGGCGCCCCAGAACGTTTGCAGGAGCTCGCCCAGCACGTTGCGGATGGCGAAGCGGAACAGTTGCCGGTCGGCCGGCGCCGCTTCCGATATGCGCGACGAGGCGGCGATTTCCACCCCGAGCACCAGATGCGCGTCGGTTTCCAGACGCGGATGCTTCCGCAAAAACAGCGCTTCGTCTTCCCCGCCGTGCGAAAGGCAAACGGAGCGGGCGCCGGTCATAACATTTTTCAGCCATTCCTGCTCCAGGAACGTCTCGTAATGCGAAATTTTCTGCTCGAGCTGCTCCAGCGTTTCCTTCTCCCGCCGTTCTTCCTGCAGCTGCCGCACGGCTTGCCCGATGACTTCGCGGATCGTCGTCAACGACGCGGGTTTGGATAAATAATCGTCCACCTGCAGTTTCAGCGCCTGCCGCGCGTACTCGAATTCGGAATAGCCGCTCAGGATGACGATTTTGCCCGGGTACCCCTGCCTGCGCAGCTCCCGGATCATTTCCAGACCGTCCATGACGGGCATGTAAATATCGGTAATCACGATGTCCGGCGAAAGTTCCCCGATCAGCCGGAGCCCTTCCCTGCCGTCACCGGCCACCCCCAGGCACACGGTGCCCATTTCCGTCCACGGGATCGATTTTTCCATGCTCCGCAACACTTGCCGGTCGTCGTCAATGACCACCACTCCGTACACGCCCCGTTCCCCCTTGATGCGTCAAGCTGTTCATAAATTCTCCGGAATTTCCGCGAGGGCGGGCATCGCGATGATGACCTCGGTTCCCCCGGCTTCCAGCGGTTGAACCGTTACGGAGGCGCGCTGTCCGAAATAGACGTAAAGCCGTTCCTCCACGTTGCGAATGCCGTAACCGCCCTTTTTGCTGCCGCGCATGCGGCGCCAGTCGGGCGTCACGCCGACGCCGTCGTCGACGATCCGGATCACGAGCCGTTCGCCTTCTCTTCTCGCTTCGACGCGGATCAACCCGCTGTCCCTGTCGTGAAAACCGTGAATGATGCTGTTTTCGACGAACGGCTGCAGCGTCAGTTTGGGGACATACAAGGGTTCGGCATCCGGACCTGCGTCCAGATTGTAGTCCAGCCCGTCTCCCAGACGAATGCGCTGAATGTCCAGGTAACATTGCAAATATTCCATTTCATCCTTCAGCGGGATGAACCGCTCGCCGTTGGACAGCCCCAGCCGCAGCATGCGGCCGAGCAGTTCCAGCGCGTGGCTGATCTTCTCCTGGCCGGCGTCGATCGCCATCCAGTTGAGCTGATTGAGCGTATTGTACAGAAAATGCGGATTGATGTTGGCCTGCAAGGCGCTGATTTCCGCTTCTTTCTTCCGCCGGTATTCTTCCTTCAGCGACCCGTACAGTTCGGTGATCCGGTCCGTCAGCTTGCGGAAGCCGGCGAACAGGACGCCGAATTCGTTGCGGTAATCATTCGGCAAATCGTACTGCCGCATGCCGATCGAGAAACTGCCCATCGCGTTCAGCAGCAGACTGATCGGCCGGGTGTAAAATTTGGAGAACACGAGGGTGAACAGCAGGAGCAGGGCCGATCCCGCCACGCTGATGAGGGTGAGCAGCCGCGCCACCTGCACGCTGCCGGCGACAATCTCCGACCAGGGCGTCACTTCCAGCAGCACCCATCCCGTGTTCAGCATCTGGACCCAGACGACGAACTGGTCGTCCCGCTTGCCGTCGGAAGACAGCCTGATGCGCTTGCCACCGCCCGTTCCGTCCATATGTTGCAGGATCAAAACGATATGGTCGGCGGACAGACGATTGCCGACGCCGACCATCTGATTCCCGCGGCCGTCCAGCAGCACGCGTCCGGATCCTTCCCCGTTCGATTCGCCTCCCAGCATGATCGATTCCAGATGCGCGGGCTTCACGTGAATGAGCAGCCAGCCGAGGGGGTTGCCGCTTTTGGAGACGGCTTTGCGGGCGAAACTGACCACTTCCACATCGCCGCGGGGCGTCCCGATGCGGTGCGGCGCGATCCACGCCGCATCCGCGCTTTGCAGCTCGTCGGACCACGGCGCCCGCGTGATCGCTTCCGCGTCGAAGAAGCGGACGGCAAACGGGTTGTCGATCGGGTACGCCTTGCCTTCCACCAGATAATATTCAATGGAATCGATGGCCGGAGAACTGTAGGTCAGCTGCGCCAGATAGGTGCCGAGCGACTGGAAGAACGTGAACCGCTCGTACTCCGACACACGCACCTGCACATTTTCCGAACTTTCGATATGGCGGACCGCCGTCAGGGACAGCTGCTCGATATAGTCGATTTGCTGCATCAGCTGCCGGTTGATTTGATTCAGCACCGTTTGCTGATAGCGGGTCGCGTTTTCCGCCAATTTCTTCGCCGACAGCGTATAGCCGACATACACGACCACCGCCAGCACGGCGATCGAAATCGTCGCCACCGTCCCGAACAACAAGCGGTCGATTCGCTGAGACTTGAACAGGTTCACCCGACCTCATCCCTTGATGCCCGTGGTCGCAATTCCCTCCACGAAATATCGCTGCGCGGACAGAAAGACAACGACGGCCGGCACGATGGAAACCAGGGACATCGCCAGCAATTGCCCCCAGGCCGACGCGCTTTGCGTATCGATAAACATGCGCAGCGCCAACTGCACGGTATATTTATCGACAGAATTAATGTAAATCATTTGCCCGAAGAAATCGTCCCAATTCCACAGGAAACAGTAAATGAAGACGGTCACGAGCGCGGGCTTGGTCAGCGGCAGCACGATGCGCCAATAGATGCCGAACTGCGTGCAGCCGTCCATCTTCGCCGACTCGTCCAGCTCCCGCGGAATCCCCCGGATAAACTGCACGAGCAAATAAATGAAGAACGATCCGCCGATGCCGCCGGCCAGCGCGTGCGGCATATAGAACGGCCAATACGTGTTGACCCATCCGAACGTATGGAACAGGACGTATTGCGGCACGAGCGTGACCTGGCTCGGCAGCATCAGCGTGACCAGCACGATCGCAAACCAGAAGTTGCGGAGCGGAAAGTCGAGCCGGGCGAAGGCGTAGGCCACCAGGCTGGTGGACACCAGCGTCGTAAGCAGCACGCCGAGAATCAATTTGAACGTATTCAGATAGAAATGCGTAAAGCTGAACTTTGGAATCGCGAACCAGCCTTCGGTAAAGTTGGACCATTGGGGCACGGCCGGGAACAGGCTTGGCGAACCGAGCTCCGCCGTCGTTTTCAACGAAGCGCCGATCCACCAGACGACCGGATACAGCATCAACGCGCTGAAGGCGATCAACAGCAGATGGCTGCCGATATGGCGTCTCCTCCTGGCGGTCATTTCGCCTTCCTCCCTTCGTTTTCATAGAACACCCAGAATTTAGACGAAAGGAAGATGAGCGCGGTGGCGGCGGCAATGACGACCAGCATGATCCAGGCCAGTGCGGAAGCGTATCCCATTTGCAGCCGGCCGAACGCGCGGTCATACAAATAAAGCGTATACATATAGGTCGATTGCATCGGACCGCCTTCCGTAATGATGAACGCCTGGGTGAACATCTGGAACGAATTGATTGTCTGCAGCACGAGGTTAAACAGAATGATCGGCGACAGTAGCGGCAGCGTGATCATGAAAAATTGCCGCACCTTCCCCGCGCCGTCAACGGAAGAGGCCTCGTAGTAATCCCGCGGAATCTGCTTCAGTCCCGCCAGGAAAATGACCATCGACGAGCCGAATTGCCAGACGACGAGAATGACGAGCGTCCCGAGCGCCGTGCGCGGTTCGTTGACCCAGTTGAGCCCCTGGATCCCGAGCATGCCCAGGATTTCATTGATGAAGCCGTCCCTGCTCCAGATGCGCTGCCACAGCACGGCCACGGCCAGACTGGCGCCGATCAGCGACGGGAAATAAATGAACAGACGGTACAGACTCATGCCGCGCAATTCCTTGTTCAGGAGCATCGCGACGGCGAGCGCGAACATCAGTTTCAGCGGAACGGAGAATGCGACGAATAGAAGCGTGACCTGGAGCGACTTCTTGAATGTGCTGTCGTTGAAGAGGATGCGGGAAAAGTTGGATGAGCCGACCCAGTTGGCCTTCTCCAGCAGGGAGTAATCGGTAAACGCGTAATAGACCGACATGATCATCGGTCCCAGCGTCAATGCGAAGAAACCGATCAGCCACGGTGACAGAAACGCGTAACCGACAAACGGATGCTCCCAGCGTCTGAAATATTGCCTGATTGCACGATGTTTCACGGGGGCTTCAACGGCCGGTGTGCTCAATAAAATGCCTCCTTCCTCGATTCAATCCGATTCGATCTGATTCGAATTCTAGCATCCGGACCGGAGGCGAAAGAATGCGAACGATGAACAATCTCTTTCAAAAATTCACCGACATTCGGCGATTCCTTGACGCCCGAAGGCTGAAGGTGTACACATCTGTACCTAATGGGTAAAGAGAAGAAGGCATTCTCAAGAATGCCTTCTTCTCTTTATGTGCGGCGTGACCAGCTTTTCAGACGGTATCGCCAAGAGAGTTTGAGGATTTCGGGAATGCGAGCAGTTCTCTGTCCGGCCCCTTTTTTGATCCGATCAACAGTTGCACGAGAATCATCGCTGTACAGATAACGGCAAGTCCGACGAAAGCGAAAACAAAGCTGTCGGTCATGTCTTGTATCCATCCGACCAAAATCGGCCCGAGTGCCCCAATTGCGTATCCCACTGATTGTGTCATGGCGGACCATGAGCTGGCATCTTGTGCGTTCGAGGTTTCTTCAATCGGCAGCATCAACGCTATAGGGAAGAGACCGCCATTGCCAATGCCGAGCAGGATCGCAGCAATCCATGGTGAACCGGAGAAGATGATCAGCAGTATCCCGGCTAAATTGAACAAAGCGCACGCAATCATCCATAGAAGTCGATTGGAAAAACGGTTAACCAGCATCGGAATCAAGAACGTTGCCGGAATTTGAACCAATGTGCAAAGTGTAAGCATATTGCCGGCGTAAAGCTTGCTGTACCCCATGTTTGAGACGGCTGGCGGAAGCCATGCTGTAATGGAGTAGAACATGATGGCCATCATTCCGAAAAATAATGTCAAAAGCCATGCCCTGCTATTTCTCCAGGGCAGCCGCCCCGTGTCATTCAGAGAAGAGATTTGAACATGCTTCGGCTCCGAACGTCTGAGTACAAACCACCACCAGGCCGGCAAAGCGATAACGGCAAATATTGCCCAAAGCCCCAATGCTGATCGCCAGGAGCCGTTAAAAGCGTTCTGGAAGGGAACGGATAGTCCTGCGCTTAGGGCTGCTCCAATCACCATTGCGACGGAATAGACGCCGATCATTGAAGCGACCTGGCCGGGAAAATAACGTTTGACGAATCCGGACAAAAGCGGGCCGGCAGCTGCAATACCGATGCCAGCGATAAGTGATGTAATCAGCAGGAATGCATAAGAAGGCGTAAACCATCGGATCAAAGTGGCTCCTCCCACGAGCACTAGAGCGAACGCCAAGATCCGTTCGATGCCATGACGAATTCCCAACTTGACAGCTATCGGGGAGAAGAGTCCCATACAAAGAACCGGTATAGAGGTGAGGAGACTGGCAGAGGACGCGCTCATACCGAGATCGTTCCGTATCGTCTCCAAAAGCGGCGCAATTGAGGAAATCACCGGCCTCAAGTTTAAAGACGCCAAAAATAGGGCTATGGCCAAAAGTGTTGAACGTTTCATTACTCTCTCTCCTTAGAGCCTGATTCGCTTGGTTCCTTCTTAGAGCATAAGATTTTCATGGTTGCCAAGTTTAAAGCATAAAGTTCTATTGATCAATATAATCATTTCTATTAAAATAATAGAAATAATAAATGATTAAACAGAGCTGGGGCAATTATGGATCTGAGGCAATTGGAATACTTCGCCGCTGTTTGCGAGGAACTGCATTTTACCAAAGCGGCGGAGAAATTGGGGATGTCGCAACCGACGCTCAGTCACCAGATACGTTTGTTGGAAAATGAACTTGGGACGCCGTTGTTTGATCGGATTGGCAAACGGATCGCCCTGACCGAAGCAGGCAGACTGCTGCTGGAATACAGTATCCAGATGTTCAGGACCCGCAAAAATGCAGTTGACGCGATTAATGAACTGCGCAATCAACAGCGCGGAACACTGGTCATTGGCGCGATCCCATCTGATCTCGATTACAGGATTTCACAACTCATAATTGATTTTCACAACGAATTCCCTCATATACGACTTACCGTATTGACATCAGTCGAAATCTTGAAGCAAGTGTTGGAGATGGAGGTAGACATCGGCATTTCGATTCTGCCTCTCCCGGATGAGCGGATCGTGAGAATTCCCTTATCCAGCGAAGAGTATGTGATGGTCGTACCGGCAAACCACGAATTGGCGGGTCGAAGCTCGGTCGAACTGGAGGAACTTCGCCATATCCGCACTGTCATGTATCCGAAAGGCACTCTCGGACGCGAGATAGTCGATGATTGTTGCAGAAAGATTGGCTTCAGTTTAAATCCGATTATAGAAACGACGACACCTTTTTCGCTTGTTCGTTTAGTTAAAGCGAATATCGGTGCGACAATTCTGCCTTTACCACTTGTTCTGTCCATGAATGATCCCGGCTTGCGTGCCATCAAGATCAAGGGAGGCCCGACTCGCAATCTCGGTATTATTTATCGCGTTGACAGGTTTCTCAGCCATGCGGCGAAAACATTTATCAAGCGATTGCAGGATGATTTACAAGGGGCAAACCTGGAAGGCGCGTAGGCATACCTAAAGCCCCGATCCGCGAACGGACCGGGGTCGAAGGATCTTACTTATTTCATTACATGACGTCGTCAACCAATTCCTGCACGAACTGCTCGCTGCCGTTCGGATTGCGCTGCGCTTCATGGGAGAAAGACGCTTTCCATCTTCCTTTTTGTCAAAGGAATAAACCAATTCAGCGAAAAAAAGAAGAGCAGCCGGAAGCTCCGCCGTCGCCCTCTCCGGAAGAAGTTTTGCTTGCCGAAATCCGGGATTTGTTGAAGCAATCAAGGTAATGCGGAACAAACCTTGCTAAACACCTCCCTGATCATGCCGATAGGGAGGTGTTTTGCACCTTAGGCCTGTCCAAAGGCTCAACCGGTTGCTGTGGGGTTCCCTTTCAGAGTGTCATGCTCGGACCATGTCCCGGGAATACCTTCTTTTCAATCGTGCTTCTCAGTCTCGACCAACTCGTTTCAACGCGTCGATCAGAAGGGGCGTCGGCTGGCAGAAATTGCAGCCCGCGGTTTCCATCGGCAATGCGGCCTGTCATCTCATTGAAAATGTCGAAACATTCGAATACGCCGCGTGAGTGTCAACAGGTGGTTGACAAATCCGACGGTTCGCCGGCTGACGCCGGATCATTGGAGCAAGCAACGGACGCAATCCTCCAATGAAGCAAGCGTTTCGGCTTGCGCTTGCAGCAAATCGGACGGCTCCCAGACATCCCGTTGCAGATCGTCTTGAATCAGCAGCAGCATCCAGACGGAGTGGACGGCGGCATATTCGTAATAGGATCGGATAAAGCCGGGCGGTTCTTCCCAACCAAGACGGCGCCTTGATGCGATGTAGGCGTTCAGCGCGGATTGTCTGAGCGCGTCGCTCGTTTGTCTGCGAAAGACCGGATGGGTCAAATCGAGCAGATTGTACAGGTCCCAAAACGGCGAATTTCGATGGGCGTGTTCCCAGTCCAAAATGACAATTTCGCCGCCGGCAACGGCGATGTTCCCGCGATGGAAATCGCCGTGCGAGACGACCGTTTCGGAATCAACCGTCTGTTCCGCTCCAAGAATGATCTGTCGCAGCGGGCTGATCCATTTTGGCGGCATGCCGAGGCGAAGCAAAAGGCTCTCCGCCTGTTCCCGGTTCCGGTGAACATGGCGCAAAATATCGCGGTACAGCGGTTTGTTTCCTGTCAAACTGCGGGGAATGAGGGACAGCGGCAGCTGATGCCAGCAAGGAATGAGCGAGGCAGCCTGCACCACTTCATTTTCGGACAATTGATGCTCGAGCGGCCCCAAATCTTCGAAAATGGTCCAATAGCGGTCAGGATCATGGTGAGGGGCTGAGGCGAGCAGTTTCGGCACGGCAATCCGCGGCAAATGCGGCAGAAGGCTGCGGTGCACCCACGCTTCCCGGCCGACCGCTTCCCGGTTGTTCAACGGCTTGAAAATATAGGATGCGACGCCCTTATCGGTGCGGATTGTAAACCGTTCAACCGTCTTTCCGCCCATGCCTTTGTAAAGGGCTTCCCACTCCAGCACTTTTGTTTTGTCCAGCAATCCATCGCCGGTAACGAGATCGGAAAACATGCGAACTTCTCCTTCTATGATCGGGGCTTCGTCGTGCATTAAGAATACGCGCAACAGGACCGCTGTATCAAGCGGCCCGGCAGGAATTGAATCGCAACAATCCGCGATGATTTCCGGTTCGCCAACCGGTAAAGTGTTTGGCAGACGCGCGTCCATCAACCAGTTTTGCGGTCTGAAGGAGGCCATCTGCCATGAACGCACAGATCACCCTGCCGCAGGCGATCGCGCTGTACATCGCGGCCATTCTCGGGTCGGGCATTCTGTTTGTGTCTTCCGGCGCGGCAACCGTCGCCGGTCCCGCCTCGCTCCTCTCCTGGATCATCATGATCCTGTTCAGTTTTCCGCTTGCGTACACCTTCGCTTCGCTGTCCCGCGCCTTTCCCGATGCCGGCGGAGCCGCCACCTTCGTCCGGATCGCTTTCGGCGAACATCCGGGCAATCTGGTCGGCTGGTTTTATTTTCTGACCGCATCGGTCGGACAGATGATCGTGGCCCAGACGGGAGCTTACTATACGGCTTCCGCCTTCGGGCTGTCCGCAGGAGAAACTTCGCTGCTTGCCTGTTTGATCCTGCTTCTCGGCGGCGTATCCAACCATTTCGGCATCCGGATCAGCGGGAAGGTGTCCCTGCTCTTCAGCTCGCTGCTTCTGGGCATCCTGCTCATCGCCGTCGTAACGACGATCCCCCACGTTCGGCCGGACCAGTTCAGTCCGTTCTTTGCAAATGGGCGGCAGGCGGTCGGCGAGGCGATTGTCCTCATTTTCTGGTCTTTTTTTGGCTGGGAGGCGATCTGCAGCCTGGCGGACCGATTCGCTCGCCCGGAGAAGGACATGGTCCGGAGCGCCATGATCAGCGCGGCGATCACGGGAGCGGTATTCCTGGCACTGAGCTTCGTGACCATCGGCAGCGGAACCTACGGAAGTCCGGAAACCGATTCCGCGCCCCTCGGCATCATGCTGGGCCGCTCTCTCGGCCTCGCCGCGCAATACGCCACGACCGTTCTGGCGTTCATCATCTGCACGGGCACCGTGAACGCGTATGTCGCCAGTCTGGCGCAGCTCGGGTATGCCTTGAGCCGGGATCAGGCTTTTCCCGCCTGGCTTCAATATCAACATCCGCGCACCGGAACGCCGACCCGGGTGGTCTGGCTGGTCATTCTCTTTGCGTGCGCCGGCATTGCGGTTTCCATGCTGTTTCATGTTCATTTCACGCAATTGTTGTTTATTCCGAACGCGCTGGGGATGGTCGTCTATGTGTTGTCGATGGCCGCGGCTGTGAAAATCTACAGAAGATTATCGCTGCCTTGGCTGAGCGGACTCGTTTCCCTTGTCATGCTGTGTGCGTTCATCCCTTTTCTGGGCATTCACGTGATGCTGCCCATCCTGGTTTCAATCTTGTATATTTTGTATAAGAGAAAAAGCATGACACGAACAATCGCAATCCGGCGCAACGGGACGAGGAGAGGCGACGGGCATGCGGATGCAACCTGAAAATCTGTGGGACGCGGTGATCGCGTGCCGCGCGGAATATGACGGGATCTTCTACTACGGCGTGAAGACAACGAGGATTTTCTGCCGTCCATCCTGCAAATCGAAAACACCGAAACGGGAAAATGTGGATTTCTTCATCAATGCCCGGGAAGCGATGGAGAAAGGATACCGCCCGTGCAAACGATGCCGCCCCGACCTGCTGGAAGCGGTGTACGATCCCCATGAACCATGGGTTCGGGAGGTCCGTGAACTGCTGGAAAAGGAGTACCACATCATGTGGACGCTCGACAGGCTGTCCAGACGCGTGGGCATGAGCGCCTTTCATCTGCAGCGGATGTTCAAGAAATACACGGGAATGAGCCCGAAACAGTATCTGAACCGGATTCGCGTGGAAGAGGCGAAGCGTCTGCTGGCGGACAGCGGTCAGACGATTACCGAAATCTGTTTCACCGTCGGCTTTCCCGGACTTACTCCGTTTAACCGGGTATTCCGCCGGTTCACGGGCCGGTCCCCGCGGGCGTATCGGAAGCTTTGCTGCCGCAAGTAAGCGGACGAAGACCCGCCTGCGGTTATTGCCGCGGGGCGGGCCTTCGCGCCTTCAGCTCCAGTTCTGGATTTCGATGAAATTGCCTTCCGGATCGGCCGCGTACACGACGGTCAACGTCCCGATCCCTTCGTATTTCCAGGTGACGACTTCCCCGAGCGGCTTCCCGCCGTGCTCGATCAGTCGGTTCAACACGTCTTCCACCGAATCCGCGTGGAAGGCGATGTGCCCGAACCCCTGATGGTTGATCTTGTTCGGGAGATCTCTGAGGCTGTCCGGTTCATATTCGAAAATTTCGAGCGTCGGCCCGCCTTCTTCGTACCCGGGCAGCGCCAAATGCATCCCGCGGATTCTCACGTTTTCAATGCCGGTGACCTTGTCGATCCATGCCCCGGACAGATCCCTCTCCGGATACAGGGGCTTGCACCCGAAAACGTTGATATAGAAGTCCGCCAGCTTCCTCCAGTCTTTCGCGACCAGGTTGGTGTGTACGTACTTGATTTGACCGCTCGTCATCTGCGCACCCGCCTTAAGAAATTTGACCGCAAATCAACATGATTATGCCATACGAGGAAAAAAGCGTCTACTGCGAAAACCAACGCCCAAAAATTTGTCTACTTTCTATTTCGTGTGAATTGATATAATGTTATCGATTCCTATCCATAATCCGATATAAAATTAGACAGCAATGGAGAACGCCAGACATCCAGGATCATGAATACGCTGTGGGAGGGGTGAACCTGCGGATTCGAACCGATTAAAGACACGCCAGCCATCCGGCATGGTTGTAAAATGGACGTTTGTGAATGGATGAGCATGAAAGGAGTGATCCGAACTTGTGGAGAAGGATGATCCACGTATTCACCGCATTGCTGCTGATCGCCGCGATCGCGAATCCGATTGCGGGCCACGCGGCGGACACGAGCGCCGAGGAAAAATACAATAAGCTGGTTGAGGCGGGCGTCTTCGAAGGATTTCCGGACGGCCAGGCTCACCTCGATCAAAATATGACGCGGGCTCAGGCCGCCAAGATCATTGCGTTGATTTTGGGTTTGGACGAAAATGCCGGCGCAGCCGACATTTACAAGGATCTCGACGAAGCGAAATGGGCCAAGGGCTTCATCGGCGCGGCGACCGAGGCGGGCATTCTGGAAGGACGGGGCGGCGGCATTTTCGACCCGTCGGCAGACGTCACCATCCAGGAACTGGCCAAGATCATGGTGGAGGCGCTGGGAATCGAAGTCAACGAGGACGCCACGGTGGAAGGCGTCGACGAATGGGCCGGTATGTATGTCGCGGCCGCCGTGGCGGCCGGGCTGATTCCGGAGCAGTCGGATTACACCGTGCCTGCATCCCGGCAATTGCTGGTTGAGGCCTCGTACTTCGCATATGAATCGGTCTCGAATGAAAAGTGGATCAAGTCCGCGAAACAGACCGGTGTTCGCACGGTGAGCATCGATCTCCAGGGATCATTCGATCCGGACGCGACGTCCGTCGCGATCGAACGGATCGGCGAAGTCGGCGATCGAACGGCCGTCGGCATCGAATCGCTGGAATGGGACGGCGGCAGCGCGGTCACGGTCGTCCTGAGCGATGTTGCCGAAGCCGGCAAATATGAAGCCAAGCTCACCGTCGAGCAGGACGGAGAAACAGCCGTCTATACGTTTAGCTACACGGTAGAGCCCGAACAAGTGTCCCGGGTCGAGCTCGGCGGTTCCGGCAAGCTTCCCCGCGCGGACAACGTCGAAGTGCCGTACATCCTGTACAACCAATACGGCGAACCGATGTCCGAACCGCCCGCAGATCTGAAGTTACAGGTCGCGTCGTCCGCCAATGTCAAGCCGCACCCCGACCGCCAAGCCTTGCTGGTGAATCTGGCCGGCTGGAACGAGAACCGGGTCGATATCCACCTTCTGGTGACTGAAAAAATTTACACGAACCGCACCTACCAGGTCGGCGACAAACCGGTTATCGAGTCCGTCGAGACGGACGGTTTTGTCAACGAAGCAGGATCGCCCGTCGACCGTCTGAAAAAAGGCGAATCCGCTTGGCTGCTGCTGCGGCCTTATGATCAATACGGCAATCTCATCACGGATGTCGATTGGTTGAACGAGAATTTGAAGGCGGAAGAGTCGGTGAGCGGCCGGCAGTCGGCGAAGGAACTGGCGCCGGGACCGGGCGGCGCAGCCGCCGTCCGCGTAACGGCAGGCTCGCATTTGGCGAAAACGTCGCTCACCGTCACCATTCGCTCGCTGTCGGATGAAGTACTGGCGCAAGCCTCGATTGCGGTGGAATCCGATCCGGAGTTCTACGTGCCGCCGGCACCGTCACCGGCGCCGACGCCGACACCTGAGCCTGAGCCGGAGCCGACACCGGAAGCGACCGTTTCCGTTGATCCGGACTCGATTGTCACAGTGGATAAAGATTCCTTCAATGTGACCACCTCCGTGTACGTCACATCCACCAATGTGACCACGCTGTACTATGCGCTGGTCATCGAATCCGACCCGGAAGTCCCGACCGCGGACGACTTGATTCATGACCGGCTTCCCAGCGGTACCATGGATTCCGGCAAAGTCTCGACCGACGGCAAGGTGAAGCTGGAATTCGAGACGCCTGTGGATCTGAAATTCAACCTTTACATCGTCGGCACCGACGACAGCGGTTCGCTGGTGTCCAATCTGTTGACCGTAGAGATTGATACGGACACTTCCAAGGTTTTCAGGCTGCATGCGGTCGTCGACGCAACCACGGATGATGACTACTGGAAGATCTGCCTGTCCCATACGCCGGATGACGCCGAGGGAACGGTGTATTACGTCATCAGCGACAATCCGATCCACGACGCTTCGGAGGACGATCTTGTCCGGATCGCAACGGAACCGGACGTTCCCGATGATGTTCCGGCTCAAGTGATAGCTAGAGGCACGAAACACTGGAGCGGCACTTCCGATCAGATTCGGGTGGATAAGAAAGGTTGGACACCGGGCACCTACCATGTCTACGTCGTGCTCGAATACCGGGGCGTTCGTCTGAAGGCGGAAGGCGCTTTGGGCTTGACCAACTGAAGTGATGAAAGGGTTGTTCCCCCTCAAGTCTCATCGGGGAACAACCTTTTTTTGCCGTTTGTCCATAAACTCCTTTCCGGGCAGTCGACGCCAAAACGGATGCACCTTCCATCAGCGGAGGTTGCATCCGTTTTTGCGTTGTCACGCGGACTTTCGGTCAGAAGCGAACATTTTTTTGAACACGAGCGTCTGCAGAATGATGTAGATGCCGCCGACCGCCCAGTATAAAGGCAGCGCCGCGGGCATCGCAAACGAAAATATCCCCATCATGATCGGCGACAGAAGCCCGAGCACGGCAAATGGCTTGTTCTCTCCCTGCTGCGCCGACATGCTGAACGATTGAGACACGCGAAACTGGAAATAATACACGGCAGCGGCAATCACCGGCAGGATCATGTCGGGTTTCCCCAGGCTGAACCACAGAAAATCATGTTCGGCGATTTCCGGCGTGCGGCGGATCGCGTAATAAAAGCCGAGCGTAATGGGCAACTGCAAGAGCAGCGGCAGGCAGCCGATGTTGAGCGGATTGAACTGGTGCTTCTGATAAATCTGCATCGTTTCCAGCTGCATCTTTTTCGCCGCCTCGGGGCTCTTGTCGTTCTTGTACTTGTCCTTCAGCGCCTGCAGCTCCGGTTGGATGGCCTCCATCTTCTTGCGCATCGCGAGCTGCTTCTTCGTCTGGTTCAGCATCAGGGGCATGATCGCCGTGCGGATGATGAACGTCATTAAGATGATCGACAGCCCGTAATCGCCGTTGAACAGGTTGGCGAAATAGATGATCAGAAACGAGAAGGGATAGACGAAATAATGGTTCCACACGCCCGGGGTATTCGCGTCAATCGGCGCGTTGTATCCCGACGCCGAACACCCGCCGAGCGCAAAGGGCAGCACTGCGGCAAAGAGCGCGATGACGGCCGGCTTGAGCCAAGGATGCTTCGAATTTTTTTTCACGGTTGCCCTCCCGAATTCGTTTCTTGGTGATGTGCAGGAGCGGACAACCCGTGTCTTCTTCATCACCCGGCGCTTCCTTCCGCTGCGCTTTACCCGCAATCCACCGCCGGATCGGGTTGATCGCGGTGTTGCGGCAGACGGACAACAGGGTTGCACCGGCGTCAGCCTCACGGCGGCAGGCGTACAGCTCCGGAACGGAATGCGGCCTTGCGAATGTCAGCATCACAATGGAACAGAAGATGCAGACCGACATGACAAACGGTGTCGCCAGTTCAACCAGGTTGTCCATCCGCCTTCACCTCCGTCGGGCAGCTTAATGTTTCTTGGAGAACACCGGCAGCAGCACCTCATCCACCAGACGGGTCAAATACGCCGCAGTGACTCTCTCGTGGCGGATCACATTTTCGATACGCAAAAGATCGAAGGGGAGACGCATTTGCATCTCGGTAAAATCATGAGTAATTTCTCCGCGCCGCTTGGCATTTGCTTCTACGATCTTCATCATCCTCACATTGCTGTCGAGCGCCCGTTCGAACCAGTCCCGGAACCGTTCATAATTTCGGCTGAATTCGGTCATCACGGCGCTCATCAGCTTCTGCCCGACAGCGTCGAAAAACCGCTGGTAGATGCCGACGACCTCAAGCAAATCGGCGCGAAGACTTCCCTGGTCCCGGAACAAGTCGATCATTCTGCCGCCCATCGCCCGGGTGGACCTGTACAGGACCAGGGCATGCAGCAAATCAACGGGTGTTTCGTACCGGCGGTAAATGACCGTTCGGCTGGTTTGCGCCTGTCGGGCGACGCGTTGAAAGGTCATTTCCTCGTACCCCGATGTTTCGATGATTTCGTACGCAGCGTCCAGAATCGCCTTTTCCAGTTCCTCTCCCCGCCTGCGTTCCGATTTCAAAGGCTTTTCCTCCCGAAAGATGCTGCAATCATTATACAACATATAAGATACATGTTGCACCTTATTCGAAAAGCGTGTATACTTCATTCCGGAAATAAGATACATCATGTACCTTAATTGAGGAGTGGACGCAAGTGAAGCAAACCGACGGAACACTGCCGAAGGAACTGGTCCGCGTCGCGCTGGTGCTGGTGTTTGGAGCGGTTGCCCCCATGCTGGACACCACCATGGTGAACATCGCGGTGAATCATTTCAGCCGGGATTTTCATGCTTCACTGGAGACGGTGCAATGGGTCATGACCGGCTATGTGCTGGCCCTGGCCATCGCCGTCCCTTTCTCCGGCTGGCTGGTCCAGCGGTTTGAGGGCAAAGCCGTATATTTCATCGCGGAGCTGCTGTTCCTGCTCAGTTCCCTGCTGGCGGGGTTGGCCTGGAACATCGAAAGCCTGATTGCGTTCCGCATTGTGCAAGGGTTCGCCGCGAGGCTGATCATCCCTCTGCTGACCACGCTGCTTGTTCAAGCCGCGGGACAGGATCAAATGGGGCGTTTGATGGCCATCGTGGGCCTGCCCATCATTCTCGGCCCCATCCTCGGTCCGGTCGCCGGCGGTCTGCTCGTGGAGTATGTCTCGTGGCGCTGGATTTTCTACATCAACGTCCCGATCGGAATCATCGCCCTGGCTTTGATTTACATGAAAATGCCGCGATTTCCCGCCACCAACAGACGCGCTGCACTGGATTGGATCGGCATTCTGCTGCTGGGCGGACTTTCCGCCAGTTTCATCTACGGGATCTCGCGGGGGACGGAAGGCGACGGTTTTGGCGGCGGAGCTTCGATCGGCTTTATCGCGCTGGGCGTTATCTTGACGATCGCCTATGTCGTCTACGCCCAAGTCCGTTCCTCGGCCGTCATCGTGCCCCTCGGCCTGTTCCGATACAGAAGCTTCACCGGGTCCGTCATCGCCTTGTTCCTGGCCGGCTTCGGGACGAACGGCGCCATGCTGCTGCTGCCTTTGTACTTTCAAAATGTACGGCATGACTCCGTCATTCTCGCCGCGCTATCGCTCATTCCGCAAGGCGCGGGCATGCTGCTCGCAAGACCCGTGATCGGGACGCTCACCGACAGAATCGGAGCCCGGATTATCGTCCTGGCCGCCACGGCGATTACGGTCGCGGGAACCGTTCCGTTCATTCTTTTCCCGCCGGACGTTCCTTATTGGCAGATCGGCCTTGCGCTGTTCATTCGGGGAATCGGCGTCGGCGGTATCACGATTCCGGTGATGACGGATTCCTATACGGGGCTCGCCGGCCATCAGGTCCCGCAAGCGAGCGTCGCCACGCGCATTATCCAGAATATCGGCGGCGCCTTCGGTTCCGCCGTACTGGCAACGGTCGTGGCGCTGCAGTTGCGGCAAGCCGTTCCCGATCTCCCGCATGAAGCCGCCGCCTATCACACCGGCTTTCTTGTCGCCACCGTGCTGACCGCGGCGATGGCCGTACCCGCCTTGCTCTTGACGAACAAAGCGAAGGCAATGGCCCGGGCGTGACCAGGTGCTCTTGACGAAACTTGAGCCCGTTTGTAAGATAAAGGAAAATTGCGGCGAAGCACGCCCCGAACTCCCCTGCCGATCAGGGAGTTCGGGGTTTTGCTTTTTGCAAGCCGCGGTGACGGGGGAGTCTGGATGGGATTCGAAGACATGCATGCGCAATGGTTGAATGCTCATTTGAAACGGAGAACCGGGGAGAGAAGAAGCCGCCTGCAGCGGGGGCATGGCCACGGCGAACGTCTGTTTCTGGAACGCGTATGGTGGCCGATTTTCGGACATTTCGACGATCTGCATCCTGAATATGAGGTCATCGATTGGAGAGGACATCCCTATTTCGTCGACTTTGTCTGGATTCGGGGACAGCTGCGATTCGCCTTCGAGATCAAAGGGTACGGCCCCCATGTGCAGCATGCCGACCGGACCCGCTACCGCCGTGAACTGAACCGGGAAACGTTCCTGCAAACGCTCGGTTACCGCGTCGTGTCCATCCCGTACGACGACCTGGAAGAGAGCCCGGAAGTTACGCGATTCCTGATCAAATCCTTGATGGCGCCGTGCATGACGGCCGGTCCATCTGATCCGTACCCGCTCGTCGAGCGCGAAGCGCTGCGGTTCGCCATGCGTGCGGGCGGACCGATCCGGCCGATTGACCTGGTCCGCGAGCTGTCCATCAATAAACGCACAGCGTTGAAGGTGCTCAAACAGTTGTGCTTCAAAGGGAAATTGCGGCCGATCGCTTGCGGCGCAAGCGGCAGGGTCACGCGCTATGAACCGGTCCGGTCGCTCGAAGACGGAGCCGTCTGGTGATGCGGCGTCGCGGGTGACGATCCGGTTCAGGCGTTCGAAATCCAATCTGGTGCAAATATGCACCACGTTCGGGTGAAATCTGATGAACATGGCGAATTTGGTGCAATCATGCACCAGATTCAGGGCAGTTCGAAGCCGTCTTGCAAAATCTGGTGCAAATACGCACCATATACAGCCAATCCGGGGGGTTTCGGGCCATATGTGGTGCATTTTTGCACCAGATGGGCCGCCGTCACCCCCGATGGCGGCAATGTGGTGCATTTTTGCACCACAGCCCCCGCAGCCGCCCCCGGCGGCCGGAGGAAGCGCGCCGGACCCGCCGTTACGGGACGCTGCTTGCGCGGCCCGGGTTACGGACGGAGCCGCGGCGCGCATTCGTCCATTCGGGCGAGCATCGCTTCGGCTTCCCGGGACAGATCCTGCGGCGCCGGAATCGGCGGCAGGCCGAGCCGGTCGCAAAGGTTCTGCGCCATCAGCAGGTTGCCCAGCGGGTTCAGATGGAGCCAGTCGCGCATCAGCTTCGCGTAATCGTCCGGATACCGGCGGTACAGCGGTTCGAACCGGCGGTACTGGTCGATCAGCACGAGCCCCAGTTCTTCCGCAATCTCGCGCTTCGCCTGCATATTCGCCTCGAACAGGGCGGCGTAGCCGTCGCCGGCTTCGTGATACAGCGGGCAGTAATAGGTTTGCAATATCGGCACCGCCCCGCTTGCCTGCAAGATCCGGCAGATCTCGCGAATTTGGCCGGCATAGACCGCAGGCGGCACGCCTTGACCCGCGTCGTTGCCGCCGATCGTGACGATGACAACATCGGGCCGGTACGAGACGACGTCCCGGTCGATCCGCGCAAGCAGCATCGCCGCCGTGTCGCCGCTGATGCCCTGGTTGATTACATGCACGTGCCGGCCGACATGCAGCCGCAGTTGAATGCTCAGCCAGTCGACCCAATTGTGCCGGCCCGCGTTCTCCAGGGTCACCTCCGTGTTGCTGGAGCCGAAAGCGATGACCCGGACGGCGCCGTCCGCCTTCGCTTTCCATTGTTCGATCAAGTGCATGCCCCGCCTCTCTCCTTCAACAGTCATCATGGGAAAAGGGAACCCGCAACCGAACAAGCGAGTTCCCTCATTATAGCACAGCTTCAGGTCTTTACGGACGAAGCCCGTACGCTTTCCGGACCAGCTCGAAATATTGATCGGCCCGCACGGTTTCGAATTCCGGCCCGAGCGAACGGTTCAGCTCGAGTATATCCGTCGGCGTCATGCTCCACGCCAGAATGCCGAGCGACACGAACAGCGGGGACTGTCCGTCCCAGTTCGCCTTGGCCGCTTCCAGCACGTTCTTGCCGTCCTGCACCGTGCTGATGCCGTGAACGATCGATACCGGCATGCCGTTATCGAGTACTTCCACGCCGTGCCGGCCTTCCCAGCTGAGGAACAGCCCCGGGACATGATACTTCTCCTTGTAGGCGTCCGCTTTCCGATCGCTGAGCGGGACGTTGTCGCCGCTGATGCGGTTCAGCACGTACGGAATCGTCATCCCCGTCTTCTGCAGGTACGGATACGTTTCTCTCAGGAACGTCGGGAACGAGTTGTCCGGCCATACGTTGGGATAGAAGTATCCCGCACCGGACGGCCCGGCGATGATCTGGTCGTTCGGCGTCGCCGTGCGGAAATAGTAGTCCAGAAATGCCGGCGCCGCGTCGTACAGCAGCGGATTCGACGTCCAGTTGATCGGCACTTTGCCGCGGTTCGGATCGTCCCACAGGACGCGCATCCGGTGCTGGTTGTACTGCAGGTTGTCGCCTTCGCTGTACACGTAGGTCACATAGATTTTGTTTTCCAGCTCGGGCGCCTTCGCTTTTTGCTTCGGCGCGGGCGCGGTGAGCTTCGTGCCGGAGAACACCGTCATGTTGCTGAACCAGTCGGCGGCCAGCACATACACGCCGTAGCTGGACGTAATCTCGACGCCGGTAAATTCCCCGGCCACGTCATTGCTGAACCACCCAAGGTAAGGCGTTCCCGGTTCGACCGCGGCCAGAATCCGCTCGAACAGCGCCCGCTCTTCCGTTACGTTCGATTCGAGCCAGAAGACCATCGCCCGGTTCGCCACCGCGTAGTCGCGCAGGAAGCCGTACGGCTCTTTCTGCTCCGAATTCAGCGGCTGCTTGTTGCCGGCGGACACTTTGAACTGGTTCCACATGTCCACATGGGCGACCAGCTGCTGCGTGCCTTCCGGCGGCGTGAACCGGTAGACGAAGTAGCGGCCGTTGTCGGCGAACCGGTGACCGCCGGAGCCGGGCGAAAGCTGGGAGTTGTTGCGGTCGTACAGGAACAGCTCTTCTTCCGGCGTGCCGGCGATGAAATGGGCGATCACCTGCCCGTCCGCTTCCACCCTCACTTCATGGACGGCGGGGCCCCAACCGTCCTGCGGGAACGCGTCGTCAAAGCGAAGGTAGACGGATTCTTCTCCCAGAAACTCGGTCAGGTCGAGCGCGTACACCTGGCGGTTGGCAGCGCCGCGCTCCTGCGTCGGCTCTTCGGCGATGACCCGGAAGCCTTCCGGCAGCCCCGGCGGAATCCGGATCTGTTTGTCGGGGCTCAGACCGATGAGCATGCGGTGCGTCGTCTGGCTCCACAGATTTTCAAACTGCCAGGTGTAAGCGTCGAGGCGATTCGCGAATCTTCCCCGCAAGTCTTCCAGCACCGGCAGATTGTAGGGCGCGGCGGCCAGCATCTCGGCATAATCCGGGCTTGCCGCCACCGCGTCCCGGATCCCCGCCAGCGTCGTCGCGACGTTGATCGAATCCGGCACGGCGGGATCGTACACGATGACGCCTTTCACTTCGTTCTTGTACTTTTTGACGATCTCCCAATAGTCTTCATGCACGGTGTAGGGCACGTTCAGATCGTTCAACCAGGTGTATTTGCCTTCCTCTTCGCTTTCGATCAAATAAATGCGCGGCTGCTTGCGGTTGACGATCCCTTGCAGCGTGGACAGGACCAGCTTGGCGTCGCCCGGTGCATCGAAAACGTCCGCCACGTCGAGCCGCTTCACTTTCGCAAAACTCGGAAGCGCCTGCGATTTCGGCCAGACGATGGAGCCCGGCATGGCATCCGGACCGTTCGGCGCGCCGGCAGCCGCTGCCGAACCTCCGACGGCAAGCGTCAGCACCAGAACGGTTGCCAACAGGACGGAAGCGAGTCTGCGATACATCACGCCATCCCCTTTTCCCCTTGAAATCGGTTGGAGCCGTCGCGGTGCGCCCTGTTCCCGTGTCACCTCCCGCTCGGGCTTACGTTCGGAAGCGGTTACAACCATTCCGTTTCTTCACCGCAGCATATTGCCCCTATTTGTTATATTGATAATATCAATTATATTTTTCAAGGTGTTCGACAGTTTTAGCCAAAAAAATGATGCTTTCGGAGCAGCCGATCCGCCAACGGTCTTCCCCGCCGAAAAAAATCCCCCGCCTCCTCGGCAGGGGATCCCCCATGTGTTCGGTCCGTTCGTTACCCGAGCCCTTTGGCCTTGAGCAGCTGAATGAAGATGCCGCCGACGACGCTGCGGTGCTGGAAGCCGACCTGACGCGCCGTCACCGTGTCGTACCAGTCCGTGAACGGGACGCGGTCGGGCGTCTCGTGCAGCATATGCCACAGCGGTTCGATCAACCGGGCGAACACCGAAGGGTCGGACGACAGGGACGCCGCCCACACCAGCCAGTCGGCCTTCGTATACGTTGCCCGGTTGTCGAGCGGCGTGCCGTACCGGTTGCGCCGGGCTTCATACCAAGCGGTCTCCGTCCGCGGCAATTCATCGCCGAACAGGCGGGTGCCGAAGATCTGGTCCCACACCAGATTGTATTTCAGGCTCCAGGTGTTGTCCGCCCCGAACGCCAGCCGGGTGTGGTCGTCTTCGACCGCCATTTGCTTCCAACGTTCAACCATGCTGCCGGCCGCCAGGCGCCAGCGCTCCGCGTCAATGGCGCGGCCCATCCGCTCCAGCATCAGCGCGTAGCCGGCGAGCCCCATGATCGCCTTGACCGACAGATTGGCGTTGCGCGCGAGGTGCCCCGCGAAATCGTCCGTGCACAATTGGTTTTCGGGGTCCAGACCGTGCTTGAGCAAATATTCCGCCCACTTCGACAGCAGCCCCCAGTGCTCCTCGGCGAAGCGCGCATCCCCTTCCGCCAGCGTAACCGCCGCGGCCATGATCAGCATGTTGCCGCATTCCTCCACCGGCATTTGCCCTTCGAGCTTGTTGTCCCCGTACACCTGCCCGCCCGCGAGCGGATATTGCCCGACGTCATGCGGCGCGAAATCGAACGGCCACGCCTCGCTTGCCGCGTACTTGAAGATCGGCCGCATCATCCCTTTGACCAGTTCGGGGTTGTACAGCAGGAACAGCGGCGTGGACGGATAGCTCACGTCCACCGTGGCGATGCAGCCGTTGCTGAAGCATTCCTTGGACATGAACAGGACGCGGCCTTCCGGGTCCAGCACCAGCTTGTGCGCGGCAATCGCCTGCCGGTACGCCAGGGCGAGCAGGTCGGCGTACTTGCCGCCCCCCGCCCGGGCGCCGTCTTCCAGCAGCCGCCGGTCGAACGCGTCGCACCGCGCCATAATGCCTTCGCATTGGTCGAAGGCGGCGGCGATCATCTCAAACGCGCTCATCCCGTTCCGCTTCCAGTAAGCCTTGAGCTTCTCGCCGAAATATTCGATCGCATAAATGTCGTCGTACGCCAGCACCGCCGTGTTCGACACGGCCTCCGCCCCGACCTCGCCGCAATCCCACGTGAAGGCGAGCACCGGCTGCCGGTCCCGCACCGCCTGCGGCATCTCCATCCGGCAGGATGCGCCGTCGATTTCCCCGCTGCGCACGAACTGCTTCCGGATGTCGGCCGGGCCGATATACGTTCGGACAGCCGGCGACTTGCCCACCGCCAGATAGAACTGCCCCCAGTCGATCCGATGGTCGTCTCCCGACCGGTTCAGCACCGTCTGCTCATGATGGCTGAACTGCAGAATATGCCGCCCGGCTGCCTCGTCCTCGCGCCAGACGACCTGCTGGCCGCTGTTGTCCACGCACCATTCCGCGCTGACATCGTAGTAGAGCTGCACGCGGTGCGGCTTCCCGTCTGCCGAGCCGACCGTGAACGCCACATAGGACGCCGGCCGCGACAGCAGGTCGAGGTCGTCGAGCAGAAGCGGCGTCGTGAACCGCACTTGCAGCCGTACGCCCGCCTCCTCGAACTCGTAGATGCTGCTGAGCGGCGTCACCTGCACCCGCTTCTGGGTCATCGGCTGCGGTTCCGTGTAGTAGTTTTCCGCGTTCGGTTCCACCTTGCCGGCGAACCTGAACGGCCTTCCGTCGATGCGGATCAGGCCGGTCATGGCGTTGCGCTTGCCCGTCCAATGCCGGGTGAAATCGTCGGTCAGCCGGTCCGCCATGGACCAGACGCTGAAATACGGGTCCACCGTGACCAGCGGCACGGCAGGCGCGCGAAGCATCGTCTCCATATTGCTCCTCCATTCGCTTAAATGTAGATGGCAATGCGTACGCCCGCCGGGCGGTTGTCGTACCGGATCAGCACCGTCTTCGTCGCTTCGTCCCAGTCGAAGGGCAGCGCCTCGCCGCCTTCTCCGGCGTCAAGCACAACGTGCGACGGCCTGTGCGGACAGCGGATGCGCGCCGCCGCCCGCACCCCCAGCGGCCCCTTCGCGGTGAAAGCTAACGACCGGTCGTCCTCGTCGATTCTCTCGATCCGCGAAGACGCGGCGATGATCCTGCCGTCCGCCGCCCGGTACTCCAGATCATACAGGAGCGCCTGCCGGCCCGGCGCGACGGCGACATCCCGCACGACGGGCAGATCGGGTTCGAACAGATCGACGTACGTGCCGCCGATCCGCAGCGGACGGTCATGGGCGGACTCCTCCATCACCGACGCGATGACGTACGGGCCGCGGCGGATCATGAACGCGTTGTCCGGCGTCCAACGGACCTGCGGGTCACCCAGCGCTTCCATCGCTTCCCGCACCGCGTCGCGCAGCTTCCGCGCCGACGCCGCGCTTTCCGCGAAACGCGCCGGATGCGCGCGCACGAATTGCACAAGCCCGCGGCCCGCCCGCGCGATCCCTTCCGGACCTTGCGGGTCCAGCCCGAGGCAGGCGAACAGGTGCTCACGCGGCGAGCGCCAGACGCGCTTCCCGGTGTTCCACCATTCCCGGACCCGGTGATAAGGGTCGCTGTCGTCGCCGACGTACACGAGCGCGCCGCCGTCCCGGACCCATTGCGCGATGGCGGGATGCAGGTCCGGATGTTCGGGTTTCATGAACTCGTAGCTCAGAATCAGGACGCGGTAATCGTCCAGATAGCCGGGGAAACGCCGCACATTGTCGAGCTGCAACGGCCGGACCGGCAGCCCGTGCTTCACGAGCGGCAGCGCGAGTCCGTAGAACGGCGAAAAATGCAGCAGCTCCAGCGCGTATTCGTCCGTCAGCTCCACGGCGTTCGTGCCGTCATACTTCATCATGAAGCCGGACGTGTCGGCCCCCGGGCGCAGCCGCTGGTACATCGCCGAATCGGCGTACAGCAGGCCGACCGGCGCGCTGTTTCCGAACCATTCCACATCCGGCTGGTCCATGTTGCCGAGCGTGTGCATGATCGTAAGCAGCACCGTCGCGTAGTCCGCCGGAATGCCTTCCTTGCCGCTGCCGTCCTCGCGGGGATATTTCCCTTCGAAAATTCTCCTCGGCCACGGCGCCACTTCGTAATGCGAAACACCAGGATGCAGGAGCGACGCGGTCAGCGTTTTGAAATAATTATCCCGGTAGTCCGCCCACGTCCGCTTCGGATCGTCCTCGATCGGATCGTGCAGGAACCACATGCGGCGGCTGGTGCCGCGCACAAGCTCCTGCATGATCCCGTATTCGAGAAACGCCGTCTCGAACGTCCGCTCCGCCCGCCGGCCTTCATACACGTTCGCGGTCCGGGACGTGCCCGTCCAGATCTGCGCGATGTACCCGTCGATCGATGGCAGATCGAGCAGCTTCGACTCCGGGCTGACGATGCGCCACTGCGTGTAGTTGATCAGGCTGTGGGTCGGCACGTAGAACCGGAGCGGCCGGTTGTACCGGACCATCGCGTACGCTTTGAGCGCCGAACAGAGCCGGTCGAGGCAGCGCGTGTACAGATACGCCTTCAGCTTCGAGGCGCGGTATTGCGCGTCCTCCGACTCGTGGGGCGGAACCCACGGCTCGCCGTAGTAATTGCGCCATTCCCGCTTGAACGCCTCCGAGTATCCGCCTTCGACCCAGAACTCCGGCTCTTCCAGATGGATCGCGTCCACGCCCGCGTCCACGGCGGGGCGGATGCGCGCAAGCAGAAAGTCGGAATAGGCGATCGTCGGCACCATATAGGGGATGTCCTCCGACGTGCCGTGGATGATGCGCTCTCCGGAACGGTACGTCTGCGCTTCGTCCCAGTGATCCCGGCCGTCGAATTGGCCGTTCAGATAATCCTGATAGCCGCCCCAGGAGACGCCGGTCATCAGATGCACCCGGTAGCCCCGCTCCTTCCACTGGCGGATGCGCTCGGGCATCGATTCATTAATGCCGTACACCATGACAAAATCGGTCTGCAGATCGTACGTTTCCCCGTACGCGCCGCCTTCCTGGAAGCCGGTGCGCTCTTCTTCGCGGCTTCGCTCGATCATGATCCACCTCCGAAAATGCGGCGGGGCGGACGGCCTCGCCTGAAGGCCTCGCCAGAAGGCCGCGCACCCCCGTCATTATCTGCGAATGTCCGCCCGGATCGTCTTGACCTCGAACGGCGCGAAGGACAGCTCAATCTCCTGGCCGTTCTCGCGCAGAACGGCGAGCGGATTTTCCATCAGGTCCGTCTCTTCGACCGAAACGCACGGCAGCCCGAACCGGACCTTCGCGCGGGCGGCGGCGCCGGCCGTCTCATACAGCCGGACGATGAGATGGTCGCTGTCCTCCGCCTTCTTCACGGCTTCCACCATCACGTTCGGATGGTCGACGAGGACGAGCTGCACCGGTTCGCGCTTGCCGGCAGCCGGCGGATCCTGCGGGTCCTGCGGTTCCACCAGCGTCAGCGGCACGTTCAGCTCGTAGCCCCGGCGCCAGACGCCGGCCTGAACCAGATCGCCCTCGTGGGGGTACAGCGCATAGGTGAACCGGTGCACGGCCCGGTCCGCCTCCGGATCGGGATACGACGGGCTGCGGAGCAGATTCAGGTCCAGGATATGGCCGAGCGCGCTGTGCCCGTATTTGCAGTCGTTGAGCAGCGCCACGCCGTAATCCGGCCGGGACAGATCGATGTAATGATGCGCGCAGACTTCATCCCTTGCATATTCCAGCATCGTATTGCGGGTCGTCGGCCGCTTCAGGTAGCCGAACTGGATCTCGCAGTTCGCATGATCGGTGTGGATGCCGGTCGGGAACGACACCCGCAGCATTTTCCCAGACTCCTTCCAGTCCGCCTCCGTCTCGAAGACGATGAGGGGCGAGCCCGCCGTCAGCACGATGTTCTGGGTGAGCCGGGTTTCGCCGTACGCGTATTCCTGCCGGACGATCGCCCTCGGGCCGTCCACTTCATAGCCCATGCTTCGCAGCTCCATCGTGCCGGCCGGATGCTCGCGGTAGTCCCGCGGGAAATCCCAGGCGTCGCCGTCGTCGTGGTAGAGGCGCAAGACGTTCGCTTTTTCCCCGGACTTGAGCGCCTCCCGGCCGGTCCGCTTGTCAACCACCGAGACGATGCTGCCGTCCGCGTCGAACCGGACCGCGAGCAGCTCGTTCTCCAGCACGCCGTCCGCGGCCGCCAGCCCTCGGGTGTCCCCCGGCTGCGCCGCTTCCTTCAGCGTCCGGCTACCCATCGCCGGCACGTGGACATGATGCCACTCGCCGTTCCACCGCACCCATTCCTTCCGGTCCCAGGGAAGGGAGTTGAACAGCACCGGCTCGCCCGACCGGCCCGTCAGGGCGGCCAGCCGCGCGTACGTGTCCCGGATCATGCCGTGAACCTTGCCGTACAGCTGTTCATACCGCTCCAGCGATTCCGCGTACACCCTGGTAATCGAAGAGCCGGGCAAAATATCGTGGAACTGGTACAGCAGCACTTCTTTCCAGACGGTCTCCAGTTCCCCGCGGGGATACGCCTCGCCGCCGAGCGCCCAGAGCAGCGATTCGGCGAATTCCAGTTCGCGCAGCGCCTTCTCCATCTTCCGGTTGTACCATTTGTTCCGCCCCTGCGTCGTCAGCGTGCCCTGATGCCGCTCCAGGTACAGCTCGCCGCGGAACGACGGGAAGCGGTCCGCCTCGGCCTCGAGCTTCCGGAAGAACGCGGTCGACGGCTCCTGGACGACCGGCGGCAGGCCGGCCAGATTCCGCTCCCGGGCGAGCCGCTCCAGATGCTCCTCGCCGGGACCGCCGCCGCCGTCGCCGATGCCGAACAGCATGAGCGCGTGCTTCGACACGTTCTTGTCCGCGTAGTTCCGCTCGATCTTGACGAGCGAGCGCGGCGCGGCCGGGCTGTTGTACGTGTCTTCCGGCGGAAGATGGGCGAGCACCCGGCTGCCGTCGAGCCCTTCCCAGTGGAAGCTGTGGTGCGGATGCGTGTTGTACACGTTCCAGGACAGCTTCTGGGTGACCAGGTAGTCGACCCCGGACTTCTTCATGAGCTGCGGCAGGCTGGCCGTGTACCCGAACGCGTCCGGCAGCCAGAGCACCCGGACGTCCACGCCGAATTCGTCCCTGAAGAACCGCTTGCCGTACAGAATCTGCCGGACAAGCGCCTCGCCGCCTGACAGGTTCGTGTCCGGTTCCACCCACATCGCGCCCTGGGGCTCCCAGCGGCCTTCCTTGACGCGCCGCTTCACCTGGTCGTACAGCTTCGGATGGCGCTCCTTGATCCACTGGTACAGCTGCGGCTGGCTGGCGCCGAACAGGTAATCGGGGTACTTCTCCATGTTGCGCAACGCCGTGGCGAACGTCCGCGCGCCCTTGCGGATCGTCTCGCGGATCGGCCACAGCCAGGCGAGGTCGATGTGCGCGTGTCCGATCGCGCTGACCGTAAGCGCCGGGTCGCCGCCGCGGCCGGCCAGTTCGGCGGCCAGCCGGCCTGCGGCCTCGCGCGCCCGTTCCGCGTCGATGACGGACAGCAGGTTCGACGCTTCGTACAGGCTCTGGCAGATCTGCGCCTTCCGCGCGCTCGTGTCCGGCAATTGCTCGGCGAGATCGACCAGCACTTCGAAGTCGTAGTACAGCCTGCGAATGTCCTCATGGCATACGGCGATGACGGCTTCCTTCAGCGTTCCGCCGTGGAAGCGGCCGAACAGATCGTTGCAGCCGGCATCTCCCCACAGATCGATCGCTTCTCCGCCCCGGGCCGCCGGACTGACGTCGACGACCCGCTTGCCGGGGCGGCCGAGCGTGTAGTCGAACTCGGAGGTGACGTTGGTCAGGCCCTGAAGGGGCGTGCCTTCGCCGTCCACCAGGCACAGTTCGCCGTTCACATCGATGAGCAGCACGACCTTGCGGCCTTTCGCCTCATCGGGCACCACCCCTTCAAAATGAAACCACGCGCAATCCCAAAGCTCTCCCCATTGGTCGCCCGGCTGCAGCCGGATCCGCCTGCCGCTTTCCCGATCCTCGAACGGTACCGGCTCTTTCGTCACCCAGGCCGTCACCGTCAGCGCCGATACGGGTTCGTAGATGGACTTGTGCAAACGGGACATCGTCCGCTTCGCTTTACTCAACATGTTCGGAATCGGTTCGTACGGCATGCTCCCAAAACTCCTATCCCTTGCGATTTTCCGGTACGGTTACTTGACCGCGGTTTCCGCGCTCTTCTGGGCATCATCCAGAATTTGCCTGACGTCGCCTTTCGTCATGATGGCCTTGGCCACCGCGTCGCCGAAGATTTGCCATACTTTCGAGTTTTCTTTCGCGAACGTCGGCAGCCCCTGCACGTTGCCCGCCATGGCGAGGTAGTGCTGGTACATTTCCGGATGCTTCGCCTGATAATCCCCGTTTTCAGCGACCGACTTCAGCACCGGCGAGCGGACGCCGGTATCCGCGATGAGCTGCTGGATCTCCTCGCTGTACATTGCCCGGATGTATTCGAAAGCGGCTTCCTTGTTCTTCGCGTCCTTCGGCACGGCATGGAACGCGGCGCCGATCGTAATGTTGCCGGGCTGGCCGTCCGGCGACAGCGGAATCGTCGCCATGCCGTACTCGATACCGAGCGCGGCGCTTTCGGCGGCCCGCCACGGCCCGTCGATCAGATACGCGATCTGCTCTTTCTTGAACGCGTCGAAATACGTGCCCTCGTTCGTGTTCACCATCAGGCCGGGCGGATGGTAGCCGTTCAGTTCCCGGAGGAAGGTGACCGTCTCCACGTTGGCGTCGCTGTTGAACACCGGATAGCCCTGATCGTCCGCGAATCCGCCGCCGTTGATCACGAGCAGCGTGCCGAAGCGCAAGTACCCGCCGAAGTTCGGTCCCGCGTAGACGCCGCCGCCGTAGAACTTGCCTTTTCCGGCTTCCGTCACAGCACGCAGGTTCGCGGCGAATTCTTCCCACGTCTCCGGCGCCTTGTCCGGGTCAAGCCCGGCTTCCCGCACGAGCCGCTTGTTCCAGAACAGGCTGCTGACGCCCGGCTGAGCGGCGAAGCCGTAGATTTTGCCGTCGTACTCCATCGGCTTCCAGGCCGCCGGCGCGATGTTCTCGCGGATGTAATCCGCCATGTCGTCCGGGAACGGCTCCAGCAGCCCCTGCTGCGCGAACCCGGGCATCTGCGTCTCGCCGACAATGATGTCGGGGATGTTCTTCGCCAGGAATCCGGCCGTCTGCTTCTGGATCAGCGGCTCGCCCCAGCCCCAGTCCTCCGTTTTCAGCACGATGTTCTTTTCTTTCATTTTTTCGTTGATGATCTGTTGATAGAGATAGCCGAACAAGTGCGGGTTCACCGTTTTGCCGGGTTCGTAGTTGAAATCTTCCTCCTTCACCCGCGGCGTGAGCGTCTCGTCTTCCATCAGCCCTTTCTTTTTCTCGACCAGCAAATCCGACACGACGCCGACGCCGATGCCGACCGCGCCTTCATTCAGCACGATGATCGTCACGGCGCCATCCGATCCGGACCCGCCGGCATTGCCGGAATCGCCGGAATTCCCGGAATTCGCGTCCCCGCCGGCGCCGCCGGATGGGTTCGACCCGCCGTCCGCGCCGTTCGAATTTCCGCCGCCGCCCGACGAGCAAGCCGCCATGCCGAGAGCCAGCAGCAGCGCCAGAATGGTGATGAAGACCCGTTTGAAACGCATTGCCCAACCCTCCATTTTTTGATGAAATATGCAGCCTTACCATAGCACAACGATTCACCATATTCAATATGTCCAATATGTCATATTGAAAACTTTTTTTGCTCGTCACCCCTTGATGCCGGTGTTGGCCAGCCCCTGCACGATGTACTTCTGGAAGAAGAAGAAGATCAACATGGCGGGAACCGTGATCCCGAGGCTCAGCGTGATGATGAGCGGATAGTTGATGACCGCTCCCGGACTCGCGCCGACCGAGGAGATGCGCGTAATGGCTGACGGCAGCGTCTGCAGCTTGTCGCTGTTCGTGTAGAAGAAAGGCGTGATGAAATCGTTCCACGTGCCGAGCGCGGTCGTGATGGCGATGAACGCCATGATCGGAAGCTGGAGCGGAAGCAGAATCTGAAAAATGATGCGCAGCGTGCCGGCTCCGTCCACGATCGCCGCTTCGTCGAGCTCGATCGGCACTTTCTCCAGCGACTGTTTGACCAGGAAGGTGCCCATGATGTTGATGGCCGGTCCGCCGATCAGATACACCCACCAAGTGTTCAGAATGCCGGTTCCGCCCGTGAAGATGTAGTTGCCGCCGGCGAACGGGAACCGCGCGAATTCCAGGTAAGTCGGGATGATGGCCAGCGTGCCCGGGATCATCTGCGTCGCGAGCATGATCAGGAACAACTGCTCCCGGCCTTTGAATTTCAGGCGGGCGAACACGTAGCCGGCCAGGAAGGACGTCAGCAGCGCCCAGAAGGTGTTGTATGCCGTGCGGATGAGGGAGTTCGTCATGTACGTCGAGACGGCGGCGTCCTTCGAGCCGAGGATCAGCGCGCGGTAGTTGGCCAGGGTCGGCTCCTCCGGGATCGGGATGACGCGCAGCACCGTCGTCATGAATTCGTTCTTGTCGTAAAATCCGGCCAGAATCATGAAAATGAGCGGATACAGCAGCACCAGACCGACGCCGAACAGCACCGCGTGCCCCAGCAGATGGATCGGCGTGAACTGTTTTCTAAGCGACAGCCAGAACGGTTCGGCCAACGTTTATCGCCCTCCCTTGACCGGTTTGACCGGGATCGTCGTCCGTCTGTCCGATTTGGTGGACCAGTTGTAGTAGAGCACCGCGATCACGATGACGATGACCGCCATGATGAGCGACGAAGCGCCGGCCATCCCCAGATTGAAGTCCCAGAAACCGTCCCGGTAAATCCGGAACACGAGCACTTCCGTCTGTCCGTACGGTCCGCCGTTCGTGATGAACAGCACCTGCTCGTAGATTTGAATCGCTCCGATCAGGCTCGTGATCATGATGTAGGTTGCAATCGGTTTCAATCCCGGCAGCGTCACATACCGCAGCTTGCCCCATCGGCCCGCGCCGTCGATGGCAGCCGCCTCATACAGCACCGGGTCGACCGACTGCAGCCCCGCCAGCCAGATCAGCGCCGCGCCGCCGACGCCTTTCCACACCGAGTACACCACGATCCAGAAAATGCCCCACGCCGCCGAGTACTGCCACACGATCGGCTCCTTGCCGAACGATTTCAGCACGTTGTTGATGACGCCGTTGTTCGTGTCGAGGAATATGTTGAACACCTGGGTCGTGGCAACGGTGGACGTAATGGCGGGAATGTACCAGATCGAGCGGTAGAACCCTTTGCCGAACAGCGGGAGATTCATGAGCAGCGCCGCGCCGAAGCCGGCGAGCAGCGTAAGGGCGGTCACCAGCCCGCCGAGCCAGATCGATCGCCACAGCGCGTCGGTGTACACCTTGTTCTGGAAGAAGTGAACAAAATTGCCGAATCCGATGAAATTCGGCGTATCGTTCAACCCCACCCAGTCGAAGAAACCGAGGAAAAATCCGAACAGGGTGGGAAAACCCGAAACGATAAGCCAGAACAAAAACATCGGGGCCAGGATGACGAAGGCTATGAGGCCGTCTCTGTTCCTCTTCGTCCGCCTTTTTGCGGCCGTCGCGGCCGGCGGATCCGCATGTCCCATCCCATTGCGCCTCCTTCAATCGCAGGTTTTGACATATTTGCATTATTGAATATATTTTACTATGTCTTTTATGTCAAGATGCGTGCGAACGAAAAAAAATAGCACCTGCGTCTCGAATGACGCAAGTGCTGTCCTGCGAAGCGGCGATGCTGTTGTGCGGCTGCCTTTATTGCGCTGGCGCCGGGCCGGTCGACCTGCGCTTCACAAGCACCGGCTCGAGCACGATTTTGTGATACTTCGGCTCTTGTGCCAGCGGAGATTCGAGCAAATCCAGCAAAATGCGCGCCGCCTTCTCGCCCATCTCGTGCTCCGACTGGGAAATGTGCGAGAAGAAGCCGAACTGCTCCAGCTCGGGAGACGGGTCGTCGAAAGTTAAGATCGACACATCTTCCGGGACGCGGAGCCCGATTTGCCGGCAGATGGCGTGAATGTGCAGCCCGAGCCGCCCGTTCAGCGTGATGTAGGCGGTGGCCATCCGGTTTTTGACGAACCGGTACAGCGGATGCCGGGTGTCCACCCCGTCGTAGTCGACGGTGAAATCGGTCAGGATGAGCGCCGGGTTGATCATCGCCTTCTTGTTCTTCAGTTCTTCCAGATATCCGTTGATGCGGTCTTCGACCGTAATGGTCGACAGGGGAGAGTCCGAGCAGATCGCGATGTCCCGGTGCCCGAGGCTCCACAGGTAATCGACGGCCAGCTTCCCGCCCAGGAAGCCGTCGCTGTGCACGACGTTCGTCTCCACGCCCTGAAAATACCGGTCGACGAGCACGAACGGATACCCGTTCAGCTTCAGCGCCAGAATGTCCTCGTTGTACGTTTCCGCGTCGCTCGGAAAAATGATGAGTCCCGCCGCGCCTTTCTCGATGAAGTCGGCGATCGCTTCCTTCTCCCGCTCGATCGAGTTGAACGTCTGCACGATCTGCAGCCGGTACGGACTGTCTCCGATCACCCGGTTGATGCCGTGGATGAGCCGCAGCGCGAAATAGTCGACCAGCACCGGCATGATGAGGCCGATGACTTTCGTCGACACCTGGCGCTCCGAATCCGAAGACGACCACGAGCCGGGCCCGAATTCCGGCCGCGCGGCGGCCTGGCTCAGCAGCCGCTTGTCGATATGGCCGCTGACGAAGCTGCCCCTGCCCGGAATGCGGTAGATCCAGCCGTCCTTCGCGAGCTGGATCAGGGCGTTGGCGACGGTAATCCGGCTGACGTCGAACTGCTCCATCAGCTCTTTCTCCGAAGGAATCTTGTCGTTTTCCTTCAGTTCGCCTTTCAGGATCAACTGCTTGAAGTGATCCTGGATTTTCATATAAAGGGGTTGCCGATCACTGTTCATTCCTTATTGCTCCTGTCGCCTGATTCTTCCACTGTTGCACGTCTCAATGATATGTCATTTATGTCATTTCGTCAACGTCTGCCGCACATTGTTGATCGGGTATCTCGATTGCTATACTCAATTATAATGGCGGTCAGGAGGGATTTTGTGAATCATCAGACAATCAGAGCACAACTGATGGAATTGGCGGATGAGCAGTATCGGAAGTTCTCGTCGTCGCTGATCCCGAACATCGGCATCGATCGCATCCTGGGCGTCCGGCTGCCGGCGCTGCGCAAGCTGGCGAAGTCGATCGCGAGAGGCGATTTGGGCGATTGGCGCGCCTATCTCCGGCACACCGACAATCTCTATTTCGAGGAGACGATGCTGCAGGGGCTGGTCATCGGCTATGCCAAAGCCGATCTTGAGGAGAAATTGCGCCATGCGGCCGCATTCGTGCCGCGCATCGACAACTGGTCCGTCTGCGACAGTTTCTGCACCGGGCTGAAGTTCGCGGAGGAGCACAAGCAGCGGGTATGGGAGTTCCTGCAGCCGTATCTGGCCTCCGACCGGGAATACGAGATCCGTTTCGGCGTCGTCATGCTGCTCAACTATTTTGCGGATGACAAATACCTCGACCGCGTGCTGCAAAGGTTCGACCGCATCAAGCACGAGGGCTACTATGTCAAAATGGCCGTCGCGTGGGCCGTCTCGGTCTGCTATGTCCATAACCCCGAGCGGACCATGGCGTATTTGAAGGACAATGCGCTGGATGATTTCACCTACAACAAGGCGCTGCAGAAAATCATCGAATCGTTGCGCGTCGATGCGGAAACGAAAAACAGGCTGCGCGGCATGAAGCGCAAAACGGGAACAGCCCGCCGTTCACCTCAACACTGACAGCCCCTGTCAGTGTTGTCGTTCTATAATGGGGCCATGACCGGCCGAAGGAGGGAAGGCGGAAGTGGCGAGCATCGTTTTCAGACAGGATGTCAAGGATGCGACGGGTGTCTCCTGGGAGGAGTGGATCGCGAGGCTGGAGTGGGACATCGACCCGATGTGGTCACACGAACAGATGAAAAATCATATTTGCGAGACCTGGCGGCTCACGGACGAATGGGGCGAATGGCTGGCCGTTCTGTACGGGCAAAGGCTGGGCCGCACGCCGGTCGGCGTCACGAAGGACGCGGGCGTGCAGATCGGCGTTCGCCGGACGCTCGCGGCAAGCAAGGAGCGGATATGGAACTTCATGCTCTCCTCCGGCGGACGCAAGCTCTGGATCGGCAGCGTCCCGGAATTCCGATTGGAGAAAGGATTCGAGTTCACATCCGCGGAAGGCGTGACGGGCAAGCTGACGGTCATCGAGCCGCTCCGCAAGCTGCGCATGACCTGGAAGCGGCCGGAATGGGAGCGTCCGTCCCGGCTGCAGCTGTATGTCCTGCCCGCGAGCCAGGGCAAGACGACCGTCGCGATCCATCAGGAAATGCTCGATGACGTCTATATCCGGGAACTGATGCGGCGGCATTGGGAAGAAGCGCTGCGCAGGATTCAACAGGAAACGGAGGGAGCGCCGTGAACAAGTACAGCCATATCGATCTCCGGGTGAACGCTTGGGAGAAAGTCCGCGCGTTTTACGGGCAGCGGCCTTGACCGGGTTTCCGCCGTTTTCCCGCCCGCTCCGGATCGGCCGGCCGCCTTCCGTCCCCGTGCGGGCGGTTCGCCTCTTTTGCCGCCCTTTTTCCTGCAGCCCGGGAACAAGGCGAAAGTGATCCGGCCCGGGGATCTGCGCAATGCGCAAGAATCTGGTGCATTTGTGCACCAGATCCGCCCATACGCGCACCAACCGCCCCGATCTGGTGCATTTGTGCACCAGATCCGCCCATACGCGCACCAACT
>NZ_CAJRAY010000005.1:805-42793 GCF_907165215.1 Thermobacillus xylanilyticus | reverse complement strand
CCCCGATCTGGTGCATTTGTGCACCAGATTCGCCCATACGCGCGCCAACCGCCCCGATATGGTGCATATGTGCACCAGATTCGCCCATACGCGCACCAACCACCCCGATCTGGTGCATTTGTGCACCAGATCCGCCCATTACGCGAGCCAACCGCCCCGATCTGGTGCATTTGTGCACCAGATCCGCCCATACGCGCACCAACCGCCCCGATATGGTGCATTTGTGCACCAGATCCGCCCATACGCGCACCAACCGCCCCGATCTGGTGCATTTGTGCACCAAAAAAAGGGAACCCGGCTATTCCAGGTCCCCTTGACGCTTCATGCCTATTGCGACTCATCGAAACTTCCGGTTTGAAAATACCGCGCCAGCTTGACGACGAGCGAGCCGATCCGCTGGTCGGAAGGCTGAAGCACCGGCGCCACCCCTTCCTCTTCCAGCGCCTCCGCCGTTACCTTCCCGACGGCGGCCGCCAGCACGTCTCCCGACAGCCGGCTGCGCAGCATCTCCTTCATCCCGAACCGGCCGGCCATCTCGAACAGATAGCGCACCTGCAGCGCGCTCGTGAACGCCACGGCGTCGAATTTCCGCTCCTGCAGTTCTTCCAGGAACGACCGGATGTCGGATTCCGGAGGAGGCACGTGGATATAGGGCATGAGTGTCTCCACGACCGCTCCGTTGTCCTCCAGCCATCGCAGCAGCCGCTCGGGCCGCTCCCCGTGAAGCTGCACGACGACCTTCCGTCCGTCCAGCTGCGGCGCTTCGCCGAACGCGCGCATCAGACCGGCGGATGTGCCGTCATCGTCGGATACGGCCGGCGAAATCGCCCATTCCTTGAGAAACTTGCGCGTCTTGTAGCCGCGGGCGGCCACCCGGGCCGCCCGGAGCAGGCGGAGCCAGTCCCACAGCATGTCGGATTGCCGCGCCACATCCAGCAGCCGCTGCGCCCCCTGACCGGTGGTGAAGATCACCCAGTCCGCTCCTTCGGCAATCACCCGCCGCATCGCCGGTCCAATCTCCTCCTCGTCGGTCAGAATCGTCCCCTGGGCGGGCCGGATGTGCGCCACGCCGCCGAAATTGGCCACCAGCTGTTTCACCTCGTCCTGCTTGCGGGCGCCGGTAACCGCGATCTGTTTTCCCTCAAGGCTGAGCATCTCTCTCCCCCCTTTCACGTCAGCCGAGACCCAGCAGCCGCCGGACTTCGAGCGGCAGTGGGTCCGCCCGGAACGACTTGAGGCTGTACACCGCGAATGCGCGGGTGACCGGGTTCAACGACCGGTCGGGCACCGCGAGCGAGATTCGCTGCATCAGGGGGGAGCCGTCGAGCTCGAGCTTCTTCACCTTGCGGCTCCTGAGCTCTTCGCGGACGGCGGATTCCGGAAGGAACGCCGCCCCCATGCCGGCCAGCAGCATCTGCTTCATTCCGCTGACGTGATCCATCTCCATCACATGCGCCGGCCGGAACGCCTCCTGCCGGAACCGGCTCTCGATCAGATCGCGCGTGTCGTCGTCGCGCCTGCCGACGATGAACGTCTCGTCCCGCAGATCGTGGAGCGATACCACTTCCCGGGACGCGAGCGGATGCAGCCGGTGCACGAACAGGTGAAGCTCCTCGCTGTAGAGCGGCACCAGCCGGACATGCGGCATTGCGGCCGTGCCGTGCACAAACCCCAGGTCCGCCACCTGATCCTGCAGCCATTCAAGGATCGCCGGCGTCGAGCCGGTCAGCACCTGGATATGCACCCCGTTCTCCTGCCGGTCGAAGCGGGCCAGCAGATCCGGCAATGCGCAGGTGTTGAACATCGAGGTTCCGGCAATCTTCAGGGAACGTTCGAACGACTCGTGCTGCAGCCGGGTCAGTCCGGCCGCCAGCACCTGGAGCGCCCGTTCCGCATAGGAGCGGAACACTTCGCCCGCAGGGGTCAGCACGGCTTCGTGTCCGGCACGGATGATCAGATGCTCGCCCAGTTCCTCTTCGAGCTGCTGCATGCGGGCGGTCACCGTCGGCTGGGAAACGCCCAGCTTGCGGGACGCCCCGACGAGGCTCCGTTCCGACGACACCGCCATAAACGTGGTCAGTTGCTGCAAGTCCACTTTCCTTCTCCTCCCCGCCGATTCCCGCCGTTCACGAAGCGAACGCTTCCTGCAGCAAGTAATCCCTGAATTGCGCCGCCACCCGGCGCATCGGGAGGCTCCGGTGGCTGACCATGTAGGCGTCCCGATGGATCGGGAGCGCCGGCCTCAAGGCAGCCGTCCGGAGCCGGCCGGACTTCACGTCCTCTTGAACGGCAAGCAGCGGGCTGAAAGTGTAGCCGATGTCCCGGTACACGAACTGCTTCATGGTCTCCGGATGATCGGCGGTCACCGCCTGAGGAAACGCCGTCTTCTGCCGGGCGAACCACTGGCGGATCCGCCCCCATTCATCCGAAGGCTGGCCGGGGGCGATGAGCCGGTGCTCCGTCAGATCCCGGGCCGTGAGCACCCCCTTGTCCGCGAGCGGGTGCCGGGGAGAGAAAACCGGGATCACGGGCGATGAACAGATCTTCATCGCCTTGACCCCCTTGTGGACGACCGGCCCCTGAATCAGGCCGATGTCCACCTTGCCGTTCATGACCCAATCGATGATGATCGAACTGTCCGTAAGCATCACGTTGGTGTGGACGTCCGGATATTTTTCCCGGTACAGCGCCATCACCTGCGGCAGGAACCAGGTGCCGATCTCCGCGTCCGCCGCAATCAGCGCGGGCTGCTCCCGCGACTTCAGACGCTTCACCTCGGCCGCGCCTTCCTCCAGCAGGTCGAGCGACCGCATCAGGTAGCCGAGCAGCAGCTCGCCCTTGGGCGTAAGGGCGACTCCTTTCCCGGAGCGCTCCACCAGATTCGCGTCCAGCTCCTTGCCGAGCGCCCGGATCCGGCTGTTCACGGTCGACGGGCTGACCCCCATCGCCTCGGCCGCCCTCGAAATGCTGCCATGTTCCGCCACACACACGAACGTCCGGATCTGATCAACATCGATCTTCAAATTCGACAACATGCGCGCCGTTCATCCCGCTTCTGTCCAGTTTGCTTCATCGAGTAGAATATAGATCTTGCCGCCTTCGATTTCAACATCATAAGTCCGTACGCAGCCGCGGTCCGGCGCCTGCACCCGGCCGTCCGTCACGTCGATTTTCCAGTCATGCAGCGGACAGAAGACGTACTTGCCGCTGACGATGCCTTCCGACAGCGGACCGCCCTTGTGGGGGCAGCGGTTCTCGATCGCATGGAACGACCCGTCCGACAGATGGAACACCGCGAACTGGCGTCCGTTCAGAAACACCGACCTGGCGCCGCATCTCGGAATGTCCTCCGCGTTTCCGATCCAGTATCTGGGCATGGCCCTCTCTCCTTTCGCTCCGCCTCAGCCGATCGTGATCGGTTCGAACTGCTTTCTGAGCTCGGGGTTTGCCACCCGTTCCTTCCACGGATCCTTCGTCACGGACAGCGCGACGTCCAGCCGTTCGTTCAGCTCCCGGCGCGTCTCCGGATCGGCCAGCACATCCTGCACGTGCTTCAGACCGACGCGCTCGATCCAGTGCGAAGTCCGTTCCAGGTACTGCGCGTTCTCCCGGTAATATTGGAGAAAAGCCCCCGACCATTCGAGCACTTCCTCCGGCGACTTGACCGTCACGAGCAGTTCCGCCGCCCGCAGCTCCACGCCGCCGTTGCCGCCCACGTAGATCTCCCAGCCGCCTTCGATGGCGACCACGCCAATATCCTTGATGCCGGACTCGGCGCAGTTCCGCGGGCAGCCGGAGACCGCCATCTTCACCTTGTGCGGCGTGTACAGCCGCTCGAACTTCCGCTCCATGTCGATGCCCATCTGGATGGAGTCCTGCGTGCCGAACCGGCAGAACGTCGAACCGACGCACGTCTTGACCGTCCGGATCGCCTTGCCGTAGGCGTAGCCCGACGGCATGTCGAGTTCTTCCCAGATTTTCGGAAGATCTTCTTTCTTGACGCCGAGCAGGTCGATCCGCTGGCCGCCGGTCACCTTGACCATGCGCACGTTGTATTTCTCCGCCACGTCCGCGATCTTGCGCAGCTGTTCCGGACTCGTCACGCCGCCGTACATCCGCGGCACGACCGAGAACGTGCCGTCGTTCTGGATGTTGGCGTGAACCCGCTCGTTGATGAAGCGGGAATCCGATTCGTCCTCGTAATCTTCCGGGAACAGCATCCCGAGGTAGTAGTTGAGCGCCGGACGGCATTTCGAGCAGCCTTCCGGATTGCTCCAGCCGAGCACGTGCATCACTTCGCGGGTCGAGCGCAGCCCTTTCGCCCGAATTTCCCGGCGAACCTCGTCATGCGACAGTGTCGTGCATCCGCACATGCCCGCCTTGACCGGCGCCGCTGCCGCGGACTCGCCGAGCTCGCTGAGCATATGCTGCAGAATCTCCGCCACCTGGCCCTTGCATCGGCCGCAGGAACGGGACGCGTTGGTGCAGCCTTTGATCTGCTCCACCGTCGTGCAGCCCCGGTTCCGGATCGCGTCCACGATCACGCCCTTGGACACGCCGTTGCAGCCGCAGATCATCTCGTCGTCGGGCACGGACGCCCAATCCGTGCCGGCCGCCGCTTCATCGGCGCCGCCGAACAGGCTGAGCTTGCCGAACGCGCTGATGTCCGCCCGCTTGCGGATCAGGGAGAAAAGCTTCTGCCCGTCCGATGTGTCCCCGAACAGCACCGCGCCGGCCACCCGATTGCCCCGGACGAGAATTTTCTTGTATATGCCCTGGGCCTCGTCATGGATGCGGATGGCGCGCGTATTGCCTCCGTCCCGGAACTCGCCCGCCGAATAGACATCCACGCCGGACACCTTGAGCGAGGTAAACGTGACCGATCCGGTGTACGGGTCGGTCGGCACGCCGGCGAGATGTTTCGCCAGCACCTGCCCCTGCTCGTACAGCGGCGCCACCAGCCCGTACACGATCTCCCGGTGCTCCGCGCATTCGCCCACCGCGTAGATGTCCGGATCGCTCGTCTGCATGTAGTCGTTCACGACGATCCCGCGGTTCACCTCTAGGCCGCTTCGCTTGGCCATCTCCACATTGGGCCGGATGCCGACCGCCATGACGACGAGATCCGCCTTCTCGGTCGAGCCGTCCGCGAACATGACGCCCGTCACCCGCTTGGGGCCCATAATTTTCGTCGTCTGCTTCGACAGCAGGAAACGCATGCCCTGCTTCTCCAGTTCCGCCTGCAGCATGATCGCCGCCGTCTCGTCCAGCTGCCGCTCCATCAAGTGGTGGAAAATGTGCACGACCGTAACGTCCATTTTCAGGTTGAGCAGCCCTCTCGCCGCCTCGAGCCCGAGCAGACCGCCGCCGATGACGACCGCCTTCCGGTAATGGCGGGCCGTCTCCATCATCGTCTCGCAATCCTTGATGTCGCGGAACGCGATGACGCCTTCCTTGTCCGCACCCGGCAGCGGCAGCATGAACGGCAGCGACCCCGTGGCGACGATCAGCTTGTCGTAAGGGATTTCCCGACCCTTGTCGGTCAGCACCCGTTTCCGCTGCCGGTCGATCAGCGTCGCTTCCTCGCCGGTGTGCAGCGTGATGCCGTTCCGGCTGTACCATTCATAGGTGTTCAGGAAAATGTCATCGATCTTCTTGTCGCCCTGCAGCACCGAGGACAGTTGGATGCGGTTGTAGTTCGGATACGGCTCCTTGCCGATGATCGTGATCTCGTACAGGCTCGGATCAGCTCTGAGCAGCTCTTCCACCGTACGGACTCCCGCCATGCCGTTGCCGATCAGAACCAGCTTTTTTCTCATAAGAAATGCCTCCCGTTATCATTGAAATGGCTTCAGCCGATCCGGTACACCGGTTCATCCGCGCGGACGTCCCGGGAGTAGAGCACGGTTGCGCCCGACCAGTGAATCTGTTCGAGCAGGTCGACGACGCGGCCGATCACCACGAGCGAAGGAGCCTTGAAGCCTCCCAGGGGGGCATCCTCCGCTGCATGTCCGAGCGTCGTCACGAGCGTCCGCTGTCCGGGCATCGTGCAATTCTCGATAATGGCTGTCGGCGTGTCCGCTTGTCGGCCGCCTTCCATCAGAAGGTCGCAGATGAGCGCGAGGTTTTTCATGCCCATATAGATGACGAGCGTGTCCGCCGTCGCCTGGCTCTTGAGCCGGTCCGGGTCGACCGCCGGCTCGCCGCATTGCCGATGCCCGGTGTTCAGGGCGACCGACGCCGCCCCCGCCGTCCGGTCGGTCAGCGGAATGCCGGCCCAGGCTGCGGCCGCGGCGGCCGCCGTCACGCCCGGCACCACTTCGATCGGCACGCCGTGCTTCCGGCAGTACGCCGCTTCTTCGCCTCCCCGGCCGAAAATGAACGGGTCACCGCCCTTCAGCCGGACGACGCGTTTCCCGCTCCCGGCCTTCTCCACCAGCAGCGCGTTGATCTCGTCCTGCTTCATCACGTGGCCGTGCGGCGATTTTCCGCAGTAGATCCGCTCGGCCCGGGGCCGCGCTTCCTTCAGCAGATCGGGACCCGCCAGCCGGTCGTACACGATGCAGTCCGCCTCCCGGATCAGCTCCAGCCCGCGGACGGTGATCAGCTTCTCGTGCCCCGGTCCGGCGCCGACCAAATAGACCTTGCCCGGCCCGCCGCTCATTTCGCTTCTACCGCCTGACCCGCTGCGGGCAGCACGGCGGCGGTTCCCTGCGGTCTTGCGGCCGGCGCTTCGCCCTTCGAGCGATGGGCGGCATAGATCGCCATGCCGGTGAACAGGAACCCGCCGAGCACGTTGCCCAGCAGCACCGGGATCTGGTTCCACAGCCACCAATCCGCCGCGCTCACATCCGCCCCCAGCATCATGCCGGCCGGAATGACGAACATGTTCACAACCGCGTGTTCAAAACCTTGCGCGAAGAACGTCAGAATCGGCAGCCACATGGCGACGATCTTGCCGGACGTCGAGCTGGACGTCATGCCCATCACCACGCCCATCGTCACCATCCAGTTGCACAGGATCGCCTTCACGAACACGATCCCCCATCCGGACGCCCCGAGCACCTCGTAAGCGATCGTCTTCGCTTCCGCCGCCTGGATGAGCCGCTGGGCCATGGCCGCGTCCATGTTGCTGCCCATCGCCGTTACCGCAATGCCGTACAGACAGGCGTACACCGCGCACCCCAGCAGGTGGCCGACCGACACCCACGCCCAGTTGGCCAGCATGCTGCCGGCCGTCGCTTTCCGTTCCTTGACCGCCAGCGGGATCAGTGCGAAGTTTCCTGTCACAAGTTCCATTCCCAGCAGTACGATCATGACAAAGCCGACCGGAAAGAGCAGCGCACCGACAATCGGCGTCGTCTCGAGCGCCACCTGGAACGCAAGCGTGGTGGCGAAAGCCAGCAATGCGCCGCCCAGAAAACCGCGCAGCACCAATTGGCGCGCCGGCAGCGCCGCCTTCCTGGCCCCGGCCTCCACCATCTGCTGCACGATCAGATCCGGCCTCACATACGTCATGTTCTCTCTCACTCCTATCCCTTATTGTGTTATATTTGTTTACACATGATTATAAGATCTGTTGTCGTGATTTTCAATACGCATATCAGAAAATTCGCTTTTTATTTTGTTTATGGGGTATAATGGGTGTCTGTTTCTGGTGTCAACCTGCTTTGTTGGCCCGATAAGCCGTGATTCAATTCTATTGTGTAATGTTTTATTACATAAATGTTGCCGGGAAGCACGGCGGCATCATGCTTTCCATGGATGGAATACAACCGGAGATCGGCTGAAAATAACGTAAAATACTTCACAATAACTACTCCCGCCGACAACGAAAAACCGGGCGCGCGGATGATCCCGCACGCCCGGTCTTCGGGAGATGAATGACCTTACGTCAAACACAGCTCCAGCGGTTTGTCGGCGGACGTCTCAACTTCCTCGGCGACTTCAAAGATGATCGTGCCGGTTTTGCTGAACAGCGGGTTCAAGCTCTCCATGAAATTTGTCCGGAACCGCTTCCATCATTTCACCGCGAATCAAGCACGGTTAACGGTCCGGCGCCTGCCCTCCAGCACCAGCCAGGCCAAGAGCGGCAGACACAGCACCGCGAGCGCCAAGCCGCGCAAAGCGTCATCCCACCCGATAACCCCGCCGCTCAACAGCCGGTAGTAGGCGTACAGCGAGTAAGGCAGGGCAATCAGCACCGCCGTCGTCACCCCTGGCGTGTACATGCGAAGCACCACCGCTTGGCCGAGATGCGTGAAGACATGCAGGAAATAGACGGCCAACACTGCGAGGTACGGGAGGTAGATGCCGAAAAATACCGCCATCGCCGTAACGCCGAAGATGACCGTATAAATCCACAGCACATCTTCCGCAAACCGTTTCGTATTCATCCGCAATGTATCCTGAAGGAAATGCCGGAAACGGACGGGCACCATACCGAGTACCGCCTCTCCCCGCCGGCACAGCCAGTTTTCGACCTTCAGGATCTCTTCGAAATCATGAAACACGAACGTCAGCGGCAGCAGCCACAGCACGCTCGCCAGGTCGATCCGACCGTCAATCGCTGCCAGCAGATCCGTGACGCTCATGCCTGCCGCGCTCCTTCCTTGCCCCTGGGTCCGCCGCCTGGCAGCAACCCGTTCAGGAACAGATGCGCCGCATGCCGGCCGAGCTCCTCCGCCGTCTGTTCCCCCGTTACTGTATAGCGAAAGACGAGCCGTTCGACGGATGCGACGATCGCTTCGGCGGCAATCACCGGCTCAATCCCGGAATCGACGATGCCGAGCGACTGATTGCGCCGCATGTTGCGCGCGATCTGTTCGACGATCCGGTCCCGATAACGCTCCCCCGCCTCCGTATCCTGCAGGACGATTCGGGTGAGATTGGCGTTTTTGCCAAGCAACTCGAACAATCCGACGAATACGGCCGCAATTCGCTCCTCCAGTTCGTCCGGCGGATATTGGTCGACCAGCCTGCCCGCGTCCGTATATTGATCCAGCATCTCGCCGAACCGGTTCACCAACGCCTCCACCATGTCTTCCTTGCTCTTGAAATACAAATAGAACGCCGCCTGTGTGAGTCCGGCCTCCGCCACGATTGCGCTGACCGTTGTCCCCTTCACGCCCCGCTCGGCAAACAACCGTTCCGCGGCGGCAAGCAGCCGGCTGCGGCTGGCCTCACCTTTTCTCGCCATACCGGGCACTCCCTTATAACTAACTAATTAGTTAGTTATAAATTAACGTTGTCTTGATCCATTGTCAACGGCATACGGCAAAGCCCGGCTCCCCGAGATCCCGGGTGCCGGGCCGCGCTTGTCATTCGGCCGCTGCCGCCGTGTCCGCGCCGTTGCTTTTCTCCATCAGATAGAACACATAGTCGGTCGCCGTTCCCGGATAGCCCAGTTGGCGGATCATCGCCGCGATGTTGCCGCGATGGTACGTGCCGTGATTCACCACATGTTCGACGATGTCCGCATAGCGCGTCTCGAGCCGGCCGTATTGGGGGTGCTCGATCGCAAGCGGCCGTTCCAGATCGCGTTGTTCCCGCAGCCAGCTCCGGAAATCGCCGGCAACCGCCGCGAACAAACCGCGCATCTCCTCCAGGCTGCGGCCTTGCGCTTCCTCCTGCCACACGGGAATCTTCGGAAAAATCTCCGCATTCGGAACGCCTTCGAGCACGGCCAGCCAGAGCCGGTCGAACCGATAGATGTGGGCAAAACAGCCGGATATGGAAGGGAACACACTCCGGATTTCGGCATGCCATATGTCTTCCGGAAGCTCCGCCAGACGATTGAACAGCCGGGTGTTCGCCCAGACGTGGTAATCGTATCGCTGCCGGACGGTTGCGTCGCTCACCAGAACCCTCTCCTTCGCGTTAATGGATGTTCATTTCCATTCTAATGGTCTCTCCTGACAACCGCTGTCAGTCAAGTCCGCATGGAATTCCATGATGCGCCGCGCCCGCTCCGTGACCTGCCGCTTCAGCCGCTCCGGACGGACAACGCGGAGCCTCGTGCCGAAGGTCATGAGGTAAACCGGCATATACTTGTCCATCGTCGGCTCGTCCATTTCCAGGCACACCTCGCCGTCGCCGCGGTCGGTCACCATGTGCTGCAAATGCCAGTGGCGGCAGACGGCGTCCAGACTCTCCGCGTCGCCTTCCAGGCAGATCCGGACGATCGGTCCGTCCGCTTCCCTTCGCTCGTCCGTCTGCACCCGGAAAAACTCGGCGGCGGAAAACCGCTCCGGTCTGGCGAACCGTTCTTCCGTCTCCCGCAGGTCCGTCATCCGGTCCACGCGGAACGTCCGCAGCTCTCCCGCCTGGTGGCAGTATGCGACCGCATACCAGTGATGATTGCGGTATGCCAGGCCGTGCGGATCCAGCTTGCGCTCGCTGACTTCCCCCGATTCTTTCTGATAGGTGACCCGCACCGTGCATCCGGCCTGAGCCGCCTCTTCCAAGCGGCGCAGCCGGTCGGCCAGGGACGGGCCTTGCGCGGGAGCGATCACTTCCAGACTGCCCGTCAAGCGCTGCAGCTCACCGCGCTGCGCTTCGTTCATCCGCTGCCGGATCTTGCCGAGCGCCCGCTGCAAATCCGCCGTATGCGGGTAACCCGCGCCTTCCGCGAATTTCGCCGCCTCCACGATCGCTTTCAGTTCGGACGCGGAAAGCAGCAGCGGCACGTCCGCGTTGAAATGCTCCGGCAGCCGGAAACCGCCGTCATGCCCGGCATCGGAGATAATCGGCACCCCGCAGGCGCAGAGCGCGTCCATGTAGCGGTACACGGTGCGCACGCTGATTTCCAGCGCATCCGCGATTTCCGCCGCCGTCATTTTGCGGCGCGACCTGAGCATCCACAGAATGGCCAGCATGTTGTCCCATTTGGCCAAGGCGGCCCACCTCCGACGGTTCAATCAATCGGCTTCACCCCTGCAATGCGTTTTCTGCCCGCCGCAAAATAAAGCCATCCGCCAGCCATCCAGAACGGCTCCCAGAAGACCAGCCGCCAGACCATCGCATGACGGCTCAGGTCGAAATCCAGCACGTTCAACCCGGCCAGCGAGATCGTCACGAAGTTGGCGAGTCCGTACAGAAAAATCAGCACCCCGGCGACCATGCAGATCCACGCGAGCAGCCGCCGGAAAGACCCGCGGCGGCCGAGCAGAAGCAGCAGCAGCACCGCGCCGGCCAGCTTGACGAATCCGGTCGCCCACACGATGGCGGCAAATTCCGGATCCCGTTCCAGCGCCTTCTCGTAGACCGCTCCGCCGAGCGATTCCACGCCGATCATGCCGCCCGCCGCCCAATAGAAGCTCATCACGGCGAACAGCACCGTCCATCCGATGCCGGCATAGACAACGCCTTTCCCTCTTCTGTCCATGTCCGCCTCCTTGACCGCCCGCCATCCTGACGTTACATCTCGGCCGGGCGGTACCTGTCCGTCTCCAACTCCAGGATGATTCCATTATACATCCATGGCAGGTGGTCATCACCGGACCGCATCCTTTATGTTGAGAACAAAGCCGTCGGGACGGCGTTACGGCAGCGGTCCGTCCCGCCCTGCAAAGGAGGATGCCGCATGAATGCTGATGTCATGGAGATCCGGCCGATGAGCGGCTGCGGCGAGTCCGTCCGCCGCGAAGCGGCGCTCGTGTTCGTTGACGGGTTCTACCGGGAGCTGTCCTTCCTGTCGCCCGACCGGGACAGACTCGCGGACGCGTTCGCGCCGATGATCAATCCGGATGCCTTCTGGCTGGCCGTCCGGAACGGCGCCGTCGTCGGCATACTCGCCTGCTCGGATCGTACGAAGCAGGCGATCCGTCTGGACCGGGAACGGATGAGGAAATCGTTCGGCTTACTGAAGAGCAGCATTGCATACCGGGTCATGAAAGGCGAATTTGTGAAAGGGAAATGGTACCCCGAAGGCACGGGATACATCGAATGTGTAGCCACGTCCTCCGCCGCGCGCCGGCAAGGAGTGGCGTCCGCGCTGCTGCGCTTCGTCCTGCAGCATGCGCCTTATCGCCGGTATGCCCTCGACCTGATGGATACGAACACGGAAGCCCGGCGGCTGTACGACAAAATGGGGTTCGTCGAGTCGAAGCGGGTGCGGGAACCGTTCGGCCGGATCAAAGGATTCAAGGAGCGCGTTTTCATGGAATGGCCCGGCGGGAAATCCGACTGGAAATGAACGGCTTTCTTGTGTCATACTGTATGAAGTAAACGACGAAGACCGGCTGAGGCCATGGAGTGGATGAGCCGTTGACCAACACGCTGACCGCGCAATCGAACTGGAAGAAGAACACCGCGCTGTTCCTGAGCAGCCAGGCCGTCTCACTGTTCGGGTCCATGCTGGTGCAATACGCCATTCTGTGGCACATTACACTGTCCACGGAATCCGGCGTCATGATGATGATCTCGATCATCTGCGGTTTCCTGCCGACCTTCCTCCTCTCGCCGTTCGCCGGGGTATGGGCCGACCGGTACAATCGAAAACTGCTGATCGCGCTCGCCGATGCCGGCATCGCCGCCGCGACCCTCGTCCTGGTCCTGCTGTTCTGGGCCGGATATCAAGCGCTGTGGCTGCTCTTCGCCATATCGGCGGTCCGCGCCGCGGGATCCGGCATTCAGACGCCCGCGGTCGGCGCGCTGCTGCCCCAGATCGTGCCGGAAGAGAAGCTCACCACGGTGAACGGCACGTTCGGGAGCATGAACGCCTTCATGATGCTGGTTGCGCCGATCGTCAGCGCCGCGCTGCTCTCGTTCGCGTCGATCGAGATCATTTTCCTCATCGATGTCGTCACCGCGGCCGCCGCCATCGCCATTCTGCTGACCTGGGTAGCCGTCCCCGATCATCGCGTGGAAGCCGGCAAGGAACCGGGCGGCTATTTCGAGGAAATGAAGCAGGGCCTGCGCTTTATCCAAAACCATGTCTTCCTGAAGCAATACTTCGCGTTCTTCGCCCTGGCTTTCCTGCTCATGGCGCCCGCCGCGTTTCTGACGCCGCTGCAGGTGACGCGCACGTTCGGCGGCGACTACTGGCGGCTGACGGCCATCGAGATCGTGTTCTCGATCGGCATGATGGCGGGAGGCGCGCTGATCGCCTCATGGGGCGGCTTCCGGAACCGGACGCATACGCTCCTGCTCGCGTGCGTGTTGTTCGGCCTCTGCACGGTCGGCCTGGGCGTCGTGCCCTCGTTCTGGGTTTACCTCGCGATCATGGGGCTCGCGGGCGTCTCGGCGCCGCTAATCAACACGCCGGCCCAGGTCATATTGCAGGAGAAAGTGGACAGCGCGTACATGGGGCGGGTATTCGGCGTGTTCAGCATGATCTCCACGTCCATGCTGCCGATCGGCATGCTGATCTTCGGCCCGGCCGCAGACATCGTGCCGGTCGAATGGCTGCTTGTCGGAAGCGGCGCCCTGTTCAGCCTCATGGCGTTGTGGCTGGCCGGCAGCCGGGCGCTGCGCGAGGCGGGGAAACCGTTGGAACCCTCCGGCCAGGAAGCCGCGGAGTAATCCGGTCCGCGCTGCTCCCCGCAGCAAAGAAGCCTTGTCCGCAACAAAGTTGCAGACAAGGCTTCTGTTCTTGCCGGTCATTGCGCGGAACGATCCGCGACCAGCTTCTCCAGAAACGCGGGCAGCGCGAACGATGCCCGCAGCACGTTCTCGTTCACATAGCGCGCTTCTTTATCGAAACGGATATCTTCCGGCGCCGGAAGCGGCCGCTTGGAGCCGAGCGTGAAGCTCCACAGCCCGCCCGGATACGTCGGAACGACGGCCGTAAACATTCGGATGTAAGGGAACAGCTTGCCGATCCGCTCCCAGGAGCGCATCATGACGTCTTTGTGGAAGATCGGCGACTGGCTTTGGCAGACCATCAGGCCGCCTTCGTTCAGCGCGCTGTGCAGATCCCGGTAGAATTCGGTGCTGAACAGCTGCTCGGCGGGCCCGACCGGGTCGGATGAATCGACGATGATGACATCGTATGCGCCCTGCTTGTTCTTGACGAACGCGACGCCGTCCGTGTAATGATGGCGGATGCGCGGGTCCGGATGCTCCCCGCCGGACACGTCCGGCATGTACCGCCTGCAGGCCCGGACGACGGCCTCGTCGATCTCCACGAGATCGATCGTCTCGACGGCGTCGTACTTGGCCGCTTCCTTCGCGACGCCGCAGTCGCCGCCCCCGATGATGAGCACGCGGCGCGGCGCGGGATGCACCGACAGCGGCATGTGCGCGAGCATTTCATTGTAGATGTAGCCGTCGGCCGACGTCGTCTGCACGACGCCGTCCAGCACCAGCATCGGCCCGAAATCGTACGAATCGAGCACCATGACGTGCTGGAACGGACTTTGCTCCTCGAACAGCACATCCCGGATCCGGTAGCTGATCTTCAGATTGTCCTGCTCGTCCTCGGTAAGCCACAACATGTCCTGCGAACGCTGAAGATAAAGATGCTGTTTGTTCAATGTCAACCTCCCGAAGCAAACCCGTATTCGTATCCATTATACATGAAAATCGCGCCCGTGCCCCCCATTTCGGCCATATTGCGGGACGAACCCGCGGAGACGGCCTGCGGAAGGAGACGAGCGCGAGCGGGATTGCCAGGTTATTGCCTCAGCTTTTCAACCGGCCGGCCGCCGCATGCGCGCGCAGCCGCCTCGCAGCCAGGCCGTGCCGCGGCGAGATGAGAAAACTGATCAGGAACAGCACGCCCGTCGCGAACGCCATCGATCCCGAGATCGACGTGTCGAGCACCCAGGCGGCGGCGTAGCCGGCGAAGGCGGCCAGTACGCCGAACAGGCCGCTGAGCAGCAGCATCACGGACAGCCGGTCCGTCCACAGATAGGCAGCTGCGGCGGGCGTGATCAGCATCGCGATCACCATGACCGCGCCGACCGCGTCGAAGGCGGCCACCGCCGTCACGGAGATCATCGTCATGAACAGGTAATGCATGAACGCAACCGGGATGCCGAGCGCCGCCGCCAGTGCCGGGTCGAACGAGGTGATTTTCCACGCCTTGTAGAACGCGGCGATCAGCCCGCCGACGACGAGCAGCACGATGAGCAGGGTCAGCACCGACTCGGGAATCTCGCCGAGCCCCGGAACGCGCGTCGTCTCCCACGGGATGAACGTAATCTCGCCCATCAGCGCGTGCTGCACGTCGAGGTGCGCGTTGCCGACCTGCGTCGCGATCAGCACGACGCCGATCGCGAACAGCGTCGTGAACACGATGCCGATCGACGCTTCCTGCTGCACGCCGCGCGCATGCAGCCATTGCACGAGCACCGCCGTGAGCAGGCCGGCCGCCGCCGCGCCGAGCAGCATGTGCGCGCCGGACAGCTCCCGCGTGACGAGATACGCAATGACGATGCCGAGCAGCACGGAGTGGCTGATCGCGTCTGCCATCATCGCCATGCGCCGCAGAATGAGCAGCGCGCCGACCAGGCCGCAGACGAGGCCGACAAGTGACGCGGTCAACAGAATCCATCCGTCGTAGCTCATGGCAGCGCCTCTCCTTCCGCCAGCGGATCTCGCCGGACAGCTTGCGGCTTAAGGCGCCGCATCTGCGCACGCCGCTGCATCGCCTTCACGAACAGCCCTTTTCGCGTGCCGAAGACAAGCGACAGGAGAAAAATTCCCGCGGCCGCGATCACAATGAACGGACCGGTCGGCCAGCCGTCGCCGAGCGTGCTGACATACGTTCCGGCCACGCCCGCACCGCCGCCGAACAGCGCCGACAGCGCGAGCATCGTCCCGAACGCGTTCGTCCAATAGCGCGCGCTGACGGCCGGGATAATGAGCAGCGCGGCCATCAGGATGACGCCGACCGCCTGGATGCCGATGACGATGATGACGACGAGCAGCGTCAGGTACGCCGCTTCCATCAGCCGGCCGGACAGCCCGATTCCGCGGGCGAACGCCGGATCGAACAGATACAGCTTCCACTCCTTGAACGAGATCAGAACGACGAGCAGCACGACGGCCGCGACCGCCGTCATCGTCCGCATATCCTGCCGCACCATCGCCGCCGCCTGCCCGAAAATGAACCCGTCCAGTCCGCTCTGTCCGCCGCCCGGCATCCGGTTCACCATCGTGAGCAGCATGATGCCGAGTCCGAAGAAAACGGACAGGATGATGCCCATCGCGGTGTCTTCCTTGACCCGGCTGTGCGCCCGGATCGCCGTGACCGCCCATGCGCCGAGCAGCGCGCTCGCCGCCGCGCCGAGCAGCATGACGGGCAGGCTCTTGAACCCGAGAATCGCGAAGCCGATGACGACGCCCGGCAGCGCCGCGTGCGCGAGCGCGTCGCTCATCAGGCTCTGCCGCTTCCAGTAGGCGAAGCAGCCGGCCAGGCCGGCCGCCGTGCCGAGCATCAGCATGCTGGCGAGCACCCACAGCGCGTTGTGCGATAGTCCCATCATCCCGTCACCCGCTCCTTCCGCCTCAGCCAGCCGCCGTACGTGCGGGCGATCGTGTCCTGCGTGAAGATCTCCGTGGTCGGGCCGTGGGCGATGACGGTCCGATTCAACATCAGCACGTGGTCGAAATCGTCTTCCACCGTCTGCAGATCGTGGTGGACGACCATCACTGTCTTGCCGGCGGCGCGCAGCGTTCTCAGCATCTCCATGATCGCCCGTTCCGTCGCGGCGTCCACGCCCGCCAGCGGCTCGTCAAGGAGGTAAAGATCGGCGTCCTGCACGAGCGCGCGGGCGAGGAAAACCCGCTGCTGCTGGCCGCCGGACAGCTCGCTGATCTGGCGCTTCGCGAAGTCGGCCATGCCCATCTTGTCCAGCGCCTCAAGCGCCAGCTCCCGGTGCCGGCGTCCCGGCCGCCTGAACCAGCCGATCCGCCCGTACAGCCCCATCAGTACGACATCGAGCGCGTCGGTCGGGAAGTCCCAGTCCACCGAGCCCCGCTGCGGCACATACCCGACTTTGAGTTTCGCGTTCCGGTAGGCCGTGCCGAAGAAGCGGACCTCGCCGCCCAGCCGGGGATGCAGGTCGAGCATCGTCTTCAGCAGCGTCGATTTGCCGGCGCCGTTCGGCCCGATGATCGCCGTCAGCGTGCCGGGCATCACGTCGAATGTCACATGATCCAGCACCTTGGTCCTGCGGTATGCGGCATGGAGCCCTCTCACTTGCAGCACCGGTTCCATCACCGATCACTCCTCCCCGGTCAGCGCCTCATAGATCGTGTCCACATTGTGCCGGAACATGCCGAGATACGTCCCTTCCTCCGTGCCGGCGCCGCCCATCGCGTCGGAGAACAGCTCGCCGCCCAGCCGGACGTTCAGCCCCCGCTCCTTCGCGCCTTCGATGACAGCCTCGATCGATTTCGGGTTGATGCTGCTCTCGACGAACACCGCCGGCACCCGGCGCTCGACGAGCAGGCCGATCGTGCGCTCGATGTCGCTCAGCCCGATCTCGTCCTCCGTGCTCAGCCCCTGCAGACCGACCACTTCCAGGCCCAGCATCCGCCCGAAGTAACCAAACGCGTCATGCGCCGTCACCAGCACCCGCCGCTTTTCCGGCACGGACGCCATTTTCCGCACCGCCTCTTCCTTCAGCTCATCCATCTTCGCAAAATAGTCCCGCTTGTTCGCCTCGAAAAATTCCGCGTCGTCCGGAGACAGCTTCTTGAGCTCCTCCACCGCCGCACCGAGCGCTTCCTTCCACAGATCGATGTCGAACCAGACGTGGGGATCGACCGCTCCGGTCTCGTCGGTGAGCAGCCGGTCCTCCGCAATGGCTTCGCCGACGGCCAGCACCGGCCGGCTCTTGCCGATCTCCTCGAACGCGCGCAGCATGTTCGCCTCGAGGTGCAGCCCGTTGCAGAAAATGATGTCCGCGCTCCCCAGCTTCCGGATGTCGCTCTGCGACGCCTGGTACAGATGCGGATCGACGCCCGGTCCCATCAGGCTCGTCACCTGAACCCTGCCGCCGCCGATGACCGAGATCGGCTCGGCGATCTGGGCGATCGTCGTCACGACGCGGATGGCGCCGTCCGCCCCGCTCCCGTCTGCGCCGGCCGATCCGGCTCCGCCTTCGGCGCCTCCGCCCGCTCCCGATCCGCATGCCGCAAGCATCAGCATGGCCGCCAGAAGCGCGAACGCCCGTCCCGTGGATTTGCTTATTCTCTGCTTGAACATGGCTTCGTCCACCCCTCCATTTTATGTACATGCGCAACTAAGGTGTATTTGGACAAATATTTTTGTCTTGAGCAAACTTTTTTGTTAACTAAAAAATAATGGCTGGACACCAAATTGTCAAGTATAGAAAAACGGCTGGCCCGCCGATTTAAGCGGGCGCATCCGTTTTGCGGAACAGATAGAAAAACGGCCCCTCCGATGAGGGACCGTTTATCGATTGGTATCTTCAGATGCCGGGAATCGGCCGGCGTTTGTGCTCGGTGGCCCGATACCGCCGCTCGAGCTCCGCCGCGGCCTTCGGGTCGATCGCCTTGCCTTCGAGATAGTCGCTGTTGTCTTCGTACGAAATGCCGAGCTCGCCTTCGTCGGTCTGCCCTTCCCAGAGCCCGGCGGTCGGCGCCTTGTCCACGACCCGGTCGGGGACGCCGAGCGCCCGGGCGAGCTGCCGCACCTGGCGCTTGTTCAGCGTGCTGAGCGGCGTCAGATCGACCGCGCCGTCGCCCCATTTCGTGTAGAAGCCGGTGATCGCTTCGGACGCGTGGTCTGTGCCGACAACGAGCAGGTTCAGGTCGAACGCCAGCGCGTACTGGACGACCATGCGCGTCCGCGCTTTCGCGTTCCCTTTCGCTTCCTTGCTCAGATGCCGCGGCCGGCCGATCGCCTTGAACGCATGCTCGACCTCCAGCGCGATCTCGTCCACCGCGTCGCCGATCTGCGTCTCGACCGTGTACTTCAGGCCGAGCGCCTTCGCCACCGCGTAGCTGTCCTCGATGTCCTCCTGCTTGTGGTAGGGCTGGAACACGCCGAGCGTCATGTACTCCCGGCCCGTCTCCGCCGTCAGCTCGTCCGTCGCCCGCTTGCACAGGGCGGCCGCCGTCGCGCTGTCGACGCCGCCGCTGATCGCGATCAGCAGGCCGGTCGCGCCGGCATCCTTCACATACTGCTTCAGGAAATCAACGCGTCTGCGGATCTCCTGTTCGACGTCGATCTGGGGCTTCACGCCGAGCTTGGCGATGATCTCCTGCTGCATGCTCATCCCGTTCGCCTCCGGCGCGCCGTCAGCGGCAGTATTGGTCGAACGCCGCGATGAGGTCCGCCGCGATCTCTTCGGCCGAACGGTTCTCGATCTGGTGACGCTCGATGAAATGGACGAGTTCGCCGTCTTTCATCAGCGCGATCGACGGCGAGGACGGCGGATACGGCGCGAAATATTCGCGGGCTTTCGCCGTCGCTTCCTTGTCCTGGCCGGCGAACACGGTGAACAGATGGTCCGGCTTCACCTCATGCTGCAGCGCCAGCCTTGCGCCCGGACGGGCCAGGCCTGCCGCGCAACCGCACACCGAGTTCACGAAGACCAGCGTCGTCCCTTTCGCGTTCGGCAGATGCGCCTCCACTTCCTCCGGCGTCCGAAGTTCCTTGAAGCCGATGCTGGTCAATTCGTCGCGCATCGGCTGGATCATGTCCAGCATATATCGTTCAAACGACATCGACATGATTGCGCTCACTCCTCCAACGGGATTTGGAAACTATTATACCCCCGACCGGCCGCAAAAGAAAAGCAACCGGACCGTTCGCCGGTCCGGCCTGGACCGCCTGTCAGTCCGATTGCCCCGTATCTTCTCCCATCGAGCCTTCGTGCGGAGCGTCCGTCCGATGCGCCTTATACGCGACATCCTTGTCGGGATGCATGAAAATGCCGCTTTGGGGCGGGATCCCTTCTTCGAACAGCCGCCGGTTCTCCGCCGTGCGGAAGCCGATGTCCTTGAACGGATGCACCCACTGGTCGCCGCTCATCACGGACGGATCCGTGTCGGTCGACCAGTTCTCGAGCGGCGAGTTCGGCGAAGCATAGTCATGGTCGCCGATGACGACGCCGAACTCGTTCACGAACGGCCCGCGCGGTCCGCGCCCTTCCCGGAATTCGGGCAGAAATTCGATCTCGAACGGATCGAGCTCCGGATCGCCCGTCCCGTTCAGGTCCGCCTTCCTGGCGGCGGGTTTGCGCGGCCGGGATTGGCGCTCGGGCCGCTCATCCGGTTTCCGATTCATGGCGCTCACCCCGCTTCAGACGGAAGGCCGGTTCGGCCCGTCGTTTTTCTTGTCGTAGCCCGCGCCGGCCGGGTCCGCCGCCGACCGGTCCTGCTTTCTCCGGCCGCCGGCGCTCGGCCCTTCGTACGTCTCGTTCTTGCGCTCGCGCCGGTCTTGTTGTTCGGCCATATGCGAGAGCCTCCTTCCGAGGCTAGTATGCCCCCGCCGGCCGACGTTATCCTGTTCTGTCCTTGTATGCGTCCAGCACCGCCGCCGCGAGGCCGGCGGCGATGAAGAGCAGCTGCGTGCTCGTCAGCCCGGCCAGCATGGGCGGCCGCACCCACGGCGGCGGAACGGCGAACAGGCTGACGGTCAGGCAGCCTGCGCCGAGCACATAGCCGGCCAGCACGGCCGCGCTGCCGGGCGTCTCTCCCGCTGCCTGTCCCGCGGCCGGCGCCGGCCTTCCGATCAAGATCGCGAGCAGCGCCGCACATACGGCGGCATATCCCCACCGGTACTCAAATGCCGACAGCAGATTCCAGACGAGCAGCCCGCCGGCCGCCGTCACCGCCATCGCATCAAGCGCCGGCAGGAAACCGACGCCTTTCCGGCGCGCCTGCCAGATCCAATACACGCCGGCGGCAGCCAATCCCGCGGCCGCCTCCGTTCCCGAACCGATGATGACGAGCAGAAGGCGCGGCTGTTCCCACAGCAGCGAAGGTTCGCGGAACAGCACGCCGAATTTCCAGATGATAATGGCGATCACCGCTGCGCCGGCCGTCAGGTCGCCCCAGGGACCGGACCGGCTTGCGCGCGCCCGCGCCGTCCACAGCCGCAGCGCCCCGTATCCGGCGAGCGCCGCGATCAGCGCGGTCAGCAGCATGCCGTTCAGCGCAAGACCGCCGATTTCAATGACTTCCGGCAAAGGCGTTCTCCCTCTCCCGATTTCAAAACATGATTTCGTGCCCGGGAATGCCCTGTAACGCGGTATCCACGCTGCAGCATCCTCGCAAGCCCATCTCAACCCGCTGTAACGCGGTATCCACGCTACAGCATCCCCGCGAGCCCGTCTCAACCCGCTGTAACGTGCTATCCACGCTGCAGCATCCCCGTGAACCCATCTCAACCCGCTGTAACGTGCTATCCACGCTACAGCATCCCCGCGAGCCCGTCTCAACTCGCTGTAGCGTGCTATCCACGTTACATCATTCCGCCCACGCCGTTTTCACTCGCTGCACGCCTGGATCCGGCCATTGATCCAGCCGATGATCCGATCCAGCACTTCCTTGCGGTCCACATCGTTATGCAGCTCATGCCAACCGCCTTCCCACGCCACGAACTCGCATTGCCCGCGCAGCGTCTCCGCCAATTCCCTGCTGGCGGCGAACGACGTTACCGTATCTTCCGTGCCGTGCAGCAGCAGCACCGGCACCCGAAGCTGCCGCCGCGCTTCCCGCAGCGAACGCTCCCCCTCATCGCGTATGGAGAAAAACATTGCCGCCGAAATCCGGTTGTGCAGGAGCGGATCCCGGCTGTCCAATTCGCTCTGCAGCGGATTGTTGCGGTACAGCACGCGCCCCAGGCCGGTGGACAACGTGAGCCTCGGCCAGACCGCCGCGGCGACGCGGCCGATGCGCAGCTTACCCTGCGGCGGATCAAAAGCGAGCCGCAGCCATGGACTGGTCAGGATAAGCCCCGCGATCGGAGGCCGGCAGCGGATCGCACAGCTGAGCGCCACATTGCCGCCCATGCTGTGGCCGTACAGGAAAAGCGGCAACCCCGGGTGCCGTGCTCCGGCCATGCCGACGAAGCGGGCGGCGTCCAGCGCGAGCCGTTCGGCGGACGGCGCATGTCCCCGTACGCCGGGGGTCAGCCCGTGGCCGCGCTGATCGACGGCGTAGACCGCCAGCCCGGCGCGGACCATCTCCGACGCCACATCGGCGTATCGCCCTCCGTGCTCGCCCATGCCGTGCACGATGCAGACGACGCCGCGCACGGCATCGGGCGGCAACCAGGCGCTCACATGAAGGTGAACGCCGTCCTCCGTCGGCAGCGTGAGCGTTTCGGTCACGATGTCCATTCCGATGACCTCCTGTTCGAGAAAATGGGACGGCTGGCGGAAATCCTTTTTGCATTCGGGACGAATTTCCTCTATTATCATTATCGCTTTCATTCCGTACTGCTGGCAAGCCCGGCCGGAACCCTGAAGGAGGCAAGACAATATGGATGCGGATGTACTGGTCATCGGCGGCGGGCCGTCCGGCCTCATGGCCTCGATCGCCGCGGCGGAACGGGGCGCCCGGGTCGTGCTGCTCGACAAGGGGGACAAGCTCGGGCGCAAGCTGGCCATCTCGGGCGGCGGACGCTGCAACGTCACCAACGCGAAACCGCTGGACGAGCTGATCCGCCACATTCCGGGCGGCGGGCGGTTCCTGTACAGCGCGTTTTCGGTGTTCTCGAACCGGGACATCATCGCCTTTTTCGAGAAGCTCGGCATCAAGCTGAAAGAAGAGAACGACGGCCGGATGTTCCCCGTGACGGACAGCGCGCAGACGGTCGTCCGGGCGCTCATCGGCCGGGCGCGGGAGCTGGGTGTCGACCTTCGGACGAATCGGCCGGTGGCGGACGTGCTCTATGAAGACGGCGCGGCGGCCGGCGTCAAGCTCAAGGACGGCAGCGTGCTGCGGGCCCGGGCCGTCATCGTCGCCACGGGCGGCAAGTCGGTCCCCCATACCGGCTCGACCGGCGACGGCTATCCCTGGGCGGAAAAAGCCGGCCACACGATCACCGAACTGTATCCGACCGAAGTGCCGCTCACCTCGAACGAACCGTGGATCAAGAGCCGCGAGCTGCAGGGCGTCTCGCTGCGCGGCGTCGCCCTGTCCGTATGGGACGCGCGGGGACGGACGATCGTCCGGCATGAAGGCGACATGATTTTCACCCATTTCGGGCTGTCCGGTCCGATCGCCCTCCGCTGCAGCCAGTTCGTCGTGAAGGAGCGGAAGAAGAACGGCGGCGCCCCCGTCAAACTGACGCTCGACCTGAAACCGGAGCAGACGGAGGAGGACGTGTACGGCGAACTCAACGCGCTCGCCGCCGCCGAACCGAAGCGGGCGGTCAAGAACGCGCTGCGCCCGCTCATGCCGGAGCGGCTCCTGCTGCTGATGCTCCGGCTGGCCGGCATCGCCGCCGACACCGCGTGCGCGAACATCTCCCGCCAGGCGCTGCGGTCGCTCGCCCGGCTGATCAAGGCGATGCCGATCCTGGTGAACGGCACGCTCCCGCTCGAGCAGGCGTTCATCACCGGCGGCGGCGTCTCGCTGAAGGAAGTCGATCCGCGCACGATGCAGTCGAAGCTGATGCCGGGGCTCTTCTTCTGCGGGGAAATTCTCGACGTGCACGGCTACACCGGCGGCTACAACATCACGGCGGCGTTCGCGACCGGCTATTCGGCCGGCAAGAGCGCCGCGGAGCTTGCGGCCGGCCCGGGGAGCGAAAACTGAAAAAACTCCCCGAACCGCCGCATGGGCGGAATCGGGGAGTTGCGGGATTAATACACGTTTTTCCATTCCGCGATGTTGCTTTGGTCGAATCGGAACGGATCGCCGAGCATGATCTGGGTGCCGTCCTCCCCGTCCCGGACGATGCTCTTCTCGCCCAGCCGGCCGGCTTTGAACGTTTCGCCGACGGCGCCGGTGATGTCCCCCTTGACGAGGGCATCCGCCGCATACGCTGCCAGATAGCCGACATCGATCGGGTTCCACAGATACATCCATTGGCAGACGCCGCTTTCAATGTACTCCGCCATTTCGCTCGGCAGACCCAGACCGGTCAACTGCACCTGGCCTTTCAACCCTTTGTCGGTCAGCACCTTTCCGGCGGCGGCGATCCCCACCGTGGTCGGCGCGATGATGCCTTTCAGATCGGGATACGACTTGAGCAGCCCTTCGGTTTCCGACACGCTCTTGTCGCGCAGGTCGTCCCCATAGGCCACCTTGACCAGCTCGATATTGGCGTATACCGGATTTTCGAGTTCCTTCTTCATCCATTCGATCCAGATGTTCTGGTTCGTCGCCTGGCTCGTCGCGCTCAGAATCGCGATTTGCCCTTCACCGCCGATCATTTCGTGGATCGCCTGAATCAGCGTGCGGCCGATGCGCTCGGGATCCGCCTGGTTCACATGCACCAGCCGGCTGTTGGCGTTGACCGCGGAGTCCAGCGAGAGCACCTTGATGCCCCGATCCATCGCCTTCTTGAGCGCCGGCTCCAACGCGTCGCTGTCATTGGCGGCAATGGCGATGGAATCCACCTTCTGCGCGATCAGCTCCTCGATGATCTGGATTTGCGCTTCGGCCGTCGGTTGGTCCGGCGCCTTCGCAATCACCTCGTGGCCCAATTCGGCCATCGCTTCCCGGAAGCCTTCGATCATCTTTTCCCCGTAGGGGTTCCCGGCATTTTTGAAGATGATGGCATGCTTCTTCGGCGTGTCGTCCTTCGCTTCAGCCTGTCCGGACGAGTTTCCTTCCGTGCCGGACGCGCCGGAATTGCCGGTATTGCCGGAGTTGTTGTTCCCGCCGCATGCAGCCGCCAGCAGCGAGATGGACAGAAGGAACATCAGCATCAGGATGAGTCTTCTTTTCATTTTTTAATCCTCCCTTTTCCTGCTATTCTCTATACCAAAGCGGCAGGCCGCCCGGTATCCCGCTCACGCTTGCCCGGCCGGCGAATCCGCGCCGGGCGCCCGTCACGCTTTGTTGCGCCGCAGGTTCGAAACGGCAACGGCCGCAATCAGCAGCGATCCGATAATGATCAGTTGCGTCTGCGCATTCACGTTGATGAGGCCGAGCCCGTACCGCAGCAGCCCGATCAGGAAAACGGCCAGAATTGCGCCGATCATGCGCCCTTTGCCGCCCGCCGTGCTGATGCCGCCGAGCACGGCCATGGCGATCACTTCCAGTTCGTACATGTTGGCGATGTTCGGCCTCGTGCTTCCCATCCTGGAGGTCAGAAACAGCGCGGTGACAGCCGCCATGAATCCCGTCAGCGTGAACACGATCATCCGGACCCGGTCAACGGGAACCCCTGAAAAACGGCTTGCCGTCGGGTTGTTGCCGATCGCGTAGACGTGCCTTCCGAATGTGGTCTTGTGCAGCAGCAGACCGAACAGCACCGCGAAAATGACAAAGACGATCAGAATAAATGGAACGCCGGCCACGTAACCCCATCCGAGAAAACCGAACCACTCCGGAAAATGGCCTGCTGCCTGATCCTCCAGAATGACATAGGCGATGCCCCGGTACACAATCATCGTGATCAACGTGACGATGACGGCCGACAGTTCCCGGTAGCGCACGATGAGCCATCCGTTGAGGAGGCCGCACAGCGTTCCGGTGAGCAGACAGATGACGATCGCCAGCTCCATCGGCACCCCCCGGTTGTACAGATCCGCCATGACGACGGAGGACAGCGCGACGGTGGAGGCGACGGAAATGTCAATGTCCGCCAGGATGATGACGAGCACCATCGGCAGCACGATGAACGCTTTGTCGAGGAATGCCATCGTCGCATCCCGCAGGTTGGCGAAATCCAGGTAATACGGGGAAATCTGCGCGTTCATCACGTTGACGGCGACAAGCAGCAGGAGGAGCATCCATTCCCATTGCAAAAAGAACCGTTTGGCGTCAAACGCTTTTCTGTCCGACAAAACGCGCGGCTCCATCATCTAGATCCTCCTCCTCAACAGGTGGTTGCGGTCGACGCTCCGCTTCACCCATACGTTGGCAAGCACGGCCAGCAGGATGATCCCGCCCTGGATGGCCGTCTGCCAGAAAGGCGACACGTTGAGCAGCGGCAGCGCGTTGTTCAGCATGCCGATGAGCAGCGATCCCACCAGCACGCCCGACACTTTCCCGACTCCGCCGGCAATGCTGACGCCGCCGAGCACGCACGCCGCGATGACCGTAAGCTCGTAGCCCATGGCCGTGTCGCCCTGGGCGGAGGCGAACTTGGCGACCCACAGCACGCCGCACAATCCCGAGAGCGCGCCCATGATCGCGTAGACGAGCCACAGCAGCCGCTCCTTCGGAATGCCGCTGATGACGGCGGCTTCCGGATTGCTGCCGACCGCATAGATTTGCCTGCCGGTTCGCGTATGATTGACGAAGTAGTGGAACACCGCGTATGCCACAATCGCGATGAAAATCAGCGTATTGATGCCCAGGATGCTGCCGGTGGCGATGCCGGTGAAGGAATCCGGCATCTGGTGGGCGCTGACCCATTTGCCGCCGCTGATCGTAAACGTCAGTCCGCGGAACACGTTCATCATGCCCAGCGTCGCGATGATCGGCAGAATGCCGAGCCTCGCGACGAACCATCCGAGCAGCGAGCCGCATGCGAGCCCGATCGCCGTTCCGAGAAGAAGCGCCGCCATCGGGTGCATTCCCGGGTTGGCGCTGACCGTCAGCGCGGTGATCATGCCGGACAGGGCCAGCGTCGCCCCGATGGACAAGTCGATCCCCCTCGTGACGATGACCAGCATCATGCCGAGGGCCAGAATGCTCAGGATCGCGGCATTTCGCAGCAAATCGTTGATGTTCTCCAGCGTCAGAAAACTCGGATTCCGCCATTGCACAAGCAGGGCGAGCAAGACAACGAAGCCCAGCAGGCCCAATTCCCGGAACCGCATGATGTGGACGCTGAGCGAAGCGCGCCGCACCGCCCCGCCCGACGGAACGGCCTGCGCCGCCTGCTGCGCCATCGGTTTATCCGCCATCGTGTTTCTCAACTCCTCCGGATCAGGCTGATGCGCCCGTTTCACGGGTGCTGTCGTCCATCGCCGCTTCCAGGATGGTTTCCTGCGTCGCTTCCGACCGGTCCAATATCGCGGTAATCCGGCCTTCCCGCATGACCACGATCCGGTCGCTGAGGCCGATCACCTCCGGCATTTCGGAGGAAACGAGCAGGATGCCGTATCCTTGCGCCGCGAGCTCCCCGATGATTTCGTAAATGGCCGATTTGGCCCCGACGTCGACGCCTTTGGTCGGCTCGTCCAGGATCAATACTTTCAGCTCCGACGTCAGCAATTTGGCCACGACCACCTTCTGCTGGTTGCCGCCGGAGAGGGAGCCGACGAGGTCGAATATTCCGGTCGCCTTCACGCCGAGTTTTTCCGCCAGCATCTTGGCGACGGACCATTCCGCTTTCCTCCGGATCCAGCCCATCCGGGCCAGCCGCCGCAGGGCGGGGAGCGTGATATTGCCGGCGATTTCCCAGTTCAGGATCAGCCCCTGCTTCTGGCGGTCTTCCGGCAAATATCCGATTCCGAGCGCCATGGCGTCCGCCGGACGGCGTATCGACGCCTCGCGGCCTTCGACGTAGATTTTGCCGCGGTCCCGCGGGCCGATCCCGAAGATCGCCTGGCACACCTCGCTCCGTCCGGATCCGACCAATCCCGTCAGCCCGACGATTTCGCCCCTGCGGACGCTGAAGTTGATGTCGGCGAAGTACCCGGTCGCCCCGAGCCCTTCCACCCGCAGCACTTCATCCCCGATCTGCGTCTCCTTCTTCGGAAAAAGCTGCGTCACCTCGCGGCCCACCATGGCCACGATCAAATCTTTGTTGGAGATGTCGTGCACGCCCCACGTCCCGATGTATTTCCCGTCCCGGAACACCGTCACGTTGTCGGCGAGGCGGTACATGTCCTCGAAGCGGTGGGAAATGAAGATAATGGACGCGCCCCCCGCCCTGAGCCGTTCCGTGATGGCGTACAGCTGCTCGCATTCCCTGACGGTGAGCGCCGCCGTCGGCTCGTCCATGATAATGATCTTGGCGTTGGCGGACAGCGCCTTGGCGATTTCCACAATCTGTTGCTGCGCAACGCTGAGCGCCCCCATCGTCATTCGCGAATGGAAATCGGCTCCGAGCTCGTCGAGCAGGCGCTGCGCCTCTTCGTGCATCTCCTTCCAGAGCAGCCTTCGCGTTCCTTTTTCGACCCGTTCATGGCCCATGAAGATGTTCTCGGTCACCGTCAAATCCGGATAGCAGGTCACATGCTGGTAGATCGCCGCGATGCCGAGTTCGGCCGCGTGCCTCGGCCCCTTGAGCTCCACCTTGCGTCCGTTCACGAGCATGTCGCCCTCGTCCGGACGGTACACCCCGGTGATGATTTTGATGAACGTCGACTTGCCCGCTCCGTTCTCGCCCATGAGCGCGTGGATTTCGCCGGGCTTCAGCCGGAAATGGACATTGTCCAGCGCCTTGACGCCGGGAAAGGTTTTCGTGATCCCGTTAAGTTCGAGCACAAATTCCGCCATCCCGATCCCCCGTTTCCGCTCGTACTCGCGTTCCTCCCACAACATACCGCAGGGCCGGTCGAGGCGACAGGAGACAACCTTCGCCTTCCGGGGACGATCTTCGCCTTTTCGGAAAATGCAAAGCGGCCAGGGCGAAATCGCCCTGGCCGCACGTTGGCCCTGTGAATTTGTCCCGTTCACGTCTCCAGCCGCAGCCGCTCGCGGTATTGCGAAGGCGACAGGCCGTGCCACTGTTTGAACAGCCTGCTGAAATATTTGGCGTCCTGATAGCCGACCCGCCGGCTGACGTCCTGCAGGTTCAGACTCCGGTCCCGCAAAATGTCCTTCGCCTTTTCCATCCGCATTCGCGTGACGTAATCCAGCACCGTTTCGCCCGTCTGCGTCTTGAAGCATTTGCAGAAATAGGTCGGATTCAGATAAACGTGATCCGCCACCTTCTTGACCGTGATCTCCTCGTCCAGATGTTCCAGAATCCAGGCTTTTGCGAGTTCCACCGGCTTGGCCGCGTCTTCCCGGCGGTGCTGCCGGATGGCGTCCGTCGTCCGCAGCACGAGCCGTTTCACTTCCTGCTTGATCTGGCCGAGGCCTGCCGCCAGTTTGATCCGGTTCAATTCCTCCTCCGGCGAATCCGCCGCTCCGATGTCTTCCGCATGCTCCATCCACACGGCATGAATCTGGATCGTCAAATACTGGAGCAGCCACTGGATCAGCCGCGGCGACTCCAGTCTGGCGAGGTCATCGAAGAACCGGTTCAACAGGGCGGCGGCCTGCCCGTCGTCCGCCTGCCGGACCGCCTGCACGATCCGCTTGACCGTCCGGTAGCAGCCCGGATCGACGGCATCCAGCGAATAGGCGCCGGTCTGCCCGACGAGGCGGGAGGTGAACACCTGGTTGCCGCCGAACACGAGGCGATAGTTGAGCAGGCCGATCGTGCTCTGCCCCGCTTCGCGGAGCAGGTACAGGTCTTCCACCATGTCGCTTACGGCGACGGACACGGTGAACGGGGTGTAGGTCCGCACCGCCCGGCAGTACTGCTCGGCAGCGGCGAAGGCTTCTGACGCGACAAAGCCGGGATCGGCGGATCGGCCCGCATGGAGCAGCACCCAGTGATCGGCGTTCCCCCTCCACCACCAGCCGCCGGCAAACGGAGCTTTCTGCGCGGTTCTCGTAATTTCGTCTATGATGTTCTCCAAGGCGTACGAGTAAGCCTTCCAGTCCTTGTCGGTATAATGCCTCGCCTTGGCCGGCAGCGCATCCAGCGCGATGTTCAGGAGCACATAGCGGCCATCCGGAAATTCCTCCACCCAATAGCCAAGGCGGGACAAATCCGCTTCCGTCGACATGACATCCTTCAGAAGCTGCGTCTGTCTCGCTGATTTCAGCCGTTCGGCTTTCTTCTCCATGTCGGCCAGCCGGTAGCGGCTTTCGCGCGCCTCGGCGATCCGCTTGCGGATTTCCGCCATGCGGATGCGGAACCGGTCCCGGTCGATCGGCTTCAGGAAGTAATCCACCGAGCCGTGCAGCATGGCGGCGTGCACATATTCGAAATCGTCGTACCCGCTGATGAAGAGCGGGAAGAAATCGTAATGCTTTCTGGCTTCCCGGATGAAGGCCACCCCGTCCATCTCCGGCATTTTCACGTCGGTGATGACCAGATCGACGGCGCCGTTCACTTCATGCAGGTAATTCAGGGCGTCCCTGCCGTTGTCGAAACCGGAGAGGATCTCGAACGGTTCGCCGCAGGACCGCACCAGACGCTCGATGCCCCGGCGAATGAACGCCTCGTCATCCACCACGATCGTTCGGATTGATTGCATGGTGCCGCTCACTTCCCTGGTTAAGTTCTTGGGCGCTTTCCGCCGACTCGATGACGGGAATCCGGATGATGACCTCCGTTCCGCCGCCGTGGATGCTGTCCACCTGCAGCCCGTATTCGCCGCCGAACATCATGACGATGCGGGCGTGCACATTTTTCAGCCCGACACCCGACTTCCCGTGGACCAGGCTGTTGGAACGGATCGTCGCCAGGAGCCCGGCCAGTCTGTCCGGCGCGATGCCCGGCCCGTTGTCCCGGATGCGGAACACGATATCTTGTTTTCCGCTGGCGGCGCCGAACTCCCGGTTGACCGCGACGGCAATCCGCACGCCTTGGACGGACTCCAGCCCGTATTTGATGCTGTTCTCCACAACCGGCTGCAGGATGAACTTCGGCGTGTGCAGCCGGGATCCGTCCACATTCAGGGCGATGTCGAAATCGACGCGGCTGCCGAAACGGTACTTCTGCATGACAAGATAATCCCGGACATGCTGCACCTCGTCTTCGATCCGCACCAGCCGGGAATCGTTGCCGAGCGAATAACGAAGCATCCTCCCCATCACCGTCACCATATGCACGACCTGTTCGGTTTCCTCTTCTTCCACCGCCATGCCGATCGTCTCCAGCGTGTTGTAGATGAAATGGGGATTGATCTGCGTCTGCAAGGCGTACAGCTCCGCTTCCTTCTGCCGGATTTCGATGTAGTAGTTCTGCTGGATCAGTTCGCGGATCTTCGCGATCATGGAATTGAAGCTGCGGGCCAGCAGCCCGATTTCGTCCCGGGAATTCGCTTTCAGATCGACCGAGAAATTGCCCAGCTCCACATGCTTCATCAGGCTGCTCAGCCGCTTGATCGGGCGCGAGACATTCAGGGCCAGAATCACTGAGAGCACGGACGTGATGATGGCAAAAACGATGAACACGACAATGGTGACATTCCGGTAAAAATCCGTCCGCTCCGTCAAGGCGGCGGAAGAGATGCTGTGGGCGATCACCCACTGGTAGCGGTCCGATTGGTTCACACTGACGACCCGGGGTTCATTTCCCGTGAACGATTTGAAGCTGCCGTTCAGAACCGGATATTCGCCCAACCGGGGATCGGTGCCGCCGATTTTCGTCTGATCCGTATGGTAGATGATCGCGCCTTCACGGTCCATGACCCACATTTCGGCGGCTTCCGGATTCTCCAGTTCGCCCAGCACGCTCTCGATGAAATCGAGCCGGATCGCCAGGAACATCGTGCCGAGGCTTCTCCGGTTGTCGAAATCGGTCATCTGTTTCATCAACAGCAGGTAGGGACGCCCGTTCTCGAAACGCAAATCGAGTTCGTTCGGGAACAGCAGTTTGGCGTTGCCGTTTTCGTCCAGCGGGTGGCCGAGATCAAAGTGCCGCTGCCCCGGCTCGGTGCCCGCATAATTCATCCGCGTGCTCGCGAACAGCCGGTCGGGCGTCGCCATAAACACGCCGATAATGTCGGGATTGTTCCCGTTGATGTAAGTCCGGGTCAGATAGTTGTTCACGATGAATTCGTCCTGCAGCTTTTCGGATTGGTTGCCGTAGTCCTCTTTGCGCAGAATCGAAATGATCTCGCTGGAACTGTAGATCAGATCGGGCAGACTCGCGAATTCGTCCATCCGCTTTTCAATGGCCATGTTGGCCAGCTGCAAGGTTCTCGGCATGTGCTCGCCGAATTGCTGTTCGATCGATTTCCTGTACTGATAATAGGAAATGGCGCCGAGAATGGAGATCGGGACAACGGTGAGCAGGAGATACGTGATCATCAGCTTGGTGCTGAGCCGGAAACTGCGGAATCGCAGCCGGCGGATGCGTTCAAAAATCATACTGGTCCACATTATCCTTCGTGAAATCAAGCGGCTCTCCCATGATCACCATGTCCCCCTTGACCCGGACGTTGCCGACCTTGTTGACAAATTGGCCGTCATACGGCAGCGTGCCGTCCAGCAGGTTTTTGCCGAGGGCGACGGTCAGATAGCCCAATCGCTTCGGGCTCCACAGGGTAATGACCTGCACGGTGCCGTCATGCAGGGCGTCGCGCATGAGATTCGGGGTCGACAGGCCGACCACCTTCACCTCGCCCTGCTTCCCCGCCTCCTTGACCGCTTTCGCCGCCGACGGCGGGCCGACCGACGAGTTGCCGATGATGCCCGCAAGATCGGGATGGCTTTCCAGCAGCCGGACCGCCGACGCATACGCCTCCTCGTAACTGTCGTTGTTGGCCGCAATTTCGACCAATTCCATGTTCGGGTAGTATTCCTGTTGCTGCACCTTGATCCAGTGCATCCACTCGTTCAGATTTGCGGCAGAGAGCGATCCGGTCATGATCGCGAACTTCCCCCGCTCCCCGGTACTCCAGGCCAGCGTATCCATCAGGTGGCGCCCAAGCGTTTCGGGATCCACCATGTTGATGAAGAAGGCCCGGCCCTCCTCGTCGGTGTCGGAATCCCAGGTGATGACGGCGATGTTGTTGTCCGATGCCCGCTTCAGGACGGGCAGCAGCTTCTTCGGATCGTTCGACGATACGGCCAACAGATCGATGTCCTGTTCGATCAACTCCTCGATGACCCGGATCTGGGCGTCCGCATCCGCGGTCTCCGGCCCCCTGAACAAAACGTTGACCCCCAGCTCCTTGGCCGCCTCGAACGCGCCGTCCTTCGCCGCCTCGAAATAATCGAGGCCTTCCCGTTTCGGCACCACCGCAATCGTATACTGACGGTCCGGATGCCGCTCCTTCGCGGATCGTTCTTCGTCCTGATCGTAGAGAATCTGATAATCCCCTGTCGGACTGCAAGCGCTTGCCAAAGTGAGAAGAACAACAAACACAGCCGCCAACCAAACCCTTGCCATCCGGTCTCCTCCGTGCGCCCGTTCGATTTGATCTATTTTATCCCAATCCCGCTCTTTTTCAAAGGCGATGGCTTTCACCCTTGGGGGACAGTTTTCGCCTGTTTGCAAACGCATCCACCGAAAAAAACAATAAAGCCATGATCCGCTCTCCCGACCGGAATGCGTTCCCCATTCATCATCTGCAGCGGGAGAGACTGCCATGGCCCTGTAACGGATGAACCGTGAATTTCACTGCCTGCGCATCACACTCAACCATCACGCATCCGGCCAATCCGGATCGACCACATGCGCCGGAATCGGAATTTCGTCGATGCCGTAGGCCGAGGTGAGCGATTCTTCCGCGTTCGTTCCCGCCGCTCCGGCCAGCTCGCCGCCGTGCGCCGAAGCGATCTCGATCGCCGAGACCAGGTCGTTGCCGTCCAGGCGGATGTTTACCCCGCGTCCGTTCCGCTCCGGTTCGTATCCGAGCTCCTGCAACAGGGAGAACGCGAGGGCCGCCTGATGCTCATCGGGAAAGTCGAATCGGACTCCATTGCCGCGCGCCACGTTCAAGCTCCTTCCCGTCGTGGATTTGATGGCGGCTATACCATTCCCCGATCCTGCGCAAAACATACCCGCCCCAAGCCCGCGCCATTCTTCTTCACCCGCGCCGTCCTGCCATGTGCGGTCTAACTCAACTTTCCGGCGTTTCCCGGACCTCCGCATCCCCGGTTTCCCCGGCGCCGCTCCGGCGCTTCGTGACGGCGAGATCCATCATTGCCGCGTTGATCAGCGCCCACAGCCCGACGCCCGCCGGAACGGCCGGGAGCAGCCCCGCCCAGCCGGCGAACTGCCAGCCGGCGACGGCCGCGAACCATGCGGCCGCCGGCAGCACGAGCCAGAACCGCGACAGCGATGCGCCGCGCCGGATCGCCGCCTCCTCCCAGCGGAACTGCGCGATGAACGGTTCGTCCATCCATTCCCGCCACTCCCGCTGCATCCAGGAGCCGAGAAACATCATCAGCAGCGCCGCCAGGATGAGCGACAGCCACCCCGGCACGGAAACAAGCGCAAAAGTCGAGATCGCGAGGAGCCGGAAAACTTGCCCCAAATGCCGAAATTGCCTTGCGAACGACTTGATCCGCATCTCGGCCAGCATGGCGCCGGGATCGGAAGAACGCAGGATGCGCCCCGAACGCGGAAACAGCGCCGGCCGTTTCCACTTCGGCACCGGCTTCTTCTCCACGACGGCGGAGAGCAGAAAATCTGCCGAAGCCGCCCGGGCCTGCCGCTCCGCCGCCAGATCCGCCTCGTACCCGCTGCGCCTTCGCAGCACACAGGCGATGGCAGCCGCCCACATGGCGAACGCAATCGCCGTACAGCAGCCCATCACCGCAAGGCTGCCGTCCGCCGTCAGCACGGGCGTCACGTAGAACGCGATCAACGCGCAAGCAAGGGCGGTGTCCGCCGTCCACAGCTTCCATCCGCGCAGCCGCGAGGCGGCCAGCCGGACGACCGCGGCCGTAAGCAATCGGCAGGCCAGCGTGAAGACGGCCCACAGCACGAGGCCTCCCGCATCGAAGGCGTCGTGCAGCCTGAGCCACGGCAGCAGCAGCGTGAACAGCAGGGCGGTCGTGACCGCCTGAACGGCCAGCGTGTAGACGGCGCCGCCCAGCCTGAGCGTCCGGATCCAGCTCGGCCGCTGCAGCAGGATCAAGACATCCGCCTCTTCCAGAAACGTGCGCAGCCGCCCCGCGAACATCAGGAGCACGAAGAGCACCAGCGCGAGTTCGGGCGGCAGCGCCTTAAGCCACGCCGGAGGCTCGCGCAGCATCTCGAGCCACAGCCCGCCCAGAATCCATCCCCCGGGCACCACGATGTACAGCAGGACCGTCCAGTCCCCCACCGTCTTCCAGATCCGGAGCTGCTCCCGCCAGAAACGGATGATCCGCGCAAGGAGCAGCCGGCCAGGCGTCCAACGTTTCATGTCCGTTGTCATCTTTTCGTCAGCTCCAGGAAGCAGTCGAACAGCGGCGCCTCCTTGCCCAGCCCGGCCTGCTTCCGCACTTCGTCCAGCCCGCCCTGCGCGACGACCGTGCCGCCGTCCATCAGCACGAAGCTGTCCGCGATCCGCTCGGCCGTATCCAGCACGTGCGTCGACATGAGAATGCCGGCGCCGCGCCGCCGCTCCTCCTCGAGCATGTCGAGCAGATCCCGCACGGCATGCGGGTCCAGCCCGATGAACGGCTCGTCGACGATGTACAGGTCCGGTTCGAGCATGAGGCCGATGGCGAGCATCATTTTCTGCTGCATGCCCTTCGAGAACTTCGCCGGCAGTTCATGCCGGTGGTCCAGCAGCCGGAACCGCTCCAGCAGCCGTTCGGCCCGGGGCGCGAACACCTCTTCCGCGAGGCCGAACGCAGACGCGGCCAGCCGCAGATGTTCCCACAGCGTGAAATACTCGTAGAAAACCGGCTGCTCGGGCACATAGGCGTACCGCCCCGTCCCGGACCGGCTCGTCCCGCCGGACTGCCCTGACGCTCCGGAATGCGCGGACTCGCCGGGCTGTGCGGACGCTCCGGACCGCCCCGTTTCCCCGCCGAAGCGGATGTCGCCGTCCACCCAGGCGAGCAGGCCGAGCACCGACTTGATCGTCGTGCTTTTGCCCGCGCCGTTCGGGCCGATCAGCCCGACCAGCTTCCCGGCTTCCACCGCGAACCGCACGTCGCGGATGACGGTCTTGCCGGCTTCATAGCCGGCGGAGCGGATATCGACCGCAAGCCGGATTTCCCGGTCAGCACCGTCCGTCGCGGAACTTGACCAATCCTTCATCAAGGCGCCCCCTTCTCCGGAATGATCCAACAATCGGCTTCTGACCTGAAATACGAAACAACCGCCGTAAGGTTTCGTAATGGTTGCCATTCATTTCAAAAAGTGATATCATATAAATATCAAAACCATATCGCATCCGAGAAGGAGGCCACGCCATGAAAGAGAGAAAGGCATGGAAACTGAACGGTTTTGTCGCGCTGCTCCTTGCGGTCGTCCTTGTGGTCGGGGGCTTGTTCGTCCTGGCCTCAAGCGGTTCGGACGCCCCGCACCCGGCAGCCATTTTGGCCGCCGTTGTCATGATGTTCGCCGCCTTCATTATTGTCACTTCGCTCGTCATCGTCCATCCGAACGAAGCGAAAGTACTCACCTTCTTCGGCCGGTACGTCGGCACGCTTCTCGAAAGCGGATTCTGGATGACCGTCCCGTTCTCGAGCCGCAAGAAAATCTCCCTCCGCGTCCGCAACTTCAACAGCCAGCGGCTCAAAGTAAACGATGCGGAAGGCAATCCGATCGAGATCGGCGCCGTCGTCGTCTTCCGGGTCGTCGATACGGCCAAGGCGTCGTTCGACGTGGACAACTACGAAGAATTCGTCGAAATCCAGAGCGAAACGGCCATTCGCCATATCGCGACCCAGTACGCCTACGACTCGTTCTCCGAGGAAACGGCCGTCTCGCTGCGAAGCAACACGGACGAAATCGCGGAGCAATTGTTGCGTGAGCTGCAGGCGCGGCTGGATGTCGCCGGCGTGCAAATCCTTGAAACCCGGCTCAGCCACCTCGCCTACGCGCCGGAGATCGCGAGCGCGATGCTGCAGCGGCAGCAGGCGATGGCCATCGTCGCCTCGCGGCAGAAAGTCGTCGAAGGCGCCGTCGGCATGGTGGAGATGGCGCTGCGCAAGCTGATCGAGAACGGGATCGAGCTGGACGACGAGCGCCGCGCCGCCATGGTCAACAATCTGATGGTCGCCATCGTCTCCGACCGTTCCGCGACTCCGGTCATCAACACCGGAACGCTCTACTCGTAACCATCCGTCATGGCCAGTACGAAAAAAGCGTTCCCGCTGCGGCTCGATCCCGACGTCTACCGCGCGATCGAGCAGTGGGCGAACGACGAATTCCGCAGCGTGAACGCGCACATCGAATATTTGCTCCGCGAAGCCTTGTACCGGTCCGGCCGGCTGAAGCGCCGGCCGCCCGGCACGCTGCCCGATGGCACAGACGGCGAGCCGCCGACCTCGTGAACCTCTTCGCAGCATGACGAAAGCCCGCATCCTATGGATGCGGGCTCTCTTGTCTTGCAACCGGGGATCAATGCGAAGGCATGCCTTGCACCGCCTGGGCGGTTGCCTGTTCCGGCGGCTGATGCTTGAAGATCGTCGCCAGCGCCGCCGTTCCGAGCACCATGGCGAGCGCGGAGGCCGCATACAGCACCTCGATCGGGAACCACGCCTTCAGGCTTCCGCCCGTGGCGATCATGACGACCATCATGCCCATGAACATCGGGTTGAGGACGCCGTTCACGCGCCCGACGATCGACTCGTCGGACCAGCGGAGAATCATGGTGCTGATTCCGATATGAATGGCCGGGAACGAAAGTCCCCCGATAAACTGCAAGGCCAGCGTCAGCCAGATCTGTTCGGACAGACCGATCCCGAGCGTGGTGACGGCGCCGACGAACATGCCGAGCGCGAGCAGCTTCTGCGGCAGGATGCGGCGCGACAGCGCGGCCATCAGCCCGCCGCCGATCAGCATGGCGACCCCGTTCACCATCATCAGGAACTGCAGAAATTCCTTCGTTTTCCCGAGCTTCTCCGTTACGACAAATACGCCGAGCGGCTGCACCATGCCGACCCCGATGCCGGCAAGCGCGAACGTGAGGCCCAGCGTGCGGAGCACCGGGCTGCGCCAGACATACCGAAAACCTTCGGCCAGTTCCTTCCAGAAACTTCCCGCTTGCTGCGGCGCTCCGGGAACCGCCGCCTCTCCGCCGGTTTCCCGGCCTGACGGCGTCTCCGGCAGCCGGATCAGCACCGCGGCGGACAGCAGGAATGCGACGCCCATCACCGCGATCGAATCGTTGATGCCGAACTCGTGGTACATCCAGATGCCGAGCGACGGACCGCCGACCATGAAAATGGCGACCATCGACTGGAAGAACGCCATCGCCTGCTGCAGCTGATCCGGACGCAGATGAATCTTGAACATGCGCATCGCGGAAGGCTGCGAGAACTGCGACAGAATGGACGACACCAGCGTCGCGAAGAAAATCATCTGCCACACGCCCGCGGCGAGCGTCGCCAGCACGACGAAGACGGATAAAGCCGACAGGAAATCGCTCCAGATCATCGTCCGCTTCGGCCGCCACCGGTCCGCGAACGTCCCGCCGATGAACGAGAACAGGAAGATCGGAAGGAATTCCGCCACATAAATCAGTGCGATCGCGACCGGGTCCGAATTCGTCATATCGGTCACATACATCAATATGGCAAAGTTGCGAACCCAGATTCCGATTTGCAGCAAGACGTTCGACAACAGGATGGTCTGGAAAAACCGGTTGCCGAACAATCCGCCCGGTTTCGCTCCGGTTGCTGCGGAAGACATGAGGAATACGCTCCTTTCCTACCACCGTTGATTCTGTTGATGCTGCGGGAAGCGACGGCTTCGGGACCACATCCGTCCCGAGCATCAGATTTCTGATTCTACACCTCTTGATCGGCGGCGTCAAGGCATTTAAATGGTAAAAAATGATTTGCAGTCGAACTCGACCGTCTCGCAAGCAGAGGAGCCCTGACGGACGACCCGACGGTTCGACAACCCGCTCTCACGTTTCATTTCCACATTGCGGAAAACCCCGTTATCCACAAATTCATCCACACTATCCCCTGAATTGTGCATCAATTCACGCGATACTGACGGTTTTCCGGTCTTAGAACGGCACGGTTTTCATCATTTTCATACCGCAGCCGGCCGAAAGAGGCGAATTTCACCCACATTGTCCACATTATCCACAATTCGCTTGTGAAAAACTTGTCCCCGTTTGCAAAACGACGGCATTCGACACCCCGCCTGCATTGGCGGCGTTTACACACATTTTTCAGTGGATATGTGGATAACTTTGTGCACACTCGGAATCATGGACGGGCAAACCCGGATGCGCAAGAGGCGGAAATTCCGTTCCGGACGCAAAAAAGACGGGCGGCCAGCCCGTCGCTGATCAGCCCGTCTGTTCCTCCGCTTCGCTGTCGCGGATGCCCGTCCGGATGACGGCCTGGTTGCACGCGCCGACGAACGCCTGCGCCACCGCGAGAATGATATCCTTGTGGATCGCCGTGCCGCGATAGCGCCGGCCGCCGTGAAGCACCGTCACGACCGCTTCGCCGTGCGCGTCCTCGCCCGAAGACAGCGAGTGGAGCTCAAGATCCTCGAACTCTGCCGCCGCCGGAATGACCTGCTTGATGCAGTTGATGACCGCTTCGATCGGTCCGGCGCCCATGGCGGAGCAGGTGCGCTCTTTGCCGGTGCCGCCTTCGCGGATCGTCACGGATGCGATGCGGGCGCGCTGCGTGCCGGACAGCACCTGCAGGTCGACCAGCGTGTACGGATCTTCGTGGCGGTCCGTCGACTCGCCGATGATGCGCAGGAGCTGATCGTCGGTTACGATTTTCTGCGCGTCGGCGACTTTCTTGAACGCGGCGTACACTTCGTCGAGCTGCTCGCCCTTGAGCTCGATGCCGTACTCCGCCGCGCGATGCTTGATCGCATGGCGGCCGGAATGTTTGCCGAGCACGATCATGCTGCGCGGAATGCCCATCGCTTCGGGATCCATGATCTCGTACGTGGCGCGGTTCTTAAGCAGGCCGTCCTGATGGATGCCGGATTCGTGCTGGAACGCGTTGCGGCCGACGATCGGCTTGTTGAACGCGACCGGGAAATGCATCATCCGGCTGACGAGCCGCGACGTGTTGTAAATTTCGGCGATGTCGATGCCCGTCTCGGCCTTCAAAGCGTCCTTGCGCGTCTCGATCGCCATGACGAGCTCCTCGAGCGAACAGTTGCCCGCCCGTTCGCCGATGCCGTTCACCGTCACCTCGATCTGCGTCGCGCCGCCGCGGATCGCCGCGAGGCTGTTCGCGACCGCCAGCCCCAGATCGTTGTGGCAGTGCGCGCTGTAGCGGACGCGGTCCCCGCCCCTCGCCTGCGCGCGCACGGTGCGGAACAGCGCTTCATACTCGTCCGGCATCGCGTAGCCCATCGTGTCGGGCAGGTTGATGATCGTCGCCCCTTCGGCGATGACCGCCTCGACCATTTCAATGACGAACTCGATCCCCGCCCGGGTCGAATCCATCGGCGAGAACTCGATCTCGTCGACGAACTGCTTCGCGTACGCGACCATCTCGCGCGCGATCGAGAGCACCTGCTCGCGCGTCTTGCGCAGCTGGAAGTCGAGGTGGATGTCCGACGACGAAATGAACAGGTGCAGCCGGCGGCGCGCCGCGTCCTGCGTCGCCTTCACCGCGGCGTCGATGTCGCCGCGCACGGCCCGGGCGAACCCGACGATCTCCGTGCCCTGCAGCTCGCGGGAAATCTGCTGCACGGCGGCGAACTCGCCCGGGCTGGAGACCGGGAACCCCGGCTCGATCGCGTCGACGCCGAGCTTCGCCAGCTGGCGTGCGATAATGATTTTCTGTTCCGGCTCGATCGCGGCGCCGGGCGACTGCTCGCCGTCACGCAGCGTCGTGTCGAAGATCGTGATGCGCTTCATTTCACTCGGGTTAACGGATTTGGTCATGGTGAACCCCTCCTGAATGTTTTTTTGGCGGAATCAAAAAAAGCCCGCCGTCTCCGAACGTTCGTTCAAGAGACGACAGGCCGTTGGTCGGCATGCCGCGGTACCACTCTTGTTGACGCGCCCCTTGCGGGCCGCGTCCCCTCCGCGCCGGCGGCGCGCAGCCCGGGTCTGCTGCAGTCAGACCGGGCGTGCCGCTCTCGCCGCCGGCAACCGTGTAACGGCGGTCAACCCGTGCCGGACCTATCCCCGCGCGGCCGTACGCTCCGCGCCGGTGTCGATCCGCCCGCTCCCGGGCGAGTTCGAGCGATGCCTTCGGCTGCGTCGCACCGACCCGCAGCTCTCTGCGCCCGCCTTCCGCCTTGCGGCGGCCGGCGGCTGTTCCGTCACCGCTCTACTGCTCCCGTTCATCGCGTTTCATTGAGATTCGCTTGTTATGTTCCGCGCGGCGAGGCCTCAACATCAAGAAAGCCTGCCGTCTCCGATTGCTCAAGAGACGACAGGCTTCGTGCCCGCGCGGTACCACTCTTGTTGGCGCCCGTGCCGGAACGGCCGGCGCGCCCACCTCACGCATGCCGCGCCATCCGGCGACAGCATGCACCCGATTACGGGGGTCAGCCGTAACGGCGTAGTTGGCGGCCTTGCGCGCCGTCCGTTCCGCCGCTCCGCTCCCAGGCGAGTTTCAGGTTCACCTTCGGCTGCGTCGCACCGACCCGCAGCTCTCTGACCGGCCCGCGGCTTGCATCGCCCGGCCGGCATCCCGGCAGCACCCTACTGCTCCTGTTCATCGCGTTTGGTATGTGTGCAGTGGATATTGCTGTTCATTATATTCCCGCTTCGGCGATTTGTCAATTCGAAACTTTCAGTTTTTTTTGTGCGCGGGGGCCGCCGTCGGCTTGTCGCCGGCTCGGTCGCATCATTCTGGTGCATTTATGCACCATATTCAGCCGATTCAGCCCTCGGCCGGCTATCCTGGTGCATTTATGCACCATATTCCCCCGATCCAGTCCTCGGCCCGTCATCCTGGTGCACATTTGCACCATATTCAGCCGATTCAGCCCTCGGCCGGCTATCCTGGTGCATTTATGCACCATATTCAGCCGATTCAGCCCTCGGCCCGTCATCCTAGTGCACATTTGCACCATATTTCCCCGATCCAGCCCTCGGCCCGTCATCCTGGTGCACATTTGCACCATATTCGTCCAATCCG
>NZ_CAJRAY010000005.1:0-385 GCF_907165215.1 Thermobacillus xylanilyticus | reverse complement strand
GGTGCATATTTGCACCATATTCGCCCGATCCAGCCCTCGGCCCGTCATTCTGGTGCATTTATGCACCATATTCAGCCGATTCAGCCCCCGGCCGGCTATCCTGGTGCATTTATGCACCATATTCAGCCGATTCAGCCCTCGGCCGGCTATCCTGGTGCATTTATGCACCATATTCGCCCGATCCGGCCCACAGCGCCTCATCCTGGTGCACATTTGCACCATATTTCCCGCACCCCGCAATCCATCCTGCGCCCAAAACCTTCGCCCGCGCGGCCATCCCCCGATTTGGTTCCGCAAGACCAATGGCTCTTCCACATTTGGCAATTCGTTAGAGTAAAATTTGTGTTGGGGTAAAGATTGGAAAAAGCGGGCATAGAAAGAGAGC
>NZ_CAJRAY010000004.1 GCF_907165215.1 Thermobacillus xylanilyticus | reverse complement strand
CAAAATTACGTGAGTGATCCATTGCCCTTCGGTAACATTTTTATATGAGTTGACACGGGAAGCGGAGAAAAAAGGAACCGGGACCGGCCGGCGGCCCGGCAAATCCCGGTTGACGATCCCGGACGTCAGAAGTCCCGGGATTCGTAGATTGCCCGCGAGATGAAGAACGAGGCGGCCATCGCGGCCGCGGCGCCGACAAGCGCGGCAGCCAGTATCGATCCCGGATTCGCCTCCGCGAGCCGATCCAGGAGGGTCAGCTTCACCAGGGCCGCGATCAGCGCGGCGATGCCCGCCACCGCCAGCAGCATGAAGCGGCTTTTCTCCACGCCGAATTTGTAGATAAGCGGGATCATGACGGAGAGGAAGAACATGCTCGCCGCCATAATGAATCCGCCCGCGAGCGCGAGATCCCGCGGACCGGCCGGCTCGCCTTTCAGCAGGCCGACGACCAGCGCCAGCCCGACGCCGATGATCGTTCCCAGCGCGATGAACGCGATGGAAAGCACATACTTGCTCGCCACGATCTCGCGTCTGGACACGGGCAGCGTCTGGGCGAACAGTTCCCACTTCGCCTGCTGGTCGTAAGCGAAGGACGTGACGGGCAGCAGCGCGAACTGCACCGCAATCATGGCCGAGACGACGGCCGCATTGTCCAGGTACCAGGTCATCACCGCGAAAACCGCGATGGCCAGCGCGATCAGTTTGATATATCTGCGCAGCGTCAGCAGATCCTTCAGGATGAATCCCGTCATGCTTGCCCACCCCTCGCGTAATACAGCATGATGTCCTCGATGGACGCGGGATCGATCGTCAGATGCGGATATTTGCGCCGCATGGCCTGCCGGTCCCGGACCAGCATTTCGCATCCGAATCCGTACCGCCGGAAACCCGCATAATCCGCCGCATCCACCTTGGGAAACTCGTCCAGTCCGCATTTCATGATCCCGTATTGCTCGAGCAACTCGTCCTTCGGACGGCTGAGGACGACCCGGCCGCCATGGATGAACACGATGTAATCCGCGATTTTCTCCAGATCGGTCGTGATATGGGAGGAGAACAGAATCGCATGCTCCTCGTCCTGAATGAAATCGAAGAACACGTCCAAAATCTCGCTCCGCACGACGGGGTCGAGCCCGCTCGTCGGCTCATCCAGGATGAGCAGCTTCGGACGGTGCGCCAGCGCGGTCGCGATGGCCAGCTTCATGCGCATGCCCTTGGACAGTTCCTTGATCCGCTTGTCCGGCGGCAGATGGAACCGGTCCAGATATTGCCGGTACAGCGCGTCGTCCCAGCGGGCGTACAGCCGTCGCATCACGTGGGCGACATCCTTCGCGGCGAATTCTTCGTGGAAAAAGCTTTCTTCCGTCACCACGGCGATATCCTGCTTGAGGTCCTTGCCGTGCTTCGCGCCATCCCGTCCGTAGATCTCGATCTTCCCGGCATCCGCGCGGATCGCGCCGACGATCGCCTTGATCGTCGTCGTTTTGCCCGCGCCGTTCTCGCCGATCAGGCCGACAATGCCGCCCCGCGGCACTTCGAAACTGACATCCTGCAGTTCAAAACGGGGGTAACGCTTGCGCAATCCCTCCACCCTGATCGCGGTCATCGTCATTCCTCCTCGTACAGCAGCTTCATCATTTCGGTCAATTCGTCCAGCGTGATGCCGCTTCGCTTCGCGATGTCGACGGCCTCCGCGAGCCGGGCTTCCACCGCCTTGAGCTGCTCCTCGCGGATCAGCGCGAGATTCCGGGCGGCCACGAAGCTGCCCTTGCCGGGGAACGTCTCGATGAACCCGTCGCGCTCGAGATCCTCGTACGCCCGCTTCGTCGTGATGACGCTCACCCGGAGCTCCTTCGCCATGTGGCGGATCGACGGCAGCGGCTCGCCCGCCGCAAGCTTGCCGCTCATGATCATCGCCTTGATCTGCGAGGTGATCTGCTCGTAGATCGGCTTGTCGCTGCTGTTGCTGATCAGAATATCCATCGGCCCACTCCGTATATATCGTGTATACCGTATATATATGATATATACAGTACTTCATGGACCTCTGTCAATAGATTGGACACATGGAATCGAGAAAATTACGCAACATAAT
>NZ_CAJRAY010000003.1 GCF_907165215.1 Thermobacillus xylanilyticus | reverse complement strand
GGCCGCCCTGCCCGCAAGGCGCGGGCAGGGCGGCCGTTGTTGCATGCCATGCCGGAAACGGCGTTTATGCGGTGCCCGACGCCATGCCCGCGGCCGCATGCCTGCGGCCCGCAGCCAAGGCCGCCGGCTTGCCGCTGATGGCGGGCCGGATGCACGCGGGACCGCAGGCCTGCACCCAGGCGTGCTCCACCGGCACGCCGCCGTCCGGCACGGCCGCGGGCAGCAGGACGCGGAGCATGTCTTGCAGCACGTCGCTGTCCGTCAGGTCGAGCTTGACGGCATCCCGTCCCTCGGTGAGCGCGGTGCGCAGCACGCGCAGTTCGCCGAGCTTCTCGTCGGCGAACGCCAGCGCGTGGCGGGGCAGCCCGCGCGGCGGCGTCCCGGGCCCGAGCGCCACCGGCGCATGCAGCAGGCTGCAGGACGGCTGCAGCGCCAGCCGAACCTGCGGGATGAGGCGCCGCAGGTTCTCGAGCAGCGCGCATGCCGCCGTGAGGTCGGACCGCCAGACACTCCGGCCGTCGACGATGCCGACGCCGAGCACCCGGGCGGCCGGGAAGCCGTGCTTCGCCACGGCCTCAAGCGCGCGGCCCCCGTCCGCCGCGAAGTCGAGGCCGATGCCGGCGACGGGCAGCTCAAGCAGCCGCGCGCATTCGTCCGGCAGACCGAACGTGAGCTGCAGCATCAGGCGGAGCGGCGGCGCCGCGTCGTGCAGCGCCCGGTAGGTCCGCTCGATGAGCGGCCAATGCCGCGGCGGCACGGCCCGGGCGAGCTCCGGTTCCTCGAGCTGCACCCAGGCCGCGCCGGCCTCATGCAGTCCGCGCAGCGCCTGCGCGTACACCGGCGCGATCCGTTCGAGCGCCTCTTCCGGCGGGAGCCCTTCCGCCAGTTTCGCGAACGTATAGGGGCCGATCATGACCGGCACGGGCAGCGCCTGAAGATGCGCGCGCGCCTCGCGGAACGCCTCGGCCCACGGATTGCGGACGAGGCGCGGCGCCGTGAACGCCGCCGGTTCCGGCACGATGTATTGGTACGGCGTGCCGTACCACGGCTTCGTCCGGCAGGCCGCCGCCCCCGGCGCGCCTTCGGCCATGGCGAAGGCGAGCGCCGCCGGTCCGCGCGCGGCCGCCTCCGCGAACCGCTCCGGCACGAGGCCGAATGCGATGCTGTGATCCAGCACGTGATCGTACAGCGCGAAGTCGCCGACCGGAATCCAGTCGACGCCGGCTTCCTGCTGTTTCAGCAGGCGGGCGAGCCGGACCGCCATCAGCCGTTCCTCCAGCTCCCGTTCGCCGATGTTCCCCGCCCGGTACGCTTCCAGCGCCGAGATGCCTTCCAGCCGTTCTCCGATTCTCGGATATCCGAGGTTTGCAATGACAATGTCAGGTTTCTCCACGTCCCGATCCTCCCCGCGGCATGATCCGCAGTAAGTCTTTTCAATAAATATACAACATGAAGAATATTTATTCAACCAATGCGCAGCAAACGTCAGTGTCAAGCTAGCGTGGGCAGTCATTTAAGATGCTTGGAACGCGAACCCCAAAG
>NZ_CAJRAY010000002.1 GCF_907165215.1 Thermobacillus xylanilyticus | reverse complement strand
TGCTGAATTTATTGTCGCATTCTCGATTCTCGGTGTCCACTATTCAGTCTAGCATCAGCAAGACTTACTTGATGCCGCTCCGTACTGCGCCTTCGATGATATGTCTCTGAAAGAGGGCGTACAACACGATGATGGGAATCGTCACAATGGTCAGCGCCGCCATCATGTGGCTTGTGAAAATGTTGTACGTGTCGCTGAAAATCGCGTTGAGCGCCACCTGCACGGGCATGAGATCCGATTTTGTGATCGCCATGACCGGCCACAGAAAGTCGTTCCAGGAACCGATGAAGGTCAAAATCCCGACGGACACAAACATGGGGAGGCTGGCCGGAACGACGATTCTCCAGTAGCTCCCGAATTCCGTCAGGCCGTCCACCTTGGCCGCCTCGATGAGCTCCTCCGGGAAGGACAGGAAGTGCTGTCTGAACAGGAAGATGTTCATGACATTGACGAAGAACGGGATCAGGTAGCCGGCAAGCGTATTGATCATCCCGAGTTCATGCACGACCAGATAGAGCGGCAGAATAATGGCCTCGACGGGCACAATCATGAGCGCGATGATAAACAACAATATGGCGTTCTTGAACGGAAAATGAAACCTAGCCAGCGCGTAGCCCGCCAGCGAATTGACGGTCAGGCCCGCCAGCACCGTAACGGACGCGTATATCAGGCTGTTGAGCACATTCCGGAACACATTGTACATGGACAACAGTTCCTGATAGGATTTCAGAGTCAGATCCCCGAATCTCGGAACCACGGCATAGATGGTCGAGATGTCCCGGTAGATGACGCTGTCGATTTTGAAAGACGACAGGATCATCCACACCATGGGAACGAGAAATTGAAGCGCGATGAGAGAGGCGACGATATAAAAAGCCGTTTTCCTGATGACCTTCACGCTTTTTCCTCCCGAAAGAGCTTCTTGATGAGGACGGAAACGACGATGAGGAAAACAGTGAATACCACCGTGATCGCACTCGCATACCCGATGTTGCGGTGGCGATAGCCGTATTCGTAGATGTACTGCAGAATCGTCATCGTGGCGTAATCCGGGCCGCCTCCCGTCATGACCATGGGCTGCACGATGAGCTTGAACGCCTGGATGGTCGTGGTGATGACGAGGAACATCGTAATCGGCTTCAGGCCCGGCAGCGTGATGTACCGGAACTTGCGCAGCGAGCCGCAGCCGTCCAGTTCCGCCGCCTCATATTGGCTGGAATCAATGTTCGAGAGCCCCGCAAGGAAAATCATCATCTGATAGCCGCAGCCCGACCACGCCGAAATCATGACGATGGTGTACATCGCTTGCGAGCTGCTGGTCAGGAAAGGCTGGGGAGACAGCCCCAACGCCGTCAGCACCTCGTTGATCAGCCCCGAATCGGGATTCAGCAGCACCGTCCACAAAATGGAGATGACGACAAGCGACAGCACGGCCGGGGAGAAATACGCGGTGCGAAAAAACCCGACGCCCTTGACTTTCCTGTTCACGATGAGCGCCAGCACCAGCGCCATCGTCAACTGAATCGGCACCACGAACACGACGAACTTGACCGTGTTGAGGAAGGTCTTGCGAAACAGGTCGTCGGTGAAGATCCGCTGGTAATTGTCGAGTCCGATGAATTGCCGCTCATGCGGCTTCAGCAGGTAATAGTCCGTAAAGCTGTAGTTGATCGCCTTGCCGATCGGCAGTACGATGAACAACACGGCCAGAAGCAGCGCCATGAGAAGGAACGCATAGGCCGTGACGACTTCCTGCCATTTGTACTGCTTGAACATTTGCCCTTTTCACCCCCGTCAAAGATAGTGGCGAGGATGGAACCTCGCCAATTCCGGGTTATCCTTTTTTGTACTTCGCAAATTCCTGATCGATCTTCTTGACCGCGTCGTTCAGGTAGGTCTGGATGGTTGCTTCATCGGTTGTCTTGTTTTGGGCGATTTTGAGCAGGACGTCCTTCGCGAATGTCTCGGACAGGTACGGATACCCCACGGAAACCGGACGCGCCTTGTTCGTATGCTGGACCTGATATTGCATCACTTTCCATGCTTCGTTGAAATACGGGTTGTCCGTATTGGTGTCGATCACATCGATGGCGTTGATCCGGGTCGGAATGGAGCCGTTCTTCGTGAAATATTCCCGCGAAGCTTCATCATTGGTCAGCCATTCCATCACTTCGACGACCTGCGGAATGCGCTCCTCGGGGATGTTCGCGCTTCTGACGAAGGCCCAGCTGCCCGACGGCGTATAGAGACCGTCAAATTCCCCGTTCATTTTCGGATAGCGGAGCGATCTGAATTTCAGATCGGGGTAATTGCCCGTGAGCTCGTTGACGTACCAGAAGCCTGCGACAGCCATGGCAGCCTGTCCGGAATGGAAGGCCTTCTCGGGCTCCGCCGCGCTGGCCAGCGGACGATCCCCCGCGAACAGCCGGGCATATTTCGTCATCGCTTCCAGCGTCTCGGGGCCGTTCAGCACCCCGTCAACCGTCAAGCCGTCGTCGGCCACAATGTTCGAACCGTTCGACCAGACGAGCGGCGTGAAATAATACGTGCCGGTCTCATACACGCCGCTTGCCACATCCGTCAGCAGCGTGCTCAAGGCAACCGCGTACTTTTCAAAGGCCGGATCGTTGCTCTCCGAGGCGTATTGATCGATGTCGCGGGCCAGTTCCAGCAGCTCATCCCAGGTCCAGTCTTCATCGGGAGCCGGAATTTTGGCTTTGATGTCATCCGGCAGGGCATTGATCATGTCTTCGTTGTACATCACGACGACGGCCGAATCCGAATAGCCGAGCGCATACAGCTTGCCGTCAACCGTGCCTTGCTCCAGGATCGAAGCGGTAAATCCTTCGGCAAATCCTTCGCTCAGATAGGAGCCCACTTCGCCGATGACCCCCGCGTCCGCGTAGGCGGCCACGTCCGGACCGTCCAGCGTGAAGATGTCGGGCATGTCGCCGGCGGTAATGGCGGCGTTCAATTTGTCGATGTAACCGGAGCCGGCACCGGCCCGCGTAATGTTCTGAATCTCGACCTTCGGTTTGTCCGGATGCAGTTCATTGTATTTCGCCACGCGATCGGCAAACATTTTCCCCTCCGGCGTGTCCGCGGACGCTTGCGTCCAGACTACGATGGTGTCCTTCTTGCCGTTCCCCCCGCCGCTGCATCCCGCAAGCAGCACCAAGGCAATCAGACCGACGAGCAACACGAGTTTCTTTTTCATACGCCCCTCCGTGAGAATTAGTGAGAAAAAAACCAGAATAAATTGAGAATACGTATTCTGAAAGTAATCATATAAGACGCTGTAATCGCTGTCAACAATAAAATAATTTACTGATTAAATTGATTTTTATCTTCGGAAATCGTATTCTTATGATAGAATGAAATTAATATGCTATGATAGTTTTAACCATTCGGAACGGAACAATACAGGGTCTTGGAGGCCGACGTGAAGAAAAGAATCACGATGAAGGAGATCGCCCGTCTGGCCAATGTGTCGCAGGCGACGGTCTCGCGCGTCATCAACGGAAACCCCGACGTTAATGAGGAACTGGCGGCGAGGGTTTTGAAGGTGATTGAAGAGGTCGGATACGTGCCGAATCAGACCGCCCAAACGTTGAAGCGCAATCAGTCGAAGCTGATCGGGGTCAGCGTGTCCGAAATGTACAATCCCTATTTCGTCGAGCTGGTCGACCATCTGGAGGACAAGGCGCGGAAGCTGGGCTACAACATCATTCTGCACAATTCCAAGCACAACCCGATCCTGGAGTGGGAGAACATCCAGAACTTCCTCACCAGGCAAATCGACGGATGCATCATCGTTCCCACCGGAAGCTACAATCTGGAACGGCTCAGCAAGCTGCCCATCCCCGTCGTGTCCATCACGCAGACGGTAAGCTCGCTGGACAGCGTGGCCATCGATCACATGAAAGCCGGGAAATTGGCGGCCGCAAGTTTCATCAAAGCCGGCCATACCTCCTTCGCCTATATCGGGAAATCCGATGACGAGAAGTATCTCGGTTTCGCCAGTGTGTTGTATGAGCATCAGCTTCCCGTTTCGGATGTCCGGGTATTTGAACTCGAACAGACGTCCAACGACAATTTTCTCGTGCGTCAAGGTATCGAACGGCACTTCCGGCAGTTCGAGACGTTCCCTTTCACCTGTGTGTTCACCGAAAACGACATCGTCGCCCTGGAATGCATCAAACTGATTGAGGAACGCGGGCTGAAAGTTCCGGAAGATATCAGCGTGATCGGCTTCGACGATACGTATTTGTCAAAGATCATGGGCATCTCCAGCATCCATCAGCCGATCGAAGACATGGTGTCCACCTCGCTGGAACTGCTGATCAACCGCATTGAAGAAAAACTTTCGCCCGACATTGTCAGCATCCAGCTGGAACCGACGCTTATGACGCGCAAAAGCTCCAACCATCGGCGAATCTGAAAACAAAGCGGCAGCCTTGCGGCTGCCGCTGCTGTTTGAGTCTTTTCATCCGAAGAACAGGCCGATCTCCCGCTCCGCGCTGGCCGGCGAATCCGAACCGTGCACGATGTTGCTGTCCACGGTGAGGCCGAAGTCGCCGCGGATCGTGCCGGGCGCGGCCTCGGCCGGGTTCGTGCTGCCGATGACGCGCCGCGCCACCGCGACCGAATCGGGACCTTCCCACACGCTCGCGAATACGGGGCCGGACGTGATGAAGTCGACCAGTTCGCCGAAAAACTTTTTGTCCCGATGCTCCCGATAGTGCTCCTCCGCAAGCTCCCGCGTCAGGGTGAGCACCCGCGCTTCCCGTAGTGTCAGCCCTTTCCGTTCGAGCCGGCTGACGATCTCGCCGACGAGTCCTCTCCTGAAACCGTCCGGCTTCACCATGACGAATGTCCGTTCCATGCCGTATTCCCACTCCTATGCTGTGGTCGTTTGCTTAAGGATGCCCGGCATCCCGTTCATCTGAGCAGCGGCTTGTTCTTGAGCATGTGCAGCGACCGGATGAACCGGATGGTCTGCGTCTTCCCGCGCATGACCATCGAATGCGTCTCGGCGCGGCCGCCTTCCAGATACCGGACCCCGCCGAGAAATTCGCCGGGCGTCACACCCGTGGCGGCAAAAATGACATCCCCGTCGCCCACCATGTCGTTCATTCCGAGAATCCGGCGCGGGTCGTCAAGCCCCATCGCGACGCAGCGTTCATATTGCGCATCATCCCCGATCATCAACCGGCCCTGCAGCTCGCCGCCGAGACATTTGATCGCCGCTGCGGCGAGCACGCCTTCCGGCGCGCCGCCCGAACCGATGTACAGGTCGATCCCGGTCTCGGGAAAACAGGGCGCGATCGCCCCGGCGACATCGCCGTCGGACAGAAACTTGATCCGGACGCCGGCATCCCGGAGTTCTTCGACCAGCGCGGCGTGCCGCTGGCGATCCAGCATCATGACGGTGAGATCGGACAGCGGCTTGCCCAGCGCAAGCGCCGCTTTCTCCACCGTCGTGCGCACCGGATCCCGCAGGCTGAGCTTGCCGGCGAGCGCGGGGCCGACCGCGAGTTTCTCCATGTACATGTCCGGCGCGTGCAAGAGCTGCCCTTTACCCGCCACCGCCAGGACGGACATGGCGTTGTTCAGTCCTTTCGCGACGATCTCCGTCCCTTCGAGCGGATCGACCGCGATGTCGACTTCCGGCCCGGTGCCGTCGCCGAGCTTCTCGCCGATATAGAGCATCGGCGCCTCATCCATCTCGCCCTCGCCGATGACGACCGTACCCCGGATCGCGACGGAGTCGAACATGCGCCGCATCGCTTCCGTCGCCGCGCCGTCCGCCGCATTCTTGTCGCCCCGCCCCATCCACGGGGCGGCGGACAGCGCCGCAAGCTCGGTCACGCGGACAAGTTCCAGCGCGAGTTCCCTTTCCATGCCCTTCCTCCTAACGGTTTTGCCGTTTTTCCTGCGCTTCATGCATCATCCTGACAATGATGGCCGCCGTTTCCTCGATGGAGCGATGGGTGACGTCGATGACGGGGCAGCCGATTTCCTCCATGATCGACCGGGCATACGCGAGTTCTTCGCGAATCCGTTCAATCGACGCGTAGGACACGCCGCCGGGCAAGCCCAGTTCGCGAAGCCGTGAGCCGCGGATGCCGGCGAGCCTCTCCGGCTCCATCATGAGGCCGACGATCAGTGCGCCGGCCGGATTCTCGACCAGTTCCGCGGGCGGCCGGACTTCCGGCACGAGCGGCAGGTTCGCCGTGCGGATGCCTTTGTGCGCCAGGTAGACGCTGAGCGGCGTTTTCGACGTGCGCGACACGCCGATCAGGATGACTTCGGCCTGGAGCAGGCCGCGGAAATCTTTGCCGTCGTCGAACCGGATTGCGAACTCCACCGCCTCGATCCGCTTGAAATAATCCTCGTCGAGCGTATGCAGCAGTCCCGGTTCGCTCCGCGGCGATCCGTTGAACGTGTCGATGTACGCCTGCATCATCGGCCCGAGCACGTCCACCGCGCGGACGCCGCGCCTGCCCGCTTCCTCGCGCATCATCTCGCGCAGCTCGGGCTGCACCAGCGTAAAGGCGATGAATCCGCCCGTCCGTGCCGCTTCCTCCGTGATGCGGACGATCTCATCCTCATCCTTGATCGGGGCGCACCGTTTCAGCCGCACGCTGCCGCCGTCAAACTGGCGGATCGTCGCTTTCGCCACCGCCTCCGCCGTCTCGCCGACGCCGTCCGAACAAATGTAAATGATCTTCGGGTTCATCTCGTTCTCCGGTTCCGTCACCAACTTCTGCCTCCTTCATGCGGCGCCGGCGGCTGCAGGCTTCCGGCGAGCAGGCCGGCGATGTGCCGGACCGTCACGCGGCCGGCCGCTTCGCGCACCCCGTTCCGTTCGCGGACCACCGGAAGGCAGTCAAGCTCATGGGCGAACATCAGACGCAGCGCTTCGGCCGCGTCATCCTCCGGCGATACGGTCACGACGTTCGGCACCCGGGTCATGACGAGGCTGACCGGAAGCGCCGAGGCGTCGGCTCCGCCGACCGTCACTTTCAGCAAATCTTTGGCCGTTACGATGCCCGTGAACCGCTGCTCGCGGTCGACGACGATCAGTTCCTCGACGTTCTCGGTGAACAGCGCGACCACAGCGTCGTGCACCGAGCTGTGCTCGCCGACGCTGACCGGAACGGCCATGACATCTTTCACTTTACAGCCGGCCAGCCCTTGCGAGGCGGTCCGGGCGGTCCGGGCCGGGCCCGGGAAGTAGCCGACCTTCGGCTTCGCGTCGATCAGGCCGAGCATGACGAGCAGCGCCAGATCGGAGCGGAGCGTAGGCCGGCTGACGCCCAGCATGCCGGCGAGCTGCTCGCCCGTGATCGGCGCATGCAGCTCCACAAGCCGCACGATCTCCGATTGTCTCGCGGTCAGTTCGATGGCCAACACAACCTTTTTATAACATCATATTTCCGTGAAATAGATTATCACATTATGAAATATGATACAATATATCTTGATGGATCTTGCCAACTCTCGCCGAGACTGTATCTCCCCTCGCTTGCTGTCAGCCGGGCTGCCCCGCCACTTGCCTTTTGCTGCCAGCTTTGCTACGATGAATCTGGTGAAGCACACCGTCCATACCCGACAACGGGCTGGGCGGTGTTTTCTTTTTTTCAAGCGGAGGTGTGGAGATTGGCAGCGGGAGCTGATCCGCCGCGCCATGCGCCACGGGCGTCCGTTCACGCCGGACGATGCCGCCGAGTGGACTGGCCTGTCCAAACGCACCGTCGGCCCGATGCTGCACCGGCTTCGGGTGCAAGGATATCTGGAAGCCGAAATGCCCGATTTTAAAAAAATAAGCGAAAAAACTTCTTCCAAATCAGCGCTTCGGCCGGTTTTCGACCAATTGAGAAGAAGTTTCTTCGCTTATGCGAATGATAGTCTCATGAGCGGGCCGCAGCTCACTCCGCAAGCGCCAGGAACGTGTCGATGTCCTTGAGCGGGACGGCCGCAGCTTCGCGCCAGAAGGCCATGTCGTCCAGCCGGACACCGAGATGCTTCCAGGCCAGATCCTCGACGGTCATGCTGCCGGTGTCGCGCAGCAGCGCGGCGTACCGGTTCGCGAACGCCGGCCCTTCCGCCGCCGCCCGCGCATAGATGCCGCTGCTGAACAGGAAGCCGAACGTGTACGGGAAATTGTAGAACGGCACATCCGTCAGATAGAAATGCAGCTTCGACGCCCAGAAATGCGGATGCCACACGCCGAGCGCGCCGGCATACGCTTCCCGCTGCGCTTCTTCCATCAAGGCGCACAGTTCGTCCGCGGACAGCAGGCCTTCCCTGCGCCGCTCATAGAAACGCGTCTCGAACAGGAACCGCGCGCGGATGTTCATGAAGAACGCTACGGCACGCTGCAGCTGGTCATCGAGCAGCGCCAGCTTCTCCGCTGGATCGGACGCCGCCTGCACCGCCGAATCGGACACGATCCATTCGGCGAACGTCGACGCCGTCTCGGCGACGTTCATCGCGTACTCTTGCGCGAACGGCGGCAGATCGTTCATGACATGCTGATGGTAAGCATGGCCGAGTTCGTGCGCGAGCGTCGAGACGTTGGACGCCGTACCCGAATACGTCATGAAGATGCGCGTCTCGCCGGCGATCGGGAACGATGTGCAGAAGCCGCCGGGGCGCTTGCCGCCGCAGTCTTCCGCCTCGATCCATCGCTCGCGGAACGCCCGTTCCGCCAGAGCGGCCATGTCCGGGCTGAACTGCCGGAACCGGTCGACGATGAAAACGGCCGCTTCCCCATACGGCACGGTCCGCGCGGATGCGCCGATCGGCGCTTCGACGTCGTGCCAGTCGAGGCGCTCCACTCCGAGCAGCCCCGCCTTGCGGTTCAGATACCGGACCAGCGCCGGCCGGCTCTCGTCGACCGCCGCCCACATCGCTTCCAGCGTCTCGCGCCGCATCCGGTTCATGTCGAGCGGTTCTTTCAGCACGCTGTTCCAGCCGCGCCGGAAGTACAGTTTGAGCCGGAAGCCCGCGATCCGGTTCAACGCCTCGGCGCACAGGTCGGCCTGGCGCCCCCATTCCGCTTCCCAGGCTTCGAATGCCGCCCGGCGCACGCCGCGGTCGCCGTGCGAGAGCAGATTCTGCATCTGCCCCGCCGAATAAGTCTTCGTCTCTCCCGTCTCATCCGCCGCCCGAAAACGGGTCCGCCCGACGACTGTATGATACAGCTCGCCCCATCCGTGGTAGCCGTTCACCGCCAGATCGCCGGCGAGCGCCTCCTGCTCGGGCGGCAGCTTCTCCTTCGCCCGCTCCCGCCGCTCGGCCACATAGAATGCCGCCGCTCCGGGACCGGTTCCGGATGACAGCCAGCCGTTCCACGTCTCCTCATCGGCCGCGCCCAGCACGCGGTCATAGAGCGTCAGCGCCGCCTGATAAGCCGCAGCCAGGTTCTTCACCCTGTCATCCAATGCGGCGGCCCGGCGGTCGTTCACGTCGGCCGCCGTCAGGCAGGCCGTGAACGATTCCGCTTCCCTGAGGCGCGCCAGAATCGATTGCGCAGCCTGCGTCCACTGCTCAAGCCGGTCCGCGGTCACCGGCGCATCCTCCGCATCGCGAAGCGAACGTTCGAACGCTTCAATATCCCGCTGAAGGCCTTCCAGCTCCGCCGCGAACGCCCCGGATTCGGCCCCGCCGGGATAAAAATTCTCCAGACTCCAACGCATTTCTGTTTTTTCCATACCGTGACACGCTCCTTTCCCAACCCGCGCATTGATTTGCCGCCGCTGACGTTGTAGTATAACCTTAATTATACCACGACCGGCGGCCTCAGCCCGCTGAAGGAGGACATCCGATGCCCGGACCGCTGCCCATCTCTCCCGACACCGCAATCAAACTGTCCAAGTATCTTGGCGTGCCGCTCGAGCATCTGATGCATATGCCTCGCCACATTCTGCTGCAGAAGCTGGCCGAGATGGCCGCGAAGGAGCAGGCGCAAAACCAGGAAAATGACCGGGGACAGGCAAGCGACAGGACGGAAGATCCGAAGAGCGGACCTCCTGCCGGACGGAACTCCGAAGCTTCGGACAAGCCCGGAGGGGACGAATCGCGATGATCCCGTTCGAACGCACCTGGCCGTATGATCGGATCATGGGCGACCTCTATGTGCAGGAGTGCCCGTTCTGCAAGACCGGCAACGTCATTCTGCCGATCCGCCCGGAAGAGCTGGACGACATCCGCACGGGACGCCGGAGACTGCTCGTGTTCCCCTGCTGCCGCAACAAAGTGACCGTCATCGACGCCGATCCGGATTACCTGCTGACCGACACCGTGCTGCGCGGAAAATGAAACCGCCCGGACAAATGCAACAAAGCCGATCACCCCGCCCATGCGGGATCGATCGGCTTTCGTTCTCTCCTACAGCAGCTCGACCTCATCCGGCAATTCCATCTTCTTCTCCAACATCTCCTGGCGGATATTCTGCCACGCTTCCCGCGAAGCCTTGATCATGCCGGCGTCCATGATCCGCTTGTCGTTGACGACGCGGGCGAACCATCTCACCGCCTCATAGGGCTCGTCCAGCCGGCGGTAAAGCTCGCCGATCAGATACATCAGCCGCGCGTTGTTGATGTTCACGCCTTCCAGTTCGTACACGCGGATGTACGCTTCGAGCGCATAGCGCAGGAACCTGCGCTCCTGCTCCTGGTTATCCCGCAGCCGATACATCCAGGCGATATGATGAAGAAGACCGGCGATGACGCGATCCTTGTCTCCCACCGTCTGCGCGCAGAGCAGCGCCAGCTTGTAGCAGTCGAGCGCCTCTTCCCATGTCCGCTGTCCGCCGTAATCGCGACGCACCCAGCTTTTGCCGATGCGGTTCTTGTACAATTCCTTCTGTTTGGGCGCAAGTTCCTGCAGCGAATTCTCGGTGGATGCGTAACCACAGTTCGGGCACACGCGCACGACGTAGAAATCCGGATTGACTTCGTCCCGATAGTGGCTGCAGAAGTCCGAATCGGTGCGGGTCGCCTTCCGGAAACCCGGACGGACGCGGGAGCTGGAGAAGGTGTTCTCGCAGCACGGACACTGGACTTTCACCTGGAATAAAGGATCGATCATGACTCAGCCTCTCCTTGTTCGACCGTATTCACAAAATGATAGGCCGGACCGGACAACCGCTCCAGCATCATTGCCCTGAGCTCCGGCGCAAGCCCGACTTCTTCAAGAGCGCGGCGCATGCAATCGAGCCATGCGTCCGCCCGTTCGCGCGTAATCGGAAACGGCAGATGCCGGGCGCGCATCATCGGGTGCCCGTAGGCTTCCGAATACAACGGCGGTCCGCCGAAGAACTGGCTGAGGAACATGAACTGTTTCTCCATGACAGGCCGGATGTCTTCCGGGAACAGCGGTCCAAGCAGCGGATGCGCCTGGACCTTCGGATAGAAAGTCTCGACAATGCGGCGCAGAACCGGCGCTCCGCCGATCGCGTCATACAGGGTGCCGTATTCACGCAGCATTGTGTTTCACTCCAAACGCCAAGATGTCAACACTTCAGTAGTACAGTCAGCATTATACCATACTTTGGGCGGGATATCGACAGGCCGGATGGCCCGTCGATGCCCGGCGTCGTTTCTGTGGGGATGTTCGGCGGCAGACAAGCATATCTATGAGAAGGAGTCCACTTGCGGGAGGGAAGCGGAGTGGCGCGAATGGTTCGGTTCCTGGTGCGGCCGGCTCCGCTCGCCGCATTAGGCTGTCTGCTGCTGGCCGCGCTGATGGCGGCGCATCCCGCCGCTTCGCTGAGCGCGTCGTTGCGCGGCATCGCCGTCTGGTGGGACGTTCTGTTCCCTGCATTGTTCCCGTTCTTCGTCATGGCCGAGCTTATGCTCGGTTTCGGCGTCGTCCATTTCTTCGGCACGCTGCTCGATCCGCTGATGCGCCCCGTCTTTCGGCTGCCCGGCATCGCGGGCTTCGTCGTCACGATGGGACTGATCTCCGGCTACCCCGTCGGCGCCCGGCTGACGTCCAGGCTGCGGGAACAGGGACAGATCAGCCGGACGGAGGGCGAGCGGCTCGTCGCTTTCGTGACGACGTCCGACCCGATCTTCCTCATCGGCGCCGTCTCGGTCGGCTTCTTTCACCAGGCCGCCCTGGCGCCGTTGCTGGCGGCCGCGCACTACGGCGGCGCCCTCATCATCGGGCTGATCTTCCGCCAGTACAGACGGCGGGAACCGGTCACCCGCGCCGCCGCGAAGGACGGCGCGCGGCTGCTGCCCGCCGCGCTCACCGCCATGCATGAAGCCCGGACGGCCGACGGCCGCCCGTTCGGCCGGCTGCTGCAGGATGCGATCGGCTCGGCGCTTCGGCTGAACATCGTGGTGGGCGGTCTGGTCGTTTTTTTCTCCGTCGTAATGGAACTGCTCACCCGGGCGAATGTCCTCGATCTGCTCATCGGCGTACTGCAGTCGTTCCTGCATGCGGCCGGACTGCCGCCGCAAATGTCCGCCGCATTCGCGAACGGGCTGTTCGAAGTGACGCTGGGCGCGAAAGCGGCCGGAGAACCGGACGCGACGCTGCTGCATCGGGCGGCCGCCGCGGCGTGGGTGCTGTCCTGGGCCGGGCTGTCCGTGCATGCGCAGATCGCCAGCGTCATCGGCGCGACGGATATCCGCTATCCGCCGTTCCTTGCGGCCAGAGCGGCGCACGGCATCATCAGCTTCGCGCTCGTCTATCTGCTGTGGGGGGTGCTCGGACCTTGAACGGATGAAGCGGGCATGTTTGTCTATCGCGTCATTTTTCGCTATGATCGAGGGAGAATGATGCGGAAGGAGACTGTCCGTTGAGATACGTCGTTATAGACCGGGGCGACGACCATTCGCAGCAATTGTCCGAGCGGTTCCATACATTGGCCGCGGCCCAGGGGTTCACGCCGGACGAACACCAGCCGGACATCGTCATCTCGATCGGCGGCGACGGCACGTTGCTGGAGGCGTTCCACAAATACGTCCACCTGCTCGACCAGGTCAGTTTCATCGGCGTGCATACCGGCCATCTCGGCTTCTATGCCGACTGGCAGGCCCATGAGCTGGACACGCTGGTTATGAAAATGGCGGAAGACAAGCCGCAGTACGTCCGCTATCCGCTGATCGAAGTCGTGTCGAATACGCCCGACGGCAGCGACCGGTACCTGGCGTTGAACGAATTCACGCTCAAAGGCGTCGAGGGCACGCTGGTCGCGAGCATCCACATCAACGACGAGCTGTTCGAGATGTTCCGCGGCGACGGCATCGTCGTGTCGACCCCGTCCGGCAGCACAGCCTACAACAAAAGCCTCGGCGGCGCGGTCATCCACCCGTCGATCGAATCGCTGCAGATCGCCGAGATCGCGTCGATCAACAACCGGGTCTACCGGACGCTCGGTTCGTCCGTCGTCCTGCCGAAGCACCATCATTGCGACATCGTCTCCGCGAAGGAGTCGCAGCGGCTGGCGCTCGTCGTCGACCACATCACCATCGAACGGAACGACATCCGCTCGCTGCGGTGCACCGTGTCGGACAAGAAGATCTGCTTCGCCCGGTACCGGCCGTTTCCGTTCTGGAGAAGGGTGCGCGACGCCTTCCTCGTCGAGCCGTGAGCGGCATGATCGGGCGCTCGCGCGGGGGTTGGGCCGATCTGGTGCATTTCTGCACCAGATCCGGGCAGCTCGCGCGGGGGTTGGGCCGATCTGGTGCATTTTTGCACCAGATTCGAGCGTTCGCGCGAAGTTTGGGCTGATCTGGTGCATTTTTGCACCAGATTCGAACGCTCGCGCGGGGGTTGGGCCGATCTGGTGCATTTCTGCACCAGATTCGAACGCTCGCGCGAAGTTTGGGCTGATCTGGTGCATTTCTGCACCAGATTCGAACGCTCGCGCGAAGTTTGGGCCGATCTGATTTCTGCACCAGATCCCGAGCGCTCGCGTGAGCGTCTGATATGGTGCAATTATCAACAGCAACAGCCGGGGCTCACCCGGCTGTTTTCATGCCTGTCGCGCAAAATAGTCATTCAATATCCGGAGAAAAACGTTCGGAAACGCAAGAGACGCCATATCTTCGGGACCGATCCACAGCCAGCCTTCCGGCAGATCGTCCGCATCCGACGGTCCGCCGTAAGAGGCGCCGGGTTCGGCGGCCATGCCGCCGGCAGCGCCGGCTGCAGCTTCCCGCCCGCCTGCGAGGAAAAATCCGAATTCGGCGAGATATACGTCCACTTTCCACCGGATATGGCTGAATACATGCTCCTCTTCCGACCAGAGCCGTACGGGGCGGACGAGTAGCCCCGCTTCCTCCGCGAGCCCGCGGCTCAGCGCGTCGAAGCGGCCGTCCCCTGCAGTCCCCGCCATCGACGTTCCGGCTGCCACGGCACCCGCAGACGCTGCCGAATCATCCGCGTCCGCAACCGCCGGCGCCTCGGGCACACCGGCCGCCTTCGCGTCCGCCAAAATCGTCGCGCTCGCCAAGACCCTCGCATCCGCCGCAAAGGCCGCCGCGCCCGCCGCCCGCCCGCGGGACCGCGCCGCCTCATCCGGCGCCAGCACATGCGGCAGCTCCCACATGCGGGCGAGCAGCCCGCTGTCCGGCCGCCGCCGGACGAGCACCTTGCCCGCGTGCTCGCCCCGCCCCTCGACGAGGGCGGCAAGCCGGAGCTCGGGGCGCGGCGGCTTCGCCTTCGATTTCGCGGGAAGCTCCCGCTCCCGTCCGGCGGCCCGGCCGGCGCATTGCGCGAGCACCGGGCAGAGCAGGCAGCCCGGCGACTTCGGCGTGCAGACCAGCGCGCCGAGTTCCATGACGGCCTGATTGAAATCACCGGCCCGCCCTTCGGGAATGATCGACGCCGCCAGCCGCTCGATCTTCGTCCGGGCGGACGGCTTCGCGATGTCGTCCTCCAATAGGAAATACCGCGACATCACCCGCATCACATTGCCGTCCACGGCCGGTTCCGGCTTGTTATAGGCAATGCTCAGAATCGCGCCTGCCGTGTAGGGGCCGATCCCCTTCAGCGACGAGATCGCCGCCTTGTCGTCCGGCACGACGCCGCCGTACAGCTCGACCACCTGCCGCGCGCCCGCCTGCAGATTGCGCGCCCGCGAATAGTAGCCGAGGCCTTCCCAGCATTTCAGCACCTCTTCCTCCGGCGCTTCCGCCAAATGCCGCACCGTCGGGAAGCGCTCCATAAACCGTTCATAATACGGAATCACCGTATCGACCCGCGTCTGCTGCAGCATCACTTCCGATACCCAGATGCGGTAGGGGTCCCGATCCCGCCGCCACGGCAGATCGCGCTTGTTCGCATCGTACCAGTTCAGCAGCTCCGCGGCGAAAAAAGCGGCAGCCGCTTCAGTCTTCTCCCTGCTCATATCCGCTTCCCCCTGTGCCGGCGTCAGCCGCCGCGGCCTGAACTTCCGAAATCCGCCCGCCCTTCGCGGCGGCCCGGTCCGCCATCGCCTTCCGTTCGCCGTAGAGCTTGCGGTAGCGCGTCGGCGAAATGCCCGTGTGCTGCTTGAACAGACGGGACAGATAATGATTCCGCATCCCGACGGAAGCGGCGATATCGGCAATGTGGATATCGGTCTCTTCCAGCAGCTTCTTGACCTTCTCCAGCCGCTGCATGTTGACGTACTGGATGGGCGGGTAGCCGATCAAATTTTTGAACAGGCTGATGAAATAGTTCGGATGCAGATAAGCGATTTTCGCCAGTTCTTCGAGCGTCAGATTCTCCGCCAGATGCTGGTCGATGTAGTCCAGCACCTTCCCCAGCTTGACGTAATCATCGATGTTGCCGAACGCTCCCTCATCCACCTGGCACTGTTCGAGGAAGCAGGCAAGCGCCTCGTACAACGCGGCTTTCGAGCGCAGCACGCTTGTGATGGACCGGTCGTTGTAAGCATCGACCATCGCTTCGAACAGCCGGATGATGTCGGAGTGCCCGGACATGTCGACGCAGACGGGCAGCTTCAGCATATCGATCAACTCGGCATCGCCGAGATTGGCGTCAAATTGGACCCAATAGGCTTCGACCGGCTCTGGCCCCGCCACGCCGCACGACTGCTCGATTCCGGCGGGCAGCAGGGACAGGCAGCCCGGTCTGGTGCCGTATCGCTTTCCGTTCACTTCAATCCAGCCCGTGCCTTTGCTGACATAGACGAGCCGGAAGCCGTGAGGCCGCGAATGCCCCAGGCTGAAACCGGGAGCGAAGGAACTCCATGCGGCCAACGTCACTTCTGCGTTCAGTCTTCTCAGATGCTGCTCCAGGATGATCCGATAAATTCGTTCCATAGTCGCTCCCAGAATTTCAGGATTGTCTGATGCTTCCGATTGTTCATCTGCGTTCGGCGACGGCGAACGCCGATGCGAAACCGCGTTCGTGGGTGATCGTCACATGGATGCGGGTCGCCGTCGGGTCCAGTCCGAGCCGTTCCCACGCCCGGGCGGACAGGGTGCAGGTCGGTTTTCCCAGCCGGTCGGGCAGCACATGGATATCGATAAAACGGACCGCCGCCCCGATGCCGCAGCCAAGCGCCTTCGACACCGCTTCTTTCACCGCGAACCGTCCGGCCGCGTATTCCGCCAGCCGCTTGCCTCCGGCCGGCGCCAGCGCGATTTCCTCTTCCGTCAGAATGCGCCGGATGAACATTTCCGCCGTATGCCCCTGCAGAATCCGCTCGATCCGCGCGATCTCCACCAGATCATGTCCGATGCCGATGATCACGTAAGCCGCCTCCACTCCTTCATCGCGCCGCGGTTGAAATATTTCACTCTATTATAGCAGTTCTTGTGTCAAGCCAAAACGTCCCCGAAAAGCATAAAAAAGCGAAGGCCTCCCCGCGAGGAGAGGCCTTCTGATTGTCGGCTTGAGACTATGCCGATCACATCATGTCCATGTTCGGCATGCCGCCCGGAGCTGCTTTCTCTTTCTCCGGCTTGTCGGCGATGACCGCTTCGGTCGTCAGGAACATGGCCGCAACCGAAGCCGCGTTTTGCAGCGCGGAACGGGTAACTTTCGCCGGGTCGACGATGCCGGCTTCGAACATGTTGACGAACTCGTCCGTAGCCGCGTTGTAACCGATGCCCACCGGCTCTTTCTTCAGCCGTTCAACGATGACGGAGCCTTCCTTGCCCGCATTCGCCGCGATCGTGCGCACCGGCTCTTCGAGCGCGCGCAGCACGATGTTGATGCCCGTCTGCTCGTCGCCTTCGGCTTTCAGTGCGGCAACCGCGTTGTACACGTTGATCAGCGCCGTGCCGCCGCCGGACACGATGCCCTCTTCAACCGCAGCGCGCGTGGAGTTCAGCGCGTCTTCGATGCGCAGCTTGCGCTCTTTCAGCTCCGTCTCCGTAGCCGCGCCGACCTTGATGACGGCTACGCCGCCGGACAGCTTCGCGAGGCGCTCTTGCAGTTTTTCGCGGTCGAAGTCGGACGTCGTTTCTTCGAGTTGGGCTTTGATTTGCGCGATGCGAGCGTCGATGTCCTTCTTGTCGCCCGCGCCGTCCACGATGATCGTGTTTTCCTTCGATACGCGGACTTGACGCGCGCTGCCGAGTTGATCCAGCGTCGCCGATTTCAGGTCGAGGCCGAGTTCTTCCGTGATGACTTGGCCGCCCGTCAGCGCCGCGATGTCACCCAGCATCGCCTTGCGGCGGTCGCCGAAGCCCGGCGCCTTGACCGCAACGCAGGTGAACGTGCCGCGCAGCTTGTTGACGACGAGCGTTGCTTGCGCTTCGCCTTCGACGTCTTCCGCGATGATGAGCAGCGGTTTGCTCGTTTGGACCACTTTCTCGAGGATCGGCAGAATTTCCTGGATGCTCGAGATCTTCTTGTCGGTGATCAGGATATACGGGTTGTCGAGCACGGCTTCCATCTTGTCCGTGTCCGTCACCATGTAAGCGGACGTATAGCCGCGGTCGAACTGCATGCCTTCGACGACTTCCAGTTCCGTCTGGATGCCTTTCGACTCTTCAACCGTAACAACGCCGTCGTTGCCCACTTTCTCCATGGCGTCCGCGATCAGCTGGCCGAGCTCTTCGTCGGCTGCGGAGATGGCCGCAACTTGCGCGATCGATTGACGGCCTTCGATCGGCTTCGCGATCTTCTTCAGCTCTTCAACGGCCGTCTTGACCGCTCTTTCGATGCCGCGGCGGATGACCATCGGGTTCGCGCCGGCCGTTACGTTCTTCAGACCTTCGCGGATCATCGCCTGGGCCAGAACGGTAGCCGTCGTCGTGCCGTCGCCGGCAACGTCGTTCGTCTTCGTGGCAACTTCTTTCACCAGTTGGGCGCCCATGTTCTCGAACGGATCTTCGAGCTCGATTTCTTTGGCGATCGAGACGCCGTCATTCGTGATGAGCGGGCTGCCGAATTTCTTCTCGAGCACGACGTTGCGGCCCTTCGGACCCAGCGTCACTTTCACGGCATTGGCGAGCGCGTCCACACCGCGGAGCATCGCGCGGCGGGCGTCTTCACCGAAAATGATGTCTTTGGCCATAATGCGTAATTACCTCCTTGAACCGTTCAGTATCGACTTGCGGATGTACGATGCTGTGCGCATCCGGACAGCGGATCGAAATCCGCTGGATATGCGGCCGCGAAGCGGCCCATGCATGGGAATCCAGGCGATCCGGATTATTCGAAGATCGCGTGGATGTCGCTTTCTCTCATAATCAGATAATCTTTGCCTTCATATTTGATTTCCGTGCCGGCGTACTTCGAGAACAGCACGCGGTCCCCGACTTTCACTTCGGGAGCGACAAGCACGCCGTCTTTGTAAGCGCCTTTGCCGACGGCGATGACTTTGCCCTCTTGCGGCTTTTCTTTCGCCGTGTCGGGCAGAACGATGCCGCTTGCAGTCGTTTCTTCTTTTGCGATCGGTTCGACCAGTACGCGGTCACCCAAAGGTTTGATCATGTAAAATGAGCCTCCTTCGTCATGAAAGATATGCTGCAGGTTAGCACTCGACCTGCTCAAGTGCTAACAACCAACTCTTATAATACTCAAGTTGATATTCCAATGCAAGGGGAGATCCGACGTCGGGACCGCAAAAAATTTCAGTTTTCGTCTTCCTTCAGACGCCCTTCCCGGCGCTGCATTCTGCGATGGACGGACGATGCCATGTAGACGCTGAATTCATAAAGCAAGATCAACGGCAACGCGACAAGCATGTCCGAGATGAAATCCGGCGGCGTCACGAGCACGCCGACGAAAATGAGCCCGAAATAAGCGTACCGGCGCATTTTGCGCAGCCGCGCGGGGTTCAGAATGCCGATCCGCGTCAGAAACATGACGAGAATCGGCAGTTCGAAGAGCAGCGAGATCGGCACGATGATGTTGAACATGAACGAAAAATATTGCGCGATCCCGTAGGTCTCCTCCAGACCGAGACTTCGCGAGACATGGGTGGTGAAATCGAAGGCCAGCGGAAAGACAACGAAATAGGAAAACGCCAGCCCGACCGCCAGCATGACGAATGCCAGCGGCACATAGCCGAGCGCCGCTCTCCGCTCGCGGGCCTTGAGGCCGGGGCTGACGAACGCCCACAGTTGATAGAACGCGAACGGCAGCACGATCAGCAGCGCGACCACGAAAGCGATTTTCATGTACATGCCGATGCCGTCCCACAGCGAGAACGCATGCAGTTCGGTCAGTTTGCTGGCCGGCTCGACACTCATCAAATAGTCGTAAACCGGTTCGGCGGCAAGCAGTCCCAGGACAAGTCCGATGAACAGCGCCGCCAGCACGTAAATCAGCCTGCGCCGGAGTTCGCCGATATGCTCAAGCAGATTCATCTGTTTCTCTTCGTCCGGTTTGGGAACGTAAGGTCCGCCCGCGGGCCGAACGCCGTGATCCGCCAATGCCTGTCCTCCTCCTTCGGGCCCATTCAAATCCGCATCATCTTCCATAAAAAAAGCGTATTCCGGTTATTCCGGAAGCCGCTTCTTGTCCGCTGAATCCTGATTCTCCGGGCGCCCCGCTTCCAGGCGGCCTTTGCTCTCATCGCGCTCGATGTCGTCCACGATCTCGCGCGCGCCCTGCTTGAACTCGCGCAGCGTTCGTCCGAACGCTCTGCCGAGCTCGGGCAGCTTGCTCGGACCGAAGAGCAGCAACGCGACGATGATGAGCAGGATGAACCCCGTCACTCCAATACCACTGACCATTGGTCTGTCATCCCTCCTTCAAGCCGCGTCCATCCGCTTCTCCAGGCGGAATCGGCCGGGCTGAATGTTCGCATGTCCCGGCGCCTTCGATGCGGTGCCGGCTTATCCGTGAAGCAATCCCCCGTAGCCCATGCCGGCGATCTCTTCCCGCGTGATCCGGTCTCCGGCGAGAATGCGCGGCAGCAGGACGTCGAACGATGTGTACGGATCGTGCATGACGCAGCCGGGCAATCCGAGGATCGGGACATTTCCGAAATACCCGACAAGCAGCATGGAACCCGGAAGCATCGGAGTCCCGTAACTGACGATGTCCGCTCCGGCTTCCCGGATTGCCCCGGGCGTCCGATCGTCCGGGTCGACGGACATGCCCCCGGTTACCAATATCATATCATACCCGCGTCCCAGCAAATAGTGAATCTCCGTGACAATTCTTTGTCGATCGTCCGGCGCGAAGCGCTGCTCGGCGACCGTGGAGCCGAGTGCCTCCAGCTTGGCGCGGACGGCCGGGCCGAACTTGTCCTTGATCCGGCCGCTGTACACTTCGCCTCCGGTCACGAGCAGACCGGCGCGTACGGAGCGGAGCGGCCGCACGGCGAGCGGCGCGCTCCCGTGCCGCGCCCGCCAATCCGCGGCCAGCGCCTCGGCTTCGGCGATCTTCCGCTCCGGCACGATGAGCGGGATGGCGCGCACCGCCGCGATCGCGCCGCCGGGCTGCAGCACCTGGTCGCGCCGGACCGTCGCGAGCACGATGTCGCCGATCCGGTTCACGCTGCGCACGAACGCCTCGTCAAGGACGGCAAGGCCGCGCCGCTCGGCCTTCAGCGTCACCTTGCCCTCGCTCGGTTCGCCGAACGAAATCCCGTCGCCGGCAAGCGCCGAGGCCAGCCGCAGCGCGGCATCGTCTTCATGGAGATCGCCTTCGCCGAGCTCCAGCACGTAGATGTGCGCCTTGCCGATGTCCAGCAGCTTCGGAATGTCTTCCTCGGTGACCACGTGCCCTTTTCGGAAGAGGCGGCCCTTGAACTGCCCGGGTATGATCTGCGTCAGATCGTGGGCAAGCGCCAGGCCCACGGCTTCCTCGACCGGCACTTCGCGCAGTCTCGTCTTCATGCTCCGCCTCCGCTTCACACATGTTCCGTTTCCCGTCCGGTCAGAATCGCCAGCGCGTGCGGCAGCTGGTCGATGATCGCCATCAGACTCTCCTGGACGCCCTTCGGGCTGCCCGGCAGATTGATGATCAGCGTGCGGCCGCGGATGCCGGCGATGCCGCGCGAGAGCATCGCCGCGCGGGTCTTGTGCATCGCCCCGATCCGCATCGCTTCCGCAAGGCCCGGGACCTTCCGCTCGATGACGCGCTCCGTCGCTTCCGGCGTCACATCGCGCGGCCCGAGTCCCGTGCCGCCCGTCGTCACGATCAGATCCGGACGGTAGTACTCGGTGATTTCAATCAGCGCCGCCGTTATCTCATCCTGGTCATCCGGCACGACGCGGTATTCGACGATTTCGCCGCCGATTTCTTCTTCCATCAATTCGCGGATCACTTGTGCGCTCGTGTCTTCCCGCTCTCCCGCGGCCCCCTTGTCGCTCGCCGTCAGAATCGCAACCTTCCAACGCATCCGTTTCCCCCTCCTGTAAGGAAAAACCGACAGCAAAGAAAATCCGACATCCGCAATCCATCAGCCCCGCGGATCTTCACGCCTGTTCGGACGGTCTTGCGTAATCGCCGCTTTTGCCTCCCGTCTTGCGGAGGAGCCGCGTCGGGCCGATCTCCATGTCTTTCTGCATCGCCTTGCACATGTCGTAGACGGTCAGCGCCGCCGCCGATACGGCGGTGAGCGCCTCCATCTCGACGCCGGTCTTGCCGGTCGTCTTCACGGTTGCTTCAATAATCAGCCGGTCGTTCCCGGCTTCGCGGAATTGAATATCAATGCCGGTCAGCGGCAGCGGGTGGCACATCGGAATCCATTCGGCCGTCCGCTTCGCCGCCATGATGCCCGCCACCTGCGCGACGGCCAGCACGTCGCCTTTGCCGACCCGGCCGGAACGGATCGCCTCCAGCGTCTCCGGGCGCATCCTGACGATCGTCTCGGCCACGGCCGCCCGCGCCGTCACGTCCTTGTCCGTCACATCGACCATCCGCGCCCGGCCCTGCTCATTGAAATGCGTCAGCTTCCCGTCCGCCATCCGAACATCCTCCCCGCCTCGGCACCCTGTAGACGCCGTCTTCCGTTATGTAACCGTCCAGCCGGGCGTCGTGCGGTTCGACCGGCACTTCGGGCACGATCTGCACCCCGAAGGCCAGTCCCATCCATCGCGCCGCGCCGCCCGAGGCGCGCATCCGCCCGGCGAACCGGTCGTAATAGCCGCCGCCGTAGCCGAGCCTGCTTCCGTCCGGCGCGAAGGCAAGCCCCGGGACGAAGACGGCTCCGATGCTCCGCGCATCCTGCCATCGCTCCGCTTGCGCCGGATCCGGTTCCGGCACGCCGTAAGCGCCCCGCTTCAGTTCATCGAAGCTTCGCACCCGGTACAGTTCGAGCGACCGGTCCGCCGTGTTGCAGACGGGGAGCAGGACAGCCAGTCCGCTGCGCCAGCCCCACTCGAGAAGCGGCCGCGTGTCCAGCTCCGAGCGGAACGAGGCATAGGCGAGGAAGCAGTCCGCACCCCGCTCCCGGAGCCACTCCGCGGCATGGCGGCAGGCCCGTTCGGACCGCAGCTTCCGCTCGGGGTCCGGGATGCGGTCCCGCAGCGCGGCCATTTCCCGACGCAGCGTCGCCTTGCCGGCATGCCGGCTGCCGTATTTCACGAAAGACATCCGCCTTTCCCGTCATCTTGCGGTAATCCTGTCATCAGTTTACCATTCCGCCGCGCAATTCGCCAATGGTGCGGCGCGCATGAAACCCGCCGCGCGGCGGATACTATGCGTATATTTTCCGGCCGCACCCCCGGGGAGACGAAGGCCGATTTCGAAGGCGGTGACTGAAGTTGGAACGGAACAAAAAACGAAGAAGCAGACGGCTGGCAGCCGGCATCCTGCTTTCGACCGCAGGCATCGGTCTGGCTGCAATCCTTTTGTTATATTCAAATCCGACTTACATCTACATACCGGATCGGGAGCACGTCCTGAACCCGCGCCGTCCCGCCGCGACGGTTCGCACGGCGCAGACGCCGGAAAACCCGGAGCCGACGGACGAGGAAACGCTCGATCTCGGCAGGCGGGCGTTCTACGGCGAGACGTTCGGCAATGAACATTTTCTTATGGATATCATGGGGCTGCTGGACGGACCGCTGACGATACGCGGGATTCTGAAGGCGACGGCGGCGCTGAAGGGCGAAGGCACGACGAATCTGCGGGTGGCGGCGGAGAAGGACGCCGTCATCGGCGGAAGAACGATCCGCAAGGGCGATCTCCTCGACACCGGCCTGGACGTCGCGAAGGGATCGTATGTGCCGCTTGGCCTGAAAGTCTCGCTGGACAAGGGCAAGCCGCGGGTCGGCGTCGGCTGCATCGCCTGCCACGCCGTCTACGATCCGGTGAGCGGCAAGGTCGTCGAAGGTCCGCCGAACACCGATCTGAACATCGGCCTCCTCCTCGCCATGGGCAACAACTCGGCCGCGTTTTTCACCCACACGGGCGTGACGACGGAGCAGATCCGCGGCCTCATCCGCTTCAAGGAACAGGCCAAAAGCTGGGTAACGGACAGCGAAGGGAAGCGCACGCCGCTGCCGGATCCGGACGAGCTCGAACGGCTGGTCGACGAACAACTCATGAAATGGCCGCCGGGTTCCATCGACACAACCATCGACATGGAGAACAACCCGGTCCAGATTCCCGATTCATTCACGCTCGGCGATCACCCGTACAACTGGAACGGCACGGCTTTCGCCGGTCCGTTCAAAGGGCTCATGACGTTCTCCGGCGTCCCGAACGCGCAGAATATGGACGCGCTGGCGCAGGCCGGGCTGAGCAAGCCGATCTTCGGGCTCGACAAGGAAGTGTACATGGGGATTCTGCTGCAGCGGGCGGCCTCGTCCAAATATCGTTACGACCCGGCCAAGGGAAGCAAGCCGTCCGAACAGTTCGCGGCCGTCGACCCGACGCCGGACTCGCCGGGCATCATCCAGTCGGTACCGTCGCCCGCCCATCCGCGCTCATCCGTCGTCTCGATGTCCGGCGTCCTGTCGTCCGTTCCCGGACATCCGATCAACCGGCATACGCTGGCGATGTCCGCCTACCAGAATACGCTCAAGCCGCCGCGTTCGCACCTGAAAAGGGATGCGAGACTCGCGGCGGAGGGCGAAGCGGTGTTCCGGCGGGCCGGGTGCATCACCTGCCATGCCGGACCGTACCTCACGAACAACCGGATTGTCGCGACCGATGTCCTCGGCACGAACCCGTCGCGCGCCCGGTCGTTCAAGAAGACGGAGAAGTTCTGGGGACCGCCGCTCATGTACGATTACGATACGCCCGTGCCGCTGCCCAAGAAGCCGAAGCTGCACTGGATGCCGCTGAACGGCATGTCCGAAGAACAGATCAAGCTGGCTTTCGCGCACGGCAATTCGCCGGGCGGCTACAAGACGCCGAGCCTGTACGGACTTTACTGGTCGGCTCCGTACCTGCACGACGGCGGCGTCGCGGCCGGACCCGAGCCGGGACAATACGGCATCCCCGGCACGTTCAAGGCCGGCATCCTGCCCGACCCGGCCGAAAGCCTGCGCGCACTGGTCGACAAGCGGCTGCGCGAGCGGGTCGTCAAGGCGAACCAGGCCGACAAGGACTTGCGCGAAGCGAATGTCGAAGGGATCGGCCACAACTACTGGGTCGATGAGACGACCGGCTTCACGCGCCGGGAGCAGGATGCGCTCATTCACTATCTGCTGACGCTGCACGACAAGGACGAATAGATCGGGCGCATCCGCATTCGACACGCAGGTTCCGCTCCGCGCCGGAATCATGTACACTGTTCTGTGTGGCCGCGAGTTGCGCGGCGCATGAGAACGGCCTGCATGGGAGAAGGCTGCGGAGGATCGACATGTTGCTGCAACTATCGGGAATCGCGAAAAGTTTCGGCGCCAAACCGGTGCTGTCCAATATTTCGTTTCACGTGAATGAACGCGAGCGGATCGGCATCGTCGGCGTGAACGGCGCGGGCAAGTCGACGCTGCTCGCGATCATCGCCGGCGAGCTGTCGCCGGATGACGGTGTGGTGAGCAGGCGCAAGGGCATGCGGATCGGGTATCTGGCCCAAAGCAGCGGGCTGCAGTCCGACCGGACGATCGACGAGGAGATGCGCGCCGTGTTCGCGGATTTGCTCGAGATGGAGCGGGAGCTTCGGGAGATGGAAGTCCGCATCGCCGATCCGAAGGAGATGGAAAATAAAACCCGCTACGAGGAGCTGCTGGCCCGGTATGCGGCGCTGTCCGATACGTTCCGCGAGCGCGGCGGATTCGAGATCGAAACCCGTATCCGCAGCGTCCTCCACGGCATGGGGTTCGGTCAGTATCCGCCGGACACGCCGATCGCCTCGCTCAGCGGCGGGCAGAAGACGCGCCTCGCGCTGGCGCGCATTCTCCTGCAGGCGCCCGATCTGCTCATTCTGGACGAGCCGACGAACCATCTCGACATCGAGACGCTCTCCTGGCTCGAAGACTATCTGCGCGGCTATCCGGGCGCCATTCTCGCCGTGTCCCACGACCGCTATTTCCTCGATGCGCTGGCGGACAGCATCATCGAGATCGAGCGGCACGCCGCGAAGCGGTACACCGGCAATTACAGCCGCTATATCGAATTGAAGGCGGCCGAGTACGAGTCCGCGCTCAAAGCCTACGAGAAGCAGCAGGACGAGATCGCGCGCATGGAAGAGTTCATCCGGCGCAACATCGTCCGCGCCTCGACGACGAAGCGGGCGCAGAGCCGGCGCAAAATGCTCGAGCGCATGGAACGGATCGAGCGGCCGGCCGGGGATGTGAAGCGGGCGTCGTTCGCCTTCGAGATCGACCGGCAGACCGGCGCGGACGTGCTGGATGTGCAGGATCTGTCGGTCAGGTTCGAAGGCAGCGGCCGGCCGCTGTTCCGGAACGTCTCGTTCCAACTGAAGCGCGGGGAGACCGTCGCCATCGCCGGCCCGAACGGCATCGGCAAGTCGACGCTGCTGAAGACGCTGCTCGGACGGATCAAGCCGGAGACCGGCACGGTCCGATTCGGCGCCAACGTGAAAATCGGCTACTACGATCAGGAGCAGTCGCAGCTCCATCCCGACAACACGGTGCTCGACGAGGTGTGGAACGCTTTTCCCCATCTGGAGGAAGTGCGCATCCGCACCGTGCTCGGCAATTTCCTGTTCAGCGGCGACGACGTGCTGAAGAAGATTTCCTCGCTGAGCGGCGGCGAGAAGGCGCGGGTCGCCCTGGCGAAACTGATGCTCGAGCGGGCGAACGTCCTCATTCTGGACGAACCGACGAACCATCTGGACCTGTACAGCAAGGAAGTGCTCGAGACGGCGCTCGTCGATTTCGAGGGGACGCTGCTGTTCATCTCGCACGACCGCTATTTTCTCAACAAGATGGCCGAGCGCATCATCGAGCTGACGCCGGACGGCGTGCGGGTTTACCTGGGCAACTACGACGACATGCTGGAGAAAAAGCGCGAGCAGGAAGAGCTTCGTCTGGCCGGCGAGACGGCGGGAAGTACCGCGGATCGGACGGAAAGCGGCGGAACGGCGGATGCCGCCGGGGCACGCGGCGGCGCGGGCGGCGGGTCGTCCTACGAAGCCGAGAAGCAGGCGAAGCGGCAGGAGCGCCAGCGCCAGCGGCGGATCGAGCAGCTGGAAGCGGAGATCGAGGCGCTGGAGGCGGCCATCGCGGCGGTCGAAGCGGAACTCGCCGACCCGGCCGTGTATCTGGACTACACGCTCGTGCAGGAGAAGCAGCAGCATCTCGACGAGAAGCGCGCCGCGCTGGAAGCCGCGTTCGCGGAATGGGAACAGTTGATGGCCTGACAAGCATGCGGAAAGCCCGTCTGTCACCGAATGGGGCAGACGGGCTTAAGCATGTCCGGGGAGTCCCGCGGCTTCCCGGCCTCAACGGCGCCGGTCCTTCGGCAGCAGGAACGCCAGCAGCCCGATCAGCGGCAGATAGCTGACCGCGTCGATGACCGGGATCGGGTTCTCGCCGATCGCGCTCATCCATTCGCCGAGGACGACGGCGCCGAGCGCTCCCATGCCGAACGCGAGGCCGACGATCAGGCCGGACGCCATGCCGACGTTGCGCGGCATGAGTTCCTGCGCGTAGACGACGCTGACGGAGAATCCGGACATCATGATGAAGCCGAGCACCGTGACGACCGGGAAAATCGCCTCAAGCGGCAGATACGGCAGCGCCAGCGCGAACGGAGCCGAGCCGACGATCGAGAAGATGATCATATTTTTGCGGCCGAACCGGTCGCCCCAGATGCCGCCGAAGAACGTGCCCGCCACGCCGGCCCCCAGATAGAGGAACAGGGCGAGCTGGGCGGTCTGCTTCGACACCCCGAATTTGTCTTCCAGATAGAACGGGTAGAAATTGTTGATGCCCGCGGCGTACCACGAACGCGCGAACACGATCAGGACGAGCAGCGTCAGCGCGAAGGCGACCGTGCGGCCGGACAGGCCGTCGTGCAAGGTCTGGCCGTCCGCCGCCTTGCCCTTGCGCTTCACCGGCACCCCGTATGCGGCGAGCTGCGTGCGATACCACGGCACGACGTACAGCGCGACGGCGATGGCCGCGGCGGCGAGCAGCATCCCCCAGGCCGCGCCGCGCTGGCCGAGCGGAATGAAGATCGCGATCGTCATGAGCGGCGCCAGCATGGAACCGGCGTTGCCGCCCATCTGATAGATCGATTGGGCGAAACTTCGCCGCTCGCCCGCGGCGAAATAGACAACCCGCGAACCTTCCGGGTGAAAGACCGCCGAACCGATGCCGATGAAGACGGTTGCCAGAAGCAAGGTCCAGTAATTCGGCGCGAACGCCAGCCCGGCGATGCCGAGCAGGCTCATCCCCATGCCGACCGGCAGCATGCCGGGCGTCGGATGCCGGTCGGAATACAGGCCGACCACGGGCTGCATGACGGATGAGGTCATATTGAGGGCAAAGCTGAGCCACCCGATCTGCGACAACGTCAGCGCCAGCGAATCGCGCAGCACCGGGAACAACGCCGTCACGACCGTCTGCATCGAGTCGTTGAGCATATGGATTGCGCTGACGGCGAACAGGATCGAATAGACCGTCGCGGTCTGCACGGCCACGCGGGTTTGAACGGCTGTGTTCAATGAAATGCGTCTCCTTCCGGGTCCAAAAGTGCGTTAGACCAAGTGTAGGCCTGGCGTAAACACGCGTCAAACGGCGGAAAAGGCGAAATACGCGGAAATAACCCCGTCCCGGACCGTGTCGGCGCGCCGGAGGCTGTCATCTGCCGCCGCGGGCGGTTTTCAGGCGGCGGAACTTCCGGAATGAACCAAAAAAGCCTCCCGCCCGACGGATGGACGGAAGGCTTCTTCCCGCGCGGCGCTTACGGCTGAAGCGTTTCCAGCAGCAGCCGCAGCCGCTGCTCGTGCGCGCGCGGAATGTATTCATGGCCGAAGTAGCGGAACACGGAGATCGATTTTTCGCAGTTCAGATGGTTGTACGCCGCGAACACCGTCGACGGCGGCGTGATCGTGTCGACGAGGCCGATCGACACCCATGTCCGGCACTTGACGCGCGGCGCCAGGTTCATGACGTCGAAGTAGGACAGCGTCCGCTTCGCCCGCGCTTCGATCTCCGGATCGCCGTTGCGGCGGAAAAATTCGTTCAACTCCAGGTACGGACCGCTCGGCGTAATGTCGATCGCCCGCTCGAAATGCGCCAGATACGGATAATCCGCGGCCGCGACGACCGGAATGTCCGACAGCGCCGCAGCGGCCAGCGTCAATGCGCCGCCCTGGCTGCCGCCGCTCACGCCGATGCGCGTGCGGTCCACCTGATCGAGCGATGCGAGCACTTCAAGCGCCCGGACCGCGTCCATGTAGACGCCGCGGTAGTAATATTCATCCTCGGACAGAATGCCTTTCGACATCCATCCCGCTTGGGCGCCGTGGCTGTAGACGGTGTTGTCGGCGCTTTCGCCCTGCTGACCGCGGCACAGCATGAGGAACGCCGCATAGCCGTGGAGCGCCCAATTCACCGTGTCGTGAATCTGGCCTTCCATCGCCCAGTTGTAGCCGTGGTACAGCATCAGCCCCGGGAACGGACCTTCGCCTTCGGGCAGCGCCAGCCAGCCTTGAATGGTCGCGCCGCGAAAGCCCGAATAGACGACCTTGAACAGACGCACGCCCCGCGCCGGGTAATCATGCGGCGTCAGTTCATACGACAGCGGCGTTTCCGCCAGTTCGCGGAGCGTCCGATCCCAGAACGCGTCGAAATCGGGCTGCCGCGTAAGCGGGGGCTTGTACTTCTCCAGCTCGCTTAAAGGAAGATCGTAAGGTTGAGCCACGTCGAGCATCTCCTCTCCAGACGGTGGGTTCGGGTTCAGTGTAAAACAAGGCCCCTTGCCTGGCAAGGGGCCTTGTGATCATCGGTTTTACAGCCCGATCCAGTCCGCGAACGACTGGACGGTGATCCGTCCCGGCGCAGCGGGCGCGAACGCCCGTCCGGCTGCGCCACGGCCGAGAAACTCGACCGTGACCGGAATGCCCGGGATGAGGTCGAACCAGTTGTCGCTGAAGACGCCTTCCGCTTCGGGAAGCAGCGCGACCTGCTTCGCAAGCGTGTCCGTCTCGAGCGTGAACGCCGTTCCGTTCGAACCCGCCACTTCCCGGATCGTCACTTTCGCCTTCGACAATTGGATGTCCTTGGCCGGGACGAAGTAGTGCAGCTTGCTGTCGAGCACTTGACCGTCCGCCGCAAGATCGGCTTTCAGCACCGTGCGCTTCGGATCCGCCCCTTCGAGCAGACCGTCGACGGTAGACGACCAGACGACCGCGGTGGCGTTCGCCTCCACCTTCGCCGGCACGCTGAACTGCTTGAGCAGCTTGCCGTCGAAATCATACAGCGCCGCGTACAGCGTGCCGTCGATCGGCTGCAGGACATCGGAGATGATGTGAATGTCCACTTCGCCTTCCTTCGTGCCGTCGATCGACACCATGATGTCCTTCATGCTCTTCTTCGCGTAGTACTGGATCGCTTTCCAGCGGCCGTAATAGTCCATCGACGCCCACGACGCCACCGGCCAGCAGTCGTCCATCTGCCAGTACAGCGTGCCCATGCAGAACGGCTTGCGCCGGCGGTGCGCCTCGATCGCGAACTTCATCGCTTCGCCCTGCAGCACCTGGCTGACGGACAGGAACGAGACGAAATCCTTCGGCTCGGGCAGATACATGCTCTGATATTGCTTGATCAGCTTGTTGCCGGACGGATGCCGCTGGTGGCTGAGCATGACGTCGGAGAGCAGTTCCATCTCGTGATCCTGCGCATACGAGCGGACGGTGCGCTCTTCCGGGAACGACTGGAATCCGTATTCGCTCATGAACCGGCCGAGGTTGAACGTGTAGCGCTCGAACGGCTCCACTTCATGCCAGACGCCCCAGTAGTGGATATCGCCGGACGTCGTCCGCTTGCCGGCATGCTGGTTCGCGTCGCGCGTCAGTCCCTGCATCGGCGAAGACGGCCAGTAGTCCGCCTCCGGCGCCAGCCGGCCGACGACTTCCGGAAGCAGCTCGTGAAAAATCGCCTCGTAATCCGCCCACAGCTTCTCCCGGAGCTCCGGCGAATACTCCTTCTTCCAGCCCCAGCCCGCGTCCTCGATGTAGTGCGACCAGGCGGTGTCGATCTCGTTGTTGCCGCACCAGAGCGCGATGCACGGATGATTGCGCAGCCGCTTCACATTCTGCTCCGCTTCGGCGCGCACGTTCGCCAGGAACGCTTCGTCGCCCGGGTACAGGCTGCACGCGAACATGAAGTCCTGCCAGACGAGAATGCCGTACTCGTCGCACAGCTCGTAGAACGTGTCGTCCTCGTAGATGCCGCCGCCCCAGACGCGCAGCATGTTCATGTTCGAGAGCGCGGCCGACGCAATCTCATGTTCGTAACGCTCCCGCGTCACTCTGGTGACAAAGCTGTCGAGCGGGATATGGTTCGCGCCTTTGGCAAACACCTTGACCCCGTTCAGTTCAAAATAGAACGACGTGCCCCATTCGTCCTTCTCGCGCACGAGACGGATCGAGCGGAGGCCGGTCCGAACCTGCCGCGCCGCCGCCTGCCGGCCGGATGCCAGCAGCTCCGCGCGGAACGTGTACAGGTGCTGGGCCCCGAGCCCGCGGCTCCACCACAGCTTCGGGCGCTCGATCGCCGCATCCAGCTCGATCGTCTGCGTACCGGGCGCAAGCGCCACTTCCCGCTCCCAGACGCGCCCGTCCGCCGACAGCCGGAGCGTGCCGCTCCATGCGCTCTCGGCTTCGACTTCGACGACGGCGGTCAGCTTCGCTTCGGCCGCCGTTACGCTGCGCTGGCGGATGAACAGGTCGGCGATGCGCACGCCGGACCAGGCTTCGAGCCGAACCTCGCGCCAGATGCCGCTCGTCACGAACCGCGGCCCCCAGTCCCAGCCGTAATGGTACGGCGCCTTGCGCGCAAAGACGCTCACTTTCTTGTCGCCGAGGCCGCCGTTCTCCGACTGGTCGTTCACCGCCGGCAAGGCGTAGCCCAGCTTCTCGAGCTTCGGCAGGTCTTCGTTGATCGGCGAGCGGAAACGAATGTGCAGCTTGTTGCCCGCGGCCTTGAGCAGCCGCTTCACTTCGACGCGCCACGTGCGGAACATGTTGTCCGCGGACAGCACGTGCTCGCCGTTCAGCGTCACATCGGCATAGGTGTCGAGACCGTCGAATACGAGGTCGATCCTGGACTCGCCGAGCACCTCGGCCGACACGTCAAACGTCGTCTCATACTCCCAGTCCTGCTTGTCGATCCATTGCAGATCGCGCTCATTCGTCCCGTGGAACGGGTCCGGAATCTTGCCGTTTGCGAGCAGATCGGTGTGGACGCAGCCCGGCACGACGGCCGGCAGCCACTCCTGGCCGCCGACGCCCCGGAACTGCCAGTTGCTTGTCAATCGTTGAACCGCGTTCATAACGTCCTCCCGGCAGATCAGATTCTGCTGATTTTCACACACATTATACATAAGTTTGTTCAATAGGTAAATTGAATATCCGGTGATTTTTGTTCATTTTGTTCAATTATGCGTGGAAATTTTTAATTATTACTGGTGTGTTTCCGACGTCTGTGCTATAATTTTAACAAAATGAACAAAATGATCATTCCTGTTGACCATACCTTCCGCGGAAGACTGGCAGGTGAATTTGCACCCCCATGAAACGAAAAGCGACCACCAACGACATCGCGCGGATGCTCGGATTGTCGCGCACGACGGTGTCGAAGGCGCTGAACGGCCATCCGACCGTGCCGCCCGCCACGCGGCAACGGGTGCTCGATATGGCCGCGCAGCTTCACTATAAGCATTACCGGCCGGCCGACCAGGCAAACCGTGCGGAGCTGCGCGATGCGGCCGGCGCCGCCATGCGCACGATCGCCTGTCTGATCCGGTCGAGCCTCGCCCGTTCGGGCAGCAAGGGCTACTGGGTGGATGTGCTGCAGGGCATCGAAGAATCGACGCGGCGCCGCGGCTGGAACATGGTGCTGCATTTTGTCCACCAGGAAGATCTGGATTCGCTGCGCCTGCCCCGCTCGCTCACGGAGGCGCATGTGGACGGGGTCATCATGGCCGGCATCACCCGACTGGCCTACGCGCGGGCCGTCGCCGAGCTCGGCTTGCCGGCCGTGCTGATCGACCACGACAGCGCGGCGCGGGCCGAAGACGCCCTCTTCGATACGGTGCTGATGGAGAGCGAGCAGAGCGTCTGCGATCTGACCGCGCGGCTCATCGCGCTGGGACACCGCCGCATCGGCTTCATCGGCGACATCGCCGACTGCCTGTCGTTCAGGGAACGATGGAACGGCTTCCGGCGGGCGATGATGGACGCCGGGCTCCCCGTCGATCCTTCCTGCTGCGTCGTGGCGCCGAAGCCGGGCCACTATTACGACGGCGCGGAGATCGCCGAGGCGCTCGCCGCCATGCCGGCTCTGCCGACCGCCTTCGTCTGTGCGAACGATGTCGTCGCCGTCCGGACGATCCAGACGCTGGGGCGGATGGGACTCACCGTCCCGGAAGACCTGTCCGTCACCGGCTTCGACGCCATCGAGACGGACACCGACCCGCTGCCGGACGGCCTGCAGCTCATGTCCGTCCGGATCGACGCGGTGCGCGTCGGCTCCCGCGCGTTCGAACAGCTCGCCCTGCGGATGGCGCAGCCGGATCGGCCCATCGAGCATATCCGGCTGGCCACCGTGCCGGTGGCGGGAACGTCGGCCGCGCCGCCAAAGGCTTGACGCCGCCGCCGCAAGCGCCGAACGGCCGGCCGGGTATGACACCCGACCGGCCGTCCTTATGCTCGTTCAAGGCTCTGCAAAGTATGTCAGCACGAATACGAGCGGCGCATTGTAGTCGATCGCGTACTCGTTCGTCGCCCATGATCCGGGCGAATCCAGGTAAGCCTTCGCCGGCGGCGGCGACTCGCGCTCCAGCATTTTGTCCAGCTCCGGATCGCCGCCGAATTTGTTCGGCCCGCCGACGAGCAGCCCCGGAATGTACGTGCCCGTTCCCGTAATCATCCGGCTGTGGGGATAGTCCGGCATTTCCGTCCCCGAACCGGTCAAATACGTCGTGCCGAGCGCGTTGCGCCCCAGCGTGTAATGCAACTGGTCGAGCGCGCCGTGCACATAGGCTTCCTTCGGCTCGAGCTCATGCGCAAGCAGGAGCAGCTCGGCCTTCGCCATGCCGTTCTTGGCGGACGCCCACGTGTACTCGTTCGGCGACAGCGCGTAACGGTAGCCGTCCCGCTCGATCCGGCCGACGATGTCGTCCGCCGCCTTCACCAGCTTCTGCCTGAGCGACGCCTTGACGGCCGGATCTCCCGCTTCCGCCGTCGCGTAGGCGAACTGTCCGAGCGCCAGCGTCGAGCCCCAGCCGATGATGACCGGCTCGCGCTGAAGCTGATGAGACAGCTTCTCGCCGATGTACGCCGCGTACCGCGCATCGCCGGTCGTCTTCAGCAGCTCGGCCGCCGCCCAGAACCGGTCGTCCTGGTCGCCGTTCTTGTCGTAGCCGCCCGAACCGTTGTCCTGGCGCTCGCTCTTCAGGACGATCGGCTCCGGATGCGCTTCGAGGAAGCGCCAGGCCCGCTCGGCCGCTTCGAGCAGCCTTCCGGCGTATTCGGCATCGAACGGCTCGTAGACGCGCGCCGCCAACGCCATGGCGCCGGCGAACATGCCGGTGCCGTAGGTCGTCATGCCGAAGACGTACCGCGGCTGCGTGTCGTCCTCCGGCCGGATCATGCCCGGCCACGCCAAGCCCGACACCTTGTGGTATACGGCGCCGTCGGGCCGCTGCATCTTGAGCAGCCAGTCCAGCTCAACCTTCACTTCCGCCAGCGCGTCGGGCAGCCCCGGCACATCGCTCGCGAACCCGTCAGGGAACTTGAGCTGCCCGGCGGTGAACTTCTCCGGGTACAGTTCGTATGCGAGCAGCAATTGGGCGGCCGTCACCGCGCCCGGCGTCACGTACTTGCCGTAGTCGCCGGCATCGTACCATCCGCCGCTGACGTCGACCGGCGTGCCCGCGGGCGCGTGCGGATGGTCGATGTCGAGCCGCGCTTCGGCATCCTGCAGATGTCCGGCTTCGTGCTTCAGCCCGGTAATCGGGTCGTCGATCGCCAGCCCTGCGCGGCCGAGCGTATAGGAGCGGAGCGCGTCGAAGAACGGCGCGTAATAGACGTTCCGGGCGATGCGGAACTTCCGCGACGCCCCCGCTCCGGGCACGACGACCGCATATTCGCCTTCTTCCCGCAGGGAGCTGAAATCCAGATGCCTCACCCGTTCGCCCGAATTCGCGTCGATCTCGGCCCGGCCGACCTCACCTTCGAAGACGACCGCCTGCGTCTCCGCGTCAACGACCTGGAACCGTTCGGCCTCGGCCTCGCCTTCGAGCACCGCCACCTTGGGCGCGTCGGGCAGATAGCCGACCTGATTGACCTTGATATCCTCGCCGTCGTAGACGAGCTCCCCGGCATTCAACGTTCCTTCGCCCTCCTCTCCGCCCGCCGCATCGCCGGCATCCGATCCGCTGCCCGCGGGACCGGCCGCCTCCGCATGCTCCGGCGAGCGCTCCGCATCGTTCCCGCCGTCCGCGCATCCGGCCGCAAGTCCGAACACCAACATCAGGCTCAAGATCCATCCCGCCGTCCTGCCCATCCTGCTCATCCCGTGTGCTCCCCCCTGTATCCTTTTCATGCTCCAAAATGCGGCACAAACAACCCCCGCTCGCATTTCCCGCCGAATTTCGGACCATGCCGTTGGGCTTATTTTCCTCTCATACTCCCGTCCCGTCCGGTCGCCGCCGGCTTTCGTTCGTTATTGCGACCGTCCTATCCGTTGCCGAAGAAACACGCCCGAAACATGCGAATATCGGACTATCCGCAGCCAAAATCCAGCGAATGTTTTACTATTTTGCATCCGGATACGAAACGTATCTGGCAAGTTTTTCAACGCTTATGGCAAATTGAGCTATGCTAAGATTGTCTTGCCGCGGCAAAATCATCCTGACGGAGGTTCGCCATGAGAAGGAACCTGCTGGTTGCGGCGCTTGCCGCATGCATCGCGCTGGCTTCGATGCCGCTCGCGGTTTTTGCCCGTACATACGCGGAGCAAGTCCATGTCATCGACACCGTCAATTTCCGCACCCTTCCCTCCACATCCGGAGAACGGATCCGCTATCTCCGCAAAGGCGAAGTGCTGGATCTGATCGAGCGGACGAACGCCTACTGGCTCAAGGTCCGCGATGCGTCCGGCACGGTCGGGTATGTCTCCTCCCTGGACAAATATGTGGAGATCAGGACTGCCGCCGTGACGACCGATCCGAACGGCGAAGTGATCTACGGCGTCAATCTGCGCACCGGTCCGTCCACCGATTCGGACGTCATCCGGATGCTGAAGAAGGGAGAGCCGGTCTGGATTCTCGAGCAGGTCAACAAGTACTGGTACCGTGTCGCCGACCGGGACCAAGTCATCGGCTACGCCAGCACGAACCCGAAATATATCCGCACATCGTTCGTGCCGCCGGTCGATACGCCTGAGGACCCGGGTCCCGCCCTGCCGGACGAGCCTTCCGTTCCGGCCGATCCCGATGAGACGGACAAAGACCTGATCGATCAGCCGGAAGAACCGGCATACAAGTTCGAGCCGAACGCGGTGATCGTCAGCACGGTCACGTTCCGGAAAGGCCCGGGCACGTCTGCGGAACGCATCCGCTATATGTATGCGGGCGAGAAATTGACCGTCGTGAACAAACACAACGATTACTGGTATTACGTGCAAGACGCAGGCGGCGTCTACGGCTATGTCAGCACGAGCGCCAAATATATCTCGACCAGCTATGTCGAGCCCTACAAGAAGCTGGACCGCGCCGTTGCAGCCGAACAGGCCATCAACGCAGGTCTCAAATACCTCGGTACGCCGTACGAATTCGGCTCGAGCCGCAGCGACACGAGCACGTTCGACTGCTCCGACTTCGTCCGCCAGGCATACCTGGACGGCATCGGCCTCCGATTGCCCGGCGACTCCCGCAGCCAGGGCGCTTACGTGAAGGAGGTCGGCAAGACGAAGGACGACTGGCGGGCCTTGAGCCGAGGCGACCTGATGTTCTTCATGTCCTACCAGGGAAGCAAGGCAGCCGACTACGCGAACGTCGACAAAACCAATGCCCGCATCACCCATGTCGGCATCTACCTCGGCGACGGCCAAGTGCTGCACACCTATTCCGAGAAATCCGGCGGCGTCCGGGTCGACAGCATCGCGGGCACCCATTGGGAGTACCGCTTCCTGTTCGGCGGGTTCGTCTACTGACCGCGAGCCTTCATAATTTCATTATATCTGCCCCCATGCTCCCGGTAGATAACAAAAACATCAGATTCATAACAAAACGTGAAACGGCCGGCCCCCGCGAAGGGGGCCGGCCGTTGGCGATTGCCGAATGGCTTGCAACATTTTCGCCGTCAGACTTTGTAGGCCTTCATCGCTTTGATGAGCTCCTTGATGGACGGACGCTTGCCGTACATCAGCACGCCGGTGCGGTAGATTTTCGCCGACAGCCAGCCGAGCACCAGAATCGACGCGAGAAGGAGGCCCAGCGACAGCAGCACTTCCCACAGGGCGGGGTCGGCCAATCCGATCCGCAGGAACATGACGAACGGCGTGAAGAACGGAATGAACGACGTCACTTCCACGAAGCTCGACTGCGGCTGCTGAATGCCGAAAATGCCGATGTAGAATGCCGCAAGCGACAGCATCGTCAACGGCACGACCGCCTGACCGAGCTCCTCCGTCCGGCTCACGATCGAACCGACCGCGGCGTACAGCGTCGAATAGAGGAAGTACCCCAGCAGATAGAAGATGACGGCAAAGACGAGCAGCATCGGGTCCACGCTGGAAAGATTGAGGTCCAGCTCCTTGAGCATCTCCTGGTTGTGGGGCAGCATGACGTTGATGACGACGACCGCGGCATAGATGCCGATTTGCAGCAGCCCGACCAGAAACATGCCGAAGATTTTGCCGAACATCTGGGTCAGCGGCGCCACGCTCGTCACGAGAATTTCCATGACGCGCGAGCTTTTCTCGGCGGTGATCTCCGTCGCGATCAGCTGGCCGGTAATCATGATGCCCATGAACAGCACGATGATGAGCGCATAGACCAGACCGAACGCCAGCGCCTGTTCCTCCACCGTCTTGCCTTGATCCCCGATCGAGCCCGCGCCTTCAGCCGTGGTGATCTGCACCGTCTCGACGCGAACCGGCTCCGCCAGCGCCGTGCGCTGTTCTTCCGTCAGATTCGCGTCCGACAGAATGATGTCGGCCTTGATCGCCTGCAGCGCGCCCGACAGGGAAGACGTCCTGCCCGTGTCCATCAGTTTCTCCGACTTGTAGGTGACGGCCGGGAACGTCCGTCCTTCCGTTTCAAAGTCGAGGTAGCCCTTGATTTCCTTGTTCTTGACCCGCTCCTTCATCGCGGCGTCGTTCGCTTCGGCCGAACCGGCGTCCGGGTAGCCGACCAGTTCGATATCCGGCTTCTCCTGGCTGCCGTAATAAGCCTGCAGTCTTTCCGTCACGGCGGGTGCTTCATTTTCCACGAAGCCGATGCGGTCCGGCTCGTCGTTTTTCGCGAATTTCGAAATGATGTAAGGCAGATTGACCGCGATGCACAGAAGGAGCGAAATGATGATCGTCGTGACGATGAAGCTTTTCGTCCTCAGCTTGTTGCGCATGCTGAAGGACATGACCGTCCAAAGATTATTCAATGTTCTCACCCACCGATCGGATAAAGATTTCGTTCAGCGTCGGCTCCATCAGCTCGAACCGCACGACATCTCCCTGTTGCCGCGCGTGATCGAGAATCGCCTGCGCGGCATCGGGCCGGTCGATCAGCACCTCGTAGCCCGATTCCAGCTTCGCGGCGCTCCGGACGCCCGCAATCGTCTCCAGGCCTTCGATGGCCCGGTCGTCTTCCAGCCGCACGATCACCCGTTCGCGCGGGAACTGCTTCTTGATCTCGCGGAGGCTGCCCTGCAGCACGACGTTCGACCGGTGCAAAATCGTAATGTTGCGGCACAACTCTTCCACATGCTCCATCCGGTGCGTCGAGAACAGAATCGTCTTGCCCTTGTCGCGCAGTTCTTTCACCGCCGCCTTGAGCAGTTCGACGTTGACCGGGTCGAGGCCGCTGAACGCCTCATCCAGTACGAGAATGGACGGATCGTGAATGACGGCGGAAATGAACTGGATCTTCTGCTGGTTGCCCTTGGACAACTCTTCGACTTTCTTGTCGTAATACTCCGGCACGTTGAACCGTTCGAGCCATTCCTTGAGCCGCCGGTCCGCCTCCTTCGCGGACACGCCGCGGAGCCTCGCCAGATAGATCACCTGGTCGCTGACTTTCACTTTCGGATAGAGGCCGCGTTCTTCCGGCAGATAGCCGAGGTCCCGCAATTGCTCGCGGCTGTACGGCTTGCCGTGATACAGGATGCTGCCGCTGTCCGGCATGATCAGCCCGAGCACCATCCGCATCGTCGTCGTCTTGCCGGCGCCGTTCGCACCGAGCAGACCGTAGATTTCGCCCGCTTCGGCCTTGAAGCTGATGCCGTTCACGGCCGTCTTGTCCCCGAATTGCTTTACGATTCGTTCGACTTGCAACGTACTCATTGCACGACTCCTTTCATTCCATACTGCCTCTGCCGCTTCTCCCGTTCCACCAATACGGCGAGAATATCGTCAAGTTCCATCGACTTCCGCCCGGCCGGCACGAGCTCCCTGGCAGCGATCCAGGCGTCGGCTTCCCTCGCCGAACTCGTCACCGCGCGGACGACCCCGCCGGCATCCTCCAGCCCGGCCAGCCCCGGCATTTCGGACAGCACGGCGCGCCATTTCTCATAGCCGCCCGGGAAGTAGAACTGGTGCCACCCGGTGAGCAGCTCGTCTTTCTCATACATGCCGAGCACTTTGCCGTTTACCATGAACACGATGAAATCGGCCAGCCGTTTCACTTCTTCCACGACATGCGAAGCGATCAGAATCGTGCGGTCCCCGGATTCCATATAGCGATGCAGCAGCTCGATCATCGTCCGCCATGCGAGCGGGTCGAGTCCGGAGGAAGGCTCGTCGAGCAGCAGCAGGTCCGGGTGATGGGAGAGCGTGAGCGCAAGATCGAATTTTCGCCGCATGCCCTTTGACATTTTGCCGAGCCTGATCGAATGATCCACCTCGAACAGCCGCAGCAGCTCCCGGTAATGGTTGACGTCCCAGTCGGGATACCAATGTTTGTAGAACTCCGCCTTGTCCATGCCCCGGATGACATTGTCGTGGCGGTAAGGCTCTTCGGGGAGGTAGCCGACGCGCTTCAGCAGCTCGATCGACTTGCCGTTCCCGATCGTCCGGCCGAGCACTTCGATGCCGCCTTCGTCCGGTTTCGTCAGATCGAGCATGAGCCGAAACGTCGTGCTCTTGCCGGAGCCGTTCGGTCCGACGATCGCCGTGACAAAGCCCGCGGGCACCTCCAGATGAATCGGTCCGAGTTGAAAATGCGGCTGTCTCAGCCTCACGCCCGTCATGCGCACCGCCGTTCCGCCTTGTCCGTTCATCCCTCATCCTCCTTCCCGCACTCTCCATATCCTTCTTCCCCCGGCGGGGAACGATTCGCCCTCGCCTCATGCAGCACGGTCTCGAACAATTCCCGCAGCTCGTCGTCGCTGCACTGCACCCGCAGCCCCGCGGCCACCGCTTCGCGCATGGCCGTCGTCACCGCATCCAGCCGATGCCGGCGGCGCTCCTCCGGGTTGACCTTCGCGACGAACGTTCCCGTACCCTGACGGGTAACGAGCAGTCCTTCCGCTTCGAGATCCTGATAGACGCGCCGGATCGTGATGACGCTGCATTTCAGATGCTGCGCCATCTCCCGGATGGACGGCAACATCGTGCCTTCGCTCAGCTGGCCGCTCACGATGAGCGCCCGAAGCTGAACTTCGATCTGATGGTACAGCGGTTCGGCACTGTATTCGTTCAGTTGGATGGACATCCACATCCGGCTCACCGCCCCTCAAGTCCAGAAGCTTCGCCTGCTGATGCGGCGATGCAGCAGCGCGACGAGTCCGGCGACTCCCACTGCCGCGGCCGCCAGCGACAGCGCGGCGGTCTCCCAGCTTCGGTCGGCAGCCGCCGCCAGGCTCATCACGATTGCGCTTCTGCCGCTCAGCGCCAGGGTCAGCGTAATCAGAGCGATGACGGACACATAGACGAAGCACAGGAAGAAGTAGACGCGTCCGGGAAAGCCGAGCTCCAAGTACACGAACACGGCGGCCGCAAAGAGGCTGTAACCGAGCCAGATCAAGGCGTAGATGACAAATTCAGCCGGATCGAGCCGTGCGCGCAGTTCTTCAAGGACCGCGTACTGAATGCCGAAGAACAAGATCCAGTTCACAAGCAGCACGAGGATGAGCAGCAGCATCCGGCCCGCGATGATCTGGCTGACGCCGATCGGCATCGTGTGCCATTCCGCCAGCTTTCGGGAATATGTGTCCTCTTTCCGGTAACGGAACATGGTCTGGTTCATCAGAAACCCGAAGAGCGGCAGCATGCAGAAATAACCGAGATCAATATTCCATTCCATCCGGAATTCCTCATCGTTGACCAGGTGGCCGTACAGCATCACGCTGGTGAAAAACGAAGTGTACGCAAGCAAGAGCAGCGTGATCAGATAGCCGCGCCAGGATATGCGGAATTCGTATTTTGCAATCCGCCATGCATCTTGCCACATGCCGTCTGTCCAGCCTCCTTTGCTTCTGCCGTTTATACTGTGTATATCCTTATACACACTATACACGCAAAGCACACTTAACGTCAATCCCTTTTTCGAACTTTTTCCACCCGGCACATGTAAAATAAGCCCTGCCAACCGGAAATACGGTTGACAGGGCTTTGCGGTAGCAATGGTCAGGAACGGTTCCCCCGGCTTCCGGCCGGAGCCGCGGCGGACACGCCTTCTTCCGCGTCGCGCTCTTTCCGGAACCATTGGTAGAACACATAGGCCAGAATCGAGCCGTACATCACTTCCTGCACGAGCTTCATGATGATCCCGCCGGACTGCTGATCTTCGAACGGACCGAGCATGGTGAAGGCCGACGGGCCGTCAACCAGCGCGAGCAGCGCCTCGCCGCTGCCGCTGACGCAGTATCCCATGGCGTTCGCCCAAATGGCCGGATCCGTATATACCCGGTAGAGCGGCTCGCCGGCGAAAATGATCAGCGCGCACGCCGGTGTGAGCAAGAGGCCGTTCGCGAAGATGTAGCCCATTTTGCGCAGATCGGTAAGCCGGTTCCATTCGGGCACCGGACTCGTCACATGCCACCACATGAGGAACGCCGCGATCAGCAGGACGGCATAGTAGACGGCATGCACCGTGTAATGCGTCATGATGTAGTCGTGCACGACCGGGACGTGATAGAACGAGAACAGACCGTTGAAGAGCAGCAGTGTGAAAATCGGATTCGCGGCCCATCTGAACCTGCGCCAGAAGACGGCGCCGAACAGCTTGCGCCATACAAACGCCGGCGTGCCGAGCAGGATGAGCGGCGGCACGATCAGATAGGACAGCGACATATTGATCATGTGGAACATGAAATTCAGATGGCCGAGCAGTTCCAGCGGTCCGCCCTGCGCGAGATAGAAGAGCGCAAATCCGCACAGCGCAAGCATCCGCCGCGATGCGGGCACCGCCGGCTCATCGGGCAGATGCTTCTCCCGCCACGGGCCGATCCAGTACAGATAACCGATTGCGGCGAGGGCCACCCCGAAAAAGAAGAACGGGCTCCACAACTCTTCGAAGGTGAAATAAGACAGGTCCGGCAACATCGGAAATCCGCACCTCCATTTCCGGTTCTAAAGAAAAGAAGAGGCGATCCGCCAAGACGCGCCTCTTCTCCATTGCCGCATTACCACCATGCCCAGTAGACGGCCATGATGATCATCGTGAACACGATGATGACTCCGCTCAAGATCCCGATGATCGGGAACAGATGCCCGCGGTCTTTCATGTGCATCCAGAAAGCCATCTGAATGAACACCTGTACGCCCGCCATCAGCACCAGCATAACGTAAACGAAATTGACACTCACTTCGCCCGTAATGACGGTCGCAAACGCGAGAATCGTCAAGACCAGCGAGAAAATGTAGGCGATGATATGCTTTTTCGGGCCTTCATGCTTGACGCGCTTCTTCGGCTGCTCGACGGCAGTTGCATGTTCGGCTGTCATTTGCTCATCCCACCTTACCCATCAGATAGACGACGGTAAAGATGAATACCCACACGACGTCAATGAAGTGCCAGTACAGACCGGCGATGTAAATCTTCGGCGCGGTGACGACGGTGAGTCCGCGTCTCAGCACTTGCCAGATCAGCAGCGAGATCCAGAGAATGCCGAATGCAACGTGACCGCCGTGGAACCCGACCAGCGTATAGAACGAGGTGCTGAAGGCACTGGCCGCGAAGGTATGGCCTTCATGCGCATATTCGACGAACTCGTAAATCTCGAGGCCGAGGAACGCGAGGCCGAACAGAACCGTTACGAGCAGCCAGCCCACCATGGCCTTCGGCTCGTTGCGATGCATCGCCTGGATGGCGAAGACGCTCGTCAAGCTCGAGGTGAGCAGGATCAGCGTCGCGATGGCGACGATCGTCAGGGAGAACAGTTCGTTGGCCGTCGGGCCGCCGTTCACCTGATCGCGCAGGGCGATGAATACCGAGAACAGCGTACCGAACAGGACCGTTTCACCGCCAAGGAAGAGCCAGAAGCCGAGCACCTTGTTGCGGCCTTCAAGCGTCGCCTTCTCCGGTTCGTGAGGCAGAACGCCGTCTGCATGCGAGTGTCCGCTCATGCTTTAAACCCCCTTGGCCTGAATTTCTTCCGGTTCGATATGGTAACCATGGTCTTCAATGACCGAACGCAGGAACATGCAACCCAGCGTGATGGCGAGTCCGATACCGGCTACGACATACTGGTGGAAAATGAAGCCGAAGCCGGAGATGAACAAGCCAACCGACATGAAGAACGGCAGGATCGACGGAGACGGCATATGGATCGGACCGAGCGGCTCGGCCGGCTGCATCTCCTTGTTGCCCTCCCGCTTTTCCTTCCAGTATGCGTCATACCCGCGGATAAGCGGCAGCTGCGCGAAGTTGTACTCCGGAGCCGGCGATGCGATCGCCCATTCCAGCGTCCGCCCGTCTTCCCACGGGTCGTTCGTCGCGTGTTTCGGCTTCGCCGACGTGACGAAGACGTTGATCACGAAGCAGATGACCCCGATGCCCATCAGCATCGCGCCGATCGTGCTGATCAGGTTCATCTCGTTGAAGCCGAGACCGTCCAGATACGTGAAGATCCGGCGCGGCATGCCGAGCAGCCCGAGGAAGTGCTGGATCAGGAACGTCATATGGAAGCCGATGATGAAGAACCAGAACGTCGTCTTGCCGAGCGTCTCATTGAGCTTGCGCCCGAAAATCTTCGGCCACCAGTAGTGCACCCCTGCGAACAGGCCGGACACCAGACCGCCGACAATCGTATAGTGGAAGTGCGCGACGACGAAGTACGAGTCATGGTATTGATAGTCCGCCGGCGCTGCCGCCAGCATGACCCCGGTGACACCGCCCATGACGAAGGTCGGGATGAACCCGATGGCGAACAGCATCGGTGCCGTGAACTTGATCGAGCCGCCCCACAGCGTGAACAGCCAGTTGAACACCTTGATGCCCGTCGGAACGGCGATCAGCATCGTCGCGATCGAGAACAGCGCGTTCGCGACCGGACCGAGGCCCGACGTGAACATGTGGTGCGCCCAGACCATGAAGCCAAGGAAGCCGATCAGGACCGTGGCGAACACCATCGAGCTGTAACCGAACAGCCGCTTGCGCGAGAACGTCGTGACAACTTCCGAGATGATGCCGAAGGCCGGCAGGATCAGAATATAAACTTCAGGATGTCCGAAAATCCAGAAGATATGCTCCCAGAGCATGATGTTGCCGCCCGCGCTCGGGTCGAAGAAATTGCCTTCGAAGATCCGGTCGAACATCAGCGCGACCAGACCGACCGTCAGCGCCGGGAAGGCGAGCAGAATGAGCATGGACGTCACGAACGATGCCCAGGTGAACATCGGCATCCGCATGAAGCTCATGCCCGGTGCGCGCATGTTGATGATCGTCACCAGGAAGTTGATGCCGCCGAGCAGCGTACCGATACCGGAAATCTGCAGACCGAGCACATAGTAGTCCACGCCCGGGCCGTCGCTGAATGTCGTGCTCGCCAGCGGAACGTAAGACGTCCAGCCGGCGTCCGGCGCACCGCCGAGGAACCAGCTGACATTCAGCAGCACGCCGCCGAAGAAGAACGTCCAGAAGCCGAGCGCGTTCAGGAACGGGAACGCCACGTCCCGCGCCCCGATCTGGAGCGGCACGATGCAGTTCATTAGTCCGAAGATGACCGGCATAACCGCCAGGAAGATCATCGTCGTGCCGTGCATCGTAATCAGTTGGTTGAATGTATCGGGACTGACAAAATCATTGAGTGGTTTCCACAATTGAATCCGGATCAAGACAGCTTCCAGACCGCCGATCAGGAAGAAGAAACCTCCGGCCAGAAGATACAGGATGCCGATCTTCTTGTGGTCAACGGTGGTCAGCCAGTCCATGATGCCGGTATAGCGCTTCACCGCGTGCGAACCGTGAGCCAAGGGTAGAACCTCCTTTGAATCCCCGCTGTATTATTGCCTTTCTTCCTTGTCGGAAGTGGCGTCGTTGTTCTTCAGTTCCTCGGACTCGTAGTTGAGCTTGTAATCCGCGAGATAGCGGGAAATGCCTTCAAGCTCTTCCTGCGTCAGTTCCACCTTAGGCATCGCGTTGCCGGGCTTGATTTTTTGCGGATCTTCGAGCCATCTGTAAATGTTCTCATATACGGAACCTTCATTCCAATATTGCGGGTTGTCCGTGTTGACCAGAATGCCCGCAACCGTCTCGCGGTCGCCGATGCCCGTCAGGTTCGGGTATACCGGGCCGCCGAGCTCGCCTACCGCGTGGCAGGAGAGACATTTCTTCTGGAACGCGTCCGCAATGGCCGGATCTTCAGGCAGCACCGCAGGCGCCTTCATTGCCGCGAGCCAGTTCGCGTACGATTCATCATCCACGACCTTCACCTTGAAGTCCATCAAGGCGTGGGAAGGACCGCACAGCTCGGCGCATTTGCCGAGGAAGATACCCGTCTTGTCCGGCGTATCGAAGAACATGCGGTTCACGTTGCCGGCGGGGTTCGTGTCGATCTTGCCCGCCAGCGCGGGAATCCAGAACGAGTGCAGCACGTCTGCCGTCTTCGCTTCGATGACGATCCGGCTGTCCACCGGCACGACCAGCTCCTGCGCGGTCACGATGCCTTCTTCCGGATACTCGAATTCCCACCAATATTGGTGCGCGGTCACTTTGACGATAACCGCGTTCTCGTCCTTGCTGTGATCCTGCGCCTGCGCGAATACCGTCTGCACGGTCGGAACGCCGAGAATGACAAGCAGAATCAGCGGAATGACCGTCCATACGATTTCCAATTTATGATTCCCCTCGACCTGGACGGGGATACCGTCATTCCCCGGACGGCGGCGGAAACGGAACAGCACGTAGATCGCGATCAAGAACACGACGACGACGACCAGCGTCATGATCGAGATCGAAATCTTCATGAGATCAAGCTGCTCTTTGGCCACTGCACCTTGCGGATTCAGCGCCGACAGATCCGCGCGTCCGCATGCCGACAGGAGCAGCGCGGCTCCCGCAAGCAGAGTCGTCAGGCGCAGCCACTTAAGCCACCGTTTCTTCATACACAAATCAACCCCGCTTCTTCCGTATTCACAGTTGCCTGTCTTGGCGCGGCTGGCGGCAAACTGCGTGTTTCCCGTCGTTCTGTGACATTTCGCACAGATATTCTGTGATAATTCACACAGCATTTCTGTGACAATTCTCACAGGCCAATCACTTTATTAAATATAAGAGTTTGGTCCATCGATTGTCAACGATACCGGGCAAGTTCACAAATTGTTCTCAAAGCCGTCAAAAATGGCGCCGCAGCGCCGTTTCCGGACATCCGGACGAGCCCTCCGGAAGCTGCTCGAACGGCCGTGGACAGGACGCTCCGGCTCGCCTTTCAACAGTTCCATTATCGCTGTTTTCATGGCGAATTATGTATGCCGCCCCCGCGCATATTCCGCCTGTCCGGCCGCGAAACCTACATCCAAGAATGAGGGCCATATCCGGAGGTGCATTCGCATGACCCGCAAGCTCGCGCATGCCGTTCTGGCCGCGGCGCTCGCCGTCCTTCCGGCCGGGTGCACGGCTTACAAGAACAAATTCGAGAGCAGCACATACGACTACGGTTCCCGAAAGCCGAACGATCCGAAGATGCTCGGCGCGCGCATGTACGGCTCGAAGACCGCGGACCCGCGGCAGCACGACAACCGGTGGGTGGAATACAGCAGCCTGCTGTCGAACGAAGTGTCGCGGGTGAACGGCGTGGCGGGCGCCATCGTCATGCTTACGGACAAGAACGCGTATGCCGGCATCATGCTTGACTGGACGGGCGTCGGCACGATCAAGAACGGCGGAGACAGGCGCATCGACCAGGACATGGGCGGCTTCGGCGAAGGCGTGTACAACTTCGACACGGGGAGCCCGTACTGGAACGGCAGCCAGGCTGCGACGCCCTACAATTCGTATTTCACCGTGAACGATCATCATGAACTGTCCGAGGAACTGAAGCAGACGATCGCGGGCCGCATCCGCGGTCTTGCGCCCCGGGTCGAAGAAGTGCACATTTCCGCCAACATGGATTTCGTCAACGAACTGAACGAATACGCGAAGGAAGCCTGGGCCGGACGGTCGCTTGCGCCCTGGATCGACGCGTTCAACACACTGGTGAAACACCAGTTCGCCGGCGGCAAGACGATGCCGACTCCGCTCAGGGAACTGAAAGCCCGGAAAGCCGCCCGCGGCGCGCAATGAAACCGGACTGCACATCATATTAATGGTAGAGACTTGCCGGATCCGGACGCCGGAATGGCCGGCGCCCGCGAATAAGCGAAGCAGCTTCGCCTATTTTGTCGGATTTCAACAATCCGGCCGAAATAGAAGAAGCAGCTTCGCTTATTTTTCCCGAATCGGCGCATATCAAACGATTTCAAAAAATTAGGCGAAGAATCTTCCTCTAATCTCGGACGGAACGCCCCGTATCCGCGAAATAAAGGAAGAATCTTCGCTTGTCACTCCCAAAGCCTACTTACCGGTTCAGGCCGAGCTCTTTCTGCGCCGCTTCCATCAGTCCTTTGATGTAGCCGACGCCATACAGGCGGCCGAGCGTCTCGTAGCCCGGGTTTTCGTTCGTCTCGCTGTCCATCGTCGGCACATGGTCCGGACGGGCGGGGCCGTCGAATCCGACTTCATAATACGTCTTCATCGCTTCATACATATCCGTCTTGCCGTCGTCATGGAACGTCTCTTCGAACTTCTCCGGCGTTCCCTTCACATCGCGGAAATGAACGAAGAACAGCTTGTCCTGCTTCGCGAAGCGGCGGATCGTCGCCGGAATGTCCTCGCCGGCCGTCGCCAGCGTCCCCTGGCACAGCGTGATGCCGTTGTACTCGCTCGGCACCAGGTCGATCGCCTGCTGCAGCGCGTCGGCGCTGCGCAGAATGCGGGACACGCCGCGAATCGGCGAGATCGGCGGATCGTCCGGATGAAGGGCCAACTTGACCTTCGCCTTCTCCGCCACGGGAACGATCTGCTTCATGAAGTATTTCAGATTTTCCCACAGTCGGTCTTCCGACACTTCGCCCGCCTCGGTCAGAGGTGCGCCTTCCATCAGCGAATGGTCATAGCTGGAGACCAGCGCGCCGCCGCGCGTCACCGTCGTCGTCGACGTGCGGAACCAGTTGAACTGCGCCATGAAGTTGTAGCAGAGCACCGGAATGCCGGCTGCGCCCATATTCGTGATGAACTGCTTGAAGATCTCGATCTCTTCGTCGCGGCCTTCGGTGCCAAGCTTGATGTTGTTGGACGGCGGCATCGACTCGATGACGAGCAGCTCGTAACCCGCGTCCTTGAACCGCTGTTTCATCCGGATGAGCGGCATCAGGTCCCACGGCTTCTCGTGCTTTTCATCAAAAGGAAGCCCCGTCACCGCATAATCCAGCCCCATCTGTCTGCCCAGCCGCCACAATTGATTCGGTCTCGTGCCCAAAAATTCCGCCAGCTTCATCGTCCGATCTTCCTTCCGTGTGGTAATGGCTTACCGGTTTCGGTTCTGCTTCGCGATGGATTCGCCGAGCGCGTTCAATTCGGCGTAGGCGTCCTCCAATGACTTCTGGCCGAACATGACGGCTTCCATCGTCAGTTTATATGCGTCCACCCATTCCGTGAAACCGGCGCCGGCGGCGTAGAACGGCATCGCGTAATCCGCCGCGACGTCCGCCAGCACCTTGCCCAGCCGGTCTTTCGGCTCGAGATTCGGTTCCAGCTCCTTGTAGATCTCCTCATAGATCGGGATGCCGCGGGTAAGCCCGAGCGTCCTGCCCGCCTCCCTGTCGGTGATGAACCATTTGACGAACCGCTTCGCATGCGCAAGCTCGTCGCTGTCCGCATAGACGCCAAGGAAGATTGTCGGCTGCGCCCAGCCGCCGCCCGCCGGACCGACCGGCACATTGACGACGTCGACCTTGCCCGGCATGAGCTGCTCGAGCGTCTCAATCGAGCCGACCGTCGCGCCGCGGGTCAAGACCTTGCCCGAAGTCATCTGATCGGCCAGCGGATCATTCTCGAGGAACGTAAGCGAGACGTCCGCGGGGGGCACGACATTGCTGCGGCGCAGATCGGCCAGTATCGTGTGGTATTCGAAGAACAGCTCCCGGTCGAGATGGAACTCCCGGCCGTCCGGCGACATGATCGCCCCGCCGCCGTACGAGGCCTGATACCATTGGAACCAGTCCCAGGCGCTGGTGCTGTCGCCGATCGGATAGCGGTCCGGAGGCAGCTTCGTTTTCGCATCGCGCGCCCAGTCGAAAAACTCTTCCCAGGTCCAGCCCTTCCACGGCAGCGGAATGCCCGCCGCTTCGAGTTCCGCGCGATTGTAAGCGATGCCCTGGGCATTGTACGAGAGCGGAACGCCGTACAGCTTGCCGTTGATCTTGACGTTCTCCAGAATCTGATCAGGAACGATGCCCGTAAGATCAATGTCCGACAGATCGGCCATGATGCCGCGCGATACGTAGTCCTGGATATAGGCCGCATCCATCTGCAGCACGTCCGGCACCGTTTTCGACGCGGCAAGGGAGGGAAGCTTCTTCCAGTAAGCTTCCCAAGCCATATATTCCGGCTTGAACGTCACGTTCGGATGCTGCGCCGTGTACACTTCCAGCGCCGCAAGCGTCGCCTTGTGGCGTTCCTCCGGTCCCCACCAGATGAATCCCAGCTCGACCTGGCGGTTCATGTCCGCTTCCGGCAGCCCGGTGGCGGGCTGCCGCATTTCCGAAGATCTGTCGCGATCGCCTTCTCCTGCGCTGCACGCGGCCAGCAGCAGCACGGCCGCAGCGAGCCATGTGACCGCTTTTCTCATGGCTGTCGCTTTTCCCATTTTTCTGCAGCGCACTCCCTTCGCCTCAACCTTTCAAGCCGGTGGTCGCGATCCCCTCGACGAAATGTTTCTGCGCGAAGAAGAAAATGAGCACGGACGGCACGATCGAGAGCAGCGACATGGCCAGAAGCTGACCCCATTGCACTTCGAACTGGTCAATGAACATCCGCAGCGCCAGACCGACCGTGAATTTGTCGACCGAACTGAGGTACAGCATCTGCGAGAAGAAATCGTCCCAGCTCCAGATGAACGTGAAGATCCCGACCGTCACCAGCGCCGGCTTGATCAGCGGGAAGATGATCCGGCCGAAAATGCCGTAAATGGAGGCGCCGTCGATCTTCGCCGCCTCGTCCAGATCGCGCGGAATGCCGCGGATGAACTGGACGAGCAGGAAGATGAAGAATGCCCCGCCGCCGAAGAAGTGCGGCAGCACAAGCGGCACGTAGCTGTCGACGAAACCGAACGTGTTGTACAGAATGTACTGCGGGACAATCGTGACTTGTCCGGGCAGCATGAGCGTCAACATCATGAGCGAGAACCAGAATCCCCGCAGCGGGAAGTTCAGCCGCGCGAAACCGAACGCGACGACCGCCGCCGTCAGCACGCCGCCGACAACGTTGCCCACTTCCATAAGCAGCGTATTCGCGAAGAAATGGCCGAACGTATAGTTGGCCGAGAACTCCCAGCCTTTCGTGTAGTTCTCCCATATCGGCACTTCCGGCCAGATGGTCGGAAGCCGGAGTTCCTCCGTCTTCTTCAGGGATGCGCCGATCCACCAGATGACAGGATAGATCATGATGAAGGAGAACGCAATCATGAACGCATGGTTGAGAACGGATGACGCGCGGATTCTCATCGTTTGCCGCCCCCTTCGTTCTCATAGAATACCCAGTACTTCGAGGCCAGGAAGTTGATGGCCGTCAGAATGCCGACGATGGCGAGCAGCACCCATGCCAGCGCCGAAGCGTAGCCCATCTGATAGTGCTTGAACGCTTTTTCATACAGGAACAGCGCGTACATGTACGTCGACTGCACCGGGCCGCCCTTCGTGATGATGAACGCCGCCGTGAACATCTGGAACGAGTTGATGACGGTGAGCACCAGGTTGAAGAACATGACGGGCGAAAGCATCGGCAGCGTGACGTTGAAGAATTTCCGCACCGGTCCCGCGCCGTCCACGGAAGCCGCTTCGTACAGTTCCGTCGGAATCTGCTTCAGGCCGGCCAGGAAAATGACCATCGTCGACCCGAACTGCCAGGTGTTCAGCAGGATCAGCGTGTAAAGCGCCGTGTCCGGGTGGGAGATCCAGCCCATGCCCGGGATGCCGAAGAAGCCGAGAATCGAATTGATGTAGCCGTCGACGCCGAACATGTTGCGCCACAGCGCCGCGACCGCCACGCTGCCGCCGATGAGCGACGGGAAATAGATCAGCGTGCGGTACAGATTCATCCCGCGCATCGCGCGGTTGAGCAGCATGGCGACGAGCAGCGAGAACGCGAGTCGCAGCGGCACGGCGAACAGGACGAACGTGAACGTGACGCGGAGCGATTTCCAGAACGTCGCGTCGCTCCACATCCGCTCATAGTTGGCGGTGCCGATCCATTGCGGCGCGCTGAGCATCGAGTATTCGGTGAACGACAAGTAGAGCGATTGCCCGATCGGCCATGCCGTCAGCAGCAGGAAGCCGATCAGCCAGGGGGAAATAAAAATATACCCGGGAAGGGTTTCTTTCCCGATCGGGCTTTTCCATTTTTTCTTTGGAAGCGCTCTCATAGTCTCAGCCGCAGGCGCGTTCATCCCATCTTCATCATCCCTTTCGTGCAGTATCAGCCGACTGTAACCATTGCTTCAAACAACCGAGCCAATCGAGAGTTGTTCGGTTTCTTACATTGTAATTTGCGCATCATGCAAGAGAATAGTACTGGAATTTCAGATTTATTGTACGAATCTCAGGACTTCCTGGACGACGGCTGCCAGCGTTTCGCCGCTGACGGAAGTGATTTCCCGCACAGGGACGAAAAAGGGACGCGTCCATACGCGTCCCTGGCTGAAGTCTTCTGCATCAACTTGCTGAATTGATTTTGTCAAGTTCGTGTTCGACGATCATGGTAAGCTCGTCTTCGTAACCACCGGTGATCCGATATTTCCGGATGTATTCCCGGACGAACTTCCGGGCGTCCTTCGGCTGATAGATGCGCGCCATCTCCCTGAGGCTTTCCTTGACTTCGTTGTGGCCGCGTTTTGCCAAGCCGCATCCCTCCCGAATCCTTGAATGGCCGTTCCGTACAACATACGCTTGCGGGAACGGAACGATGCCGGCATATGAGAACCCGTTTGCGGCGGACATCCGCGGACGCTCGCTCGTTTCGTTCAGAGCCGCGGCTTGCATGTCTGCCGGGAGGGAATATGCCGCACATGCTTCCATTATAGCAGGCGGGCGCCGATATGCAAAGAAATTTGCGAAAATTCAACCATCTTCCCGCCGATTCGGCATATTCGAGCCGGGCGGATTCAGGCCGCCGTCCTGTTCGTCCGAACGCTTCTCCGCACGGGTCATGCGCAGATAGGCAACCACGCCTGCGGCGGCGACCGCGACGCCGAACAGCACGCCGGTGTACGTGAGCCACATGTCGGACATGGTGTCTCCCGCCTTTCTGGATCTGGAAATCATCGAAACATCCGGACTGCATTCAGTATACCGGACGTTGGAAAGCGCTTCAATTGACAATTGTTTGTCGCCCCGGAAACCGTAAGTTTCGCTGGCATCCCACGGTATATATACGTGAATTCCGCCTCGCCGTTCCATCGGTTTCGGCTTTCGGGCCGGACTTTTCGGGCCGCGCCGGGCATGCGGGGTCGCGGGCAGGCGCCGTTCCGTTGCTCAGCCGCCGGCCGGACGAACATCGCCGCGGTTGACATTCGCCGCCGACGCGCGTATAACTGTAATATTATTGCAGGATCATGCACGAGCGGGGGCATTCAAATGGAGAAGTTGACGCAGACCGGAAACGGCACGGGGCTCGCTGACATCGTCAAGGCTCACCAGTTGTTGAAAGAGGTCATCGTGCGGACGCCGCTGCAGTACAGCCGCGTGCTGTCGGAGCGATTCGGCGCCCGCGTCAGTCTGAAGCGGGAAGATCTGCAAGTCGTGCGGTCGTTCAAAATCCGCGGCGCGTACCACATGATGCGGACGCTCGACGAAGAAGCGCTTCGCCGCGGCGTCGTCGCCGCAAGCGCCGGGAATCACGCGCAAGGCGTGGCGTTCTCCTGCCGCACGCTCGGCGTGAAAGGCCGGATCTTCATGCCGGGCACGACGCCCCGGCAGAAAGTGAAGCAGGTCGCGTTCTTCGGCGGCGATGCCGTCGAGATCGTGCTCGTCGGCGACACGTTCGACGACGCCTACAAGGAAGCGGTGAACGCCAGCGTCAAGGACGGCATGACGTTCATCCATCCGTTCGACGATCCGCGCATCATTGCCGGCAACGGCACGATCGGTCTTGAGCTGCTGGAAGACGCGGAGACGCCGCCGGATATCGTATTCGTGACGATCGGCGGCGGCGGTCTCGCTGCCGGCGTCGCTTCCTATATCAAGAGCGTATCGCCGCAGACGCAGGTGATCGGCGTCGAGCCGGAGGGCGCGCCCTCCATGCGGACATCGATCGAGGCGGGCGAAGTCCGGGCGCTCGAGCAGATCGACAAGTTCGTCGACGGCGCCGCCGTGAAACGGGTCGGCGACCTGACGTTCGCCATCTGCCGCGAACTGCTCGACGACGTCATCGCCGTCCCCGAAGGCAAGGTGTGCACGACGATTCTCGAGCTGTACAACGAGAGCGCCATCGTCGTCGAGCCGGCGGGCGCCCTGACGGTGGCGGCGCTGCATGCCTGCCGGGACCGGATCGCCGGCAAGTCGGTGGTCTGCGTCATCAGCGGGGGGAACAACGATGTCGACCGGATGCAGGAAATCAAGGAACGCTCCCTGATCTTCGAAGGGCTCAAGCATTATTTCGTCATCAATTTTCCGCAGCGGGCGGGCGCGCTGCGGGAATTTCTCGACGACGTGCTCGGACCGACGGACGACATCACCCGGTTCGAATATACGAAGAAGAACAACAAGGAGAGCGGTCCGGCGCTCGTCGGCATCGAGCTGAAGCAGCCGGAGGATTACGAACCGCTCGTGAGCCGCATGCGCGCGAAGGGCATCCAGTTCATCGAGCTGAACAAGGATCCGCATCTGTTCAACCTTCTGATCTGACTTTCCCCGCACATCGCCGCGCCCCGACCCGCGTCGGATGATTTTTCAACCGATCTTGACTATAATGGTACGGAAAGACATAAACTGCCATCCCGACGGCTGAATGAAGCCTCCCGCCCGGGCGGACGCTTTCAATCAGAACCGGGAGAGGCGAGGTGAAAGGTCTGTTCAATCGGTCAAATCGGGGGGGAATCGTGCTGCTGGGCGTCATCCTGCTCCTTGTCGAATTCGTGCGGGGGGCGGTCGCGGCAAGTTTCATCCCGATCTATGGAGAGAAAATGCTGGGCCTGTCGCTTGACATTGTCGGCACGGCGATTACGGCCCATTTTCTGACGGATACGGCGCTTAAAATGGTCATCGGCTGGCTGCTGGACCGGTTCTCGACAAGGACGATCGTCCACGCGGGACTGCTGGTTTCGCTGGCCGGCGTCGCCTTGATGCAAGTTGCGGACGTTCCGTGGCTGTTCATCCTGTCCGCCGCACTGTTCGGCATCGGCATCTCGCCGATCTGGATCGTCTGCCTGATGAAAGTGACCGAAGACAAGCGCGCCACCCAGATGGGGCTGCTGTACACGATCTGGTTCATCGGCATCGGCTCCGGACCGATCGTATGCAATCTGCTGCTCGATCACGCGCCTGCCGCGGCCGGCCGTCTGATCGCCCTCGTGACGGCGCTGTCCTGGGGGCTGTCGCTGTTCATTTCGAACCGGCGCGAGCGCATGATCGAGACGATTCCGCTCACCCGGCAGGTCGCGCTCCTGCGCGAGAAGCTGTCGCGCATGCGGGCGCTTCTGCCCGGCATGATCCTGCAGACGGCGGGAGCCGGCATGCTCCTGCCGGTGCTGCCGGCGTTCGCGGAGAAGGAGTTGTCCGTCAGCAGCAGCACCTACTCCCTCATTCTCCTCGCCGCCGGCGGATTGACCGTGCTGGGGCTGATGCCGATGGGCCGGCTGTCCGACCGCGTCGGTCACAAGCGGGCGTTCCTCTCCGCCGGGTTCTGCACGTTCTCCGCGCTGCTCCTCGTGCTGTCGACGGCGCCGCCGTTCTGGGAATGCCTGCTGATCGCAGGCGCGCTCGGCATCTCTTATTCCGCCGTGCTGCCCGCCTGGAACGCGCTGCTCGCATCCTATCTGCCGCAGTCGCATCAGGGGCTCGGCTGGGGCATCTTCTCCACGCTGGAGGGGATCGGCATCATGATCGGCCCCGCGGCCGGCGGCATCATCGCGTCGCTCGGCACAGAAGCCGACGTCGTCTGGACGAGCGCCGTCCTGTTCGGTCTGATCGGCCTGTTCTATCTCCTGTATCCGCTTCGGCCCGCGGAACCTGCCGGCCGCGTGTCCGCAGGCAAATAACCGGCAAGTCAAAACAAGAAAGCGGCTGATTCATCATGTTTGAAAGCATAATGGACTGGTTCCGTGATCTGCAGCAAATGGACGAAGCCGAAATCCGGCAGGCGATCCAGAGTTATGCCGCCTACGGGCCGCTGCCCGGCATTCTGCTGCCGTTCCTGGAAGCGTTTCTGGCCTTCCTGCCCCTGTTCGTCTTCATCGCGGTCAACGCGAATGTTTACGGCCTGGGGCTCGGCATCCTCTATTCTTGGATCGGGGTCTGCCTGGGAGCCTTCTCCGTCTTCTGGATCGCGCGGCTGATCGGCAGACGGCCGGGCATCTGGCTGCAGCGCCGTTTCCCCGCGACCCGGCGGTTCTTCCGCTGGATCGAACGGAAGGGATTCACGCCGATCTTCCTGCTCGCATGCTTCCCGTTCGCGCCGTCTTTCCTCGTCAATCTGGCTTCCGGACTGAGCACCGTGCGGTTCGGCACGTTCGCGCTGGCGATCCTGATGGGCAAGGCGGTCATGATTTTCTCGGTTTCGTTCCTGTCGTTCGACATTACCCAGCTCGCCCATCAGCCCTGGCGCATCGTCACGGCCGTCGTCGTCATCGCCGCCATGTGGTTCGGCGGCAAGAAGCTTGAATCCCGCTATCTGTCGCGCGCGTCGCGCTGACCGGGCTTTTCGCCTATCGCTTCTTCCGCCGCTTCGTCCGCTCCTTCTTCCGCTCCTTCGTCCGCCGACTGGTCCCGCATGATCCGATCCAGCAGCTTGCCGAGCCGGTCCAGATGATACGCGTACTCGAACATCGCGGACGCGACGAACAGGAGCCGTCTTCGCTCCACGGGCTGCTTGCCGATGTACGCGGACAGATCCTTCGCGAGATCATCCGCCGGTTCCGGACGAATCACCGCGACCGGCTTGATCTTCCCTTCCCATTTGAGCAGCAATTGCTCGTGGCATTTCGTCAGCGCCTCGATCCGCCGGTCGAACCGCTCCGCCCACTCCGCCGCGTCCGGCGACGAATAGAAATGCTCTTCGACCGCATCCAGCAGCTGGGAACCATGCCGCAGCGTCCGGATCATCTGGCGCGAGAGCAAGAGCTGCCGCGCGCGCTTGCGCCGGCCGGCGGGCCGGAATACCCGGTCTTCCTTGAACAGCGTGTACTGCTCGTCCAGCCGCCGGAAAATCTGCTCCAGCCGCTCATGCTCTTCCTTGAACACCCGTTCCCGGATTTCATTCGAGACGGCCGTCCGGAGCAAAAGCGACAGAATGTTGTAGGCTTCATGCACCTGTTCGCGGAACTGCTGCTTCGGGCGCGGCGGGAGGACGAGCACGTTCACGAGGAAGGCCGAGATGATCCCCGTCAGCACCATGGCGAACCGCTCGAGCGCGAATCGCCACCCTTCCGCGTGCGCCTCCATGACCGCCACGACCGTGACGAGCGTCAGGCCGATCGCGCTCGTCGTCTTGAGCCTGATATTGAGCAGAATAACCGCGATGCAGACGATGCCGACCGAGATCGGCGTCACGCCAAGCCATTGGGCGGCGCCCAGCGCGAACGCGGCGCCGATGATGTTCGACTGGATCTGATCGTGGACCTGCTGCCAGGAGCGGTAGATCGACGGCTGGATCGTGAAGATGGCCGCGACCGTCGCGATGATCGGCGTACCGAAGCCGAAAAGTCCGCTCACGTAAATGGCCAGCACCACCGCCAGCCCCGTCTTGAGCATGCGCGCACCGATTGTCATCTTCGCGTCACCCTTTGTCCACGACCTCGTACAGGACGCGCGCGACAATGTCCTGCTTGTAGTTGCCGAAATGCGACCCGTAGATCGTCAGTCCGCCGACCTGGCCGCTTTCGGACACACCGATCCGGAACTTGATGTCCGAATGGCCGTCGAACGGAATGTCGGTGATCTTCACGTCCGAAATCGGGCATCCGTCGATGTACGTGCCGTTCTCGTTGATCCGGAGCAGCTTCAGCAGCCCGTACTGGTTCAGGTGCGGCGGCCACCAGTCCGGGTTGTTCGTCCCCTTCTCCCCGCCGAAATCGCCGGGCGACGTCCAGGTCCCCACCTCGACCCGGTTGACGTGAAACACGATGTCCGACGGATAGTCGTTGTTGTAGCAGGGCGCCTCCGAGCTCAGCTCCATGATGAACTGCAGCTCGGTAAGCCGATGGTTCGGCTTGAGGTAATTCGGAATCCGGTATTCGAAAAATCCGCGCGTCAGCCAGATGATCTCCGCGTCGATCCGCATCGGATCGGCGAAATAGCGCGGATTGTCGAACTCCCCGATGATGCTGTCCTTCGTCGCCAGACCGCAGGTCGGCTCCGCATGGTAGTCGCAGTAGTGGCCGACCTTGATCTCGACTTCGTAGACGTTCTCCGGCCCTTTGCTCCGCAGCTCGACCGTCAGCAGATCCTCGTTCAGGTAGCAGATCTTCTGGATGCCGTGCTTGCCGACCGCAGTGGTGATTTCGATGAGTCCGCTCTCTTCCAGCTTCTTGATGTGCATCGTCACCGCGCCGTTCGACAGACCCAGTTTCTCGGCGATTTCGTTCAGATTGAGACTGTTGTAGCGGTTCAGCAGCTCCAGGATTTCGATCCGGATTTCGGAACCGAGCGCCTTGAACAGATTCAGGCCGGACCTAAGCTCTTTGATATGGATCAACGGGTCGCATCCTCTCATCCGCAATTTGTTTCAACTTATTATAAATTAAAGCCGCCGGATTGAGAAGTGTTCCGCAAAATGCCGACAATCCGTTCACGACGTCCCTTTCAAACGACATTTTTCTCCCCCCCGTCTTCCCGCCGTTCCCGCCCGCATCATGGCCGGTTTTCCCGGCGATTCGACTTTTGTTTTAAAGTTTTTTAATGTTAAACCGCTAGGTAAACGCATTCATTTAGGTATTGACAAAACAAAATTGCCCAAATAACATGAAACCATAAATTATTTTAGTAATTTGTAAATTAAAAGACTCACGCAAGTTCCGGCTTACGTCCCGCCCGGGCGGGATTAAGCAATAGCATGAACATCCGATTTGAAGGGGGAAGACATGTGAAACGGCATTCATTCCTGTTCATGGCGCTGATCCTTGCGCTGTCGCTGGCCCTGGCCGCCTGCTCCGGCGGCGGCGGAAAATCCGGCGAAGAGTCGTCGGGCGACGGCACGACGCTCGAGTTCTGGACGTTCAACGAACTGCACGAGCAGTTCTACCAGCACATGGCCGAACGGTGGAACGAGCAGAATCCCGACCGGAAAATCACGCTCAAAGCCAATGTCTACCCGTACGACGACATGCACAACAAACTGCTCGTCGCGCTGCAGAGCGGCACGGGCGCGCCGGATCTGGCGGACGTGGAGCTGAACAAGTTCCCGAACTTCCTGAAGGGCACGCCGCAGCTCGTCCCGCTCAACGACATCGTCGAGCCCGAGCTGGACAATCTCGTCAAATCCCGGCTCGACATTTACGCGAAGGACGGCAACTACTACGGCATCGACTTCCACGTCGGCGCGTCTGTCATCTATTACAACAAGGAGCTGCTCGATCAGGCCGGCGTGAATCCCGATGACATCAAGACCTGGGACGATTTCGCGGCGGCCGGCAAGAAAGTGCTCGAAGCAACCGGCAAGCCGATGACGACGGTCGAGCTGAACGACATGTGGTCCATCTGGCCCCAGGTGGCGCAGGCGCCCGGCAGCGACGACCTGCAGACGGCGGACGGCAAGCCGAACCTGACGAGCGACGTGGTCGTGAAACCGCTCGCGTTCCAGCAGGATCTTGTGAAGCAGGGCATCGCGGTTCCGGCGCCCGGCGGCGGCCACCACGCCGAGGAATACTACGGTTTCATGAACGACGGCGGCGCCGCGTCGGTCTGGATGCCGATGTGGTACATGGGCCGGTTCACCGACTACATGCCCGACCTGAAGGGCAAGATCGTCATCAAGCCGATGCCGGCCTGGAACGCGGGCGAGCCGCGCTCGGCGGGCATGGGCGGCACGGGCACCGTCATCACGACGACCTCCAAGAACCAGGATCTGGCGAAAGCGTTCCTCGCGTTCGCGAAGCTGTCGCGCGAAGGCAACATCGAAATCTGGAAGTTCCTCGGCTTCGACCCGCTGCGCTCGGATGTCTGGGATGCGCCGGAGCTCCGCGAGCCGAACAAATTCACCGACTACTTCGGGGAAGACATTTTCGACGTGCTGCTGGAAGTGAAGGACGAGATCGAAGGCGTCATCGTCAATGAGCAGACGCCGCCCATCTCCGACGCGTTCCGGACCTCGGTGCTCGTCCGGATTCTCCAGGACGGCGAAGATCCGGTCAAGGTTCTGGAAGAGACGCAGTCGCAGATTCAGTAACGCCCGAAACGGGCACAGCGCCGGTCCCGCCCGGACAGCGGGACCGGTGCATCGCCGTTTCACGGAAGGAGGCATAACGCGATGACGCACCCGGTTCCGACAACGGAACGGCAGACGGCCGTCCGGCGTTCCCCGCTGCGGAGGCTGGCATACTCGCAGACGGCCGCGCCCTGGCTGTTCGTGCTGCCGTTCATCCTGTCGTTCGCCCTCTTTTTCGCCTATCCCGTGCTGTCCGCCGTGAACATGAGCTTCCAGGAAGTGCTGCCCGGCCAGGTTCGCTACATCGGCCTCGAAAACTACCGCGGCCTGTGGAACCCGACGTTCCGCAAGGCGCTGATGAACAGCACCGAGTACACGGTCTTCACGCTGCTCGTGCTCATTCCGCTGCCGCTTGTGCTCGCGGTGTTTCTCAATTCGAAGCTGATGGTGCTGCGCAACTTTTTCCGGTCGACGCTGTTCATTCCCGCGCTGACGTCGGTCGTCGTGGCGGGCACCGTTTTCCGGCTGGCGTTCGGCGAACTGGAAGGCTCGCTCATGAACACGTTCGTCACCGCCCTCGGCTTCGAACCGCAGAAATGGCTGCGCCACGAAGGGCTCGCGATGTTCACGCTCGTCGTGCTCGCGACCTGGCGGTGGATGGGAATCAACATCCTGTACTTCCTCGCCGGCTTGCAGAACATTCCGCGGGAACTGTACGAATCGGCGGAAATCGACGGCGCGACGGCCTGGGACCGGTTCATCCGGATCACGCTGCCGCTGCTGAAGCCGATCACGATCTACGTGCTGACGATCAGCATTTACGGCGGCTACGCCATGTTCACGGAAAGCTACATGCTGTGGGCCGGCAACCGGTCGCCGAACGACATCGGCCTGACGATCGTCGGCTACCTGTACCGCAACGGGCTGGAGCAGAACAATCTCGGCCTCGGTTCGGCGGTCGGCATCGCCCTGCTCGTCATCACGTTCACCGTCACGATGATCCAGCTCAAGCTGACGGGCATGTTCCGGAGGGAGGACTGACATGAGCGCAGGCAACGCAAAACATCGCCGCTTTCTGACCGCGGCGCTCGTTATCCTCTTCGTTCTGCTCGGCCTGTTCGCGGTCTTCCCGATCGTCACGCTGATCGTCGCGTCGTTCAAGCCGGCGCAGGAGATGATGCGCTACGGTCTGAACCTCCGGCTCGATCCGGAGCTGGTGTCGCTGAAGAACTACACCTACCTGTTCTCGGATCAGTCGCTCTACCTGACCTGGTACAAGAACAGTCTGGTCATCACCGCCATTTTCACCGTGCTGTGCCTGCTGTTCTCGTCGATGGTCGGCTATGCGCTCGCCGTCTACCGGTTCAGATTCCGGAACGCGCTGTTTGCGCTGGTGCTCGTGACGATGATGATCCCGCTGGAGATCATCATCCTGCCGCTTTACAAGCTGTCGATCTCGCTGAAGCTGATCAACAACATGTGGGGCGTCATCCTGCCCTTCATGGTGGCGCCGCTGCCGATTTTCTTCTTCCGCCAGTACGCCGGCGGACTGCCGAAGGATTTCCTCGACGCGGCGCGGGTGGACGGATGCACGGAGTTCGGCATGTTTTTCCGGATCATGGTGCCGCTGATGGCGCCCGCTTTTTCGTCGATGTTCATTCTGCAGTCGCTGTTCTCATGGAACAACTTCCTCTGGCCGCTCATCGTGCTGAGAACGAACGAGCAGCTCACCATCCCGATCGGACTGGCGACGCTGCTTACGCCATACGGCAACAATTTTGATATGCTGATATCCGGAGCGGTGCTGGCCATCGTACCGATCCTGATCGTGTTCCTGTTCTTCCAGAAATACTTCATTGAAGGCATGACCGCCGGCGGCATCAAGGGCTGACGCCGATTCCGGCGTAATGCCGGCCGCTCATGGCCGCAACCAGAAAAAAGGAGAGACGAGACATGACACTGAACGCACGCATGACACTGGACCGAGACTTCCGCATCGCCGAGATCGATCCCCGCATCTACGGCTCGTTCATCGAGCATCTCGGGCGCGCCGTCTACGGCGGCATCTACGAGCCCGGCCATCCGGAGGCCGACGAGCGCGGCTTCCGGCAGGATGTGCTGCGGCTCGTCCGCGAGCTCGGCGTCCCGATCGTCCGCTACCCGGGCGGCAACTTCGTCTCCGGGTACAACTGGGAGGACGGCATCGGTCCGAAGGAAGCGCGGCCGCGCCGGCTCGAGCTGGCCTGGCGGACAATCGAGACGAACGAATTCGGCACGAACGAGTTCATGGACTGGGTGAAGGCCGCCGGCGCCCAGGCGATGATGGCCGTCAACCTGGGCACGCGGGGCATCGACGAAGCGCGCAATCTGGTCGAATATTGCAACCACCCTGGCGGCACGTATTGGAGCGATCTGCGCCGCAAGCACGGCTATGAGCAGCCGCACAACATCAAGGTGTGGTGCCTCGGCAACGAGATGGACGGACCGTGGCAGATCGGCCACAAGACGGCGGCGGAATACGGCCGGCTGGCACAGGAGACGGCGAAGGTGATGAAGTGGGTCGATCCGACGATCGAGCTCGTCTCCTGCGGCAGCTCCAGCGCGAAGATGCCGACGTTCCCGGAATATGAAGCCGTGTCGCTCGACTTCACCTACGACCACGTCGATTATGTGTCGCTGCACCAATATTTCGGCAACCGGAGCGGCGACACCGCGTCCTATCTCGCTTCGACGCTCGAGATGGATCATTTCATCCGGACGGTGAAGGCGACCTGCGACTACATCAAGGCGAAGAAGCGGAGCAAGAAGACGCTGAACCTCAGCTTCGACGAATGGAACGTCTGGTTCCACTCGAACGAGGCGGACAAGAAGATCGAGCCGTGGAGCATCGCTCCGCCGCAGCTCGAGGACATCTACACGTTCGAGGACGCGCTGCTCGTCGGCGGCATGCTGATCACGCTGCTCAAGCACAGCGACCGCGTGCGGATGGCGTGCCTCGCGCAGCTCGTCAACGTCATCGCGCCGATCATGACCGAGAACGGCGGCCGGGCATGGCGGCAGACGATTTTCTATCCGTTCCTGCATGCGTCGAAATACGGCCGGGGCATCGCGCTGCAGCCGGTCATCGACTCGCCGAAGTACGACACGGCGGAGTTCACGGACGTGCCGGCGCTCGAAAGCATCGCCGTGCACAATCCGGAGAAGGACGAGCTGACCGTGTTCGCGCTGAACCGGAGCCTCGGCGACGCGCTGACACTGAAGTGCGCGATCCGCGGGTTCGAGGGGTACGGCGTGCTCGAGCATCTCGTGCTGGAGCACGACGATCTGAAAGCGGTGAACGGTCCCGACGGCGAGCGGGTGAAGCCGCATGCGGGCGGGCGCTCGCAGATGCGGGACGGCCTGCTCGAGGCGGAACTGCCGAAACATTCGTGGCACGTCATCCGGCTGGGCAAACGGAACGCGTAAACCCAAACAAGACCTCCACGGCATGTGGAGGTCTTGTTTTTACTCCGCGTCCGACGCGGCGCTCAGCCGGGCCGTCGAAATCGCCTGCGATGCGAAATCGCTGATGATCCGGGTGAGCCGCTCGATCTCGTTCTGCGCCTGGCGAAGTTTCTGCTCGAGGTGCTGGATTTTGACTTCCTTGTCGCGTTCGCGGGACTCCATCTCGCGCAGCTTGAATTCGAATTCCTTCTGATTGCGGTTCAGATCCAGCATGAGCTGCCGGTTGGTCAGCTCACGCTCCGCAAGCCGCTCCTGCAGCTCGCGAATCTTGTTCTCCTGCTGCAGCCGCTGGGCGTTGAAATCGGCGAGCAGCTGATCGTACTGCGTCTTCATCTCCAGCGCCGCTTCCTTCGCGCGGGAGAGATCGGCCGCCGCCGTCTCCAGCTTTTTCTCCAGGAAGCCTTTGTCGTACTGCAGTTCGCGGATCTGATCTTCCTGTCCGACCAGCGCGCGCTCGCGTTCTTCGACCTGCAGTTTCAATCCTTCGCGGGACTCGATCACTTCGTGCACGATGTCGATCAGTTTCGTAATGAGCGGATCATCGGTGTGCGGACGGACGGGCGCCTTGACGCCGCCTGTCTCCTGGTCCGGGTTTGCCGCCGCCGTCTGTTCGGACGGGCTTGCATCTCGGGTTTTTTCATCGTCGTCAACCTTTGCAACAGATTCATTCCTGCATCTTCCCCTTTCTCATCGAGCGGCTGCTGCCGCCGTCATCGTCTTTTCGGCCTAGCCGACGCGCTGTCTGACCATTGTGAAGCCCCGCTTTCTGTAAATTGATGGAACAACCGCTGCCCGAAATACGCATACACCTCTTTTATCGTCCAAACCACATGGTTTTCATTAGACTTTTTAGTAAAAATGATTTACAAAACGACATTTTCCGACAGAAAAAAGGCGGGCGCCCCGGCCTCCCGCCGAAGCATCCGCCCGACATTTGTCCCAGTTATCGTTATCCGCCGCCAGTCACCGTTTACCGGTCTATGATTACCGGGTCATCCGTAACCGTCCTTCTGCCGACATCCGATCCGCGGCCATCCGGCCATGCGGACGATCATGCCTCCGCTTCAAGTCCCGCAATACGTCCGATACGGACGATCCGGCTTCGGCGGCACCGCGGCATAATCCGCATGGTCCGCATCGTAATCGTAAGGCGCCGCCAGCGCGGCCAGCAGCCGCTCCATGACGGACAAATCGCCGGCTTCCGCGGCGGCCAGCGCTTCCTCGACGCGGTAGTTGCGCGGGATGACCGCCGGATTGGCGCTCATCATGAGCCGCCGCACCTCGGCCTCGGTCTGCGGCTGCCGCGCGAGCCGCCGCTGCCGCCGGGCAAGCCAGTCCTCGAACTCCCGGGTGCCGTGCATCGGCGTATCCTCCGGCCGGCCGAGCGTCAGGTCGAAGAAGGTGCGGGTGTAATCCGCCCTGGCCTTGCGCATCAGCTCGAGCAGATCCCGGGCCAGCGCTTCGTCTTCCTCCTCTTCGCCGAACAGCCCCAGCTTGGCGCGCATGCCTTGAAGCCAATGGCGTTCGTACCAGCCGGCATATTCGCCGAGCGCCTCCTCCGCCAGTTCGACGGCTTTCTCCTCGTCTTCGTGAAGCAGCGGCAGCAGCGCTTCGGCCAGCCGCGCCAGATTCCATGCGCCGATCGCGGGCTGACGCCCGTATGCATAGCGGCCGTGCGTATCAATGGAGCTGAAAACGGTCAGCGGATCATACTCGTCCATGAATGCGCACGGGCCGTAGTCGATCGTCTCGCCGCTGATCGTCATGTTGTCCGTGTTCATGACGCCGTGTATGAACCCGACCAGCATCCACCGGGCGATGAGCGCGGCCTGGCGCTCAATCACCTCCCGGAGCAAAGCCAGGTACGGCTGCTTATCCTCCGCCGCTTCCGGCATGTGGCGCGCGATGGCGAAGTCGGCCAGCGCCTTGAGGTCGTCCCGGCTGCCGCGCCATGCCGCGAACTGGAACGTGCCGACGCGCAGATGGCTGGCTGCCGTGCGGGTCAGCACCGCGCCCTGCAGCACGGTCTCGCGGATGACGGGCATGCCGGTCTTCACGACCGCGAGGCTGCGTGTCGTCGGAATGCCGAGGGCATGCATCGCTTCGCTGATGATGTATTCGCGAAGCATCGGGCCGAGCGCCGCCCGGCCGTCGCCGCCGCGGGAATACGGCGTGCGGCCCGATCCCTTCAACTGAATGTCGATGCGGGCTCCCGAGGGGGTAAGCTGCTCGCCGAGCAGCAGCGCCCGGCCGTCGCCGAGCATCGTGAAATAGCCGAACTGATGGCCGGCATATGCCTGGGCAAGCGGCTCGGCACCCTCCGGCAGCCGGTTGCCCGCAAGCACCTCGACGCCTTCGGGGGAGCGAAGCGCCTCCGCATCGAGGCCGAGTTCGGCCGCCAGCGGCTCGTTCAGCATGACGAGCCGCGGCTCGCGCACCTGCACCGGCTCCTGTCTCACATAGAACAACTCCGGCAGCCGGGCATACCGGTTGTCGAAGCGCCATCCGGCTCGCTGCTCTGTCCGTTCCACCTGGCACCACGCTCCCCTGTCATTCGAAAGTCCGGCACAAATGCCGGCCAGCTTCAAGCTCGCAGCCCTATTCTTCCCCGTGATGGCCGAAATTGTGCGCCAAGACAGGTTGAAGCCCCGGCGGCATCGGCGCTCCAAAGTCAGGATCATCTTATCACACCGGCATGGAAAATGTAATTAAGCATGATCGGGGACCGCTTGCCGTCGCCTGCGAATGCGGGCGGCGTCGGATGGCGCTGCGAACGCTGTCGTGCGGGCGGACGAATCGGGACTTTCCGGGCGGCGTCCCGGCCGGGCGGCGGACATGCCGGTACCAACGGAGCATTTTGCGGCTTGACAGCGGGCTTCGACAGCCTCCTCGGCCGCGGCGTAATAAGATGAAGACAGGCCGTTCCGTCAACCGGAACGCCGTCACAAACGATGCAAGGAGGCGTAATGTCATGCGAAGCACGATGGAAGCGGACGACGTACGGTCCGCAGCTCACGGCGGAACGAGGGAAGCGCGGGTCGACCGGCCGGCGGACACGGCGGAAGAAAAGGCGGCGCGCCCGAGGCTTACGCTGCGCCATTTGCACAGTTTGATCGAAGCGCTCAGGGAAGAGCATCTGAAACTGGAAATGCGGGTGGACAGGCTGTCGAGCCTGGTGGACCGGCTGGCCGAGCCGGATGCCGGCGCCCGGCGGGAGTCCGCCCTTATCGGAGATCGCATCACGGAGTCTCGGCTTGCCATGCCGGAATTGCCGACAGGGAGGGAAGAAGCCGGCGGCCGCGGAGCGGGTCAATCCGCCGCCGCGGAAGACCGGGCGGCGTTCGGCTTTGCGATCTGGGCCGGCGTCGAACGGGCGATCGGCAACGCCGCCGTCATGCTGGCGGCCGGACGCGACACCGAGTCCGGCGTTGCGGATTCGGATCCCCAGACCGAGCGTGCGGATGCGAAGCCCGCGCCCGCCGCCCTCTTCAAGCGTCAGCGGCCGCCGGCGCACGAGCAGCACGAAGTGCCGATCGAGCATCTGCTGCACGAGCTGCGCGAAGCGGCGCGAATCGCCGATGAGATTGCGGCGAATGCTTCCGCCGATTACCGGGCGAACCCGGCCCACCCGCCGCGGGCGCCGGACCTGTCCGGGGGCGGCGCGTCCGGCGGGGACGCGGAAGCCGGACCGGCGTCGTCCGCGCCGGAACCGGGCGCGTCCGGAACCGCAGATGCCGGCCCGCAAGCGCGGGACGCCTCCGCGGATACGCCGCGGCCTGCCGGCGCCGAAGCAGCCGCCGCAGCGCCGGATCCTTCCGCGGAGTCCGCGGCCTCCGGCCATCGCGGCCCGGTGACCGCGCAGCCGCCGAACGCCCCGGCGGGCGCGCCGCCGCAAACTTCGCAGCGGCAGCCGGCAGCGGACATGCCATCCATTACGATTCCGCGTTCCGAGCGGCACCGCGTGCGCAAGAAGCCTTCTTTATGGACGCGGCTGTTCGGCCGGCAGCACGCGTAATCCTGATCCCGGGGGCCGATTCCGGAGCGGCCGCCGGGATTTTTCATGCCGGCATGCGAACAAGCGGCCGGTCAGGTCCCCGTCCTGACCGGCCGCTTCGCATGTCGACACCATTTCCCGGGAAATGTCGAGCCCGTCCCTTCGAACCTCTAAGCTTTCCCCAGCAACCGGCGCAGCTCGTTCCGTTTCGCGACAAGCTGCCGAAACGCCGCGTCGAGCGCCTCCGGATCGTCGCCGGGCCCCGGCATGCTCAGCTTGCCGAGCGTCTCCGACAGCTTCGTCTCCACCGTCATCAACGCTTCCTCCAGCGCCGCATCCCCGGACTCCGCCATGCGCGCCTTGTGCTCCTCATATTCCCGCCAGCCGCCCTCGAACACGTGCACCCGGCCGTCCCGGATCTCCAGAATGCGGTCCGCCGTCCGGTCGGCGAAACGCCGGTCGTGCGTGACGAACAGCACCGTGCCCGCATAGTCGGCCAGCAGCGATTCGAGCGCCTCGATCGACGGAATGTCGAGAAAATTCGTCGGTTCATCCAGCACCATTACATTCACGTCGCCGACGATCAGCTTCGCCAGCGCCGTCCGGACGCGTTCGCCGCCGCTCAGCACGCCGACCGGCTTGTGGACGTCATCGCGCTTGAACAGCAGCCGGGCCAGCACGGCGCGCACCACTTCCGGCGGCTGCGCCGCCCCGTCGGAGACGTTGTCGAAGACGGTGCGGTCCGGACGCAGAATGTCCAGGTTCTGGCTGAAGTATCCGATTTTCGCCGCCGGGGCGATCGTCACGCCTTCGCCGCCCTCCAGGATGCGCTTCAGCAGCGTCGTCTTGCCCGACCCGTTCGGACCGAGCAGCGCGGTCTTGCTGCCCGCGGGCAGTCCGAACCGGACGTCGCGCCAGAGCAGCCGTCCGGCGGCGTTGGCTTCCAGCCCGTCCACGCGGATGATCATCCGGCTGCCGAGGCGCGCCGCTTCCGGGATGTCCATCCGCACCCGCTCCGGCTCCCGCGGCTTGTCGACCCGCTCGAGCTTGACAATGCGCGTCTTGATCGCCTTGATGGATTGATGGATGCCCTTCTGCACGGAGCCGTAATGATCCTTGCCCATCCGCGCTTCCGACGGGCTCAGGTTGCGCGGCGCCTTCTCCAGGCGCGCCGCCTTCTGCGCTTTCTGCTGAATGGCCGCTTCGAGCTGTCGCCTTTTGTCCACGTAGGATTCGTATTTTTCCCAATGCCGCCGCCGCTCCAGCTCGCGCATTTGCCGATAGAACGAGTAATTCCCGCTGTAACTCGACACGGCGCCGTCCTCGATCGCCCAGATGCGCGTGCAGACGCGATCGAGAAACTCCCGGTCGTGGGACACGACGACGAACGCGCCCTCGTATGCGAGGAGCGCCTTTTCCAGCCTGCGGATATGGTCGGCGTCGAGATGCATCGTCGGCTCGTCGGCGAGCAGCAGCGCGGCGCGTTCGGCCAGCGCCCGCTCCATGCAGAGCGCCGTCGTCTCTCCGCCGCTCAGCGTCCCTTCGTCCGGCTTCAGCTGCGGAATGACCGCCCGCGAACCCGCGATCCGGACCGCCCCGGCATCCGGCTTCACTTCGCCGGCAATCATCCGGAGCAGCGTCGTCTTGCCCGTGCCGTTCATGCCGACAAGGCCGATCCGCTCACCGGATGAGATGCGCAGCTGTTCGGCGCGGAACAGCCGCCTGTCGCCGATGAACATTTCCACCTGTGACGCTTCAAACAACATCGTCATGAAAAAAACCTCCCGTATCCATCTATGTGGACAGGAGGCTTGCGTTATGCGAAAGGCACACGCGCCGCTGCCGCCGCACGGCTGCAGCGGAGGGCGGGCGTATCCATCCCGTATGAAGGCGCGACCCAAGGTCCATGCGGCGGAAGCTGTGCCGCGGCAAGCGCAAGATCCTGTCCGGAAACTGCGAACGAACAAGCCGTATCCGGCGCCTGCAAGGCGCCCGCGGGCAACACGGAACAAGCCGTCATGGACGGCGTCCGCCGTTCGTTCTTCATGCGTCTCCATTCGTCAGGATCTCAGTTGCGCATCGGACCAATGGTCACCCTTTCCGTATCGTGTTGTCCTGATTGTAGCGAAAAATACCGCGTGAATCAACCCGTGCCGTCCGACCCCGTGCGTTCCCACAGATCATCCAGGAGCCGTTCTTCCAGACGGAACAAGGCGTCGAAAGCCCGCCCGGCTTGCAGCAGCTGATCCGGAATTTCGCGCCCGCGCTCCGGCTCGGACGCCGCGTTCGCAAGGCCGGCCAAGTACCGGTCCAGCCGGTTCTCCGCCAGCCGGATCGCCGCGTGCAAATCATCGAGCAGGCTGGCAGCGGCCTCCAGCGCCTGCTCCAGCAACGGACCGAGCTGCTTCTCTGTCCAGGCGGCATGTTCGCGCAGGTCTTCGCGGAAATCGCCGGCTTTCTCCATCAGCCAGCGGATCTCGTCTTCGTGAAAACGGGAATTCCGGTGTCTCAAGATCGATCGGGACAGGACGGCCAGTTCGTTCCACTCTTCCATGAGCAGGCTGCGCTCTTCCTGCAGCCTCTGCATCGCATCGCCCAGCGGGTACAACGGATGCCCGAGTACGGCGTTCAGATCGTCGATAATGCCATGCGCGTGCGGCTTCACGTCCACCCCTCCGATTGTGCATCGTGTTCACTTCGAGGGTAACGGAACCGGAGAGGCAACGCTGTGAAAAGTGTCACAATCCTTGAAAAGATGCCCTGAATAAGCGAAAGTGACCGAATGCGGCACCCGATCCGATGTCCGCATCCGATCCCCGAAGCCGGCGCCTCACCTCAAAACGCCATCGCCGCCCGCACCGCGCGCTGCCACCCGGCATACAGCCGGTCGCGCTCCGCGGCTTCCATCGCGGGCTCGAACCGCTTGTCAAGCCGCCATTGCGCGGCGATCTCCTCCCGGCCGCCGAATACGCCGGCGCCGAGTCCGGCCAGGTACGCCGCGCCGAGCGCTGTCGTCTCGTAGTGCACCGGCCGCTCGACGGGCGTGCCCAGCAGGTCGGCCTGGAACTGCATGAGCAGATCGTTCATCGCCGCGCCGCCGTCGACGCGGAGCGCCTTCAACCGGACGCCCGCGTCCTCCTCCATCGCGTCCAGCACATCCTTCGACTGGTAGGCGATCGACTCCAGCACCGCCCGGATGAAATGCTCCTTCGACGTGCCCCGCGTCAAGCCGAAAACGGCGCCGCGCACGCTGCTGTTCCAATACGGCGTGCCGAGTCCGACGAACGCCGGCACGACATAGACGCCCTCGCTCGATTCGACCCGGCCCGCATACGCCTCCGAATCGGGCGCCGCCTTGATCATGCGCAGGCCGTCGCGCAGCCACTGGATCGCGGAACCGGCGACGAACACGCTGCCTTCCAGCGCGTACTCGACCCGTCCTCCCGCGCCCCAGGCGATCGTCGTGAGCAGGCCGTGCTTCGACGGAATCGCCTTCTCGCCGGTATTCATCAGCATGAAGCAGCCGGTCCCGTACGTGTTCTTCGCCATGCCGGGCTCGAAGCATCCCTGCCCGAACAGCGCCGCGTGCTGGTCGCCCGCCGCCCCGGCGATCGGCACTTCGCAGCCGAAGAACGCATTCGGCGACGTGCGGCCGTACACCTCCGATGACGGCCGCACTTCCGGCAGCATCGCGGCCGGCACACCGATGAGCCGCAGCAGCTCTTCGTCCCATTCCAGCTTGTGAATGTTGAAGAGCAGCGTCCGCGACGCGTTCGTCACGTCGGTGACGTGGAGAGCGCCGTCCGTCAGCTTCGAGATGAGCCAGGAGTCGATCGTGCCGAACAGCAGCTCGCCCCGCTCCGCCCGCTCCCGCGCGCCGTCCACATGGTCGAGCAGCCAGCGGATTTTCGTGCCCGAGAAATACGGGTCGATGAGCAGCCCGGTCCGCTCCCGGATGAGCGGCTCGGCGCCTTCCGCGCGCAGCCGTTCGCAGATGTCCTCCGTCTGGCGGGACTGCCAGACGACCGCATGATGGATGGGACGACCGGTCTTGCGGTCCCAGACGACCGTCGTCTCCCGCTGGTTCGTAATGCCGATGGCGCTGATCTGGTCAGGCTGGATGCCGGCCTGCGCAATCGCCGTGGCCACAACGCTGTGAACGGAGATCCAGATCTCCTCGGCATCGTGCTCGACCCAGCCCGGCTGCGGATAATGCTGCCGGATCTCCTGCTGGGCCTTGGCCGCGATATGGCCTTCCGCATCGAAAAGGATCGCCCGCGAGCTCGTTGTCCCCTGGTCAATGGCAAGCAAGTAAGGGCCGCCCATGTTTCTCACTCCCCGCACTCGTCTGCTCGTTTCTGATTGTAAGCGCTGTAAACACTATAGCCGCCGCCGGCCCGGGCTGTCAACGACGCCCGGCCTTCTTGACGATCAGCACGGGCACGGTGGCGTGCTGCACGACATGATGGCTGACGCTGCCGAGCAGCATCTCCCGCAGCTTGCCGAGTCCGCGGCTGCCGAGCACAATCAGATCGCAGCCGTACGCCCGGGCGTATTCCAGAATGACCGGTCCCGGCGCGCCGTACGCCAGCTCCGCCTTGAACCGGACGATACCGCGCGCGGCTTCCTCCGCCTCTTTCAACAACTTGGACGCGCGCTGCAGTTCATCCTCGGGACTCACGGCCGGCGTGAACAGCATGTCGCCGGCGAATCCGGCCGGCACCGGCGCGACATGCAGCACCGTCAACTTCGTTCCGCCCCCGGCGTCCGCGATGCGCACCGCCTCGCGCAGCGCATGCCTCGCCTGTTCCGAGCCGTCGTAGGCCGCCAGAATATGCCGATAGAGCATAAGCGTACCTCCTCCGCATCCCGCTGGACTCCTTTATTCCTATAATATCTTGGCGCCGGTCCGGTTGGCATTGATGATTTGCGGGTGCTGCAGGTTACGGCAGGTGATCAACCGGCTGATTTCGTTGGCGGAGCGTGCGCCTGGAAGATGCCGCCGAAAACGCATGTTGCCGATGACGCGTCACGCATCGGGTTGAGCGAAGGGGATATGGTCAAAAAGGGATGGAAACCGGCAATCCGCGATTGCGATTTTCCCCACGCCGATATAAAATGAACTTTAGTGGAATCATTTGAACCAAAATGAACGTGAAAAGGAGAGAGTGCACGATGGAGATCCGTTACGCGGTCCATCCGCAGGAAGCCAGGAAGTACGATACGACGGCGCTCAGGGAACATTTTCTCATTGAAACGCTGTTCAAGCCCGGCGAGATCGTGCTGACCTACTCGCACGTGGACCGCTTCATCGTCGGCGGCGTCCAGCCGGCCGGCTCTCCGGTCAAGCTGGAGGCCGACCCGAAGGAGATCGGCGCGGCCACGTTCCTCGAACGGCGGGAAATCGGCATCATCAACATCGGCGGCAGCGGCACGGTGACGGTGGACGGCACGGTCTATGCGATGGAGCCGAAAGACTGCCTGTACATCGGCCGCGGCGCGAAGGACGTCATCTTCGCGAGCGACCGCGCCGACGCGCCGGCGAAGTTCTATTTCAACTCGTGTCCCGCCCACCAGACCTACCCGACGGTGAAAGCGGCAATCAGCGAAGCGACGCCTCGCCATCTCGGCAGTCTCGAACAGTCAAACGAACGGACGATCTACCAGTACATTCATGAAGGCGGCATCAAGAGCTGCCAGCTCGTGATGGGCATGACGCTGCTGAAGCCGGGCAGCATGTGGAACACGATGCCCTGCCATACGCACAACCGGCGGTCGGAAGTGTACTTCTACTTCGACATGCCGGACAGCGGCGTCGTCTTCCACTTTATGGGCGAGCCGCAGGAGACGCGCCACATCGTCGTCCGCAACGAGCAGGCGGTCATTTCGCCGAGCTGGTCGATCCACAGCGGCGTCGGCACGGCCAGCTACACGTTCATCTGGGGCATGGCGGGCGAGAACCAGGCGTTCGACGACATGGATCCCGTCGCCATGCAGGAGCTGCGCTGATCCGTCATGAATGTGCTGAAACGGCATGAAGCCATCATGGAGCAACTGCTCGCGCATCGCGAAGTGACCGTCGCGGAGCTGAGCGAGCGGCTGCAGGTGACGGGCAAGACGATCCGCGAAGATCTGGCGAAGCTGGAGGAGCGCGGGCTGCTCGTCCGCGTCCGCGGCGGCGCGATGCTCGCGCAGCGCGAGCAGTTCGGCATTCTGCCCGAGCGCGGGCCGGTCACGCGCCATCTCGCGGAGAAGGCGGAGATCGCCGCCGCAGCGCTCGAGCTGATCGAGCCGGGCGACACGATCGCCCTCGACGGCGGCTCGACGACGCTGGAGCTGGCCCGCCGGCTGCCGAACGAACCGCTTACGGTCGTCACGAACGACGTGTACATCATCGGCGAGCTGGCGTTCAAGCCGGAGATCCGGCTCGTCGTTCCCGGCGGCAGCCGCGTGCGGAACATGCTGGCCGGTCCGGAAGCGGTGCGGTTCGTGCGCGGCCTCAATCTGCGGAAAGCGTTTCTGACCGCGACGGGCGTGCACGAAACCTACGGATTCTCCATCTACACCGGCGAACTGGTCGAGTTCAAGCGCGCGCTGATCGAGACGGCGATGCACCGCTACATGCTGGCCGACCGGCACAAATTCGGCCGTATCGCGCTGCGCACCTTCGCCGCGCTTGCGGACGTCGACCAGCTCATCGTCGACAGCGGCCTGGACGCGGAGACGGCGGCGCGCTATGCGGCGGCCGGCGCCCGGATTGTCAAGGCGCCGGGCGGATCGCGCGAAGCTTCCGCTTCCGGATCGGAACAAGGACAAGAAAGCGAGGGAATTTCCGAATGAAAGATTGGTTCGACCTGACGGGACGCCATGCGTTTGTTACCGGCACTTCCGGCGGACTCGGGCGGGCGATGGCGATCGCCCTGGCGGAAGCCGGCGCATCCGTCGCCCTGGTGTCCAGCTCGGGCAGCGCCGAGACGGCCGGCATCATCCGCGGTTTCGGCGGCCGGGCGGAAGACATCCCCGCGGATCTGAGCCGTCCGGAAGAAGCGGAACGGGCCTGGCGGCAGGCCGTCGAGACGTTCGGCCGGATCGACATTCTCGTCAACAACGCCGGCATCATCCGCCGCACTCCCGCGGCGGACCATTCGCGCCAGGACTGGAACGACGTGATCGCGCTCAACTTAAACGCCGTCTTCTTCTTGTCCCAGCTCGCCGGAAAGCATATGATAGAGAATGGCTATGGCAAAATCATTAACATTGCCTCCATGCTCTCGTTCCAGGGCGGCATCAACGTGCCGGGTTATACGGCCAGCAAGCACGGCGTGGCGGGGCTGACGAAAGCGCTCGCCAACGAGTGGGCGGGCAAAGGCGTCAACGTCAACGCCATCGCGCCGGGCTACATGGAGACGAACAACACGGCGCCGATCCGCGCGGACGAGCAGCGCTATCGCAGCATTTCCGAACGCATCCCTGCCGGTCGCTGGGGCGTGCCGGACGACCTGAAAGGGCCGGTCGTCTTCCTGGCTTCGCGCGCGTCCGACTATGTGCACGGGCATATCCTCTGCGTGGACGGCGGCTGGATGGCGCGTTAGAACCGAAAGGAGCCTTGTCCCGATGAAGAAACTTCAGTTGATCGGCCGGCTGCACGAGGCGGGCGTCGTCGCCGTCCTGCGCGGCGAATCGCCCGAGGATGTCGTGCGGATGGCGGAGAAGTCGATCGAAGGCGGCATCCGCGCGATCGAGATCACGATGACCGTGCCGTATGCGCTTGAAGCGATCACCGCGCTTGCGAAGAAATATCAGAGCGGCGACCCGGCGGCTGCGAACTATGCGATCATCGGCGTCGGCACCGTGCTCGACAGCGAGACGGCGCGCGCGGCGATTCTCGCCGGCGCCGAATTCGTCGTCTCGCCGAGCGTCGACGAAGCGACGATCCGGCTGTGCAACCGGTATCGCGTTCCCGTCATGCCCGGCGCGGTCACCATCGCCGACATCACGAAGGCGCTCGAGCTCGGCGTCGACGTCGTCAAGCTGTTCCCAGGCAGCATGTTCAGCCCGTCCATCATCCCGACGCTCAAGGGGCCGCTGCCGCAGGCCAACATCATGCCGACCGGCGGCGTCTCGCTGTCCAACCTCGGCGAATGGATCAAATCCGGCGCGTTCGCGGTCGGCATCGGCGGCGATCTGACGAAGGATGCCGTCAAGACCGGCAACTACGACCTGATCACAGACAAGGCGCGCGCGTACATGGACGCCTTCCGCAAGGCGAAGGCGGAATAACCGGCAAAAAAGGCGGTCCGGCTGCATGCCGAACCGCCTTTTTTCATCGCTCACCGATCCGCCCGCGCTGCAAGGTACTTCCAGCTGACCGCAAGGCTTTCGAACGGATCGCGCCGGCAGACGTCCTGCTCGACGATGTACCATTCCATGCCGACTGCGCGGCAGGCGTCCAGAATCGCATCCCAGTTCATGTTGCCTTCGCCGAGCTCGGCGAAATGCTGTTCGTCCTCGTAGATGGCCATGTCCTTCAGGTGCACGACCTTCATCCGGCCGTCCAGCTTGCGGATCCAGGCCGCCGGATCGGCGCCGCCTGCCTGCGCCCAGTACGTGTCCAGTTCGAAATGGAAATCCAGCGGGTCCGTCTCCGCCAGCAGCAGGTCCATCGCCGTGCGGCCGCCGTATTTCTCGAACTCCAGCTTGTGGTTGTGGTAGACGAACTGCAGCCCGGCGTCGCGCAGCTTCCGCGCCGGCTCCGACATTTCGCGGATGAACGCCTCGTACCCTTCGCGCCCGGCTTCGGCGTAATGCCGCGGAATCATGCCGAGCCCGACGTACCGGCAATTCCACAGCTTGTGCTCCGCGATGACCGCGTCCAGGTCGCCGAGAAGACGCGCGTACGGCACATGCGTCGCACAGATCGACAGCCCGTGCCGGTCGGCCGAAGCCTTCACCTCGCGCGGATCGATCGGCCCGATGGCCGACACCTGCACCGCCGTGTACCCGATTTCGGCGACGCGCTGCAGCGTCAAGTCAAGATCCTCCGCCGTCTTCGTAAACTCGCGCAGCGTGTACAGCTGCGCCGCAATCTGCTCCTTCTTCACGCGTGTGTCCCGCCTTTCGCGCCGAACCCTTTTTTATCCGTACACCCGCTCGGCCTGCGCCTGCGCGATCAGGCAGAGCTCCGCCGCCTTGAACGCGTGCGCCTGCGTCATCGCGTGCTCCGTCCGGTTCAGGCAGTCGAGGATGAGCCGGCCGAAATACGGATAGCCGACCTTGCCGCGGCAGTCCATGTAGAACTCGCCTTCCCCGTTCACCAGGTACAGATGCCCGCCTTCCGGCGACCGGGCGATGTCGATGTATTTGCGCAGCTCGATGTAGCCATCCGTGCCGAGGATGACCGTCCGCCCGTCGCCCCACGTGCCGAGGCCGTCCGGCGTCAGCCAGTCGACGCGGAAATAGTTCGTCGCCCCGTTGTCGCCGAGCAGCGTCGCGTCGCCGAAGTCCTCGAGCTCGGGGTACTCGGGATTGCGGTAGTTGCCGACCTTGCTGTGCAGCACCTTCGCGTCCTTGCAGCCGGCGTAGAACAGAAACTGCTCGACCTGGTGGCTGCCGATGTCGCACAGGATGCCGCCGTATTTCTCCCGTTCAAAAAACCACTTCGGCCGCGAAGCCGCATTCAATCTGTGGGGCCCGAGTCCGAGCACCTGCACGACCCGCCCGATGGCGCTCGATTCGATCAGGTCGCCCGCGTGGACGGCGCTCTCCACATGCAGCCGCTCGCTGTAATAGACGGCGTACTTCCGCCCCGTCTCGGCGCAGGTCCGCCTTGCCTCCTCCAGCTGCTCCAGCGTCGTGAACGGCGCCTTGTCGACGAAATAGTCCTTGCCGTGCCGCATCACCTTCACGCCGAGCGGCCCGCGCTCGCACGTGACGCCGGCGGCGGCGACCAGCATCACTTCCGGGTCCTGCAGAATCGCGTCCGCCGAGGGCGCAACTTTCACACCCGGATACGTCTTCACGAACCGCTCGACCTTCGCTGGATCGTCATCGTACACCCATTTGAGCGTTCCGCCCGCTTCAATCAGCCCGTTGCACATGCCGTAGATGTGGCCGTGCTCCAGATCCATCGCCGCGAACACGAACTCGCCCGGCTTCACGACCGGGCTGGGCCTCCCCTGCGGCGCGTAGTTCATGCCGTCTCCCTTCATGGTCTCCGCTCCTCTCTCAAGCCTTCGCGCCCTGCGTCCTGCGCTGCCGCGATTCGTCGATCCGCGCCATCAGCTCCACATGGAACCGGTCCTCGTCAATCGGCATCTCGACCCAGTCGTCCGTCCAGGTCGACAGCAGCATCGCATTGGACAGCATCAGGCCGTGGATGCCGTCTTCGCCCGGCGCGAGCAGCGGCGTCCCCTTGAGCACCGCGTCCGTCCAGTTCTGCAGGATGCCCTTGTGCTGGGGTCCGCTGCCGGGCTCGACCGGAATCTCCACCTTCCAGCACTCCGGCTTGCCGAACAGGCCGCGGTACGACGCGTTGAACTCCGGTTCGGACACGCGCAGCCGCCAGAACGACATCTTGCCGTCCTCGATGACGATCTTGCCCCGCGTGCCGGTCACCTCGAACCGGTTCGTGCCCGGCGCCTCGGCCGTCGTCGCGATGAACACGCCGGTGCCGCCGTTTTCGTACTCGACATAAGCCGTGACTTCGTCCTCGACCTCGATGTTCCGGTATTTGCCGAAGCGGCAGAACGCGCGCATTCTTTTCGGCTTGAGCAGCGTCGTCCAATGCCACAGATCGAGCTGGTGCGGGCACTGGTTGATGAGCACGCCGCCGCCTTCGCCTTCCCATGTCGCGCGCCAGCTTCCGGAATCATAGTAGCTCTGGGGACGGTACCAGTCCGTAATGATCCAGTTCGTCCGCCGGATCTCGCCGAGCTCGCCGCTTTCGACCAGATCGCGCAGCTTGCGGTAGAGCGGATTCGTCCGCTGATTGTACATGATCGCGAAAACGGTGCCCGCCGAAGCCGCCGCTTCGTTCATTTCGCGCACCTGTTTTGTATAGACGCCCGCCGGCTTTTCAATCAGCACGTGCAGCCCGTGCGCGAACGCGCGGATCGCCAGCGGCGGATGATCGTAATGCGGCGTCGCAATCACCACGCCGTCGATCTCTCCGGACGCCATCATCTGTTCCGCGTCGCCGAAACCTTTCACTTGATCGCCGTACTGCTCACGCGCCCATTCCAGCCGCTCCGGCCGGGCATCGCATACCGCAGCCAGCACGCCGCCTTCCACTTCGCCGCGCGCCAGCACATCCGCATGCGAGGTGCCCATGTTGCCGAGCCCGATCACTCCGATGCGCAGCATTGCTTCCACTCCTGACTTTCGGTATTGGTGTTCTCCGCCCCCATCCTAACATTTTGGATATGTCAGCACTTTCACGACAGTAACCGTTTTGCGGCCGTATTTGATCCTGATTGACTTTTTTCTCGATAAAAAAACTCCCGCCCGGCAGCTGCCGTTGTGGTACACTTGGCAGCAAGGAGGAGTTTTCGATGACCCTGCGCGACCAATTCGGACTGCCGATCGACGCATCGTTCAATCAGGATCAATACCCGACAGGCCGGTTCCATGCGCATCCGGAATATGAGATTTACTATTTCCACGGCGGCGGCTGCACCTATCTGATCGGCGGGCGCATGTTCGAGCTCGCCCCCGGCGATCTCATCATCATGCACGGCATGACGCTGCATGCGCCGATCATCAATCGCCGCCTGCCGTATTTGCGGACGATCGTCCATTTCGATCCGGCGTTCGCCGCCGAACTGCTGCGCCCGCCGTTCCAGGCCGACGCGCTGGCGCCGTTCCGCGACCTGGGCAACGCGCGGGTGCGGCTCTCCGGCGAGCGGCGGGAACGGATCGAAGCGCTGCTTGCCGAGATGTGCGGCCTGTACCGGCGGGACGACGCCGTCTCCTGCAATCGGTTCCTGATCGCATTCCTCCGGCTGCTGCACGAAGTGTCCGAATGTTTCGCCGGGATGTCGCCGGGACCGGAGACCGCCGAGCCTTCGAACGCGAAAGCCCGGGGGGCCCAGCGGATCGCCGCCTACCTCGAGGAGCGGTACATGGACGACATCCATCTGGACGTGCTCGAGCGCGAACTCCATATGAACAAATATTACATGACCCGGCTGTTCAAGGCGGCGACCGGGTTCACCATCTTCGACTACCTGTACCAGCGGCGCATCACGCAGGCGAAGCTGCTGTTCCTGCTCGATCCGGAGCGCCCGGTGACGGAGGTCGGCTACGAGGTCGGCTTCAAGCATCCGTCCCATTTCACCCGCGCGTTCAAACGGATCACGGGACAGACGCCGGAGTCGTTCCGGCGCTCGCTGCGCGCCGCGACCTGACGCCCGCGTTCTTGTCCGCGCCCGCCGCTTCCATTCCGACCTAACGCCAGTCCGGATACAGATCGGTCCGCCGGTCGCGCCACGTCGTCACGGAGCCGCTCTCGCGCACTTCTTCGAGCAGCCGCAGGTCGAGATCGGCGGTGATCACCATGTCCTCGCCGATTTCGCCTTCGGCCAGAATGCCGCGCGGCGGGAACGGAATGTCGTTCGGCGTGATGATTGCGGCCTGACCGTAGTTGAGCCGCATGAAATCAACCGTCGGCAGCGAACCGACCGTGCCGGTCAGCACGACGTACACCTGGTTCTCGACCGCCCGCGCATGGCTTGTATAGCGGACGCGGAAGAAGCCGTGGCGGTCGTCCGTGCAGGACGGACAGAAAATGACGTCCGCCCCCCTCGCCTTCGCCATCCGCACAATTTCCGGGAACTCGATATCGTAGCACGTCAACAGCGCGATCGTGCCGTGATCCGTCTCGAACACCTTCAGATCCTCTCCCGGCGCCAGATTCCATTCCTTCACTTCGGTCGGCGTCAGATGCAGCTTCGGCTGCTCGAACACCCGGCCGTCCGGCATGAACAGATGAGCGGTGTTGTACAGCTTCCCGCCCCGCTCGATGACGTGGGTGCCGGCGATGATGTGCATCCCCGTCTCCCTCGCCAGCCCGGCGAACAGCTCGCGGTAGCGGTCCGTAAACTCCGGCAGCCGGCCGATCGGCAGCGCCCGGCCTGTACCGTCGCCGATCGAAAGCAGCTGCGTCGTGAAAAACTCGGGAAACAGCACGAAATCCGCCCCGAACTCCTGCGCGGCGCGGACATAATGCGTCGACTGCGCGGCGAACGCGTCGAATGAATCAATCGTCTGCAGCCGGTATTGCACGGCGGAGACGCGGAATTTTCCGTTTTTCACGCGCTTGTCCTCCTTGCTTCTCGCCATTCCATGCTCCCATTATGCAGGCCGCCTGCCGATGAAGCAAGCATCCGGCGCATCATAAAAGGACCGGCCGCCTCCCGGGCGGTTCCGGTCCTTCCCTGTTTTCGAAAACTATGATTCCCGTCAGGCTTGCTCGGCCGCTTCGATCTCGAGATGGATCTTCACCTCGTCGCCGACCAGCACGCCGCCGGTCTCGAGCGCCGCGTTCCACGTCAGGCCGTAGTCGCTACGCTTGATCGTGCCTTCGGCGCTGAAGCCGGCCTTGTAGTTGCCCCACGGATCTTTGCCGGCGCCTTCGAACGTCACCTTGAACGTCTCGGAGCGGGTGACGCCGCGGATCGTGAGGTCGCCCGTCACTTCGTACTCGCCGTCGCCGGTCCTCTCGATCTTCGTCGCCCTGAACGTCATCTTCGGATGGTTCTCGACATCGAAGAAATCGGCGGAGCGCAGATGCGCGTCGCGGTCGGCATTGCGCGTGTCGACGCTGGCGACGTCCACGCTGAACGCGATGTCCGCCGTCGTCAGATCGTTCGGGTCCGCCTCGATGGAGGCTTCAAACTGGTTGAACGATCCCTTCACCTTCGCAATCATCATGTGGCGGATCGAAAAGTCGATGCTGCTGTGCATCGTGTCGACCGCCCATTTCGTTTTGGCCATCGTTTCTTGCTCCCTTCGACATTTACTTACAAAATAATATATACTTACTTTTCTACTACAGCTATCATAGCGTCCGTCAACCCGGATGTCAACTGTTTCTGCCGGCTCTGCGGCTCCATCGGCGGGGCGCCGCATCAAATGCCGACAACTTCATGTCAAATCCGTTCATCGACGCCGCTTAAGCCTGGCGGTATAATGGAAGGGCATTCAAGACAAGCATAGCCATGCGGCTTCGAGGAGGGGTTCCCCCATGAACAATCTGGCCGGAAGAATCGCGCTCGTGACCGGCGCCGGCACCGGCATCGGGCAAGGCATTGCCGTCGCGCTTGCCGAGCGGGGCGCCAAAGTGGCGATTCACTACAACTCCAGCGCGGACGGCGCGAAGGAGACGCTTCGGCGGATCGAGGCCTTCGGCGGCGATGCTTTCATCGTGCAGGGCAACGTCTCGAACAAGGAAGAAATCGATCGCATGACGGCGGCGGTCGCCGACCGTTACGGCGGCATCGACATCCTCGTGAACAACGCGGCCTTGCAGCTTAACCGTGATCTTCTCGACTACACGCCCGAAGAGTTCGACCGGGTGTTCAACGTCAATCTCAAGGGATACTGGCAATGCATCCAGTCCGCCCTGCCTTACATGAAATCGCGGCCGAACGGGCGCGTCATCCTGATCTCGTCCGTCCACGGCAAGCGGCCGTCCGACTTCGACCCCGTCTACGCGATGACGAAGGGCGGCATCAAGATGCTCGCCCGGGAGGCCGCCATCGAGCTGGCGCAATACGGCATTACCGTCAACGTCATCGAGCCGGGCGCCGTGCTGGTCGCGCGGACGGCGCCGAAGCAGGTCGTGATGACCGAAGAGGAGCGCAAGGCGCACGAGATCCGGTTCCGCAAGAAATTTCCGCTCGGCCGGGTCGGCTTGCCGAAGGATGTCGCCAGCCTCGTCTGCTACATCGCTTCGGATGAAACGGAATATCTGTCCGGCGCGGCCATCCGGCTCGACGGGGCGAACATGCTGCTCTGACGGACAGCCGCCGCTGCCGCCCGCAATAATCCCGGTCCGAATTGCCAATACTAACAGGGAACGCCAACCATGACAGCAAAGGAGCTGGCCTATGAGACGAAAATTTTCGATTCATGCGGCGCTCGCCGCGGGTCTGGCGGCGGTTCTCCTGTTTGCCGCCCAGACGGCGGCCGCGCATCCGGACAAAGGGCAGGCCGCGGACAAAGCCCGGGTTTCGGGCTATGCGCAGGCGGGCATCCTGTCCGCGGCGGCGGATATTCTGAAGCTCGACCGGGATGAACTCCGGCGGGAACTGAAGGAAGGCAAGACGCTCGCCGAAATCGCGGCGAAGAAGGGCATCGGGAAGGATGAACTGATCCGCAGGCTGTCGGAGGCCGCGGCGAAGCGCATCGACGCGCGGGTTGCCGAAGGCAGGCTGACCGCCGCGCGCGCCCGGGAGATCAAGAACGGGCTTCAGGCGCACATCGAAGCGGCCGTGGACTCGCGCGACATCCTGCGCCCGCTTCACCGTCATCCCGGCCATCTGTTCATGATGCACAAGATCGCATCCGTGCTCGGCATGTCGAAGGACGAGCTCAAGTCCCGGCTTGCCGAAGGCAAATCGGTCGCCGAGATCGCGAAGTCCAGAGGGATTTCCGAAGACCAGCTGATCGAAAAGCTGAAGGACAGCCTGACCGACGAACTGCGGCATTTCGTCCGCATGAAGCATCCCGTCCGGAAACCCGGCAATTCCTGAAGCTTCGCATAGACACACATACGCGGCCGATGCGCATCGGCCGCGATTTTTTTCGTTCCTTCCCCTGGACCTGAGTCCAGGAAGAACATATGCCGCAGCATGAGGACGACCGTCCTTCCGGTGTGCTATTCTTCGCGGGCATTGCGCTGATTCTGCTCGGAGCTTATCTGTTTTTCATGCGGGATGAAAACATCAGCACCGGTTCGGTCTTCGCGTACTTCTGGCCGACGCTGTTCGTCATTCCGGTCGGCATTCTGCTTCACTGGCTGTATTTCGGCGTGTTCGGACGCAACGCCGTCGGCGTGCTCGTACCCGCCGGCATCGTCACGACGGCCGGCATCGTCTGTCAGATCGCGACGCTGACCGACGGCTGGTCGTATCTGTGGCCCGGATTCATCCTGGCAGTTGCCGTCGGGCTGTTCGAACTCTACTGGTTCAGCGGAAGGAACAAAGCGCTGCTCATCCCGATCAACATACTCGCGGGAGCGTCGCTCATCTTCTTCGTCGCTTTCTCGATCGGCAATCTGATCGGCAAACTGGCGCTCGGACAGCCGTTTCTCGCGATCGTTTTTATTCTGGCCGGTGCGTTCCTGCTCGCCGCCCGCAGAAGTACGCCGTAACCGCCGTCGGTTTTTTCACTGGGAAATTTGCGTACGGGCTGCAACCTTTCCGTATCCTGGCACGTCCTGAGGATGAAACCAGATAACGGAGGGATGCCATATGAAGACATGGCGGATCATTACGGCAGCGGCAACCGCTTTTGCCCTGGCCGCGACCATCGGGTGCAATGCGGACAATTCGAAGGATCAGAACAACAACGCGCCGGAACCGGCCGTGCAGGATGAAGGACAAGCAGGAGCCGGAGGAACGAATGCTCCGGCGGACAATCCATCGACGGAAGACGAAGGGGTATCCGGCGACGGACAGGGAACCGAACCGTCGACGGACGCGAACGGGGGCGCCGGCGACCAGCCGGTCGACCTGCCGACGCCGGTCGATCCGGCCGAACCGCAGTCGGATGATCCGGCCGCCGGTGAGAGCGGCGATGGCGGAGAAGGCGTAATGACCATTCTGCCGATCATCGAACCTGCGCCGAATACGGAGAATACGCCGGGAGCCGTCAGAGCGCTCCCCGAGCCGACCGATCCCGGACTGACCGCGCCGGACGGAAACGCCTCCAATCCGGGAGGCGGCGTCGATCCGAACACGCCCGTCTCGAAGCAAGCCGCCGTCAACGGTTCCGATTCGGCGGCAGGCACCGTCCCGGGCGCTCCCGCGGATTACGGGGACGGTCGCGAACCCGCGCCTGTCTTGAAAGCCATGCCCGCAACCGGTCAATAAGGATGCAGAAAGGCCGTCCGGACATTCCGTTCCGGACGGCCTTCGAATATCACGAAGCCAGCCGCATCTTCCCTCGTTCCCGATAACGGATCAGGCCGCCGCGCGCGCCTGCGGCTGCCGCGTGCGCCTGCGGCGCAGGTCCGCCCGTGCCTGCTGATGCTGCACCAGCATCTGCAAGGCGGCGGTGGCTTGCGCCGCGTCCGTCTGGGCCAGCGCGGCGATGACGTGCGCATCGGCCCGGCGCAGGGCGGCAGCCAGCGCGCGGACCAGCGCGTGCACCGCGTCATCGGATTGCCCGCGCTCTTCGGCGGCAGGTAGCTCCGTCTGCCGCAGCTCGTCGCGCACGCGCCGAAGCGCCTGCCGGGCGCGGAACAGGGCCGATTTCACGGCGCCTTCCGTCGTGTGCAGCAGCCGCGCGGTATCCGCGGCCGAATAGCCAAGGACGTCCCGCAGCAGGAATACGGTGCGCTGCAGCGGCAGCAGCTGGCGGACGACGGAGGCCAGCATCGCCTCCAGATCGGCCGCCGGTCCGCCGCCGCTGTCCCGTCCGTCAGCGACGGCCGCCTCCGCCGCCTCCCGCGCCATCCGCGCAAGGATTCGGGCGTAATTCCGCTCCCGCCGCACGCGGTCAATCCACTTCTGCCGGGCCAGCCGCATCAGCAGCGCTTTCGGATTCGGATGGCTGCCGAGCGCGCCGGATTCGAATCCTTTGAGCCAGGCTTCCTGCGCCAGATCTTCCGCCTCCCCGGCCGATCCGGTTACGGCGAGACAATATCGGATCAATTCCCGGTCGACTTCTTCGGCACGGCCATTCATCGCAAGGTTCCTCCCGTTGGTTGTGAAATCATCCCCGTATTATAAACGATTCTACTCCCCGAAAGGATACGCGTACCCTCCAGACCTTCCTGTTCGTTTATCAGTCGAAACCAAAACTTGCATGAAGGAGGACAACGCCATGCCTTACGTACCGATTGTGGTGGAGCAGACCAACCGCGGGGAGCGGTCGTACGACATTTACTCTCGTCTTCTGAAGGACCGGATCATCATGCTCGGCACCGCCATCGACGATCAGATCGCGAACACGATCGTGGCGCAGATGCTGTTCCTCTCCGCCGAAGCGCCGGATCAGGACATCTATTTCTACATCAACAGCCCGGGCGGTTCGGTGACGGCGGGATTCGCCATCTATGACACCATGCAAATCATTAAGCCGAAAGTGCATACGATCTGCGTCGGCTTTGCCGCGTCCTTCGCCGCCCTGCTGCTGATGGGCGGAGAACCCGGCTACCGCTTCGCGCTGCCGAACAGCGAGATCATGATTCACCAGCCGCACGGCGGCGCCCAGGGGCAGGCCAGCGACATCGCGATCACCGCGCAGCGTTTCCTGGAAACCCGCGCGCGCATCAACCGCATCGCGTCCGAACGGACCGGCCAGCCGCTCGAGCGGATCGAGAAGGACATGGACCGTGACACGTACATGTCGGCCGAAGAGGCGAAGGCGTACGGGATTATCGACAACGTCATCACGACGATGTAATCGCGACCATCACGCATCCGGGTGCGGCCTGCGGCCCTGGTATCCGTCATGCCAGCCGTGGTAGCAGGTCGCCCGCTCCTCGCCTTCCTTCCAGCAGATCAGCACCTGCTTGCCGTCCACGACGGAAGGAAAATCGAGCAGCCCGGGGAACACCGACTTGAGCAGCACGCCGTTCCGCTTGAAATTGCCGATGATCAGTTCCGCTTCCATGCGCAGAAATTCAATCCGGCTTTCGTCCAGGAAGAACGGATCTTCCGTGCCGGACTCCGGCCGTCCGCCGCTTCCTGCGTGTTTTCGCTTTCGGTATTCCTTTTTCTTGAGGTGCAGAGCTTCCAGGCGGTGTTCGAGCTCGCGGACCAACGCCTGCAGCCGGGCCAGCTGAATCTTCAATTCCGGCAGCAGCGCGTTCGCTTCCGCCAACGTGAACAAGCGGACGTCCACGGCATGCGCCTCCCTTCCCGAATCGCTACCCACTTCTTCCACTCCGGCCCGCTGAAATCCTTCCTCAAGCCGAAAAACAACCCGCAGCATCAAGCCGGCATGCATCAATCGAGCTCATACAGCGGCGCGACGACCGTATATGGCGCATTCGGAACAACGATCGTCGTCTTGCGGCTCGTCACGTCTTCCACATTGGCCGTATCGCCGATCCAGCGGACGAACCGGCCCCGCTGCGGCGGATAGGCGATGATCTCCACGGTCTCGCCGGGCTCGTACGTCCCGCCGCCCGCGCCGCTCACCACATCCAGCACCGGCTTGCCGTCCGTCCGGAACGGAGCTGCCGGGAGGCCCGCGCCGTTGTACAGATTGCCGATCGGCGAGTCGGCCCAGTTGTAGCGGACGGCCGCGGGTGCCTCAACCTGCTCGGACCAGACGACCACTTCAGCGCCGTCAATCTCCGCCTCGGCCCAGTGGAACTTGCCGTCTTCCCCGGCCACCGCGAACCCGAGCAGCTCGCCGTCCGGCGCCGGTTTCACCGGTTCGAGCCCTTCCTTCAGCCCGGCCATCAGCCCCGATTCGGCATATCGGAACTTGAGGCGGACGCGGTTTCCTTCGACGGTCATCGATTCGAAGATCGGGCCGGAAGGCACGACATCCCGCCCGTAGACCGTGCCGAGCGCGCAGTTTGCCGCCCGCCGTCCGACATCCTGCTTGTTCGTCGGGTGGATATCGCCGGGGTTGCCGATGTCCGTCGTCACCACGAGGCAGGCGCGTGGATCGCCCTGCACCGCCTTGAGCTGCGCTTCGCGCACGACGGCGAACCACGAGCGGTCGTTCACCGGCATGCTGACGCTCTGCAGGGAGCCGTATGACGACAGTTGGATGATGACGAACGGCAGCCCGGGATCCCGGAACGTCCTCCGCCAGTCATCGATCCACAGCTTCAGCGTCCGGTGATACGACGCTTCGCCGCCGTTGCTCTCGCCCTGATACCAGAGCACGCCCTTCAGCCGGTACGGCGCCACGGGCGCGATCATGCCGTTGTACAGCGCCGTCGGCGACGTGAAGGCGTCGATCGCCTCGACGCCGATGCGAATCGCTTCCGCCTCCGCTTTGAGCTGCGGAACCTGCCGCACCGCCTCCAGGCTCATCCACGTCTCGATCTTCGTCCCCCCTGCGGCGGCGAATATGATGCCGACCGGCACGCCGGTCTCCCGCGCGACCTCGCGGGCGAAGAACCAGGCCACCGCCGACAGGTTGGGCGCCGTCAACGGAGACACCGGCTGCCAGGTCTGGCGGAGATCGGCGCCCGACAGCGGCACGGCGCTTGTCCGCGCGTCATATTTGACATAGCGGACCAGCGGTTCATTCGCCTGCTGGATCTCTTCCGCCGCATTGATGGCTTGCGACAGCCGCCATTCCATGTTCGATTGGCCGGACGCCAGCCAGACGTCGCCGAACAGGACATCGTTCAATTCGATTTTGCCCGAACGCGAGGATACCGTTATCGTATGCGGTCCTCCCGCCGGATGAACCCCCAGCGAAGCGCGCCATCTCCCCGAAGCGTCGGCCGTGGCCGACGTCGTCTGTCCGTCGAGCGCAACCGTCACCCGATCGCCCGGAGCAGCCCAGCCCCAGATGAATGCTTCCTCATCCCGCTGAAGCACCATATGATCGCTGAAAACCGGGTGAACAAGCGGCTTGCCCTCATGTTCGGATCTCGCCGCATACGAGACGATCGCCTCCGCTTCCGCCTCCTCGCCCGATCCGATGCCGCGCGCGGCCACTTTCAGTTCATAACTGCCGACCCGCGGAGGCAGCCAGATGACGCGGTGGGCATCTCCGTAGTCATTGATCGGCTGCCAATTGCCATTCCTTTCCCTGGCGTAGAAGCGGTATTCCGCAGCGTTGTCGGCAAGCGCGACCAGCGTTACGGGCACATCGGCCGGACCCGAATCCGCCCCGTCCTCCAGGATCAGCTCGACCGACCGGACGGGACCGCCGGCGCCGCCGATGAATTCCGCGTAATCGACCGCGATCCAGCCCCAGTCGCTGGCGATCTCCAGCGTGTTCGTTCCTTCCTTCAGTTCAAATTGGCCGATGACCGCATCGTTCCAATCCCGCGAATCCTTGAACGTGTATTGGAAAGGCGCGGCTCCGTTCAGCCTCAGTGTGTTCGGCTTGTCCCCGCCATACGTCTTGTACCGGACGACGATCATATACGTGCCCGCTTTATCCAGATCCAGCTCAAAGCGGAGGACGTCGCCCGATGCGTCGAACCCTTCGACGAACCATCCGCCGGATGCGTTCCCATCCATGCCGGTCGTCAAACCGTTCAGACCGGCCGATTCCGCTTCGATGAGGAGCGATGAACCCGACCGCCCCTCCGTCCGATCCTCCGCATGATCGGTACGGACCTGCCGCGGCTCCGGCGCATCGTCCAGCCGGCTTGTTTCCCAGATGATAATCGCACCAAAAACGCCGACGAACAGCAGCACCGCCGCCGCAAGCGTGGCAATCGTTCCGCGATCGTTCATGATCATCGCCCCGTAATCTCAGGATCTGAGCTCCTTCACTTCATCAAGTGTAAGAACGTACTCATGATGCAACACATGCCGAATATGGTCTTCGCTGTTCTGAATGCCGTCGTTTATGAAATCGCCGTTCCAGGTGCAGAACCAGCTCCAGTGCGTTTCGGTCTTGACCAGCAGATCGGGATCCGGAATGGGGCCGTTCTCCGTCATGGCCGCCAGCAACAATTCCACCGTCTCCGGAGTCGCGTCCGGATTGACCAGTCGGCGTTCGACCCGGTGTTCCGGACGCTTTCGGGCTTTGCGGATTTTGATGTAATCCATATTGTACCATCCCCAGTTGCGGGAGATAAGCACTTCATTTCGCCCGGTCCGGAGCAGCCACTTGCCCGCATACGCCTCCGTGAATGTCCCGGAAGCGGCCAGCCGGATCTCGGCCGCCTGGCAATCGTCCAGCGACAGCATTGTATACTTGTCGCCGCCCGGACTGCTGTAACCGACCCACATATCATAAAGCCCGTCTTCCGGCGCTTCGACGAACACCGTCAGCGAATCTTCATCGTCATCAAATCCGGTTACATAACCGTCACCCGAGTAGCCGGACAATTCCGCAGCAGCATGAACTCCGTTCAGCACACCGGCTTCGGCTTCGAACAGCAGCGGCTGCATCTCCTTCTCCGGCTGCATCTCCTTCTCCGGCTGCGGCTCCTTCAGGAGCAAAAATGCCGCGGCGGCGGCCGTAACCGCCGCGGCAGCAGCCCCGTCCACAGAACCTGCCTGGCCTTGCTCATCCCTTGCCCCCCGCCGCATCGCGCAAGCGCACCACCAGGCTGAAATGGTCTCCGGGCGGCACCTGGAATGCAAGCCCCGCGTGCATCAACCGGTCGCCGCCGAATGTGCCGAAACCTTCCACCGCATAGTCCCGCTGCGGATCGAGCCCTTTCAGGCGGAGACGCTTCTTCGGCATATGGGGTTCGGCGAGCACTTTGAAGTAAAACAGCAGCGCTTCGGAACGATCTTCCGTTACGAACATCCAGGCAGTCTCGTTCCCCTCAAACGGACTGAGCAGCCGGTACAGCTCACCCTGCTGGACGATCGGCCGGATCGATTTGTAGAGCGCGACCTGCCGTTTGACCTCTTCCTTCTCCTCGTCCGTAAACTTCGTCAGATCGAGCTCGTATCCGAAATTGCCCGACATCGCCACATCGCCGCGCATCTTGAGCGGCGTCACTCTCCCGACCTGATGGTTCGGAACGGCGGAGACATGCGCGCCGATGGCGCTCGCGGGATAGACGAGACTTGTGCCGTATTGAATCTTCAGTCGCTCCACCGCGTCCGTGTTGTCGCTGGTCCAGGTTTGCGGCATGTAATACAGCATCCCCGGGTCAAAACGCCCGCCGCCGCTCGAGCAGCTCTCGAACAGAATATGCGGGAACTCGCCCGTCAGCCGCTCCATCAGTTCGTACACGCCGAGCATATGGCGGTGCGCAATCTCTCCCTGGCGCTCCGGAGGCGCCGCCGCGGAGCCGATTTCGGTCAGGCTACGGTTCATGTCCCATTTGACATAGGCGACCGGCACGGATCGGAAAATGGCGCTGAGCATTCCGTAGATGTGCTCCCGCACGTCCGGACGGGACATGTCCAGCACAAGCTGCGTCCGGGCGAGCGTCCGTCTGCGGCCTTCGACATGCAGGCACCAGTCCGGATGTGCCCGGTACAGGTCGCTGTCCGGGGAAACCATCTCCGGTTCCACCCAGATCCCGAATTTCAGGCCGAGCCGGTTGATCCGTTCCGCCAGACCTTCCAGACCGTCCGGCAGCTTGTCCCGGTTCACGACCCAGTCCCCGAGCGAAGTCGTGTCATCGTTGCGCTTGCCGAACCAGCCGTCGTCAAGGACAAACAGCTCGATGCCGAGTTCGGCGCCGGCTTTTGCGATGGATACGAGCTTGCCGGCAGTGAATTGAAAATACGTCGCTTCCCAATTGTTGACGAGAATCGGCCGCACCTGATCCCGGTAGACCCCGCGGCACAGCCGGGTCCGGTACAGCTTGTGGTAGGTGCGCGACATGCCGCCGAGACCATTGTCGGAATAGACCATTACCGTTTCGGGCGTCTGGAACGACTCGCCCGGCATCAGCAGCCAGCAGAAATCGAACGGATTGATGCCGACCTGAACGCGGACTTTCCGCATCGAATCGACTTCAGCTTGTGCGAGGAAATTGCCGCTGTAAACGAAGCTGAATCCGTACACCTCGCCGCGATCCTCATCCGCCCCGGGCTCCGCCAGCGCAAGAAACGGATTCAATTGATGGCCGCTCATCCCGCGCCGGCTCTCGATCCTCGTGCCGCCGGGTCCGATCGGCCGCCGCTGCAGATGCGCTTCCCGCCCCCAGGCGCCCGCGAGATAGACCGCTTCGTAATCCGGGATGTCCATATCGACGCTCATGCTGAGCGCGCGCAGCAGTTTCAGCTGCCCGCTCCCGCTGTTGATCAGCCGGGCGGAACGGGCAATCGCATTCGAATCCTTGAACACCGTGTACAAGAGCGTGACCCGAAGGCCGGAATACGCGTCCGCCAGTGTGATCTCCAGCGTCTCCGCCTCGTCATCGGCCTCTGCATAGGTTGCGGGCAGTCCTTCGAGCCTCGGCTTGCCCGGAATGATCCGATAGCCTTGATACACCAGTTCCGTAATGCGCGACCCGTCTTCGAGCTGCACCTGATAGGCCGGCGAGCGGAAGTCGCCGCTGCCGTACTGCGGATATTCCTGCGGCATCTGGTCCAGATTCCGATGCTTCGGCAGCCCCGGCATGTCCTGCAGATTGCCGTCCGCGCGCAGCTTCTTCCCCCAGTACAGGTGAACCGGATATCCGTCCACAACCTGCATCACATAACTGACATCTTTGCCTTGCAGGTGAAAAAGGCCAGCTCTTTCATCGATATGTATCGCCATATCCGCCGCTCCTTTTGAACAAAATTTTCTCAATTTTTTTGTAACATATTGGAACATGCGGCAGGCATGGAATAACGTATTGTCTGCATGGATAAATGTCGGAAGTGAGAATGCGGTGCTTCTCGGACTAGTGATGCTCTTTCCGCCGCTTTTTGACCATATCCCCTTCGCTCAGCAACTGCCTTTCCACACACCGCTTTTTTTACCATATCCCCTTCGCTCAGCAGCCGAACTCCGCCTGGATGCTTTTCATCCATATCCCGTTCGCTCATGCGGCGATGCAGCGGAATTCATTGTTCCCTGATTTGACCGAATACAAGACGCGTCCCGGAAAATCATTCAAAAATATCCAACCATCCATTGAAACGAGAACATATGTTTGGTATAATGGGATCAGTCACAATTGTCAGGGGGCTGAGCGGGGATGTTCGCGAATGAGCCGGCACTTCGATTTCTCGATTACCCGGAACAGAAATGCGCCGATCTCCTGATGCAAGCGCGCTGGCCCGGCGGTTTCCGGTG
>NZ_CAJRAY010000001.1 GCF_907165215.1 Thermobacillus xylanilyticus | reverse complement strand
CTGCTAGTTGAGGACTCCCTATGAAGCTGGCTTCAAAACGAAATTATGCAAAAGGCTCGGTTGTACATGATCGGGAACGCGCATCTGGACCCGGTCTGGCTGTGGCAGTGGCAGGAAGGCTTTCAGGAGGCGAAGGCGACGTTCCGATCCGCGCTGGACCGGATGAAGGAATACGACGATTTTATTTTCACCTCCAGCTCGGCGGCGATGTACGAATGGGTGGAGCGGAGCGATCCGGCCATGTTCGAGGAGATCCGGCAGCGGGTGAAGGAAGGCCGCTGGGTCATCGTCGGCGGCTGGTGGATCCAGCCGGACTGCAACATCCCGGGCGGCGAGTCGTTCGTCCGGCAGGGATTGTACGGGCAGCGCTACTTCAAGGAGAAGTTCGGTGTCATCGCGAAGGTGGGCTACAACGTCGACAGCTTCGGTCATAACGGAATGCTGCCGCAGATTTTGAAGAAGAGCGGCATGGACTATTACGTCATGATGCGCCCGATGCCGAACGAGAAAGGGCTGCCGGGCCGGCTGTTCCGGTGGCGTTCCGACGACGGCTCCGAGGTGTTGACGTTCCGGATCATGTACGAATATTTGTCGTGGGGCAAAGATCTGGAGAACCATGTGCGGCGCGTGCTGGGCGAGTTCAGGGAACCGCTGAACGATCTGATGTTCTTCTACGGCGTGGGCAATCACGGCGGCGGTCCGACGAAGGAAAACATCGAGAGCATCAAACGCTTGAGCGGCCGGGAGGACCTGCCGAAGCTGGTGTTCGCCGCGCCGGACCATTATTTCCGCGACACGGAGAACAAGGGCCTTCAGCTCCCGGTCGTCCACGGCGATCTGCAGCACCACGCCAGCGGCTGCTATGCCGCGCATTCGGGGATCAAGCAGTGGAATCGGCGCGCGGAGAACAAGCTCATGGCGGCAGAAAAATTCTCCGCCCTCGCGTACTGGCTCACGGGACAGCCGTACCCCGCGGCCGAGCTGAAGCAGGCGTGGAAAAACGTGCTGTTCAACCAGTTCCACGACATTCTGGCGGGCACGAGCATCGAGCCGGCTTACGAGGATGCGCTGTATCTGTACGGCGAGGCGATGGCGATCGGCGATCGGGCACTGAACTACGCGATCCAGTCGCTCTCGTGGCGGATCGGCATCGAGCAGGACGAGTCGATGCTGCCGATCGTCGTCTTCAACCCGCACGCCTGGGCGAGCCGGGTGAATGTCGAGCTGGAGGTCGGCGGGATCAAGCCGAACGCGGTGCTGCTGGACGATCAGGGGCGGCCCGTGCCGTTCCAGACCGTCAAATCGCTGGCCGCCGCGAGGGGCCGCTACCGGCTCAGCTTCATGGCCGACCTGCCGCCCATGGGGTATCGCGTGTACAAGCTCGTCAAGGAATCGGAATCGATCCGGCCGGTCGGCGAGCCGATCCAGGCGGGCGACCATTATATGGAGAACGACCGTTTCCGCCTGGAATTCGATCCGGAGAGCGGATGGATCAAGCGGCTGTATGACAAGAAGGTCGGACATGAAGTGTTCCAGGGCGCCGGCGCGCGTCCGGTTGTCATCGCGGACACGTCCGACACGTGGAGCCATGATGTGCTGCATTTCCACAACGCGGTCGGGGAGTTCAAGGCGGTGAAGGTCCGCCGCGTGGAGCACGGCCCGGTGAAGTCGACGATCCGGGTCGTCAGCGAGTACGGCAAATCCCGCCTGATCCAGGACTTCTCGATGTATCCGGACCGCGACCAGATCGATGTGAAGGTAACGGTCGACTGGCGCGAGCAGTTCAAGATGCTGAAGCTCATCTTCCCGATGAACGTCGTGTTCAGCACGCATACGTATGAAATCCCGTACGGTACGATCGAGCGGGAATCGAACGGCGAAGAAGAACCGGGACAGAGCTGGGTCGACTATACCGGGCTCGTGCCGGGCATCAACAAAATCTACGGCTTCAGCCTGATGAACGACGCGAAATACAGTTACAGCATCCGCAACAAGGAGCTGGCGCTGACGGTGCTGCGCAGTCCGATCTACGCGCATCACATTCCGTACGAGCCGAATCCGGACGAGGAATATGCGTTCATCGACCAGGGCATCCAGCAGTTCCATTACGCCATGCTGCCGCATGAAGGCACCTGGGTCGACGCGCAGACGGTGCGCAGGGCGGCGGAGCTGAACTGCCGGCCGATCGCGCTCGCGGAGACGTACCATGAAGGGCCGCTGCCGCAGACGGATGCCTTCGTGGAAGTGAGCCGCGATAATGTGATCGTCAGCGCGATCAAGAAGGCGGAGGACAACGACGACCTGATCATCCAATGTTACGAATCCGCGAAGAAGGCGACCGACGCGGAGATCCTCCTGCCGAAATGGAACCGGACGATCAAGGCTTCCTTCCGGCCGGGGAAATCAAGACGTTCCGGGTGCCGAACAACGCGGAGCTTCCGGTCCGGGAGACGAATCTGCTGGAATGGGACGAAGTCTGAGCAGCGGAGGCATCCACATGTTTACCTATCTAGACAGCCGTGCGCGCGATTCCGGTTCCGTCGCGATCGCGTGGGGCGGCAACACGGTATTGCGCGGCATCGGCGTTTCGGTGCGGCTCGAAGGCGGGGAGCGCCGGAAGCTGGCCCTGCACAGGGTCGAACGGCAGGAAGGCGCCGCCTGTGCCGAATATGTGCACGTCTATCAAGACGATGAAGAGGCGAAGGAAGCCGTCGTCCGCCTGACGCTGCGCTGCTGCCCGGAGGGGGTGGCGGCGTTCGTCGAGGGCGAGATCGTCCGCAGCAACGATTTCGGGGACCGTCGCGCCTTGTCCCCGGATGACGGGCTGCTCATTCATATCGGCGCGCTGGATGAACTGCAAGGCGTGCTCGCCAACTACCAGCATAAGGATTGGTGGACGCGGCCGCATTTTGATTCGGATTTGCGCGCGCTACCCGAGCGGACGGTGTCCTTGCTGTGGCGCACCCCGTCGGCGTACTTTCAGCTTCTGCCGGTCACCGGCCCGGCGTACCGCGCCGATCTGCAGGCGGATGGCCGGGCGGGCGGCCTCGCGGTCCGCATCTTCTCCGGTCAAGGCGGCATGACCTCCTGCCGCACGCTGGCGTTCGTTCTCGGCGGCGGGGAGAACCCGTATCTCCTGCCGGAGCGGAACGTCACGCTCGCCCTGCGGCATCTGAACGGCCAGACGCTTCCGCGCAACGCGAAGGTGTATCCCGAGATTCTGGACTATCTCGGCTGGTGCAGCTGGGACGCGTTCTATCACGAGGTGGACGAGAAGGGACTGCTCGCCAAGGCGGAAGAATTGCAGCGCCTCGGGCTTCCCGTGCGCTGGGTGATGATCGACGACGGCTGGTCGGAAGTCCGCGATCGCAAGCTGTACGGCATGGATGCCGATCCGGCGAAATTTCCCCGCGGCCTCGCGCATACGATTGAAGCGCTCAAGCGGCAATACGGCATTCGCTGGGTCGGCGTCTGGCATACGATCGCCGGCTATTGGGACGGCATCCATCCCGACAGTGAGATGGCGCGCGAATTGCGGGAGTATCTGTTTACGACGCGCCGCGGCAACGTCATGCCGTATCCGGATGCCGGCCGGGGGTTCGGTTTCTGGCACGCGTGGCACGGGTATTTGGCGCGCCAGGGGGTCGATTTTGTCAAGGTGGACAGCCAGAGCGCCGTGCACAACTTCCTGCGTCACCACTTGCCGGTCGGCCAGGCGGCCTCCGCGGCGCACACGGCGTTGGAGGCATCGGCGGCGCTGCACTTCGACCGCACGATCATCAACTGCATGGGGATGTCCGCGGAGAACATCTGGCATCGCCCCGTGTCCGCGGTGTCGCGCAACAGCGACGACTTCGTGCCGCAGGAAAGGCACGGATTCAGGGAACATGCACTGCAGAACGCCTACAACTCCTACTACCACGGCGCGTGGTACTGGGGCGATTGGGACATGTTCTGGACGGAAAATCACGACGATGTACAGAACATGGTGCTTCGGGCGGTCAGCGGCGGTCCCGTTTATTTCAGCGATGCGCTTGGTAGAACCGACCCGGCCAGGGTCTGGCCGCTTATCTTCCGTGACGGCAAGATCATTCGCTGCGACCGGACGGCCAATCCCACGCCGGACTGCCTGATGCGCAGTCCGATCTCTGAACCGCTGCCGCTGAAGCTGTGGAATAAGGCGGGCAGAGCGGGGGTGGTCGCCGCTTTCCATATCTGCGAGGCGCAGACGGACGTGCAGGGCGCGATATCGCTGGACGATGTTCCGGACATGACCGCGGATTCGGCGTGGGTATATGAGCACTTCTCCCGCACGGCCGTGCGGCTCGCGCGCGGGCAATCGCTGCCGTTCGCGTTGCAAGCCGAGCAATGCAGGCTGTTCCTGCTCGTCCCCGATCGCGGTGCGGTGACGCCGATCGGCCTCGCGGACAAGCTCGTCTCTAGCGCAGCGGTAGAACGGCAATGGGAGGAAGGGAAGTCGTGCATGGTTCGGCTGCGGGAAGGCGGCACGTTCATCTTCGCGGCCGATCAGCCTCCGTCATCGGTGCGGGCGAACGGCGAGACGTTGAAGTGGTCCCCTTCGGCGTGCCCCTCGCTCTATGAGGCGGATTGCTCGCACCTGCACGGCGCGGTTACACTGGAAATTGTACGGGCATGAAAGGCGGGATCGGCGTGATCGTCATCGGGCTGGACATCGGCACAACCTCGATCTGCGGCGCGGCGTTGGAGGTGCCGGGCGGCCGGCTGCTGCGGTCGGTCACCCGGCCCAACAACGCATGGCTGCAGGCCGACGGGGTGAGAGCGGAACAGGACCCTGATCGAATCTTGCTAACCGTTCGGGAAATGCTTCAAGAACTGACCGCGCAATATCCGGTTGCGGCCGGGATCGGCATCACCGGGCAGATGCACGGCATGTTGTACGTGGACCGGTCGGGCAGAGCCGTCAGTCCGCTGTATACCTGGCAGGATCGGCGCGGCCTCGAGCCGGCCGATGATCGCGGGACATATGTGGAATGGCTGGAACGCGAAACCGGCCGCCCGATTGCGGCGGGATTCGGCCTGGTGACGCACGCGGTGCTCGCCCGGCAGGGGAACGTGCCGGATCAGGCGGCGGCCCTTTGCACGATTGCCGATTATGCGGCGATGCGGCTAGGGGGCGGACGCGTTCCGGTCATGAATCCTTCCATGGCGGCGAGCCTCGGTTTCTTCGATGTGGAACACGGGCGCTTCGATACGAAAGCGTTGAACGCCGTCGGGCTCGGCGAGCAGATGCTGCCGCAGGTGGTCGCGTCAGCGACGCGTGTGGGCGCAACCGGACAGGGCATTCCGGTCTTTCACGCGATCGGCGACAATCAGGCGAGTTTTCTCGGTTCCGTCCATGACCCGGAGCAATCCGTGCTGATCAATATCGGCACGGGCGGGCAGATGACCGCGTACACCGGCCGGTATTGCGCGATTGAAGGGTTGGAGACCCGGCCTTATCCGGGCGGCGGATATTTGCTCGTCGGCGCCTCCCTCTCCGGCGGCAAATCGTATGCGATGCTGGAGACGTTTTTCCGAAGCGTGCTCGAATGGTTCGGGGACGGGAGGGACGTTCCGCCGCTGTACGGGAAAATGGAGGAACTGCTCGACCGCTTCCTTCCTTTGGCGCGTCCGCTGCAAGTCTCCACCCGGTTTTACGGCACCCGCACGGAACCTGAACAGACCGGTTCCATCACGGGAATCGGGCCGGACAACTTCACCCCCGCGCATCTGGTGTCGGGATTCCTGGAAGGCATGGCGGAAGAGCTGTTCGACTTCTACAAGCGGCTTCCCGAAGCGATGCGCGGCCGGATGCGGCAACTTGTCGGTTCGGGCAACGCGATCCGGCACAACCGGCATTTGCGGCGCATCTGCGAAGAGCGGTTCGGCATGCCGCTTTCCATTCCGCGCGTAGCGGAAGAAGCGTCGGTCGGGGCTGCCCTGCATGCGGCAGTCGGGCTGGGCGTCTTGAAGGACCACCGGTCCGCGGGTCAATGCTTGACATACGGCTATGGCGAATGATGCATGACTTTGCAACTCGAATCAAACATGCGATAACCGCCGGTGATACGATCAGGGTGAAAGGAGGGAAGGCTTCCATGTACGAGTGGAACGAGATGGTGCAGCGGATGGTGGATTGGCTGGAGGAGCATTTGACGGAAAACCCGGTCCTGCTCAAGATGTCGGAGCAGCTCGGGTACTCGCCCTACTATTGCTCCAGGCAGTTCAATCAGTACACCGGAATGACCCTGCGCGACTACGTCTGGACCCGCCGGATCAGCCGTGCCGCCCTGGAGCTCCGCGACACGGACCAGCGGGTGCTGGACATCGCCGTCAAGTATGGGTTCTCGTCGCAGGAGGCGTTCACGAGGGCTTTTCACAAGGCTTTCGGGATGACGCCCGCGGCTTACCGGAAAACGCCCCGCCCCATCCCGCTCTCGATTCGTCAGGAGGTGTTCTCGCCTTATCACTATTGGATCAAGGAGCGGAATCGCATGAGTGAAGTTCGGGTGAAGCCGGTGGAGATCAAGGTGGAGTTCATTCCGGCGCACAAGTTCATCGGAATCTGGGATATCGGCGCCGCGGACTACATGAGCTTCTGGAACAACGGGCATTCGTGTGACGAAGTGTGCGGCACGCTGGAGAGCATGTCCAATCACGTCCTCCCCGGGCAATTGGCGCAGACGGCGGGATGGTTTTACCGGAACGGGAAGAAAGGATACCTGTACGGCATTCCCGTCCCGCTCGAATACGACGGCCCCGTCCCGGAAGGCATGGAATGCCGGGTCATCCCGGAATCGGAGTATCTGGTCTTCCATCACCCGCCCTTCGACTACCTGAAAGACAACGGCGCGGTGATGAAGGCGATCGAGGATACGGCGTGGAACTATGATCCCAAAGCGAAGGGTTATGCATGGGATGAGGAGACGAAGCAGGACTACCAGCGCCATTTCCCTGAAGGTTACGGGTATGCCGTCCTGCGGCCGGTGCGGAAGGTGTAATCGGGAGGAAGCCGCCCCGCTGCGGGCGGCCTTCCGCTCTTATGGAGACATTTCCTCGAGCAGTTGTTTTTTTTCTTGAAAAAAATTAAGTGTTGATTTAAAATTTTAAGCATTACTTAATACTCCGGAATGGCGGTGCGGCGCATGCTGGTGTGGATGTTGCGACAGGTGATGGCGGGGAAAGGGATTTGGACGGGGGCCGCATTGCAAAGATTGCTGAAAGAAAAGGCGAATTACCGTATTTCCGCACCTGCCATCAGTGCATTGCTGAAGAATCAGCCCAGGCATATGAAAGCCGAAACGCTTGACGCGCTTTGTACGGCGCTGGAATGTACGCCCAACGACTTGTGGGTTTATATTCCTCCCGAGACGGCCAAGGAGGCACAATAATGACAGTGAAACAAATATTGCCTTTCGGGGATCCCCTGTTGAGAAAAAAGGCAAAGCCGGTTACGGACATGAACGAGAGAACCTTCAAGCTCTTGAACGATATGGCCGAAACCTTATATGCCGCGAAAGGTGCAGGTCTCGCGGCCCCGCAAGTCGGCGTGCTTCGTAGAATCGCAGTCATGGACTGCGGCGAAGGACTGATCGAGCTCATCAATCCGGAAATCATCGAAATGGAGGGCGAGCAGACAGGGCCCGAAGCGTGCTTGTCGTTCCCGGGATATTACGGGATTGTGAAGCGGGCGCAGCGCGTGAAGGTGAAGAGTCTGAATCGGAAGGGCGAGACCGTCATCATGGAAGGGGAAGGCTATCTGGCGCGATGCATGCAGCACGAAATTGACCATTTGAACGGCGTGTTGTTTGTCGATCATGTTCGGGACAGATGGCTTTACCATGAAGAGACGAACCATAAGGCAGATCTGCTGGAAGTTGTCAAACTGACCAATCGCGAGCTTGTATAGGCGAAGCCGCCCTGTCGGAGGCGCGCTTCTTTTGTTTCCGTATAAGGCATTTCCACAGCCGGACGCCGCTTTAAGCGAATGCAACCTGAGGTTGCGCGGCGGTGCAACCAACGCGTTCTTTTCATTTTCCTGGCGGCAACTCTAGAATGGACTTGCGAACGACGAATGATGGAGGAGTGGTGGGGAATTGACCCGTAAGGTGACCAAGGACGGCAAGCAGCTGGCGACGCGGTTGAAGTTCTTTTTTGACATGCTGTTCATGGCGGCGGTTGTGCTTTTCGTAATCAAAATCGGCGTCCTGCTGCTGAACAAAGCGGCATCGTTGGATATCGCGCTCCCGGGCGGGACATTTTTGTGGAACTTCGGGCCCTTGATGGCGGCGGCCGTTGCGGTGGTCGGCTCGAAAATGCTCAAGGACCGGGACAAATTCACCGGATGACGCAAGGAGAAGGGGCTAAGCGACGGTCTGGCCGCTCCACCGGGGCGGCTTTCGCTTTTTACAAACGGATTATTCCGCGCTCTTCCGCGCCCTTTTCATTTGCGCGCGTTGACTCTAGAATGAATGTATCAACCACGGGAAGGCAGTGTGGGTATGACCTTCGGAGAGAAATTGAAGGCAGAGAGAATGAAAAAAGGCTGGACGCAGGATGATCTGGCCGAGAAGCTGTATGTGAGCAGACAGTCCGTTTCAAAGTGGGAAAACGGCGCGAATTATCCGAACATTGAAATTTTGATCAAGATCAGCGACCTGTTCGGGTTGACGATCGACGAATTGCTGAGAAGCGACGAGGAATTGACCCGGAAGGTGATCAAGGACGGCAAGCAGCTCGCATATCCGCGGTTGAAGTTCTTTTTTGACATCGTGTTCATGGCCGGGGTTGTGCTTCTCGTAATCAAACTCGGCGTCCTGCTGCTGAACAAAGCGGCGGGGCTGGATATTGCGCTCCCGGGCGGGACGTTCCTGTGGAATTTCGGTTCCCTCATTCTGATGGTTGCCGCAGGGATTGGTTCGGGCATCCTCAAGGACAAGTACAAGGAGGATTGAATAAGCAAAGGCCATTTCCCGGAGGAAACGGCCTTTGAACATTATTTGGGCTGGATATACCCTTCGGCTTTCAGCAGTTCGGCGATGAGGACGGCGCCCCCGGCCGCTCCGCGCAGCGTGTTGTGCGACAACCCGACGAACTTGTAGTCGAACAGGGTATCTTCGCGCAGCCGTCCGGCGGAAATGCCCATGCCGCCTTCAAGGTCGCGGTCGAGCTTCGTCTGCGGACGGTCGTTCTCTTCGAAGTACGTGATGAACTGCTTCGGCGCGCTCGGCAGGCCCAGTTCCTGCGGACGGCCCCGGTACGCGCGCCAGGCTTCCAGAATCTGCTCCTTGGACGGCTTGCGCTCGAACGAGACGAGGACGGTCGCGAGGTGGCCGTCCGTCACGGGAACGCGAATGCAATGCGCCGTGATGAGGGGCGAGTCCGCCTTGACGATTTCGCCGTTCTCCACGCGGCCCCAGATGCGCAGCGGCTCCTGCTCGCTCTTCTCTTCCTCGCCGCCGATGTACGGGATGACGTTGTCCACCATCTCCGGCCATTCGGCAAAGCTCTTGCCGGCCCCGGAGATCGCCTGATAGGTGGAGACGACGACCTTGGTCGGCTTGAACGCCTGCAGCGCGTGCAGCTGCGGCACGTAGCTCTGAATGGAACAGTTCGGTTTGGCCACGATAAAGCCGGTCGAGGTGCCGAGCCGCTTGCGCTGGGCCGCGATCACATCGAGATGGGCGTGGTTGATCTCGGGAATGATCATCGGCACGTCCGGCGTCCAGCGATGCGCCGAGTTGTTGGACACGACCGGCGTCCCCGTCTTCGCGTATGCTTCCTCCAGCGCTTTGATTTCTTCTTTCTTCATGTCCACGGCGCAGAAAATGAAATCGACGCCGGCAGCCACTTCTTCCACCTTCGACGCATCCTGCACCACGATGTTCTTCACTTGTTCCGGAATCGGGGTGGACATTTTCCAGCGATTGCGCACGGCTTCCTCGTATGTCTTGCCTGCCGAACTGCTGCTGGCCGCAATGGCCGTCACTTCAAACCAGGGGTGGTTGTCGAGCAGCTGCACGAACCGCTGACCGACCATCCCCGTACCTCCGACAATGCCCGCTTTGAGTTTGCTTGCCATCGATCCCTCAACTCCCTCTATAATTAATAATCATTGGATACCGCATTGTTCCTGGCGCCTTCGGGCAAACAAAAATCCCGCCCCAAGTCTTCGTCTCTGGGGCGAGATGTCGTTCCCGCGGTACCACCCGGATTCGCCGGTTTGTCGCCAAACCGGCCTCTTCGAGTACGCCGCTGCATCCCAAGCGCAAGCGGTTATACTCTAGCTCTGTAACAGGAGCACCTGGCACACCATCCTCCGGCATCGGATTCCGATGTGCTGCTCGGAGTCTTTCTTCAACAAAGACGCTTTGCTCCTTTCCAGCTGCCGGAGCTCTCTGGTAAAGCGCACCCTTTGTCTACTCGTCTCGTCATCGCATTTGAATATGAGCATTTTCTCTGAGTTTATCAAAAAAACTCGGGTGTTGACAACACTTCCGGCATGGTGAGATTGAAATTCCCGTTGTAATCATTCGTTTGTCGGAACAGAGGTATATTTAGCCCCTAGCCAAGTCAAAGCTGTTAACACTTTGAGAATCGAGGTGTTAACGCATGTTTGTCGTTTGTCCTTCATGCAAGAGAAAAGTAAAAATCAAGAACAACGGCAACGGACGATGTGTCTGTGGTGCGCATATCAAAGTGTTGGGCTAAGTTCTGCTGGTTTCCAAGTATAAAAAAACCATGATTTTCTCACATAGATATAGACATTGTTAGTGCAATGTGCAAAAATACTGGTAATATAATGGATGTGGGTGGTCCTTATGAGGCACTTGCACAAAATATTTCACGAAAACAGCACTCCTGTCTTTAATCGAGTGTATGAAGAGAGGATCAGCTTCCACTCAACCATTAAACTTGGCCTGCATATCAAACCAATGGGTCAGGGCAATACATATGAATTGTATTATGTGCCCACCAACAGGATGCTAAAAATGATCAGTGAGCTTTTCATCATATCGAAGGAGCTTGATTCAAGATACAGGGAACTCCCAAACATTGCACGGAAGCAGTTTATTATTGAATGTATTGCGGAGGAGCTGTACAACACAAATGAGCTGGAAGGAATAAGAAGCACCAGGGAGGAAATTGTCAGAAGCACCAAAGATACATTATTCAACAGGAAATCAAAAAAGAGATTTGAAAGTATGATCTCATCATACTTTCGCCTGCTGGATTTGGATGATATTGCGTATCCCCGCACTTCAAAGGATGTAAGAAAAATATATGACAATATAACAGGAGGGGAAATTGATCCTCAGGATCTGCCCGATGGCGAGGTGTTCAGGAAAGGAATCGCTTACGTATTAAAACAATCGGGAACCGGTAAAGTTGTCCACCAAGGAGTTTTTCCGGAAACCAAAATTATAAACTTGATTGACAAACTGCTGCAATTTATGAATGATGAACAACTTGATATTCCAAATGTCATTAAAGTCGCGGTAGGGCATTATTATTTTGGTTATATTCATCCCTTTTACGATGGGAACGGAAGAACAGCCCGGTTTATCAGCAGCATGTATTTAGCCAAAGATCTGGGTAATATTTCCTCTCTAGCGCTCTCCAGAGGATGCAATAAATATAAATCGAAGTACCTTGAGGCTTTTGAGATCTCAAACAGTATCAGAAGCAGAGGTGAGATGAACAGTTTCATTGAAACTTTTCTGGAAATCATGATTGATGAGCTTAAAGCGATGAACGCAGAACTTAAAGAAAAGAGTTATTTATTGGACATTGCGGCCCAAAAAATAAACAGCGATACAAGTTTGAGTCATCTGCCCAAAGTGTTCAGAGATTTCATGTTCGTCATGGCTCAGAATTATTTCTTTGATTCCAGCAGCGGATTAACTGTAGCGGAACTGTCAAATATACTGGGCAAGTCGCCGGCGACCGTCAGAAAAATGGCCAAATATTTGCTCGATTTATCGCTTGTTGAACAAAAAGGAGAAAGGCCCGCATATTACGGTATTGCACCCAAATACTTTGAACAATGACGGTATAAGGGAGCGCTCTTCCACGAGCCTCCCTTTTATCATGGCCTGCAGACAAGTTGTTAAAATAAACCAGTATAAACAAGACAATAAAATACCATTGAATATGTCAGTGACATAACTTATGGTTTATATCAGCTTAAGCTAATGGTATATACCATCAATCGGGCTTGGCCGGCCCAAACCAGAGGAATGTCCGGACATGAGTAATAACAGCAAGCCCAAAAAGCAGCTTTATTTGCAGATCGCCGACAAAGTTCTGGAGATCATCGAGAGCAGGGGGCTCAAAGCTCACGATCCGGTGCCGTCCGAAGGCGAACTTGCGAAGTTGTTCGGCGTCAGCCGAATGACGAGCAAATTGGCGCTGGAACAGCTTGTCGAGCGAGGGATTGTATATCGTTTGCCGCGCAGAGGGACATTTCTGTCCGGAACACGGCAAGAAGATCGTGCACGGACGACAGAGATACCTGCACAACCCCCCGCCGACAAGAAAGAGAACAAAATGATTGCGCTCATCGTCCCCCACATGACCGACTATACGTCAAGAATCATTTCGGCGGTCGAGCACGAGGTGCGCAAACACGGGTACGACCTGATTTTAAGAATCAGCAAGGACGAAGAGGATCAGGGGCGGTGCTTGCAAACGCTTGCCGAAATGGGCGTCAGCGGCATCATCTTGTTCCCGCTGGGAAGCAAATCCTGCAGCAACCAAGTGTTCAAACTGAAAATGGAGAAAATTCCGAGCGTGATCATCGACCGGGTGTTCTACGAGATTCCGATCGATTGCGTCTATCACGACCATTTTCAGGGCTCTTATGATATGGCGAAGTATCTGATTTCCAAGGGACATCGGGAAATCGGATTCTCGTCCAACGTCATCGAGAACATCACCAGCCGCGGGGAACGGTACCAGGGGTACATTCAAGCTTTGCTGGACCACGGGATTCCGGTGAAAAGCGAGTACATTCACTTCCGGACGTCGAGCATCAAACCGGGCCACGTTCACCAGTATGACGCCGAGCAGGGAGAGTTCATCCGGAACAATCCCGACATGACGGCGGTCATGTGTGCGGATGACCAGGTCGCCATTGCCACCTTGTTTTCCGCGCTTCACATGAACATCTCTGTTCCGGAAACTTTGTCAATCGTCGGTTTCTCGGATACTTATCTGTCGGCGCTCACGCCCGTGCCGCTCACCACCGTCCGCCAGGACACGGACAAGCTTGCGGCGGCAGCCGTCGAGCTGCTGATGAAGCGTGTCCGTCAGTCGAAAGAGCAGCACATTACGGTAAAAATTCAGACCCAAATCATCGAGAGAAAATCGGTATTGGATCGAAGCGTTTCGCCATGACTACAAGAAGCGGGGTTGATCAGAAATGTCGAGAATGATGAAAACGTTGGTACTTCTGGTGCTGACTTGCCTGGTGATTACGGCTTGCGGAGGCGGCAACAACAACGGCAACAGCGGAAGCGGCAGCGAAACGAACAGCGGCAGCAACAGCGGAAACGAAAACACCGCGGGGTCGGGCAACGGCGACAGCGGCGAAGTCAAAAATGAAAAACTGATCGTCTACACGAACTCCAACTCCGACGGCCGCGGCGAATGGTGGATCGAACAGGCCAAGCAAGCCGGCTTCGATATCGAGATCGTCGGAGCGGGCGGCGCCGATCTGACCAACCGCCTGATTGCGGAGAAGAACAATCCGATCGCGGACGTCGTGTTCGGTCTGAACAACATTTTCTACGAAAATCTGAAAAAAGAAGGCGTCCTCACGGAATACGTGCCTTCGTGGGCGCCGGAAGTCTGGGAGAACCTGAACGATCCGGAAGGCTACTATCACGCTCTGGTCAAGCAGGCGATCATGATCGGCTACAACGAAGCCGAGTACACGCCGGAGACGGCGCCGAAATCGTGGCAGGATCTGTACACCAACGAAGCGTTCAAGGGCAAATATGAAGCGCCGACCAATCTGACTCGGGCGACGTCGCGGCTTGTTGTGGCGGGCATCCTGATGCCGTACATCGACGAAAACGGCGACCTCGGCATTTCCGAAGAAGGCTGGAACGAGCTGAAGAAGCTGTACGACAACGGACAGCCGATGGTGGAAGGCGAAGACCTGTACGCCAACATGGCTGCCGGCAAGATCGGAATCGGCACCGTCGTGTCCGGCGAGAAGTTCAAGCGGGAAGCAGAATACGGTGTCAAAGTCGGCGTTGTCGGTCCGGAAGGCGGCGTCCCGATGGTCGTCGAGCATATCGCGATCGTGAACGGCACCAAGAAGCTGGATACGGCACAACGTTTTGTCGAATGGTTCGGTTCCGCCGAAATGCAAGGCAAGTTCGCCGCGGAATTCAGCGCCATGCCGGTCATTCCGGAAGCGGCTGATCAAGCGCCGGACCACATCAAGCAGCTGTTCGGCAACATGAAGGCGCAGCCGCTCAACTGGTCGTTCATTGCCGAGCATATCGACCTCTGGGCAGAGAAAATCGAACTGCAGATCATCAACTGAACCAGCGTCAATCGGGAACTGCATGGCTCTCGTCCAGGCTATGCAGTTCTCTCTCTTACAATTTAAGCCAAAGCATGGTGAGCGCATTGATCACATTTAAAGATATCCAGATTCATTTCGGATCGTTCCATGCCATCAAGAACTTCAATCTGGAAATCAAGGAAGGCGAGTTCTTCACGTTTCTGGGGCCGTCCGGCTGCGGGAAAACGACGATTCTTCGCACGCTGGCGGGGTTCATTTCCCCTTCGGGCGGGAACATCTTCCTGAAGGACAAAGACATTACGCATGTCCCGATCGAGAAGCGCGGCATCGGCATGGTGTTCCAGAACTACGCGCTGTTTCCGACCATGACCGTGTACGAGAACATTGCCTTCGGCATGAAGGTCAAGAAGGCGGCCAGATCGGCAATCGACGCGGATGTGCGCGATATCGCCCGCAAGGTCGACCTGAAGGAAGAGCAGCTGTTCAAGAAGGTGTCCGAACTGTCGGGCGGACAGCAGCAGCGGGTGGCCATTGCCCGGGCGCTCGTCCTGAAACCGTCCATTCTGGCGCTGGATGAACCGCTTTCCAATCTGGATGCGAAATTGCGCGTACAGCTGCGGAACGAACTGAAAGAGCTGCAGAAACAGTTCGGCATCACCACCATCTACGTCACGCACGATCAGGAAGAAGCGCTGACGCTGTCCGATCGGATTGCGGTGTTCAACAGCGGCAATCTTGAACAGGTCGGCACGCCTTACGAAATCTATAATCACTCCAGAACGGAGTTTGTATGCAATTTCATCGGCGACATCAACAAGATTGACCCGGAGCTGATCGAGAGCAGTCCGTTGAAAGCGCATGTGCCGCCCGGCAAAGTCGCTTATATCCGGAATGAAAAAGTGAATCTGACGCCGATCCCGGGCGACGATGTCGTGCGCCTGAAGGCCAAAATCGTCGATCGCGAATATTACGGGTTGTACAGCAAGTATGTATTGGAGATGGGCGGCGGTAGCCGGATGAAAACGATCGAGAAGGAAAACGGGCAGATCGGATTCGAAGTCGGCACGGAAACCGATGTATATATCAGGCTCGCGGATATTATGCAATACGATCGGACGGAGCGAGGAAATTGAATGTACAAACATTGAAAAACAAGTTCGGGTCGATAAATTACGGGCAACTTCTGCTCTTTGTGCTCATCGCCTGGTTCATCATCGCGTTTCTCATTTTTCCGAATCTGAATGTTTACCAAGAGATCTTCTTCAAGAACGGCAGCTTCTCGCTGGATGCCGTGGAAAAGCTGTTGTCCTCCAAGCGCGCCATGAACAGCTTGACCAACAGCTTCATTCTGGCCGTGTCCCTGATGATCACGGTCAATGTGGTCGGCATCGCGCTGGTGCTGCTGACCGAATATTTCGATATCAAGGGCGCCAAAATTTTGAAACTCGGCTTCTTCACGACTTTGCTGTATCACGGGGTCGTTGTGGCGTCGAGCTACAAGTTTGCTTACGGTGAGAATGGACTCGTCACCAACGTGCTGGCCAACCTGTTCCCGTCCATGGACCGGGGATGGTTTCACGGTTATTGGGCCGTGCTGTTCGTCATGACGTTCGCCTGCACATCGAACCATATCCTGTTCCTGGGCAATGCGATCCGCAAGGTCGACTATCAGACCGTCGAAGCTGCCAGAGGGATGGGGGCCGGCGCTTTCTATATTTTGTGGCGCGTGGTGCTTCCCGTACTGAAACCGACGATCTTCGCGCTGACGATCCTGACGTTCCTGACGGGACTCGGCGCCATGTCGGCTCCGCTCATTCTGGGCGGGCCGGAATTCCAGACGATCGCGCCCATGATCCTGACGTTCTCCAAGAGCCAGACGTCCAAGGATCTGGCGGCACTCCTCGCGCTCGTGCTGGGGCTCGCCACGATCATCCTGCTGACGATCATGATTCAGTTTGAGAAACGCGGCAATTACATGTCCGTTTCCAAAGTGAAATCCGCGCTCGTCAAACAGAAGATCAACAACAAGTTCGCCAATGTCGTCGTGCATATCATCGGCTACGTGCTGTTCCTGATTTATATCACGCCGGTCGCGCTGATCTTGCTGTTCTCGTTCACCGATGCCAAGAGCATCTCGACGTCGACCATCACCTGGGACAGCTTCACGCTGGAAAATTACGCCCGGCTGTTCACCTCGATGAGCGCGCTGAAACCGTATCTGGTCAGCGTTCTGTATGCCGCGGCGGGATCAATCGGCGTCGTGGCCCTCGCGCTGTACGCGTCGAGAATTTTGCATAAGTACAAAAACAGCAAGCTTGCGCTGGCGCTGGAATATTCCTTGCTGATTCCGTGGATTCTGCCGAGCACGCTGATCGCGATCGGTCTTGTGATGGCGTTCAACATCCCCCGTCTCATCGTCGGGAACACGGTGCTGACCGGGACGCACTGGATCGTCATTCTGGGTTATGTCATCATCCACATTCCGTTTACGATGCGCATGGTGAAGGCCTCGTTCTTCAGCCTGGACAACAACCTGGAGGATGCCGCGCGGAACATGGGCGCAAGACCGTTCTATACGTTCCGCAGGGTGCTGCTGCCCATCGTGCTGCCGTCAACGCTGGCCGTCCTTGCGCTGAACTTCATTAAAATTTTGGACGATTACGATCTGACGGTCTTCCTGTATCACCCCGTGTACCAGACGCTGGGGGTTGTCATCAAGAACAGTACGGACGCGGAAGCGGGCATTATCGCCCGTGCCATGACGCTCGTCTACTCGGTCGTGCTGATGGTCATGTCCGGCATTACGATGTACTTCGTTTACGGCAGAGGCAGCAAGGAAAAGTAAACCGATCCGAAATTGATTCCGAACATCCGATACAGACAAACGCGGAGTGGAGGCACCTCATGCAATTAAAAATCATGTCGTTCAACCTGAGAGTCAACGTGGCGTCCGACGGGGACAATGCCTGGCCGAACCGTACGAAGGCGGTTGCCGAGACGATCAAGAAGCATGATCCGGACATCATCGGCGTTCAGGAAGGGCTTCACGGCATGCTTGCGGACCTGGAGCCGCTGCTGCCGGAATACACCTGGGTCGGCGAAGGGCGGGACGGCGGAACCGAAGGCGAATATACCGCGATTTTCTACAAGAAGAGCAAGTGGGAAATGGTCCGGTCGGGGAACTTCAGCTTGTCCGAGAATCCGGAGCAGCTCGGGGTGATGAGCTGGAACACTTCCCACACGCGCATGTGCACCTGGGCGGCGTTCAAGTCGAGCGCGGGCGATCAATTCGCCATGTTCAACACGCATCTGGACCATGTCAGCGAAGAAGCGCAGCGGAAGGGCATGCAGCTGATTCGGGAGCGGATGCGGAATCTGCGCGAACAGACCGGTCTTCCGATCGCCTTGACGGGCGATTTCAACGTGACGCCGGAACACGCCGCCGTAACGGGACTGGTGCAGGAAGGCTATCAAAGTGTTTATTCCGTTCTGCAAGCGGCAAACCGGGATGTCGGGGGGACGGTCCACCACTTTAAGGGCGGCGACACCGGTGAAACGATCGACTACATCTTTCTGACCCCGGATTGGCAGGTCCAATCGGTCGTGATCGACCGGGGGCTATATGAAGGACGGTATCCGTCCGATCATTATCCGGTCATTGCCGAGGTGTCGCTGAAGTAGAATCATTGGGTCGTAAGGAGGTGGCTCTGCCATGAAGGTGATTGAAACCGGTCTGTGGGATATTTCCTACGTGGACTCATCGCTGCGGATTTTGCTTTCGCTGGTGCTGGGCGGTCTGATTGGACTGGAACGCGAGTGGCACAACCATGCAGCCGGTCTTCGCACGCACATTCTGGTATGTGTCGGAGCCACGATGATCATGTTGCTGTCCATTTACGGATTCGGCGACTTCGCGAGCGAATTCAATGTCCGCATGGACCCGGCGCGTCTGGCGGCACAAGTCGTGTCCGGCATCGGGTTCCTTGGCGCAGGCGCCATCATCCGCAACGGTTTGAGCATCTCGGGGCTTACGACCGCCGCTTCCATCTGGGTGGTGGCGGCGATCGGCCTGTGTGTGGGAGCGGGCTTTTTTTATGAAGCGGTGCTGGTCACGGTGCTGGTCATCCTCATCCTGCTGGTGCTGAACCGGCTTGAGAAAAGCCTCCACAGCAAGCGCAGCCGAAACGAAATCACGTTGCGGATCACCCGCGCGGAAGGGAGCGTCGCGCAAATCACGGATCTGATCGAGAAGGAAGGGCTTCTGATTGTGAGCATGTCGCTGGAAGCCCCCGGTGACGATCAGGATGAGGACGACATCCGGACGCTCCGGATCAAGCTGCACAAGCCGCGCACCCGCAATCTGCTTCATGTGTGCGACAAGCTGCTGGCGCTCGATTTCGTGCAATCCTTCGAAACCGCCGGGGTGCTGAAATCGCAGCAGTCTCATGCCGGGATGTAAAGAGGATATTTAAACCAGAGTGTTGTATAATAAGAGCGGCATTTAAATTTTCAAATGGCCGAGCATGGAAATGTTCCGGATTGCGGGTAAAGGAAGTGAGAAGATGCAGCATTATGGCAAGTGGCTCATCCGTATCGCGGCCGTATACGCGTTGATCGGCGCAATGATCGGATCGGATTTGGCCGGGAGGAAAGATTATACGATGGTGCCGGGTCACGCTCACATCCTGGTGGTCGGGTGGCTGAGTCTTTTTGCTTATGGTATTTTCTACCATATTTTTAAGGAAATCGGCATGAAGCGGACGGCCAAACTGCAAGCCTGGTCCAGTCTGATCGGCGGCGGACTGATGCCGCTCAGCATGCTGATCTACTACAAGATCGAAAACACGTTCACCACGCTGCTGTTTATTGTGACGGCGTCCGTCCTGCTCCTGGCCATCATTCTGTTCGCAGTGCTGGTGTTCTTCGACAAGAAAATCTTTGCCCGCAGTTAAAAGGCTGGCACCAAGACGAAAAGCAATGTGCGTAAGGTCCCCGGGGGACAGGCACATTGCTTTTCCGTTTTCGGACGAGTTGGAGCAACTTGCGGGGAAGCCGCGGTCGATGCAGGACGAGATCCAGCGGAAGACCAAATGGCGGGAAGGAAACGCCATCCATTTGTTGAATGGATTAGGAACACGGGAATTTCGGCGATTTGCCGCTCGTGCAGAATAGCCGGAGAGGACTGATGCTGCGTGATACCTCGGCTGACGGTCATCACGATCGGAGTTGACGATCTGGAGCGATCCCTCAAATTCTACAGGGATGGGCTCGGGTTTCCGACGGAAGGCATTGTGGGACAAGAATTTGAGCATGGCGCTGTCGCATTCTTTGATCTGGAAGGCGGTCTGCGGCTGGCCATTTTCGAACGGAAAAATCTCGCGCTTGATGCGAACGTCAAGCAGACGCAGCCCAACCCTGCCGAGTTCACGCTGGGTCATAATGTGAGCAGCAAGGAGGAAGTGGATCGGGTCATGGAAGAGGCCGAAAAAGCCGGTGCCGTGATTACCGTTCCGGCACGCGATACCTTCTGGGGAGGGTATGCCGGCTGTTTTCAGGACCCTGACGGTCATGTGTGGGAAGTCGTCTGGAATCCGGCATGGAATTCGGAAGCATGATCTGCTCTCGGCGGAAATGAAACCTGTGCCAAGGCATATGCCCTGGCACAGGTTTGCTCCGGTTAACCCCCCAACCCCAGGTACTGGTCAATGAAATCCTGGATATCCTGTTTCGTGGAGATGGGCGTTCCGAGCGGGATGCTGAACAGCCTGGTCTGTTGTTCCTCGTACAGGGCGTCGATAATTTCGTCGACGTTCGATTCGTCCACGCCCTCGATGCCGGCAAGCGTGAAGGTTTTCAGCTCCGGGCGTTCCAGACCGTTGCTCAGATAGTGGACAATGGCCATTACATATTCACTGGTGTTGAGGTCATCGATGATGGCCTGAAGCTGGGCCGCTGTCCTCGGCGTCGGGTCATGGGCTGCTCGTCGACCCGAGGGCCCGCGGATTGGGATTGGGCAAACGCCTCGTGGACGAGTGCGTCCGGTTCGCAAGGCGCAAGGGCTACAAGAAACTCGTGCTGTGGACCAACCACGTGCTTGTACAGGCGAGAAACATCTATCAGAAGGCCGGCTTCGTGTTGGTCAAACAGGAACCGCACCGCAGCTTCGGCCCCGAGTTGATCGGGGAGACGTGGGAGCTCTCGCTGTGACGGTCGCCGGACGCTGACATTTTCGTGCAGGGAATGCACGGCCAAGTAAACTGTGACTTGAGCGGCCTTGGTCCTGAACATTGCGGGACTCAGGCCGCTTCTTGACAGCGTGAGGATAAAGCAGTATGGTTTATTTTGCAACGATCATTTCAAAAAGGGGTCAGGAGGTGAATCTTTGCGCCCCAAAGCGTTTGATCCGGACGATATCATCGATGCAGCCATGAAAGTTTTTTGGCAGCGCGGTTATTCCGCGACCTCGATTCAAGATTTGGAGGAAGGCACCGAACTGGGGCGAAGCAGTATTTATAACGCCTTCGGCAGCAAACACGAACTGTATGAGCGTTCGCTTCGCCGGTATCAGGAGCTCAAGGCGGAGAAAATTGCGGTGCTGTCCGGCCCGGGCCCGGTCAGAGAGCGCATCAGGCGTCTGTTGATGGATGTCGTCGACGAAGAGCTCAGCGAAGAAAAAGGGCTGGGATGCATGACCGCCAGCGCGGCCTTGGAGCTTGCCAGCCATGATCCGTCGATAGCCGCCATTGTGGCGCAAAATTTGAATGACCTGGAATCGGCTTTATACGAAGCGTTGTCGCGTGCCCGGGAAACCGGCGAAATCGCTGCAGACCGGGATATTCGCGCGCTGTCCCGCTTCATTTTGAACACGGTACAAGGGATGCGAGTATTGAGCAAAGGATATCTCGGACATGACCGTCGGCAGCTTCTGCAAGATGTCGTGGATGTCGCCATCAAAGTGCTTTGAGCAGCCCGTATTTCCTTTCAGTTCGAAAACCTGCACAGCCATGCAGGCATTTTTTTGCAGAGTTTTGTAACGAACGTTACAGAATCATACCCAAGAGGAGGTTTGCAACATGTCAAACGCAGAAACGAAATTGTATCACAAAACGATCGCCGTACTTGGCACCGGCATCATGGGCGCACCCGTGGCGCGGAATTTGCGGAAGCATGGTTTCTCCGTGCGCGTGTGGAATCGTACGCGCGCCAAGGCGGAGACGCTGGCATCGGCCGGATTGGATGTGGCGGATTCGCCGCGTGAAGCTGTGGAAGGAGCGGATATCGTCATCACGATGCTGAAGGATGGGGCGGCCGTGCTGGATGTCATGGAAAGCGCCGCATCCGGCTTGTCCGGCGGTGCGGTCTGGATTCAGATGAGCACGGTCGGCGTCAGCGCGATCGAGGAATTGGCCGGCTTCGCCAAGCAGCACGGGCTCAGGTTGTATGACGCGCCCGTCCAGGGCTCCCGTCAGCCGGCGGAACAGGGGCAGCTTGTCGTCATCGCATCCGGCCCGGCCGAAGATCGGGACACCGTGCAGCCGGTGTTTGACGCGATCGGCAAACGGACCGTTTGGGTGTCGGATCAGATCGGGGCCGCCAGCCGTCTCAAACTTGCGCTGAACAGCTGGGTGTTCGCGCTGACGCATGGCGCCGCGGAAAGTCTGGCGATCGCCAAGGGACTCGGCGTCGACCCCGCGCTGGTGGCGGACATCGTGAAAGGCGGACCGCTGGACAGCGCGTTCTTTCAGTCCAAAGCGGCTTCGATCCTTGCGGACGATTACACGGCCAGTTTTTCGATCGCGAATGCGTTCAAAGACGCCCAACTGGTGATGGAGGCCGTCGAACAGGCGGGTCTCACCGCGGATGTTGCGGCTGCCGGACTGCAGCGGTTCCGGCGCGCGATCGAAGCCGGTCATCAGGACAAAGACATGGCCGCATCCGCATTGGTCTGAGCAGATACGGCAGCCCAATAAACAAGAGGCCATCCCGCCTGGGGTGGCCTTTCTTGCCTTCAAGTCAGACCTTCCGGGCTTTCACCGAGAAGAGCAGCGGCGGGTGGTGGTTCCCCTTCAGCCGCCATCGCCCTTGCTCGTCCTGCGTCATGAGCCCGGGGTACATGTTGAACACCGTGAACGGGAACTCATGCAGAAATTCCAGCGACAGTCCCGCCCCGATCAGCGCGCCGACAATCTCGGACAGCGTATGCTGCCACTGATAGGTCACGGGGTGCGCCAACGGATCGTCATCTCCCGTATAGGTGACGTCCGATACATATTGGCGTGTCTCGGTATTGAAATAGGAATCCGCGATCTTCAGCTCGCCGTCCACCGGTTCAAACATGAACGTCACCGGATGAAACTCCGCCATGTAGAAGATGCCCCCGGGTTTCAGGGACGTGCTGATCAGATCCGCCCAACCGTCCAAATCCGGCAGCCAGCACAGCACGCCGTATGACGTATAGACGATGTCGAACTGCTCTCCGCCCAGCACTTCCTTGGCATCGTAGATGTCCGAGCACAGAAAACGCGCGTCAAGCCCGAGCCGGTCATTGAGCGACCTGGCCAGCGCGATCGCCTTTTCCGAGAAATCGATCCCGGTCACGCGGGCGCCCAGCCTGGCCCAGTTGAGCGTATCCAGGCCGAAATGGCACTGCAGATGAAGCAGGGTGCGCCCGGCCACATCGCCCAGTTCCTCCTGATCCAACCCGATCCGGGGCGCGTCATCCGCCAGAAAGGCATCCACGTCATAGAACTTCGATTTCGCATGAATCTCCGTCCGGTCGTTCCAGTTGAGCCGGTTGAGGTCCCGGTATTGACGCATGATCATCCCCGCCTTTCAACAAGTCACCGATCATCGCATTGCAACGTTGATTCGACTATACAACGATGATGACGTCAAAGAAATGATAAATTACAGATTTAGCTGAATTTTACCAACGCGAGATCAGGACATTCGCAACGATGCGCCTGACTTCCGGCAGCAAAGAATCATACCGCGAATCCCCGAGTTCCTGCCGGCCTACCCACGCATATTCCGTGTGCTCATCGTTCAACCGGAAGCTGCGGATGTCGCCGTTTCCCGGTCTGATCAGATAGGTGAACATGACTCTGTAGAAATCCCCCGACGCCTTTCGTCCCTTGAACGCCCGCACATGCAGCTCTTCGATAGAGTCAACTTCAAGGTTCGTCTCCTCCCGGACTTCCCGGATGACCGCCTCCTTCGGGGTCTCCTCATATTTCGCCTTGCCGGCCGGCACATACCACGCGCCATTGTCCGCTCTTTTCGCAAGCAGAACCTTGCCTTCATGCACAATAATCGCTTCCACGGCGATCCGATAGTCGGGGTACGGGTTCATGGGCGTCACACCTTTATATCGGTTTAAACCATTTTCCTGCAATTCGGAAACGGTGTAAATGCCCGGGCGTCAGGCGGACAGGGAATCCCGGTCCGGGCAGCGAAAGATATTAGATCATCGATTCCAGACGAAACGGAGCCGATCATGAAGAAACTGACCATGCGAACGTCCGACAGGACGCAGGCCAATATAGACAAAATCGCGGCGCTGTTCCCCCATGTCATCACCGAAGCGGTCGATGAAGAGGGCAGCGTGGTGCGGGCGGTTGATTTTGACCTGCTGAGGCAGGAACTGTCCGGCGCGCTGGCGGAAGGGGAGAAGGAGCGGTATCAGCTGACGTGGCCGGGGAAGCGGGAGGCGGTCCTGAACGCGAACGTGCCGACCGACAAGACGCTGCGCCCGGTCAGGGAAGACAGCGTGGACTGGGACCGGACGCGGAACTTGTACATCGAAGGCGACAACCTGGAAGTGCTGAAGCTGCTGCAGGAGTCGTACCTGAACAAGATCAAGTGCATCTACATCGATCCGCCGTACAACACGGGGCGGGATTTCATCTACAAGGACAACTTCCGGGGAACGGTCCGGGAATATCTCGCGGAGTCCGGGCAGGTCGACGAGCTCGGCAACCGGCTCTTCCAGAACACCGAGGCCAACGGCCGGTTCCACAGCGACTGGCTCACGATGATGTACGCCCGGCTCAAGGTGGCGCGGAATCTGCTGCGGGAAGACGGCGTCATCTTCATCAGCATCGACGACCACGAAGCCGCCAATCTGCGCGCGATTTGCGATGAAATCTTCGGGCACGGCAACTTCGTCGCCACGATCATCTGGGAAAAAGTGTACAGCCCCCGCATGGACGTCACCGGTTTCTCCACTTCCCACGACTACATCCTCTGCTATGTGAAAGGCGATATCGCGGGACTCAAGCGGGAGCCGTTCGAGCAGAACGTCCGGCAGTTCAACCATGTGGACGAAGCGACGGGGCGGCGCTACCGGAGAAGAAGCATCCGGAAGGAAGGGAGCAACTCGCTCCGTTCGGATGCGCCGAATTCGTTCTTCCCGCTGGAAGCGCCGGACGGCACGCTCGTGTATCCGATCAAGCCGGACGGGACAGAGGGCTGCTGGCGCTGGAGCCAGGAGACTTACGAGGAGAACGTCAGGCAGGGGCTGGTCGAGTGGGTAAAGACCGAAGCGGGCTGGCAGGTGTACGCGAAGCAGTTTCTCGACGAGGGAGCGACAAAGCCGCCGGAGACGATCTGGCACCACAAGGAAGTGGGACACACCCACGGCGCGGCGGAAGAGCTGAAAAGTCTGCTGAACGGGCGATTCTTCGACAGTCCGAAACCGAAAGAGCTGATCATGAAAATGCTGACGCTCGCGACGGAGAAGGATGAAGAACATATCGTCCTCGACTTCTTCTCCGGTTCCGCCACGACGGCTCACGCGGTGATGGAGCTGAACGCGCGGGACGGCGGCAACCGCAGATTTCTTCTCGTCCAGCTGCCCGAGCCGACGAACGAGCGGTCCGAGGCGCGCAAGGCCGGCTACCGGACCATCTGCGATATCGGCAAAGCGCGGATCCGCCGCGCGGCGAAGAAGATCCGGGAAGTGACGGGGGCCGGCATCGACTACGGCTTCCGGGTGTTCCGCGTCGATTCGTCGAACATGAAGGACGTCCGGCATGCGCCGGACAAGCTCACGCAGGCCGACCTGTTCGATCTCGCCGCAAGCATCAAGGAGGACCGCACAGGGGATGATCTGCTCATCCAGGTCATGCTCGAGCTCGGCCTGGAGCTGTCGCTGCCGATGGAGACGCGGCGGGTGGACGGGAAGACGGTCCACCTCGCCGGCGGGAACGTGCTTGCCGCCTGCTTCGATGACGATGTGCCGGAGTCCGTCATCCGGCAGATGGCTTCCATGCGCCCGCAGCACGCCGTCTTCCGCGACAGCGGCTTCGCGGACGACGCCGCGCGCATCAACGTGGAGGAGCTGTTCAACCTGCTCTCTCCCGGAACGGACATTCGGGTGCTGTAAGGCGGTGTACGAGCGGTGAAAATCAGGTTCAAGCAGCAGCCGTTTCAACTGGATGCGGTGCGAAGCATTGTCGATTGCTTCGCGGGGCAGCCGTACGCGCCATCCGCTGGTCCGGATGCGCGGAACCGTCCCGTCATGCTCCCGGACGAAGACGTGCTGCGGAACATGCAGGCGGTGCAGCGGCGCAATGGACTGCCGGTCTCGGAACGGCTGGAAGGCCGGTACAACCTGACCGTGGAGATGGAGACCGGCACCGGCAAGACCTACACGTTCATCCGCACGATGTTCGAGCTGTACAAAACGTACGGATGGAGCAAATTCATCGTCGTCGTGCCATCCGTTGCGATCCGCGAAGGCGTGCTGAAGACGTTCCGGATGACGGAAGACCATTTCATGTCCGTGTACGGCATGAAGGCGCGGTATTTCGTATACAACTCGAAACAATTGCATCACATTGGGAAATTCGCCGGCGACGCCGGTCTGAGCGTCATGATCATCAACGCGCAGGCCTTCAACGCGCGGGGGCGGGAGGCAAGGCGGATTTACATGGAGCTCGACGATTTCGGCAGCCGCCGGCCGATCGACGTGCTGGCGGACACGCGGCCGATCCTGATCATCGACGAGCCGCAGTCCGTTGAAGGCGTGAAGACGCGGGAATCGCTGAAGGCGTTCAACCCGCTGCTTACCCTGCGCTATTCGGCGACGCACCGCGAAGACTACAACAAGGTCTACCGCCTGGACGCGCTGGACGCCTACAACCTGAAGCTGGTGAAGAAGATCAGCGTGAAGGGGATTTCGCTGAAGGGCATCGGCGGATCGGACGGCTATTTGTACCTCGAAGGCATTGAGGTGAGCGCGGACCGGGCGCCGGCGGCCCGGCTGGAGTTCGAGGCGAAGACGAAGGCGGGCGTGGTCAGGCGGACGCGTCTGGTCAGGGTCGGCGACGATCTTCACGCGTTGTCCGGCGGCCTCGCGCAGTACAAGGGGTACAAGGTATCCGAGATCAACGGACGTGACGGCAGCATCCGCTTCATAAACGGCGTCACGCTGCATGCCGGCGACGTGCAGGGGGATACCGGAGAGCTGCATCTTCGCCGGATTCAGATCCGGGAGACGATCAAGTCGCATTTCGCGAAGGAGCGGGCGCTTTTCCCGCAGGGAATCAAGGTGTTGTCGCTCTTTTTCATTGATGAGGTGGCGAAGTACCGGCAATACGATCGGGACGGCGCGGAGCGGAACGGCGTTTACGCCGACATTTTCGAGGAGGAGTATGCGGCGATGCTGGCCGAAGAGCTGGGCAGGCTGGCCGGCGACGATCCGTATGCCGGTTACCTGAAGCGAATCCGGGTGAAGGACACGCACAAGGGATACTTCTCGATCGACCGAAAAAGCAACCGCATCATCGATCCGAAACGAACGGCCGGAGACGCCGACTCCGATGATGCCGACGCGTACGATCTGATCATGCGGGACAAGGAGCGGCTGCTCAGCCTGGCGGAGCCCGTGCGGTTTATTTTCTCCCATTCGGCGCTGAAGGAGGGTTGGGACAACCCGAACGTGTTCCAGATCTGCACGCTGAAGCACAGCGATTCGACGATCAAGAAGCGCCAGGAGGTCGGACGGGGGCTCAGACTCTGCGTCAACCAGGACGGGGAGCGGATCGATTCGGGCGTGCCGGGCATCGACGTCCATGACATCAATGTGCTGACCGTCATCGCCAGCGAATCGTACGAACAGTTCGCGCGGCAGCTGCAGCGCGAGATCGCCGAGGCGCTGTCCGGCCGTCCGGGTGCGGCGGACCGCAGCGCTTTCCTGGAGCATGTGGCGGAGAACGAACGCCTCCGCCATTGCGCAGCCGGGGAGGCGAACGACGACTTCCACAGGCGGGAGTTCCTCAAGCTCTGGAACCGGATCAACCGGAAAACGGGCTGTACCGTCCGGTTCGACTCCGGCGAATTGATAAGAAAATGCGTGGAGGCGCTGGACAGCCGTCTTCAGGTGCCGGCCATCCGGTATACCGTCCGGCATGGCGAGATGCGGCGCATCGCGTCCCGGGAGCAATTGGAAGCGGGGGAAGCGTTCCGGGCGCGGGAAGCCAAGGATGAGGCGGCGGACGTGCAGCCGCTGTCCGGGGTGAAAATGGACCTGATCGGCAGACTGACGGAGGAGACGAAGCTGACGCGGAAGACCATTGCGGCCATCCTGACGGGAATCGGGGAGCCAACGTTCCGGCAGTTTCGCCTGAATCCGGAGGAATTCGTGCTCCGCGCCGCGAGGCTGATCAACGAGCAGAAGGCGGCGGCGGTCATCGAAGCCGTCACGTACGATGCGCTGAACGACCGGTTCGAAGCGGGCGTGTTTACGAAGCGCGAACTGTTCGGGCAGCCGGAGGACGGGGCGCATCCGGCCGCGCAAGCGCCGGTTGCGGGCGGCGAGGTGCTCGTGTACGACAAGCTGCCGCGGGGGTTCTTCATCCCGACGCCGATGGGCCGTTACCATCCCGACCGGGCGATCGTGTTCCGGGAAGGCGATGTGAGGCACATCTGCTTCATTGCGGAGACGAAGGGCTCGCTGGAGTCGCTGGAGCTGCAGGGTGCGGAGCGGGCGAAGATCGAATGGGCGCGGAAGGTTTTTGCGAAGCTGAACACCGGGCAAGTGAAGGTCGATGCGGCGGACAGTTACGGGAAGCTGCTCGCGATCCTGAAGCCGTCGTGACGGAGAAAACGGCGCTCGTGGGGCCGTCCGGCGCAGGGAAAACCGCCGATACTGATGTTCGACGAGGCGACCAGCTCGCTGGACAACGAGAGCGAACGGGTCGTGCAGGCTTGCGAACGAATCATCGTGCCGGCGTGAGATGGAGGATGACTTTTGATCGAAGGAGGCGGCGACATGATCACGGAGACGGACATGAAGCATTTGCGGCGCTGTGTCGAGCTCGCAAGGATCGCGCTGGAGAAGGGCGATGAACCGTTCGGTTCGGTTCTGGTATCGGCCGAAGGCGAGGTGTTGTTCGAGGACCACAACCATGTGGCGGGAGGGGATCATACGCAACACCCGGAATTCGCCATAGCCCGCTGGGCGGCTCAGCACATGACGCCGGAAGCGCGCGCCCGGGCCACCGTCTACACCTCCGGGGAGCACTGCCCGATGTGCGCCGCCGCCCACGGCTGGGTCGGCCTGGGCCGGATCGTGTACGCCAGCTCGTCCCGGCAATTGGCCGAGTGGCTGGACGAATGGGGAGTTCCGCCGTCCCGCGTAAGGAACTTGCCCATCCAGGAAGTCATCCGCGACGCGCAAGTGGAGGGACCCGTTCCCGAGCTGGCGGAGCAGGTGCGCGAGCTTCACCGGCGGCTCCACGCGGACAAACGCTAAAAATGTGGAGAAGGCTTTGGCGCCGGAAGGCGCGAGCCGGAGGAGGAAGGAACGACGGATGGAAACGTTCATTGCGCTGGGCGGCATCCTGATGGCGATTGCGGTCGCGCTGGGCGCGTTCGGCGCGCATGCGCTGAAGGATAAGCTGCAGCGGGACAAACTCGCCACATTCCGGACGGGCGTGCAATATCATCTCATTCACGCGCTGGGCCTGATCGCGGCCGGCATGCTGGCCGTCGGTGTGTTGTAGTTGGGTGAAGCGGACAGGTTAGCGGGCTTTCAGCCGGTCCATCACATTGTCCGGGCCGGCGAACACGGAACCTCCGTTTTTGACGGTGTCCCGGATCAGTTGGATCAGGCGGTCCTTGTCCATGCGGACTTCGCGCAGCCATGCGGCCGCCTCGGCTGTTTCGGGTTCATATTTGGCCCCCCAGGCAGACAACTCCAGCAGAACAGGGATAAAATCCAGTCCGGCGTCCGTCAGTTCATACAAATCCTTTCTTCCGTCCGTGGGATGGGGCTTCTTCGTGATCAACCCCAGTTCTTCCAGACGAGCCAGACGGCTGGCCAGGATGTTCCTCGCGATCTTCTCATCCGAGGCCAGGAACTCCCCGAATGTTCTTTTCCCCGCAAAAACGATATCCCGGATGATGAGCAGCGTCCACGAATCCCCGACCACTTCGAGCGAAAAGGCGATCGGGCAATTGGAACGACGTTTGATGGTTTTTCTCATGGCGTTGCTCCTTGACTGATGTGCCATAGCTTCATTATACTCAAATCAGTTTCAAAATGCAACTGAAAGGGGCGGGCGGAAATGCATTATCTGTTCGTTTACCATGGCGGTGTCGTTCCCGAAGATCAGGCGGAGCAAAACATCAGCGACCTGTGGAACTGGCTGGACAACCTGAAGGCAAGAGGATATGAGAAAGTGCGGTTTGCCGGATTCGGACGGAAGACGGTTTCCCCGCATGCTGTAGAGGACTATCAAGGCGACATTTTTGGGGTGTCGGTGATGGAAGCGGAATCTTTGGAAGAAGCGGTCTCACTCACGACCGATTGGCCCGAGCTGCAATACGGCGGTAAGATTGAAGTATTTGAAGCGCTGGCCGCGGACTACCCCCGCTCAAGTTCGGATGCCCATATCCTCAACTTGTTTGCCGATGTCAGACGGCAAATTCTGGATACTCTGCACGGGCTGCCTGCGGACAAACTTGACCATATTCCCCCGGGATTCCGAAACAACATGCGTTGGCAAGCCGGACATGTGCTCACGGTAACCGACGAGTTGATCTTTCAATTTTCGGGAGCCGGATCCCGCATTCCCGCGGAATATAAAACCTGGTTCGCATCAGGAACGGATCCGTCAGGCTGGAGTGATGCGCCCCCGGAAATCGATGTGCTGCTGCGGCGGCTGGAGGGACAAATGGCGGAGATCGGCGATGCATTCGAAGGCAGGCTGACGCACCCCGTTGCGGATCAAAGCAATTTTCTTCAGGCAAAAACCGTCGGCGAGCTCTTCCACGTATTGATTGCGCACGAAAGCCTGCACCTGGGTATGATTCAAGCGATGGCTAAAAATTTTGTAAAAAAGCAAGCCGCAGACGAACAAGAAGGAGGAGCTCACCATTCCGGACATATCGATGCCAGACCGGGCGACGTTGCCGAAAAGTAAAAGGGGCTTCGACGCCGCAGTCGAAGCTCCCTTTTTTATGGATTCACGAAATCAGGACTGCCTTGGTCCGGTCAACTTGCGAATAATCTCGGCTTCCCGCGCCTCGTTCCACTCTCTGACCATGCGGGGCATGATGAACAGATCGACAATGATCCAGATGAACAGTGCCAAGCCGGTCAGGAGCATGATGACGAGGAAAATGATAGCCGGGGCGTTCCATTCCTCATCGACGCCGCTAAAGGCGGCAGCGGTAAAATAGCTGAATGCGGCTGCCAGGAAAAGGATCAACTGTATAGTGCCGCTTACATACCGCTTCAGATAGAATCGGTGGACTCCCAAGTGTCCGCCCAGCAGCATGAAATACGCGAGCGCGAGCGATTTCTCGGCGTGCCGCATTTCCGATTGCAGCACGAGAAGCTGTTCCAGCGTCAGGTCGCGCTTGTTCATGTCATCAGAAGCTGTTCGGAGCCGGCGGACCTTGGTGGGCGATCATTTGCGAGACGAGACGATACTCCAGCTCGCGGTTGTGATCCTTTACCCAGGTATGTACCAGGAAGGCATCCACGATCCACCAGATGGTGGTGACGATCAGCCCGATAAGCGTGATGCTCAGAATGAGCTAGGCGATCGCGGAGCCTGTCTTCTTCATATAGAACCGGTGACCGCCCAATATACCGAGGAAGTACCACAGCACGTAGGCGAGAATCATGTTCTTCCCCTGGTTTCTGACTTCTGAATCCACGATCATGAGTTGTCTGGCGTCGAGCCGGCTCTTCATTACGACCAAATCCATCCCATGGATCACCCCGGATACCGGATTAAAAATTTTAATATTAGACAGCTTATCAAAATTGTCAAATTTTGACAAGCGTCTGCTTTTTTCGTCAGCAATCGACGGAATCGGGGGTGCGGCCGCCGAGCCGGCAAGCAGCGGAGAAGATAAAGCCGGTATCGCCTCCTAATATTGTCGATTGGCCACTTCCTTCTCCGCGAGCACTTCGGTGAACACACTTTCCGGCGGGACGATCCGCTTCGGCAAGGTGCGTCCCTCGTAGATCTCGCGGACGGCCTGCATCAGAATCGGACCGAGGAGCGGATTGCATTCCACCACGCAGTTGATTTTGCCCTCCGCCATCATCTCGAACGCTTTGCGCGTGCCGTCGACGGAAATGATGACGATGTCTTCTCCGGGCTTCAGGCCGAATTCCTCGATGGCTTCGATGGCCCCGAGCGCCATGTCGTCGTTGTGGGCGAACAGCACATCGATGCCGCCGCCGCTTTCCCGCAGAAACCCGCGCATGACTTCGGCTCCTTTGGCCACCGTGAAGTCGGCCGGCGCGGAATAGGCGATCGTCATGTCGGCGCGCTCCCGGATGACGTCCCGGAAGCCTCTGCCGCGCTCGATGGACGGCGAGGAGCCTTCCGTGCCCTGAAGCTCCGCGATGACGACGGGCCCGGGATCGTTGCGCTTCTTGTCCAGCAAATATTTCCCCGCCTTGCGGCCTTCTTCGTAGAAATCCGCGCCGATAAACGTCACATACAGGGACGGATCGCTGATCTGGACGGCGCGGTCGGACAGAATGACCGGGATGCCGGCCTGTCTGGCCTCGGTCAAGATGTCTTCCCAGCCCGTCTCGATGACCGGCGCGAAGGCGATCACATCCACTTTCCGCTCAATGAAGCGGCGGATCGCTTCGATCTGCTTCTCCTGCGACTGTTCCGCATTGTCGAACAGCAGCTCGATGCCGGCCTCCTTCGCGGCTTCCTGGATCGATCGCGTATTGGCGTTGCGCCAATCGCTCTCGGAGCCGAGCTGCGAGAAGCCGAGCACGATCTTGTGCTTGTCCGCGGCGACCGTATCGGACGGGAGATCGGGGATGCGGGAATCGATCGTCTCCGGCTGCTCCTCGCGCGGCGCCGCCGCTTCACGGTTGCAGCCCGCCAGCATCGCAAGGCACACGAGCAGCAGGTTGAAACAGGCAAGTGCCGTTCGGCTTGACCGCAGCAATCGAATCCCCTCCCCAAATCCGATTATATCTTACACAGACTGGCTCCGCGTAGACCGCGCGGTGAAGACCCGCTGCAGCAGAATAAAGAGAAACAGCAGCAAGCCGATGACCATTTTCGTCCACCAGGAGCTGAGCGTGCCTTCGAACGTGATGATCGTCTGGATGACGCCCTGGATCAGGACGCCGAAGAACGTGCCGATGACATAGCCGGAGCCGCCGGTCAGCAGCGTCCCTCCGATCACGACCGCCGCGATGGCGTCCAGCTCCAGGCCGACGGTATGCAGCCCGTAACCCGACAGCATGTAGAACGTGAACACGACGCCGCCCAGGGACGAGCAGAACCCGCTGAACGCGTAGACGAGCATTTTCGTCCGGCCGACCGGAAGCCCCATCAGCACCGCCGACGACTCATGACCGCCGATCGCATAAGTGTTGCGCCCGAAGCGGGTGTAATGCGCGAGATAGACGGCCAGCGCCACGACCAGGAGGGCGATGACGACGCTGATCGAGATGAAGCTGCCGCCCGGCAGGCGGATTTTCGCGAGCGCCATATGCGTATAGAACGGATGGCTGATCGTGATCGTATTGATGCTGATCACGTAGCACAGCCCCCGGGCGAGAAACATGCCGGCCAGGGTGACGATGAACGGCTGAATCTGAAAGTAATGAATGATCGCGCCCATCATCCAGCCGAACAGGATGCCGACGGCAAGCACCAGCGGAATGACGGCCGCCGGCGGCCAGCCGGCTTCCGTGATCAGGCTGGCGGACAGCATCGTGGTCAGCGCCACCACGGAGCCGACGGACAGATCGATGCCGCCCGACAGGATGACGAACGTCATGCCGACGGCCACGATGAGCAGGAAGGCGTTGTCGATCAGCAGGTTCATGAACACCTGCAGCGAGAAAAATCCGGGATACCGCAGCGAGCCGGCCAGAAACATCAGGATGAACAGCCCGATGGTGACCAGCAGCGGGACATATTTGCGATCAACCATGTCTGCTCACCTCCTGTCCGGATGCTGCAGGGCTCCATGGAATGCCGCGCGTCAGTGAACGGCGGAACGACGGCGATTGGATCAGACAGACGGCCAGGACGACGAACGCCTTGACGACCAGTGTGATTTCCGGGGGAACGCCCAGCATGTAAATCGTGGTCGTCAGCGTCTGGATCAGCAGCGCCCCGGCCAGGGTGCCGGTCAGCGAGAACCGGCCGCCGCTCAAGGAAGTCCCGCCGATGACGACGGCGAGGATGGCGTCCAGTTCAATCCACAGCCCGGCGTTGTTGCCGTCCGCGCTCGAGACGTTCGAACTGGTGATCAGCCCGGCAATGCCGGCGCACAGCGCGCAGAACATGTACACCGCAAGCAGGATCGAGCGGGAACGGATCCCGGCGAGCCGGCTTGCCGTCGGGTTGCAGCCGATCGCCTCGATGAACATGCCGAGCGATGTCTTGCGGGTCATCCACGCGGCGAAGAGAAAGACCGCGGCGGCCAGATAGACGGAGAACGGAAGGGTCATGAGCCATCCGGCGCCGATGAAATTATACGGCTTGCTCGTCACCGTGATGATCTGCCCGCTCGTGATGAGCTGCGCAATGCCCCGCCCGGCGACCATCAGAATGAGCGTCGCGATGATCGGCTGGATGCCCGCGCCGGCCACCAGCAGTCCGTTCCACAGGCCGAGGGCGATGGAGACGAGCAGCGCGAGCAGGACGGCGGTGAGCACCAGGCTCAAGGCATGCTGGTCGTCGCCCCGGCTGATGGTCAGGCAGGCCATCGCGCCGGAGATCGCGACGAGCGACCCCACCGACAGATCGATCCCCCGTGTCGCGATGACCAGCGTCATCCCGATGGCGACGATGGCCAGGGGGGAGCCGAAGTTCAGAATGTCGATCAGACTGCCGTACAGATGGCCGTTCTGGTAGCGGATCGCGAAAAACTCCGGTTTGAAGATCAGGTTGAGCAAGAGCAGCAAGCCGAACACGGCAAGCGGCCAGAACAAAGGTTTGTTCCACCAACGGACACTCATGGCGTCATCCTCCCGCGATGGCCTGCATAATGGTCGTCTGTTGGATGTCGTCACCGGTTAAGTGCCGCACATGCCGCCGGTCGCGCAGGACGGCGATCCGGCTGCTGACGCGGACGACTTCTTCCAGCTCGGAGGAGATGAAGAGCACGGCCATCCCTTCTCTGGACAAGGACAGGACCAGCTTCTGAATCTCGGCTTTGGCGCCGACGTCAATGCCCCGCGTCGGCTCATCCAGAATGAGCAGCCGGGGATTCATGAGCAGCCAGCGGGCGAGCATCACTTTCTGCTGGTTGCCGCCGGACAGATTGCGGATGAACTGTTCGGGATCGGGCGGCTTGATGTCGAGCGCCCGGATATATTCGTCGGCGATTTCCTCCTGCCGTCTGCGGGACAGCGCGCGGAACCAGCCGCGATGGGCCTGCAGCGCCAGAATGATGTTCTCCCGCACGGTCAAATCTTCAATGATCCCCTCGCTCTTGCGGTTCTCCGAGCAGAAGGCGATGCCCCGGTCGATCGCTTTGCGCGGCGAGTCCAGCCGTATCTCCCGGCCCTCGATGACGAGCCTTCCCTGATCGGCGCGGTCGGCGCCGAACAGCAGCCGGGCCGTCTCCGTCCGCCCCGATCCGAGCAGCCCGGCCAGTCCGACGATCTCGCCGCTGCCGATCGTCAGATCGAACGGCTCCACGCCGCCCTTGCGTCCCAGCCCGGATGCGCGCAGATAGGGCGGCTTCGCCTCGCCCGGCGCGGCGGTCCGTTTCGGCATGCCGCCGAGAAGCTCCAGATCCTTGCCGATCATCTTCTGCACCAGCTCCACGCGGGGCAGTTCATCGGTCAGGTATTCGCCGACGAACCGTCCGTTCCGCAGAATCGTAATCCGATCGGACACTTCATAGACCTGGTCGAGAAAATGGGTGACGAACAGGATGGCCAGCCCTTGCTTCTTGAGATGGCGCATGACCTCGAACAGCTTGTTCGTCTCGTCCCGGTCGAGGGAGGAGGTCGGTTCGTCCAAGATGAGCAGCCGGGCCGAAATGTTGAGCGCGCGGGCGATCGCGACCAATTGCTGAACGGCGACAGAATAGGTGTCCAGCGGCTTGGTCACGTCGAGCTTCACGTTGAGCCGTTCCGCAAGCAGCGCCTCGGCTGCGCGGTTCATCGCTTTCCATGAAATCTTGCCGAATTTCCGCGGCTCCCGGCCGATGAAGATGTTCTCGGCCACGGACAGGTTCGGACACAGATTGATTTCCTGATAGACCGTGCTAATTCCGGCCTGCTGCGCTTCGAGCGGACTCCGCAGATGCAGCGGCCTGCCCTCCCATTCCACCGAGCCTTCGTCAACGGGATAGACGCCGGTGAGCACCTTGATCAGCGTCGATTTGCCGGCGCCGTTCTCTCCCATCAAGGCGTGCACTTCGCCGGCGAACATCCGGAAACGGACGTCATTCAGCGCGTGGACGCCGGGGAACCGCTTGTGGATGCCGAACATTTGCAGGATCGGTCGGTTTTCGCTCATGCTGCCGCCCCCTTGTCAGGAATTGAAGCAAGCAAAAACGGCTGGCGCCGTCCTCATGGGCGGACGCATCCGTTTTGCGGTGAAAGATCAGCCGATGACAGGCGTGAGACTTGTAAATGCTTATCTTTGAACAAAGCCACCCCGCCCCCGTGCGGGGGTTGGGGCGGCCGATCGTTGTGCTGATGCCGGTCGGCAAGCGGATCAGTATTTCCGGTCCGGCAGGGCGGCCTTCGCTTCTTCCGAAGTGAACGTCCCTTCCTCGGTGACGATCCGCTTCGGCACTTCCTTGCCTTCCACCACCGCTTTGACGGCGTCCATCAGCTGCGGCCCGAGCAGCGGGTTGCACTCCACAATGAAGTTGATCTTGCCGTCCGCCGCCGCCTGCATGCCGTCTCTTACCGCGTCCACCGTAATGATGATGATATCTTTGCCCGGAACGAGGCCGGCCGCTTCGATGGCCTGGATCGCGCCGAGGCCCATGTCGTCGTTATGGGCGTACAGCACGTCGATGTCCTTGTGCGCCTGCAGGAACGACTGCATGACTTCCTTGCCTTTCGCGCGGGTGAAGTCGCCGGTCTGCGAAGCGATGATTTTGAGGTTCGGGTTCTCCTTGATGACCTCTTCGAACCCGGCCTTGCGGTCGATCGCGGGAGCGGAGCCTGTCGTTCCCTGCAGCTCGACGATGTTGACCGGTTCCGTCGCGTCCTTGAACTGCTCCAGCAGCCAGCGCCCGGCGCGGCGCCCTTCCTCCACGAAGTCCGAGCCGATGAACGAGACATACAGCGATTCGTCTTCCGAATCGATCGCGCGGTCGGTCAGAATGACGGGGATGCCGGCTTCCTTCGCTTCCTGCAGCACCGTCTCCCACCCCGATTCGACGACCGGCGAGAAAGCGATGACGTCGACCTTCTGCTGGATGAACGAACGGATGGCCTTGATCTGGTTCTCCTGTTTCTGCTGCGCGTCGGAAAATTTCAGCTCGATGCCGGCCGCGGCCGCCGCTTCCTTGATCGATTCCGTATTGGCCGTGCGCCAGCCGCTCTCGGCGCCGACCTGGGCGAAGCCGAGCACAATCTTCTTGCCTGCCGGGGGTGTCGGCTCATTCGGCGTCTCGGAGCCTTGTGATGCATTCGTGGAAGCGGGCTTGTTGTCTCCGCCGCCGCCCGTTCCCGAATTTTTGCTGCCGCCGCCGCATGCGCTGATGACCAGACAGACGGCGAGCAGCAGAATCGGCATGATTTTCCGTGTTTTCAAATGGGTCAACCTCCCTCAATGAACATCCTCGTACGAGGCACATCCCCATCTTAACCGCTTTCAAATTTCGAAAATATGGAGGATGAAAGGAGTTTGTTTCGCATTTTTGGGAAGTTGGAGCGCGAGGGGACGGAAATGTTTTTTATTTTGTTGAAAGGGTGGAATTTTTTATTGCTGCATACGCTTACAACCTGTCCTGGTATAAAATACAGGTAGTTGACAGGCGGGGGAGAAGGAATGGGACCGGGCATGAAGAAGGTGTCGCAATGGATTTTGTCCAGTCTGCGGGTCAAAATGCTTGCCATGTTCGTGATGCTGACGATCGTTCCGCTGATCGCCGTCGGCATCGTGTCCTACCAGAAATCGTTCCGAACGATCTCCGAACACAGCAAGGCTTCCTTCCTGCTCACCGCGGACCGGCTGGCCCGGGACATCGATGTGCTCTTTCAGGATACCGCGCGTCTGCTCGAGTTGGAAAACCACCAGGCCGTGCTCCGCTTCCTGTTCTCCCAGACCGATTCCTACGCCGATGCGAAGGACATTCTGCAGGCGTTCGACCTCTACCGCAAGACGTACCGAAATGACAGCGTGCTGAACATCTCCATGGTCAATCTGTACGGCCGGGGCATCAGCGAGCGGCGGGGGGTGTTCGCCCTGAACCAGAATCCGCTCCGCAACCCGCATTTTCAATATTTGATGAACGCGCCGGACGAGGTGCTGATCGTTCCGCCCGACGAGATGCTGCCCCAGGACCGGCTGGACGGTTTTCAATACGATTCGGAGCATGTCGTGTCGATCATGACGACCGTCAGGCAGCGGATTACCCGCGAGGTGATCGGCTTTATCGTGATCGATTTGGACGCGGATACGGTGCTGCGCTATATCCGGGATGCAATGGCCGGACATGCGGGGTATTTCTATGTGGCGGATTCTGCCGGCAAGCCGCTGTTCGCCGCGGACTCGTCTTATGCGCATCTCCTTCCGTCCGCCGCCGATCTTGCGCCGCGATTGGACCGGAAGTCGGACAGTTTCGTGGAAGACGGACCTGACGGGCAAATCTTCATCACATACACGACCTCGGCGGATACCGGCTGGAAAATGATCGGCATCGCGCCTCTCCGCGAGATCGCCAAGGATGCCCGCGAGATCCGGCGGCTCATCTTCCTGAGCGTCGGACTGAGCATCGTGTTCACCATCGGCCTCTATGTCTACCTCACCTCGCGGCTGACCCGGCCGATCCAGATTTTGAAACACAAGATGCGCAAGGCGGCTTCGGGGTTCTTCGAAGTGAAGGTGAGGCCCGCCGGCACGGATGAGCTGGCCGATCTCGGCAACAGCTTCAACATCATGATCGAGCAGATCCGCATGCTGATGGAGCGCAGCATCCGCGAGCGGGAACAGGTCCGGAAGGCGGAGCTGCGCACGCTGCAAGCGCAGATCAACCCCCATTTCCTCTACAATTCGCTCGATTCCATCGTATGGATGGCGGAAGCGGGGAAGAATCGGGAAGTGATCCGGCTCGTGCAGGCGCTGTCCCGTTTTTTCCGCATCAGCCTGAGCAAGGGGCGGGATCTCATTTCGGTCGGGGAAGAAGTGGAGCATGTCCGCAATTATCTGGTCATTCAGCAGATGCGCTATTCCGACATCCTGGATTACGAGATTGACATTCCGCAGGAATTGCGGGCCGTACCGATTCTGAAGATGACGCTGCAGCCGATTGTGGAGAACGCCTTGTATCACGGCATCAAGAACAAGCGGGGCAAGGGGCGGATCCGGATCTCCGGCGCTTCCGATCAGGACCGGACGATCCGGCTTTCGGTCGCGGACAACGGCATCGGCATGAGCGCCGGAAAACTGGCCGAGCTTCGCGGTCTGCTGGACGATCCCCTGGTGCCGCAGGGGGAAAGCGAGCCCGACAGCGGATTCGGACTGCTCAACGTGCAGCGGCGCCTTCGTCTGTATTACGGCCCGCAATACGGCATTGTGCTCGACAGCAGGGAAGGCGCGGGCACGACCGTAGAGATCACGATTCCGGTTCAAGGGGGGACGCACCTTGAAGAAAGTGTTCCTGGTGGATGACGAGATTGTCGTTCGCGAGAACATGCGAAACTGCATCGATTGGGAGAAGGAAGGGTTTGTGTATTGCGGGGATGCGCCCGACGGCGAGCTGGCGCTGCCGCTCATCGAGAAGCTGAAGCCGGACATTCTGATTACGGACATCCGGATGCCGTTCATGAACGGTCTGGAGCTGAGCGCGATCGTCCGCAAAATGCAGCCGGGCATCAAAATCATCATCCTGAGCGGCCACGATGAATTCGAATACGCCCGGCAGGCGATCCGCATCGGAGTCGAGGACTATTGCCTGAAGCCGGTCAGCGCCGAAGACATCATCCGGGTGCTCCGGGTCATCAGCGCCAAGGAAGAGGCGAGCGAAACGCATCGGTCCCTGCCTGCCGGCCGGATCGACCTGCTGGGACACGAATCGCTGGATTATCCGCTCAGCCTCGACCGGGAAGGGTTTGTGGAATTTCTGAAGGTCGGTTCGCCGGAGCAGAAGGAACTGCACATCCGGCGTTTCGCGAAGGATCTGGAGAATGTCGATTGGGAGTCGTCGCTGTACGGATTTTTCCTGCTCCACGACCTGACGCTCACCATATTCCGGGAAGCCGGGGAGCAGTACGGCGAGCAGGTGCGGCCGGACGACTGGCTGCCGGAGATGAAGAGCCGGATCAGCGCCATCCGCTCATGGGAGGCGGCCTGCGAGTACCTGGATCAGCTCGCCGAGCTGTTCTGGCATTGGCGCTCGCAGTCCAGCGACCGCTACAGCGTCCTGATTGCCCGGGTAAAGCAATTTGTGCAAGAGCATTACGGGGACGAACGGCTGTCCCTGCATGACGCGGCCAGACATGTCAATGTCAGCCCCAGCCACCTGAGCAAAGTGTTCAGCCAGGAGACCGGAACGACGTTCATTGAATATGTGATGGAAACCCGGATCAAGAAGGCGATGGAGCTGCTCTTGTCGACCAAAGCGAAATCGTATGAAATCGCCTGCCGGGTCGGGTACCAGGATCCGCACTATTTCTCCAACGTGTTCAAACGGTTGACCGGGATGACGATCCGCGATTTTCGCAAGCGGGGCAAGGCGGGGCAGCCGGTCGTCCAGAGGAGCGGGCATTCGTGAACCGGCATATGGCGAAGCGGGCGGTGAGGAAAACGGGAACGGCCGCGCTGGCCGCAGTACTGCTGGCGGCTGCGGCGCTCGCCGGCTGCCGGGAGCCGGCGCCTTCCCGCGAGAGCGTGTCCGCCGCAGCCGAAGCGGAAGTGATGCCGCGGCGCACGTTCGGCATCATCTACCCGATGGCGGATGTCTATTATGAGGCGGTGACGGAGAGCGCGGCCCGGGCGGCGGAATCGGCGGGCGTCCGGCTGATCATCAAGGCGCCGGACGAAGCCAATCTGGAGCAGCAGATCCGCATGATGGAGACGATGATCAAGCAGGGTGTGGACGGGATCGCCATCAGTCCGATCGATTCGGAAGCGCTCGGGCCGCTGATCGACAAGGCGGCGGAGGCGGGGATTCCCGTCATCTGTTTTGAATCCGATGCGCCGGACAGCCGGAGAGTTTCTTATATCGGAACGGACAACATCCAGGCAGGGGAAAGGATGGGACGAGCCATTGACGGGCTGCTGAAGGGACGCGGCATGGTGCTCGTGTCCACCGGGCAGTCGGACAGCCTGAATTTGCGCGAACGGTTGGAAGGGTTTCTCGGATACATCCACCGTGAGACGAATATTGACGTGCTGGAGGTTCGTTATCATCAGGGCGTTCCCGAGCAGGCGCTGGCGGATCTGGAAGGGATGATCGACGATCACCCGCATTTCGACGCCTTCGTCGCCCTGGACTTCGTATCCGGCGCCGCATCCATTCTGGTATGGAAAGCGATGGGATTGAACCGGTACGCGCTGACCTTCGGCCTGATGCCCGAAATCGCGGAAGCGGTTCGCAACGGTCAGATTACGATGGCGGTGTCCCTGAATGAACACCGCTGGGGAGCCTTGATCGTCGAACATCTGCTCAAGGCCTGCGAAGGGGAGGAGATCCCGGAATTTCTGGATACCGGGATATCGCTGGTTGACATTCATGCGATTGAATCAGGGGAGGGGATGGTCGAGACCGAGCCTTCGGATTGACAGGGCGGGATTCCGAGGCTGCATCGCAGGTTGGCATACCCGCGTCGTCGTGAGCGCGGGGGGCAGGGCGGCACCCGGAATCCCGAAGCCCGATCAACGCTGGAAGAACTCGATCCACTCGTTCTCCGGACCGTAGATGAAGAAATACCGGTGGCCGTTCGGCAGCGTGGTGATCGTGTCGAAACCGGGAATGAAGGACACATCCAGCTGCTTGATGCGCGCATATTCGGCTTCGATATCGTCCACGTTGAATGCGATGTGATGCACTTTGCCTTCCGTCGGCAAGCTGTCGTTGTACCCCTGGATCAGTTCAACCTCCGTCCCGTCGGATCCGCCGAAACCGAGAAAAGCAAGCTGAAGCACGCCCTTCGTATGCGTGAAGCGGCTTTTCACCTCGAGCCCGACAACCTCCGTGTAGAAACGAATGCTTGCGTCCAGATCCTTCACCATGACACCGACATGGTCAATCCGTTTGCCCGCCATGAAGACGCCCTCCTAACAGGATGTACTGGTTACCCCTATCTTAAGAATTCAAATATTTAGTAGTCAAGTATGAATTGTCGGAATAGCGACAAAACCGCTTTGATTATGAATAACCCTTGATGTAAAATAGCATTATATTTGAAAGTAACGCTTGTGTCACATTGGGATCACGCAATCTGGAACGGGCTTTTTCATCATACTGTGGAAAGGGTGAGCCGGCTTGGGCAAACCGCAAACCTCGCATTTCTGGTCGCTGCTGCTGTTCGCTGTCGGCGTCTTCATGGCGCAGCTCGACAATGGCATCATCAGCTCGGCGCTGACCACGATTAACCGGCATTTTGACGTATCGGACAACTGGGGAGCCTGGGGCGTCACGATTTACACGCTGGGCCTGGCGATCAGCCTGCCGATCGTCGGCAAGCTGTCCGACCGCTACGGCCGCAAGCGGCTGTTCATCGTGGAGATTGTTCTGTTCGGTCTCGGCTCCCTGTTCGTGGCGCTCAGTCCGACGTTCGAGCTGTACCTGGCGTCGCGCTTCATCCAGGCGCTGGGCGGCGGGGGCATTTTCATCATCGGCAATTCGCATATTTTGAGCACGGTTGAGCCCGACAAGCAGGCGAAATACCTGGGAATGCTCGGCGCGATGAACGGGGTTGCGGCCATTCTCGGTCCCAACATCGGGTCTTTCCTGCTCGACTGGACCGGAAACTGGCACATCCTGTTCCTGATCAACGTGCCGATTGCCGCCGCGCTGTTCATTCTGGCCTTCCTGCGGCTGCCGGAATCGGCGGACCCCGGCACGGGACGGCTGGATCTGACCGGAACCGTTATCCTGTCGCTTGCCATTCTGTCGCTGATGTACGGCCTCACCAACATCGACGTCGACTTCTGGGCAAGCTTCAGGGAATGGGATGTAACCGGGTTTATCGGCTTGGGGCTCGTCCTGTTCATCGTGCTGTTCCTGTACGAGTCGGTGCTTGAGCGCCGCAAGAACGGCGATCCGATCCTGCCGCTCTATCTCATCCGGCAGCCCCGCTACCTGATGGTGCTCGTCATCGGCATGCTGTCCGGCGGCATGCTGGCGGCCATGATTTTCATCCCGGGGTTCACCGAGAATGTGCTCGGCATCCCGGCGGAGAAGTCGGGCTACTGGATGACGCCGCTGGCGCTGGCGTCGGGCGTGGGCGCCGGCATGGGCGGCGTGCTGGTGGCCAAGCGCGGGCCCATATTCGCCGTCGTGCTGTCCGGCATCCTGACGCTGATCGGATTCGTATTGTTCCCGCTGTGGATTGACGCGAAGTGGCAGTTCATCGTCTCCAGCATGGTGGCCGGCGTCGGCATCGGGGTCATCCTGGGCGCGCCGCTGAACATTCTGGCGACCGAAGGCTTGCGGGCGAACAAGGGCACCGCGCTGGCGTCGCTGTCGCTGCTGCGCCAGATCGGCATGACGATCATGCCGACGATCTATGCCGGCTTCATCGCGCGCGGCTACAACAATATCGGCGAACTGTTCAGGACGGACTTCCGGAACATTCTGAATGAGAATGTGGAACAGGCGAATCTGTCCCAAGAGGCGCTGGACGAACTGGCGGCCATCGGGCGGCAGATGGCTTCCGGCGGAGGGGAGGCGGCAAGCCCAGGCCAGATCCAGGACATCATCGGCTCGGTGCAGGACCCGGCTTTGCGGGACGTCATCGCCGACAGCGTCGCCGAGGTGACGAGATTGGCGGCGGAGAACGGCTACGGCGGCCTGTACTGGTCGGCGGCCGTGCTGGGCGTGCTCGTCATGCTCGCGGCATTCGTGCTGGCGCCGATGCGGAGGAAGGTGGCGGCTTCGTCCGCGGAATGAGCATAAGAAAAGGGCATCCCCGAACGGGGAACATTCCGCAGCCGACTCATCGCGGGCCGGGAAGGCCGCTGCCCTTGCCTGTCTGCTGCAGATAGAACATTTCCATAAGCAGCGGCAGCGACACCAAAATCGGCGGATCGTCAAACCGGGGCGGACGCAGCGTCAATTCCTGATGCGGCGTCCGCTCGCCATGTCTGACCACGAGCGGAGATGCGGAACGGGCCCGGAGCGTCATATCGGGCAGCAGAATATCCCGGGCCTGCATCCCCCAGGATACGGTCGTGGCCATCAGGTAATAGATGCCGGGTTTCACGCCGGAGAAGCGGAAGGCATTGTCCGCTCGCACCAGGGTGCCGTAGTCCGGGAGACCGTCGGGAATCGGCTTGCTGAACAGACCGACCATGACGAAGCCTTCGAACGGGATTTCCGTGCGGAACGAGCCCTCGACGCAATCGCCCGGCGCCCGCTCGTGCCCGGAATGCCAGATGGCCGCGTCCGTCAGCTGCCGCAAGTGCTCCGCGGCATGGGCGGCGGAATTTCGAAACTCCGCCGGCGTCAGGCCGACGCTTCGGCCGAACCGCGTCGTGAAGCTGCCGAGACTCTGATAGCCCAGCTCCATCGCAATATCGCGCACGGGCAGGTCGGTCGTCATCAGCAGTTCTTTGGCTTTTTGCAGGCGCAGGGAAGCGATGTAATATTGCGGGGTCAGGCCGGTCTGCTCCTTGAATATGCGGATGAAATGAAACGGGCTGTGTGCGGCGTAACGCGACAATTGCTCAATGGTCAACGGTTCGTGGAGGTTTTGCCGGATGTATTTCATGACCTCGATCAGTTCCGGATACTTGTCTGACACGGGATCACCATTCAGCATATTTTTCCTTGGAGTGATTCTGGTTATCATGTATTATATTGTAACGACTTCACCTTGCCGGACGCTCCCGCCCGGATTGACGGCACGTACGAGGTGCTGCCCCGGATGGCCTCCGTGCTGGAGGCGTACCGCGCAAGGGAGCTGCCGATCATCCACGCCGTCCGTCTGTACAAGGAAGACGGTTCGAACGTCGACCTGTGCAGGAGAGAAGCGATCGAGCAAGGTCTGCGCGTCGTGGCGCCGAACACGGAGGGCGCCGAACTGGTCCGGGACATCCGACCGGCGCAGTACGCTTCGCTCCATGCGGAGCGGCTGCTGAACGGCGAATTTCAGCCGGTCGGCCGCAGCGAATGGGCGATGTACAAACCGCGCTGGGGCGCTTTCTACGGGACGGATCTGGAGCGGTTTCTCCGGGACCGCGGCGTCGACACGATCGTCTTCATCGGGTGCAATTATCCGAATTGTCCGCGCACGTCCATCTATGAGGCGAGCGAGCGCGATTTCCGCATCGTGATGGTGTCCGATGCGATGTCGCAAGTCTACGAGCAGGGAATACGGGAGATGCGAAACATCGGCGTCCATGTCTGCACCGTCTGGGATGTCATGGAGGCCGTCCGATCGCTGTGATCCATGCCAAAACGTGAAACGGCTGTCCGCGAAGGACGGCCGTTTGCTTGTTCCGGGCGCGGAGATCAGACAAAAGCGGTATTCACCTCCAGCCGCTGCATGCTATAATAATGCCATTTGAACAAGCGCATGTCCTTCCGCCGGAAAGCATTCGGAGGGACGCACTTGCATCACGGACAACTGGAGCAACCCGAATGGCGACCTTATTGCTGCTGATTATTTATCTCACTTTCATCAGTCTCGGCCTTCCGGATTCCCTGCTTGGCGCGGCATGGCCCGTCATGCGGCATGATCTGGGAGCGCCCATCGGCATGGCGGGGGTGCTGTCGTTTACGGTCACGATCGGCACGATCGTGTCCGCCCTTGCCACGAGCCGCGTCGTCCGGCGCATCGGCACGGCGCGCACCACGCTGATCAGCGTGGCCATGACGGCCGGCGCGCTGCTCGGCTTCTCGATCGCGCCGTCCATCGCATGGCTCATGGTCTTCGCCATACCGCTCGGACTCGGCGGCGGCGCCGTCGATTCCGCGCTCAACCACTACATTGCGGGGCATTACGAAGCCCGCCACATGAGCTGGCTGCACTGTTTCTGGGGCGTCGGCGTTACGGTCAGCCCGATGATTCTGTCCGTTTACCTGTCCGAAGGCGCCTGGAGAGACGGATACGCGATGATCGGCTTCATCCAGTCGGCGATCGCGGCGGTGCTGATTGCGTCGCTGCCCCTGTGGAAACATATGGAGAAGAAGCGGGCCGGCGGCGGACGGGCCCCGCAGGCGGATGCGCCCGCGCGCGGGCCGGACGAAGGACGCAAGCCGAAAAATGCGGCCGGCGTCAAGTACGCGCTGGGAACGTTCCTGTTCTACTGCGGCGTGGAGGCGACGGCCGGCTTGTGGGGCAGCAGTTATCTGGTCAATGTCAAAGGCATCTCGGCCGACGATGCGGCGCTGTGGATCTCGATCTACTTCATGGGCATTACGATCGGCAGGTTCGTGAACGGATTCGTCACACTCAAATTCAGCAGCCTGACGCTGATCCGGGCGGGACAGATCACGACCCTGGCCGGCGCGCTGCTCCTGCTGCTGCCGCTTCCCGCCGGCTTCTCGCTGGCCGGATTTCTGATTACCGGATTGGGACTGGCGCCGATCTTTCCGAGCATGCTGCACGAGACGCCCGTCCGGTTCGGCGAAGCCCACGCCGGGAGGATTATGGGGTATCAGTTTGCGACAGCCTATACGGGGGCGGCATTGCTGCCTCCGCTGCTCGGGATGCTGGCCGGATACTGGACGATCGGCATTTTCCCGCTGTACATCGTCCTGATGGCCGCCGCGATGCTGCTCGCCACGGAACGGCTGAACCTGCTGTTGCGGCGGCGGCATGATGCCGTATAAAATGCAAGAAACGCATGCGGCAGGAAATCGTATGAAAGAATGTCCGTCCCGCAGACCGACGGCAGAAATTCCGCATGACGGTCGCAGCGCGGGGAAACCTTACGGAGCCGACGCTCGAAGGAGGAACGTTCGTTGGACATTTGGTTGGAGTACGCGTGGGCGCTCTTGATTCTGATTGGACTGGAAGGGCTGCTGTCGGCGGACAACGCGCTTGTGCTCGCCGTCATTGCGAAGCATCTGCCGGACAATCAGAGAACCAGAGCGATTAATTACGGCATCATCTTGGCCTTCGCTTTCCGGTTCGCCGCCCTGTTCGCGATCTCGTTCATCGCCAATGTGTGGCAGGTACAGGCAATCGGCGCCGCATATCTGCTGTATCTGGGGCTCAAGCACGTTATCCAGGCCCGTTTCGGGAAGAAGGATGCGCACAAGGAAGAGAAGCCGTCCGGGTCGGCGAAGGGCTTCTGGAGCACGGTCGGCAAGATCGCACTGGCCGACCTGGCATTCGCCATCGACTCCATCCTCGCCGCGGTGGCGCTCGCGCTCGGCTTGCCGGATTCGCCTTTCGGCGACTTCGGCGGGATGGACGGCGGCAAATTCGCCGTCGTGGTGCTGGGCGGCATTGCCGGTCTGGTGCTGATCAAATACGCCGCGGGCTGGTTCATCAAGCTGCTCGCCAAACGCCCGGCGCTGGAGACGACGGCGTATGCCATCGTGGCATGGGTCGGCGTCAAACTGGCGGTCATCACCCTGGCCCATCACGACATCGGCGTGCTGGACCACGATTTTCCCCACAGCACGACCTGGACCATCATTTTCTACGGCGTGCTGGTCGCGATCGCACTGCTGGGCTGGTTCTCGCCTGCGAACAAGCCGGCCGCCCGGAACGCGGAACAGCCCTGACAATTCTGCAAGAGGCTTCCATGAATGCCGTTCATCTTCGGATGGACGGCATTTGCATTGTCTTTCATTCTTACATCATTAGTGTTAAACTATTATGGAACGACGAGATTCGGAGACGATGCGAGACATGTTCGGCGCCCCGGCTTGCTGCGGCGCCTAAATTGATGTGTCCGCATACCGCAAAATTGAAAGCATGGGGACGATTATCTATGGGTGACAGACAGAATCGCGCAGATGTCATCTTGATCGGCGCCGGCATCATGAGCGCGACGCTTGGCACAATGCTCAAGGAATTGGCGCCGGACCTGGACATCATTGTGCTCGAGAGACGCTCGCAGCCGGGCGAAGAGAGCTCGAACGAATGGAACAACGCAGGCACGGGCCACGCTTCGCTGTGCGAGCTCAATTACACCACCGAGAAAGCGGACGGCTCGATCGACATCAGCAAAGCGGTCAAGGTCAACGAAGAGTTCCAGCTCTCGCGGCAGTTCTGGTCGTACCTGGTGCGGCGCGGCCTCATCCGGGACCCGCAGAAGTTCATCATGCCGGTGCCGCACATGAGCTTCGTGCAGGGCGAGCGGGACGTCGCCTTCCTGAAGAAGCGGTTCGAAGCGATGTCGGCGAATCCGCTGTTCGAAGGGATGGAATTCTCCGACGCCCCGGACAAACTGGCGGAATGGATTCCGCTGATGATGGAAAACCGCACCTTGGACCGGCCGATCGCGGCCACCCGGATCGAATCGGGTACGGACGTCAACTTCGGCGCGCTGACGCGCATGCTGTTCGCTCATCTGAAAAACAGCGGCGCACAAATGCTGTACCATCGCCACGTCCAGGACATGCAGCGGACGACGGACGGCAAGTGGGAGCTGAAAGTGCGGAACGTGGAGAGCGGCGCCGTCGAACGGTACTCGGCTCCGTTCGTGTTCATCGGCGCCGGCGGCGGCAGTCTCCATTTGCTGCAGAAGTCCGGCATCGCCGAAGGGCGCGGCATCGGAGGTTTCCCGGTCAGCGGCCTGTTCATGGTGTGCCGCGACCCTGAGATGGCCAAGCGGCATTACGCGAAGGTGTACGGCAAGGCGGCGATCGGCGCTCCGCCGATGTCGGTGCCGCACCTCGACACGCGGTTCATCGACGGCAAGCCGTCGCTGCTCTTCGGTCCGTTCGCGGGCTTCACGCCGAAGTTCCTGAAATTCGGATCGAATCTCGACCTGCTGAAATCCGTCAAGCCGCACAACCTCGTCACGATGATCGCGGCGGGGGTCAAGAACATGTCGCTGACGACCTATCTGATCAAGCAGCTCATGTTGACGAAGGAACAGCGCGTCGAGGAGCTCCGGCAGTTCGTCCCGCACGCGCGGAGCGAGGACTGGGATCTGATCGTCGCCGGCCAGCGCGTGCAGATCATCAAGGATACGGAAACCGGCGGACGGGGGACGCTGCAGTTCGGCACCGAAGTGATCAGCGCGGCCGACGGCTCCGTCGCGGCTCTGCTGGGCGCCTCCCCGGGCGCTTCCACCGCGGTGGCCATCATGCTCGAAGTGATCAAGCGGTGCTTCCCGGAGCAGCTCAAGGCATGGCGGGAGAAGATCGGCGAGATGGTGCCGTCCTGGGGCATCAAGCTGTCCGAGAACCCGGACCTGGTCCGCGAGCTGCACGAAGAAACGGCGAAGACGCTCGGTCTGGACCGCAGCGCGCATCCCGCGCGGCAATACGCGTCCACCGCGACCAGCTGAATGCGCATGTCCATAACGGCAGACTGCCGCGCCGAAAGGCGCCGCGGCCTGCCGTTTTTGCCGTTCGGGCGCCGCAAGCCGCATCGTGCATGGTATAATTGGGAGCAAACACGCATATGCTGACAAGCCGGCACATGCCGACGGAGCCGGAGGAGACGCCCATGAATCGGCACAGGGAATTGCAAGCGTACACATTGAAGGAGATCGCGCATCTGAAGGTGCACGGCCGCACGACGGGCCGTCTTGCGCCGCTCACGCTGTTCTGGACGGCAAGCGGCATCGAACTGAACGCGACAGGCTCCGAACTGTGGATGGACGTCGAAGCCGACTACCGCACGTACGAACCCTGGATCAGCGTGCTGATCAACGGAGCGCCCGTCGCCCGGCAGATGGTGACGGCGGGCCGTCGCCGGATTTGCGTCTTCCGGGGCATGAACCCGGATGCGGTGAAAAATGTCCGCATCGTCAAGGACACGCAGGCGATGAGCGCGGACCCCGGGTGCGTGCTGCACATTCACGGCGTGGAGTCCGACGGCGATTTTCTGCCCGTCCGGGCCAGGCCGTACAAGATCGAGTTCATCGGCGACAGCATCACGTCGGGCGAAGGCGCGATCGGCGCGAGGGCAGAGACCGACTGGATTCCGATGTGGTTCAGCGCGGTGCTGAATTACACCGCCCTGACGGCGGACGCCCTTGACGCTGAATACCGGGTGCTGTCGCAGAGCGGCTGGGGCGTGCTGACCGGCTGGGACAACAACCCGCGCACGAACATGCCCGAATATTACGAGCAGGTGTGCGGCCTGCTCACCGGCGGGAAGAACGAAGCGCCCGGCGCCTTCGAGCGGAACGACTTCGCCGCCTGGCAGCCGGACATCGTCGTCGTGAATCTGGGCACGAACGACGGCGGCGCCTTCCATTCGCCGGAATGGCGCGACGAAGCGACCGGCGAGCGGCACAAGCAGCGGCTGAACGAAGACGGCACGTTCAACGCGGAAGACCTCGCGGCGTTCGAGCGGGCGGCGGAGCAATTTCTCGGCAAGCTCAGGGCTTGCAACCCGAAGGCGCACATCGTCTGGGCGTACGGCATGCTCGGCACGCCGATGATGCCCGCGATCCGCCGGGCCGTCGACGCCCATGCGCGGCGCACCGGCGACCGGAACGTCTCGGTCTTCGAGCTGCCGGACATGACAGACGAGACGGTCGGGGCGCGAAGCCATCCCGGTCCGGCGGCGCACGAAGCGGCGGCGAAGGCGCTGGTCCCGTACCTGCGGAATGTGCTGGAGCAGCGGACGCGGTCCTGACATAATGCATCTTTAACTTGGCAAAACGGTATATCCGCAGGCCGGCGGGGCCATGATGAGGAGAACGATACTTCCGTTATAGAAGGTGCGGATGATGAATGCCATTCTGTATCCGATCCTGACCGTTGCCTACGCGGGGCTGCTGGGCTGGGGAATCGCCATCCTGCGCCGCGGCGCCCCATGGAGCCTCGGCGTCATGCTGCTGGCGGTCACCGCGGCGCTGCTCTGGGACAATCTCGTGCTCAGCGCCGGCGCATGGGTCCAGGCAAGCGAAGGGTTCGAGCGGGTGCATTCCACCCGGTTCTTGCTCCACGCCTGCATTACGCCCTTGCTTGTGCCCGTCTCATACGAATTCGTCCGGCAGACCGGCGCGGAATGGGCGAACCGGCCGGCAGCGGCGCTTACCGTTCTGCTCGTGACGATCGGGCTGATCGTCCTGGAGCTGGCGGCGTCGGTGTCCCGCCTGAGGCTCAGGCCCGTCTTCGAACACGGCATCCTGACCTATGAGCCGGTCGGGCGATCCTGGGCAGGAGGCGTGATGATCGCCGTCGTCATGGCCGCGCTGCTGGCCGCCGGGTGGATCCTGCTCCGGCGCGGCGGACCGTCCTCGCTACTTGCCGGTTCGCTGATCATGCTGATCGGCTCGGCGCTCGTACCGCTTACGGGCATCCCGTCCCTGCATAACCTGTTCGAGTTCATCCTCGCGGCAAGCCTGTGGGCTGCCGCCGACCGGCTCGCCTTCCGCGCGCGCCACGGTTTGTGAACACTGGGGGCTGAATGACATGAACATTCTCGTTACGCTCAACGCCAACTATCTGGGGCCGCTGACGACCATGCTCACGTCGCTCTTCCTGAACAATCCGGGCGAACGCTTCACGATCTACCTCATGCATTCGAGCATCGACGACGGCGCGCTCGAGCGGCTCGGCACCTATATCAGGCGGCACGGCAGCGAGCTGCAGATCATCCGCGTCGGCGAAGGGGAGTTCGAAGACGCGCCGGTGCTGATGCACTACACGAAGGAAATGTACTACCGGCTGCTTGCGCACCGCTTCCTGCCCCCCGAAGTCGACCGCATCCTGTATCTCGATCCGGACATCCTCGTGCTCAATGCCGTGCGGCCGCTCTACGAAACGGATCTGGACGGCTGCCTCTACGCCGCGTGCTACCATGACAAATTTTCCGTCAAGGAGATCAACCGCATCCGGCTGATGCCTTACGATATCGATTATTACTACAACTCGGGCGTGCTGCTGATGAATCTTGAGCTGCAGCGGGAGCAGGTCAAGGAGGACATCATCTATCAGTTCGTCGAGAAAAACCGCTCGCGGCTCGTCATGCCCGACCAGGACATCCTGAACGCGCTCTACTCGAAGAAAATCAAACCGCTGGACGAGACGCTGTACAACTATGATGCCCGGTTCTACCTGTACTACAAGCTGAAGACGAACGGACAGTGCGATATGGACTACGTGATCAACCGCACCGTCATCCTCCATTTCTGCGGCAAGAAGAAGCCCTGGAGCCGTTCGTACAGCGGCAAATTCCATGCGCTGTACAAACATTACGAGCGTTTGACGCGGCGCGGGCTGCAGGCTGCGGAGCTGCCGCAGGCGACCGCGCCGGAGGAGGCGCCGCCGGCCCCGCGGATCTCCGCGGCATCGGACTAGACACTCCCGCATGGGCACCCGCATAGGATGGGGAAGAACCCATGAGACAGGAGTGTCTGGTACATGCCGATATCACCGGGAACCTATGCGGTGTACACCGTCCGGCCGGGAGACTCGCCCTATTCGATCGCGAACCAGTTCGGCTCGTCCCTGGCCGACCTTGAGCGGGCGAACGCGCTGTACCCGCCGGTCACGGACCCCGGCCTCATCTTCCCGGGGCAGAAACTGGTCGTCCGCGTGCCGGGCACCTCGCAGGAAAGCACCGTCCTGCACCAGGTGACGGAAGGGGATACGCTCTTCCGGCTGGCGGAGCGCTATTCCGCAGGCGTCGACATGCTGGCGGCGCTGAACCGGCTGGAGCAGCCGGATATTCTCCGGGTCGCGCAGCTTCTCTATATCCCCGCCTTCGTATACGAGGTGGAAGCGGGCGATTCCCTCTACCGGATCGCCCGCCGGTTCGGGTCGAGCATCAGCGAGCTGGCGCGCGCGAACGCAAGCCGGCCCGGCTTCTCGCCGGATGTGCTCTACCCCGGCTACCGGCTCGTCATTCCGCTGCCGTCGTCGACCAATATCGTCGTCTTCCGGCCGCTGCCCGGTTCGCGCATTGCCGCGGGCACGCCGCTCGCCGGCAGCGCCCGGGCGTTCGAAGCGAACGTGCTGTACCGGGTCCGGGACGACGCGGGCCGGATCGTCGCGCGGGAGCGGGCGGTCACGGCGGCGGAGGGCGCGCCGGCGTTCGGCGCCTTCAGCGCGCCGATCGCTTTCGACGCGGCGCCGGGGACGCCGGCGGGCGCGATCCAGGTGTACACCCGCAGCGCGCGGGACGGCAGCATACAGGATCTGGTCGAGGTTCCCGTCCTGTTCTGACGGGCCCCGCGCAAATGAAAAACGCCAAACCGCGCATTCTGCGGTTTGGCGTTTTCGCCGTTGGGGCGATCTGATTTCGTCGATCATGCGTGCAAATGGCAGGCCGCCCAGTGCCCCGGCCGCACTTCGCGGAACGCGGGCGCCTCCTGAGCGCAGCGCTCCTTCGCGTGAGGACAACGCGTCCGGAACGGACAGCCGCTCGGCGGATTCATGGGATTGGGGAGCTCCCCCCGCAAAATGATCCGCTCCTTCTTCGCTTCGGCTTCGGGATCCGGAATCGGAATGGCGGACAGCAGCGCTTGGGTGTAGGGATGCTGGGGATCATCATACAGATCTTCGCTGCGCGCCAATTCCACAATTTTGCCCAGATACATGACGGCGATGCGGTCGCTGACGTACTTGACCATCGCCAGATCGTGGGCGACGAACAGGTAGGTCAGCCCCATCTTTTTCTGCAGGTCGATCAGCAGATTGACGATCTGCGCCTGAATGGACACGTCGAGCGCGGAGATCGGCTCGTCGCACACGATAAACTCCGGCTCGACCGCGAGCGCCCTTGTAATGCCGATCCGCTGCCGTTGTCCGCCCGAAAATTCATGGGGATACCGTGAAGCGTGCTCGGCGCTGAGACCGACAAGCTCCAGCAGTTGTTCCACCCTGTATTTACGCTCGGTCCGGCTCTTCACCAATCCGTGGATATCGAGGGCCTCGCCGATGATGTCCAGCACGGTCATCCTCGGATTGAGCGACGCGTACGGGTCCTGGAAAATCATCTGCATCTTGCGGCGGAACGCTTTCAGCCCGGAACGCTTGAGCCGCGTAATATCCGTCCCGCCGATCAGCACCCGTCCGCTCGTCGGTTCATACAGGCGGATGACCGTGCGGCCGGCGGTCGTCTTGCCGCAGCCGGATTCGCCGACCAATCCCAGCGTCTCGCCTTTTTGAATGGTGAATTGGATGCCGTCCACCGCTTTGAGCACACGGCGTCTCCCCACGGGAAAATATTTGGTCAAACCATGGACTTCGATAAACGGCTGGCTCATGCGTCCGCCTCCTTCCCGCCGACCACCGCCGCCGCTTTTTCACCGGCGGACTGCAGCCAGCACCGCACGCTCTGGGTTTCGCTGATTGCGGTCCATTCCGGGTCTTGCCGTTCGCAAATGCGCATGGCCGATTCGCACCGGCTGCAGAAGCCGCAGCCTTGCGGAGGTTGAATCATGTCGGGCGGCGTTCCGTAAATCGGAATGAGCGGTTCGTTTTTCGGCTGATCAAGCCGCGGCAGCGACTTCAGCAATCCCTTGGTGTAAGGATGCTGCGGATTTTTGAAAATTTCCCACTTGGTTCCCGTTTCCACAATTTGACCGGCATACATGACGATCACGCGGTCGCACAGATCGACCACGACCCCCAGGTCGTGCGTGATCAGGATAATGGAAGTATTCGTATTCTGCTGGAGCTCCTTCATAAACTGCATGACCTGCGCCTGAATCGTCACATCCAGCGCGGTCGTCGGCTCGTCGGCGATGAGCAGCGCCGGGTTGCAGGCGAGCGCGATGGCGATCATCACCCGCTGGCGCATGCCGCCGGACATTTGGTGCGGATATTGCTTCATCCGTGTTTCCGGATCGGGAATGCCGACCATGGCGAGCAATTCGATCGCCCGCGCTTTCGCGGCGGATTTGCGCAGACGCTGGTGCTTGATCAGACTTTCCATGATCTGCATGCCGATCGTCATCGTCGGATTCAGCGATGTCATCGGGTCCTGAAAAATCATGCCGATCTTGTTGCCGCGCACTTTCTGCATCTCTTTCTCGGAGATCGTCAGCAAATCTCTGCCCTCGAAAATCACGGAACCGCTTTTGAACTTCCCCGGCGGCATGGCGATCAGGCGCATGATCGCTTGCGCGGTGACGCTTTTGCCGGAACCGGATTCGCCGACGATCGCCACCGCTTCCCCTTCGCACACGTGGAAGCTCACGCCCCGCACCGCCTCGACTTCACCGCCGTATACCTCAAACGACACGCGCAAATCGCGCACTTCCAAAATCGTTTTGCCCATGACCGCAACCTCCTGTCCGTTACGATTTCCGCATGACCGGGTCGAACGCGTCCCGCAGCCCGTCTCCGAACACATTGAAGGCGAACATCGTCAGGCTCAGAAACAGAGCCGGGAAAAATTCCCGCCACGGATAAACCGTGAGCGCGTTGATCCCGTCATCCAGCATCGTCCCCCAGGAAGCGACGGGAGACTGAACGCCCAGTCCCAGGAAACTGAGAAACGCTTCGGTGAAAATCGCGCTGGGAACGGAGAGCGTCAGGGTCACAATAATCGGCCCCATGGCGTTCGGGATCAGATGGCGAAACAGAATGCGCATGGAACTTGCTCCGAGCGACCGGGAGGCCAGCGCGTATTCCTGGTTTTTGAGCTGCATGATTTGCCCGCGCACGATCCAGGCCATATTGATCCAACCGGTAATGGACATGGCCACGATGATGGTGGTCAGGCTTGGCTCCATCACCACCAGCAGCATGATCACCACGAGCAAATACGGTATCGCGTACAGGATTTCCGCGATCCGGTTCATCACTTCGTCCACTTTTCCGCCATAGTACCCCATGATGCCGCCGTAGACGACGCCGATCACCAGATCGATCAAGGCGGCCGCGACGCCGACGAACAGGGACACCTGCGCGCCTTTCCACGTTCGCACGAACATGTCCCGTCCGAGGTCGTCCGTTCCGAACCAATGGTTCCAGCTCGGCGGCTGGTTCGTGTTTTCCAGGTCGTTGGTGAAATGGTCATGGGGCGAGATGATCGGAACAAAGATGGCCAGCAACGTGATCAGGATGATGATGACAAGCCCGGTCATCGCCAGCTTGTTGCTGAACAGGCGATAGCGGATATGCTGCCAGGTGGACATGCTTTTACGCTCGATGCGTTCTTTTCCGGACGGATCGCGTCCGATGGGCGCAAACAGATCGACGTTCGCCTGCACGACGGTGTTGGTATTGCCTTCGATGCGCACGATGGGATCACGCCACCTTTTTCGTAAAGTTTCTCATCCGCGGGTCCACCAACGCGTATGCGATGTCCGCCAGGAATCGGCATACCATCAGCAAGACGGCGTAAAACACCGTGATCCCCATGATCAGCGGGTAGTCCCGGTCGACGACGCTTTGCACGAAAAACTTGCCCATGCCGGGTATCGCGAAGATCGCTTCGATGACGACGGAACCGGTAATGACGCCCGCGACCAGATAGCCCAAATACGTGACGACAGGCAGCATCGAATTGCGAAGGGCGTGCCGCCACACGATCAGATGCCCGGGCAGGCCTTTGGCTTTCGCCGTCCGGATGAAATCGGCGTGCAGCACCTCGGTCATGGTGGTGCGAATCAATCGGGCGATAAAGGCGATCGAAGCGGAAGAAAGCGCGATCGTCGGAAGTACGTAATCCAGCGGACGCTCAAGCCCCGCCACGTTGAACAGGCGGAATTTCACGGCGAACAGGTATTGCAGGAGCGGCGCCATCACCATGCTGGGAACGGCGAGTCCGATCACCGCCAGCACCATCGCCAGATTGTCCAGAAACTTTCGGTGATGCAGGGCGGCGATAATGCCCAGCACGCAGCCCGCGATGACCGAGGTGATCACCGACACGACGCCGAGACGGAGCGAATATTTGAAGGAATCGGCGATGATTTTGTTGACGGAATAGAAGCGCTTTTTCATGGAAATGCCCAGATCGAATTTCAGCAGATTTTTAAGGTAGATGCCGTATTGCTGGATCAGCGGTTTGTCCAGACCGTAGTAGGCTTCGAGATTTTTTTGGATTTGGGGTGTGGTTGCCTTCTCTCTTTGCAAGGGGCTGCCGGGAACCGCGTTCATGAGCACGAACGTGGCGGTGACCAGCACGAACAGCGACACGATCATAAAGACGAATTTCTGCAGGATGAAGCGGACCATGGAGTTCACCACCCTTTTGCCAAAATTCAAAAGGGTATATATAGGGACTATATATACCCTTTTGTTCATTGCCGTCACGATATGAATTCGATTATGGCTTGCCGCCTCATTGTCTGTCGCCGAAAACCCAGTTGAGATAGCCGGCGTAGTCCGAGACGACGTCCACAATGCCGGGCTTAATCATCGTCACCGTTGTGTAGTAGTAGATCGGCAGGATCGCCATGTCGTCGGCGATCGCGATTTTTTCCGCCTCCGCGATGTTGGCCATGACCGTTTTTTCATCGGAGGATGCGATCGCCTGTTCCAGCAGTTGGTCGACTTGGGGGTTGGCGTAAGCACCGTCGTTGTTGCCGGACTTGGAGTGAATCAGGTCGTACGAGAAACTGATCGGATGGTTGTAGTCCGCACCCCAGCCGGCGCGGGCGATATCGTACTGCAGCGCGTCCCGCGTTTCCAGGAACGTGCCCCATTCCTGGTTGCCGAGCTTCACCTCCACGCCCAGGTTCTTGCGCCATTGGTCCACGATTGCTTCCGCGATCGCCTTATGGCCCTCGTTGGTGTTGTAAAGCAGCGTAACTTCGGGGAATTTGGAAAGCCCCTCTTCCTGCAGGCCTTCGGCGAGCAGTTTTCTCGCTTCTTCCACATTCTCCTGGAAGTAACCGCTGTCCGGGTACAGTTCACGGAACGATTTGCCTTCCACGCCTCTGATGCTGGGCGGAACGAGGGCGAACGCCGGCTCTTGGTTCGCTTTCGTCACGTTGTCGATGATGGCTTGCCGATCGATGGCCATCGCGAACGCTTTGCGGATTTTGGCGTTGCTGAACGGTTTTTTGGTCGTATTGAAGATGTAATAGTACGTGGAAGCGATCGGCATGACCTTCGCTTCGCCGCTTTGAAGCACTTGCGTCACCTGATCCGTCGGCACCGATCCCGCCTGGGCGCCGATCCAGTCGATCTCGTCCGTCTTGAACAGGTTGAAGACGGTGGAGTCTTCTTCAACCATCAAGACCGTCACTTTGTCAAAGTTGATCTTGTCCTTGTTGTAGTAGTCCGGATTTTTCTCGAGCACCAGCTTGCCGCCGTGCTGCCATTCGGTTACCTTGAACGGGCCGTTGGTGACGAGCGTTTTGATGTCGGTCGCCCAATCCGGTCTGCCTTCGACGACGTTTTTGTTGACCGGCCAGTAGGAGCTGTGGGCGAGGATGTCCAGGAAGTAAGGCGTCGCGCTTTCCAGCTTCACTTCCAGCGTGTAGTCATCCAGCGCCTTGACGCCGACCTCGTCGGCCGAAGCCTCGCCGGCGTTGTATTTCTCGCCGTTTTCCAGGTAGTACAGCATGTACGCGTAGTCGGCCGCGGTCTCCGGCGCCAGCGTGCGTTTCCAGGAATATTCGAAATCGTGGGCGGTCACCGGATCCCCATTGGTCCATTTCGCCCCCTGATGCAGCTTGAAGGTGTAGGTCTTGCCGTCGGCGGAAACCACGATGGACTCGGCCAGCGCCGGTTCGGAAATTCCTTCGGGGTTCAAGCGAAACAAACCTTCATACAACCCCAGACCCAAAATGTAAGACTGCGAGTCCGTAGACAGCGCCGGATCCAGGCTCGGCGGTTCGCTGCCGATGGTGAAACGGAATTCCTTGAGCCCACCCGTTGGTTCGGCATTGGAGTCGTCACCGGTTTGGGTGTTGGTGCTCGGCGAATTGCCGCTTGGCGGTGCGGTTTCGCCGCCGTTTTGGTTTTGGCCGCCGTTATTGTTGTTGCCGCTGGTACAGGCGGCGAGCAGCGTTCCGACGAGCGCCATTGTCAGCACCGCTGATAAGATGGAGCTCCACTTCATCTTGGAAATCTTCCACATACGTCAAGATTCCTCCAATCTTTGTCAAATTTGAGAGTTTACTATTAATATAAAATTATTATAAATAACTATAATAATTGCATCAATATTCAGATTTTGTTATATCATGTCAAATCGTGTCTAAATTTTGCTATATGAGGCGAAAAAAAGACCGCCGAATGATCGGCAGTCCAAACCGTGCATACTAGGGTATATCTTGCTGCGCATAACGGATGCGGCCCGTCCGAGATATGCGAAAACCATGCTCTTGATGTTCATGGAATCTCCACAACTCCTGGCCCGAAATGGTCATGCGGTCCGAAGGCGCGCGTTCTACGATGAAATCATGAGGGTGAGGGGAGGCGGAGAACCGATGCGGATGCGGAAAGCGGCGGGAATCCTCGCGGCGGCGTTCGTGCTGCTCGCGGTTCTTGCGGCATGTTCGCGCGAGAACTTGCAGCAGATCGGTCTGGTCGGCATCGAAGCGTCGTTCGAGATCGAGCCGGCGCAAGCCCGGGCCGGTGAAGCCGTACAGATGAAAGCGGTGTTTACCGGCGTCGAACTGGACGAAAATGCAAACGTGCAGTTCGTTGTCATCGCGGACGGTGAGCCGACCACGGTGAAACACCGTTACGAAGGCGACAATACGTTCACGGCCGAGTACCGGTTCGAGCAGCCGGGCGAATATGACATCGATCTTCATCTGTACTACGAGGACGTCCATATCTACAAGAAGAAACAGGTGACCGTGCAATGACGCGGACGAGCCTTGTCCGCGGGATGAGGCGGACCGCCGCCCTTCTGGTGATCGGCGCGGCGCTGGCTGCCCGGCCGGCGGGCGCGGCGGACACGGGCGAGCCGCAGCCGCTTCAGCCGCTCATTGACGCGGCGCCGGAGGGGGCGGTGCTGCGCCTTGCGCCGGGCGAGTATGCCGGGCCGGCCGTCATCGGCAAGCCGCTGACGGTGGAAGCGGAAGCGGAAGGCACCGTGACGGTTGCGAGCGCGGACGAGCGTCCCGCGATCGCCGTTACGGCGGCGGGCGTCACCGTCCGCGGGCTTCGGATCGAGCAAGCGGGCGGTCGAGACAGCCCGGCGGTGCTCGTCACGGCTCGCGGGGCGGCGCTCGAAGGGCTCGACATCGTGACGGACGGCTACGGCATCCGCCTCGAACGGGCCGACCGGTCGGTCGTGCGCGGCAGCATGGTCCGTTCTTCCCGGCCGTCCGGCGGCCGGTTCACGGAGCGGCGGAACGGCATCGATCTGTACGAGACGCATGACGCGGTAATCCAGGACAACACGGTCGCGTCGATGTATGACGCCATCTATATCGAGAACAGCGACAACGTGCGGATCACGGGCAACGCGGTCGAGTCGTCGCGGTACGGCATCCACGTCATGTACTCGGACGGCACGGTGATTGCCGGCAATGACGGCCGCATGAATGTCACCGGCGCGATGGTGATGACGGTGGACGGCGTGCTGCTTGAGGGGAACATTTTTGCGAAGCAGAGCGAAAATGTCAACTCCCAGGGCATCCTGCTGTTCGCGGCCAAAAATTCGGTCGTGCGCGGGAACGTCGTTTCCGGCAACCGGGTCGGCATTTACGTGGAAGGATCCGTCGACAACCGGATCGAGAACAACGAGATTCTGGACAATTTCATGGGGATGCAGCTTCTCGATTCCGAAGGGAACGCCGTCACGGGCAACCAATGGATCGGGAACGTGGCGGATGCCGGCGCGCAGCGCAGCGGAGCGAACCGGATCGAGCGGAATTTCTGGGATTCGTTCAGCGGCGTCGATGCGGACGGCGACGGCGCCAGCGACCTGCGCTATGCCGTCAATCCGTTCTTCCTGTCGGTCACGGAGCGTCGGCCGGTGTTCCGGCTGCTGTTCCAATCGCCGGGGATGAAGTTTCTGGAGGGGTTGTACGGTGCGGACCGGAGCGGGTGGGCGGTTGACGCCGCGCCGCTCATGGAGCCCGCGCGGGAGACGGACAGGACAAGCCGGGAATCGGGACGGGCCGCAGGAGCCGCAGGCGCGCTTCTGCTTGCGGCGGCCTGCGCCGTCATGATCATTTCGAGGAGGAGAACGACATGAGGAATCGGCGGATGACCTTGGCACTCGCGATCATCATGGCAGCCGTCCTTAGTGTGGCATGCGGCCGCAGCGAATATTCGGCGCGTGCGGTGAACGAGGAGACGGACCGGTGCGCGCAATGCAACATGGCTGTGGCGGACGACGCCCATGCGACGCAGATCGTGATGAAAGACGGACGGACGCTCATGTTCGACGATATCGGATGCATGTACGCCTGGCTGGCGGAACACGGCGACGGCGATGTCGGCGCGTCCTTCGTCCGTGACTATCACGGCCTCCAATGGGTCAAGACGGAGAAGGCGTACTACGTCTACGACGCGTCGTTCAAGACGCCGATGGCGTACGGCGTGCTGTCGTTCGCGGACAAGGCGGACGCCGAGGCGTTCATCGCGGAGCAGGGCAAGGGCGTGCTCATGGCGGCGGACGAACTTCCGGATCATGCGTGGAAAGTGAATCGCGATATGGGACAAGCGCATGGCGAGGGCGCGCATGGGGACGATGGCACGCATGGCCGCGGCGCCGGCCATGGCGACGGCGGCGGCCACGGCCGGGATGCCGGCGGGGATGCGCATGAAGGCGGAGCCGGGGCATGACGCAAATGCTGCAGGTGGCGGGCCGGGAAATCCGGATGGGCTTCCGCAATCCGTGGGCTTATTCGTTCCTGGCCCTGTTCGCCCTGTTCATGCTCGCCCTGCTGCTGATCAATCGGCAGGGATACGTGCAGGGGTATTCCGGCGTGACGGGCACGATGCTGAATCTGATCCTGTACCTGCTGCCGCTCATGACGCTGATGCTGGGCTCCTTCTCCCTCACGGGTGAAAAAGAAGACGGCGGATGGGAACTGCTCTCCACCTACCCGCTGACAACCGGCGCCTACCTGATCGGCAAGTACATCGGCCTTGCCGTCGTGCTGCTCGCCATCGCGGCGTTCGGCTTCGGCCTGGCGGGCGTCGCGGGCTGGGCGGCGGGCGGCGGTTTCGGTTTCCGGACTTATGTCGTGCTGCTTGCGTTTTCTTTTTGCCTCGCGCTGATGTATCTTGCGGTGTCGCAGCTGGTCGGCGCGCTGGCGCGCAACCGGTGGCAGGCGCTGACAATCTCGGCCGCCGTCTGGTTCTTCACGGTCATGGCCTGGCCGGCGCTCCTGATCGCGGTGCTCGGCATGCTGCCGTATCCGTGGATCAAGCCGGGCGTGTCGATGCTGACGTTGTTCAATCCGGCGGAGCTGGCCCGGCTGCTTGCCGTCATCAAGCTCGGCGGCGGCTCGATGCTCGGGGCGGACTACACGGAGTGGGTGACGTGGATCCGCGGCGGGAGCGGGACGATGGTGTTCACGGTCGTCTGTCTGGCCTGGGTCGCCGTCTGCCTCGGCCTGGCCGGATGGCTCTGGGAGAGGGGGCGGAGGCATGGCTGAACCGGTGCTGGTGATGGAACATGTGCGGAAGTCGATGCGCCGGCAGGAAGTCATCAAGGACTTCACCCTGCAGGCGGAAGCGGGGCGGGTGATCGCGCTGCTCGGCGGCAACGGCGCGGGCAAGAGCACAATTCTCAGGTTGATCGCCGGCATCCTGCACCCGGACGCGGGAGAGATTCGCGTCGGCGGGCTGCGCTGGAAGGACGGCCGGCTGCGGTACGCCGAGCGGGTCGGCTACATGCCCGACGATTACCGGTTCCCCGGCGGGCTGACGGCGATGGAGACGATGACGTTCTGGGCGAAGCTGCGCGGGCTGCCGAAGAGCCGGGCGGCCGAGGCGCTGGCCGAGGTCGGGCTGTCGGACACGGGGACGAAGCCGGTGGCGTCGTTCTCGAAGGGGATGCGGCAGCGCGTCCTGTTCGCGCAGGCGCTGCTCGCGCGGCCGCCGCTCGTCCTGCTGGACGAGCCGACGAACGGCCTCGATCCCTTCTGGATGGAGAGCTTCATCCGGCTCGTGCGGGAGGCGGCGGGGCGGGGGCAGACGGTGCTGTTCTCGACGCACCAGCTCGAGATCGCGGAGGCGGCGGCCGACCGGATCGTCTTCCTGCGGGACGGCGTGGCGATGTTCGACAGCGGCGCGGGGCAGAACGGCGCGGACGGGCCGGAGACGCTGCGCGAGGCGTTCGCCCGGATGTACGGCATTCCGCTCAGGCGGTGAAACGAAAGAGGCTCGGCCTTGAGGGATTCAGGGACCGAGCCTTTTGGTTTTACTTGCGCAGCAGCAGATACAGGAAGTACGGCGCGCCGATCAGCGCCGCCATCGTGCCGGCCGCGATGCCCTCAGGCTGGGCGACGTTGCGCCCGATCGTGTCCGCGACGAGCAGCAGCCAGCCGCCGACGAGGATCGAGATCGGGAGGGATAACTGGTGGCGCGGCCCGACGAGCCGCTTGGCGATATGCGGCGCCATCAGGCCGACGAATACGATGCTGCCGGCCATCGCGACGGCGGACGCGGCCAGCGCGACGGCGGCCAGCAGCAGCGCGGCGCGCTCGCGCGTGAGCGGCACGCCGATGCCGATCGCTTCCGATTCCCCGAGTTCCAGCAAATTCAGGCGGCGCGCTCTGTGCAGCACGAACGGCACGAGCACGACCAGCCACGGCAGCAGCGCCAGGATGAACGGCCAGTCCGCACCCCAGATGCTGCCGGCCCGCCACTTCGAGATGAAATCGACCTTCTGCGGCTCGGCTGCCGAGATCAGCACGACCATGAGGCCGTTCAGTGCGATGGAGCTGCCGGCGCCGATCAGCACCAGCCGGAGCGGGTGCAGGCCGGATCCGCGGCGGTACGCCGCCAGCCAGATCAGGATGGCGGCGGCCAGCGCGCCGGCGAAGGCGATGGCCGGCACCAGATAGAGGAACAGGCCGGCATCGATCGGGAAGAACAGGTAGTACAGCGTAACCGCGACGCCTGCGCCGGCATTGATGCCGATGATGCCGGGATCGGCCAGCTCGTTGCGGCTGACCCCCTGCAGGATGGCGCCGGACAGCGCCAGCGCCATGCCGGCGAGCAGCGTGATCACGATGCGCGGCAGCCGGATCGAGAACAGCACGAATTCTTCCTTGAACGTCCCCTGGCCGAGGAAGGTCGGAATGAGCCGGTCGAAGGACAGCGAAGCATAGCCGAGGCCCATGCTGACGACCGCGGTGGCCGCGGTCAGGCCGAGCAGGCCAAGCAGCCAGAGGCGCTGTTTCCGGACGAGCGCCTTCGGAATCATGAGCGCTGCCCCCCTCTCCGCGCGATGATCAGGAAGAACGGGATGCCGAGCACGGCGATGATCGCTGCCGTCGGCGTCTCATAAGGCTTGCTGATCGTCCGGGCGAGCGTGTCGGCGAGCAGCAGCAGCGAGGCGCCCGCCACCGCCGCCATCGGCAGGACGCGCCGATAGTCCGTGCCGACGAGCGCCCGCGCGATATGCGGCACCATCAGGCCGATGAACGCCATGCTGCCGACAAGGGCGACGGATACGCCGGCCAGCAGGATGACGACGGCGGACAGCGCCGCCTTGACGAGGGCGGTGCGCTGGCCGAGCCCGGCGGCGACTTCTTCGCTCAAGGACAGCACCGTCAGCTGACGGGCGTACAGAAACGCGGCGATCAGGCCGGCGGCGACGGTCGGGACGACGATGGCGAGCTGCCGCCAGGTCGTGCCCATGATGCCGCCCGCCGTCCACATCGAGACGTCCTTCGTCACCTTGAAGGCGATGCCGATCGCTTCGGCGAGGGCGTACAGGAAGAACGTGACGGCCGCCCCGGCCAGCACGAGCCGGAGCGGGGACCAGCCGTCCCTGCGCGAGGCGCCGAGGCCGAGGACGAGCAGCATGCCGAACGCTGCGCCGATCCAACCGGCGACGGTCATGCCGAAGTAGCCGAGCGCGGGGAAGAACGCGAACCCGACGGCGAGCGCCAGGTTCGCGCCCGCCGTAATGCCGAGCAGCCCGGGGTCGGCGAGCGGATTGCGCGTCATCCCCTGCATGATCGCGCCTGCGGCGGCCAATGCGGCGCCGACGACCATCGCGGCGATCTCCCGCGGCAGCCGGATTTCCCGGATGATCAGAATCTGATCATTGACCTCCCGGGAGAAAAGAGCTTGCCAGACATCACGGAAAGGGATGTTCGCCGCGCCGTACACGAGCGACACGACGAACATCCCTGCCATGACCGCGACGCCGGCGGCCATCGTCCATCCGTATGCGGCCCTGCGCGGGCGCCCCGGAACGTTCATCACGAAGCGTCATCCTCTCCGTCACGGGCTGTTCAGGAAGAAATCTTCGAACAGCTCCAGCTGCATCTCCAGGGTGTAGGGGTCGGAGAACGAAGAGCCTTCCCCGGTCATTTCGAGCACCCGGCCGTTCTTCACGGCGGGAATGTTCTTGTACGTTTCGGTGTCCTGGAACGACAAGTCGGCGTTCGAATATTTGCTGATGATCAGATAGTCGCCGACGAATTCCGGCAGCACTTCCGGAGACAGCGCGTAGTAGCCGGATGCCAGCGCGTTCTCCTTCACTTTCTCCGGCATGCCGAGCTTCATTTCCTGATAGAGCAGCTCCGTGCCGCGCGCCCAGTTGTCGCCGAACACGTAGATCGCCTTGTCATACACTTCGATGACGGTGACCGTGGCGTCCTCGCCGATTTTCTCGCGGATTTTCGCGCCGGCTTCTTCCAGACGCTTCCGGAAACCTTCGACCCATTCCCGGGCGTCCTGCTCCTTGTTGACCGCCTTGCCGACCTCGATGTGCATGTCGAAAATGTTGAGCGCGCCCCAGGTGTACGAGACGGTGGGTGCAATCTGGCTCATCTTGTCAAGGTTCTTGGTGGTCGACAGCGCGATGATCAGGTCGGGCTCAAGCTCGATGATTTTCTCCAGACCTTCTTCGGACACTTCCTCGACATCCTTCAGCTGCTCGGCGAACTGCGGGGCGCTCTTCGACCATACGTCGGTGCCGATCACGGGCACGCCGAGATGCATGAGGTTGCCGGTGAAGCCGGACAGGGAGATGACCCGCTGAGGATCTGCGGGAACTTCGATCGGTCCGGTCTCCGATTCGTAGGTGATGGTGCCGCTCTGTGCGGGCTGCTCATTCCCCCGGGCGGATTGCGGGTTCTCCTGCGCCGGCGGTTGATTTTCCCGGGCCGACTGCTGATTCCCGCCGCCGCATGCGGTGACGGCGAGCGCCAGCACCAGCAGGACGGGGAACAAAATGTTGCGCATGATGCTCCACTCCTCAACTTGCTATGTATGTTGATGGTTTGACGAAATGATAATGATTATCAGTTTCGACAATATGATGATAGCGGCCGGAAGAAAGGTTGTCAATGACATTCCGGTGGCGAATTTTTCCACTATAATCAAGGTTTCCGCGGCGGACGGGAAGGGGATGGACCCGGCTGCGGCGAACGGATATGCACATAGGTACGGGAGGGATCGGCATGAGCGAGAAGGATGTCGTCGCCCGGACGGCCGAACCGGTGACGACCGGAAGGATGGTGCGCGATCTCCGGCGGCTCGGGGTCGAAGACGGGGATGTGTTGCTTGTCCATTCGTCGCTGTCGAGCATCGGCTGGGTGTGCGGCGGACCGCAGGCGGTCGTGGATGCGCTGCTCCGCGCGGTCGGCGGGGAGGGGACGCTGGTCATGCCGGCGCAAACCGGCGACTGGAGCGATCCGGCCGAATGGCAGAATCCCCCGGTGCCGGCGGACTGGCACGAAATCATTTACCGGGAGTGGCCCGCGTTCGATCCGGATGTGACGCCGACGCGCGGGATGGGGCGGATCGCCGAGTTGTTCCGCACGTATCCGGGGACGAAGCGGTCCGGCCATCCCCAGGTGTCGTTCTGCGCGAACGGGCGGCATGCGGATGCGATCGTGTCGGAACATCCGCTCACCCCGCAGTTCGGCATGCCCTCGCCGCTCGGCAAAATGTACGGCATGCGGGCGAAGGTGCTGCTGCTCGGCGTCGGCTACCATGCCTGCACCAGCTTTCATCTGGCCGAAACCCGGCTCCCTTCGATGCCGGTCAAGCGGATGGGGGCGGCGATCCGGGAAAACGGCGAGCGGGTGTGGCGGTGGTTCGAAGACTATGCCTACGACGCGGATGATTTCAACCGGATCGGCAGGGAGATGGAAGGCAGCATTTCCGTGCGGAAAGGGACGGTCGGACAGGCGGAATGCCGGCTTTTCGACATGAAGGAGGCGGTGGACTTCGCCGCGCAATGGATGGCGGAGAACCGGTGAAACGGCGAAATGGAACCTGAGCGGTTCCATTTCGCGTTTCGATGGTTTCGATGGGAAGGGGAGTGGAGCCAATCCTGGATCAGTATGCGGTCCAGCCCGCGTCGGCCGTCACGACCGCGCCGTTCACGAAGCTTGCGTCGTCCGAAGCGAGGAACAGCGCGACGGCCGCGATCTCTTCCGGCTCGCCCGCGCGCGGGTTGTTGCTTGCGCCGGACATGGCCTTGCCCATGCCGAATTGGCTCGGGTTGTTCATCGTCGTGCCGATGTTCGTGTTCACGCCGCCCGGCGCGATCGCGTTGCAGCGGATGCCGTATTCGGCGTACTGGAAGCCGACGTTCTTCGTAAAGCCGATGACGGCGTGCTTCGAAGCGGTGTAGGCCGCGCCCGCCCGGGAACCTTGCAGGCCGCCGATCGAGGCGATGTTGACGATGGCGCCGCTCTTCTTCTCGATGAAGATCGGCAGCACTTTGCGGGTTGTCCGCATCGGACCGGTCGTATTCACCGCGAAGACGCGTTCCCACAGCTCGTCGGTGATTTCCGCCGCCGGGACGAAGTTGTCCATGATGCCGGCGTTGTTGATCAGGATGTCGACGGTGCCGTACGTCGAAACGGCCGTATCGACGAGGTTCCGCACGTCTTCTTCCTTGGCGACGTTGGCCGCCGCGGCGATGGCCGTGCCGCCTTTCGCTTCGATGCCCCGGACCACGGCCTGCACGCCTTCGGCATTGAGATCGGATGCGACGACTTTGGCGCCTTCCTGCGCGAACCGTTCGGCGATGGCTTTGCCCATGCCGGATGCCGCGCCGGTGACGATGGCGACTTTGCCGGACAGTTTCATACCGGTATGCCTCCTCGCTCTTCGTTTGATTTCATGGTAGCAAATGTTGGACATCGTCCGTTGTGACCGGCATCACTGCGCGAGGAGGGGGCATGTGCTATGCACGGTTCAGCCGGAGCCGCGCAGTTCAATCGGCTTTGCGGCCGATGAGCACGGCCAGATCGATCGTCACCTCGAGCTGGTCCAGCTCGGCAATGCGCTGCAGGGCCTCTTCGCCGGCCTGCCAGCTCAGCGGCGTCATCGCGGCGAGGTGCGGCAGCAGCGGCCGGTCCAGCCGGACGCGGCAGCGGAGCCGGTCCTCGTCGACCCGTGCGAACCGTTCCCGGAAATGCGCCTTCGCCCGGCTGCCGGCGGTGACCGGCCGATCCGCATCCGGCTGCAGCAGCCGCCTGAGTTCGATAAGGTAATCGGGTTCGGGGATTACCTTCAATACGATGCCGCCGGGCGCCAGCAGCCGGCTGAACTCCTCATAGTTGGCAGGAGAGAGGATGTTGAGGACGGCGTCGAAACAGCCGGCGCCCAGCGGACTGCGGGCCAGATCCCCGACGCACCAGAGCAGCTCCGGATACGATCGCGCAGCCATTTCCACGCCTTCCTTCGCGAGGTCGATGCCCACACCCCGAATAGCATGCCCCGTTTCCGCCGCGATCTTGCCGCGGATGCGGGCCAGATGCGAGCCTTCCCCGGAGCCCGCGTCGAGCAGGAGGATAGGGGACTTGCCGCCGCAAGATTGCAGGATCTTCGCCGCCGCAAGTTCATGGAGCGGATCGTACAGTCCGCCGAGCAGCACCGCCCTGCGGGATTGGAACAGCCGCTTGTCATATTTCGCGCGCGCCGGGCGCGTCAGCAGATTGATGTATCCGTGCTTCGACAGGTCGAACGTGTGGCGGGCCGGGCAGACGATGCTCCGGCGGTCCAGCCGGACGGTCTGTCCGCAGACCGGGCAGCGGAGCAGCGCGGCAACGGCCGCCTCCGGGCCGTTCTGTGCGGAATGGTAAGCGGTCATGATTGGAAGCCTCCCGGTCCCATCATAGCATGCCAAGTGTATATGGCAGTAACAAATAATAAAGGCCACAATTTGGTGGCCAACAATGTAATTTCTTTTTGACATTTTGTCAATATCTGAATACAATGAAATTGGAACTGAACCCAAGCCAGACTTGGTAGTAGGCTCCACCCGGCCCTTACGGGCCTTTTATTTTTGCCTATTCAAACGTAAACTATACCATTTGGATCTGTTCGCGAAGCAACTTTGCATAAGATACTATTATATCTTCTGAAATAATTTTGCGCCTTTTTGGAACGTATATAGGAATTTGGTTGATGCATTTGGTACAAAAAGCAGGAATTTACATCTACTAATTGGTGTATAAAGGAATTTGCAGAATCTTTAAAGTAAGGATCTTCTATGATTCGGATAGTTTGTAGCATTCTATACCCTGGGGCGCCCAAATTGGGCACAGGGTTATATCTTCTCATTTTTCTAACCAGACCCGTTAATTTTTTGTTGTCAGTTTGATCTGGTATGATAATAGCCTTATCTCTGTCTCTACCATGGCCATTTGGAAAGTTACCATATTGTATTGTATTGTATTGTCGATTCTTTGAATTAAGCGACTCCATGCTTTTTCAAAAACATCATATGTGGATGGTTTCCCAAGTTTTCTGACAACTACATTGACTAAGCGGATGTAACCTAAATTCTCCTGAAAATCAATTGCTTTTTTACAAATTTGAAGTCTTTCGTGTTTTGGGATTCGTGCCAACTTGCCAGGCTTCGAAAAGAAGTGTGCAGCGTGTATCTCTTCTCTTAATTTAAGACCATAGAAACTCCGCATATCTGAACGGAATTGTAATACATCATCCAACAAGTTTTCCCATTGTGACTCATGTACTACCAATGCACTCAGTACAAAAAATTGTGTAGGTGAATTTGTGAGTCCGATATCCCCACTCTCATCTACGTAAACCAGGTACATTAGCGACGTCTCCTGTTAAATAATGTATTTACTGATCTGATTATATCAATTTCGACAATTTTCACAACCTTCGCGATTGCTGCTAGATATTTCCTCAGCGGGCGGCAGCCGCGGCGAGCGCGTCGGCGAAGGCCGAGAGCCGCTCATCGCCGCTGTCCGCCGACCGCCGGACGAGCCACAGCTCGTTCACGGCCGGTGTATCCGGCTCATGCAGCACGTGGAGGCGTCCCGCCTTGAGCTCATCGCGGATCAGGTAATCCGGCAGCACGCTGACGCCGAACCCGCGCAGCACCATCGTCTTGATGACCCGCAAGTCGGGGACGACGCAGTCCGGCAGAATCGCGCAGCGGACGCCGAATGCCTGCATCCAGTAGCGGCGGATCATCGGCAGGTCGGAGCCGTAGCTGATCCAACGCTCCTTCTCAAGCGCGGCCCGGATCGCTTCTCTGCCCGCGCCGCGCGGCACGTCGAGCGGCCGGGCGCCGACCGGCAGGAACGTCTCGACGGCGAGCCGGGAGAAGACAAGCCCGGTCGTCGCCACATGCTGCGTGGCCACGAGCAGGTCGAGCTCGCCGTCCTGCAGAAGGCGCAGCAGCGGGCGCGTCTCGCCGAACGTGATAATCAGCCGGTACGGCGAGTCCGGCAGCGCGGGGATGATCCGCTCGTGCATGAACTCGGACGGTCCGCCGAGACGGAGGACGGGCGCCCGTCCCGGCAGCTTGAAGGCGTCGTCCACCCGTTCCAGGCGGTCGACGGCCGGCGCGATCTGCGCGTAGAGCTGCTTCGCGCGCTCGGTCGGCACCATGCGGCGGGGCGTCCGGCGGAACAGCGGCTCCCCGATCTCGGCCTCGAGCGCGGCGAGATGCTGGCTGAGCGCCGGCTGGGTCATGTACCGGGACGCCGCGGCGGCGGAGACGGAGCCGTGGCGGTAGATTGCGACGAAGGAACGGAACCATTCGAAGTCGGCCATAAAAATTTTAATACCACCATGCATTTTTCTTTATTTGGATTATAGCAGCCGATGGCATACACTGAAAGCGTGGCAGCCGGCTGCATGCATATTCCATGGTGGAAAGAGGGATGGATGGTGGCCCAACGACATATGCTCATGGTGGTGACGAGCCACGGCGAAATGCCGACGGGCGAACGGACGGGGATCTGGCTGTCCGAGTTCGCCGAGCCGTATGAAGTGTTCCGCGCGTCCGGGTTCAAGATTACGGTTGCAAGCATCAAAGGCGGCAAAGCGCCGATCGATCCGCGCAGCCTGACGGCGGAGGCGGAAGCCAAATGGGCGGAGGCGATCCGGGTGCTCGACGATACGGTGCCGATTGACGCGGTGAGCGCGGACGGGTTCGACGCCCTTTTCCTGCCGGGGGGACACGGGACGATGTTCGACCTGCCGGGCAGCGTGAAGCTGCAGTCGCTCATCCGGACGCTCATCGAATCGGATCGTCCGGTCGGCGCGGTCTGCCACGGTCCGGCCGGACTCGTCGACGTGAGGCTGTCCGACGGCACGCATCTGGTGAAAGGCCGGCGGGTGACGGCGTTCACGAACGAGGAAGAGCGCGCCGTGAAGCTCGATCAGGCGATGCCGTTCCTGCTCGAGGACCGGCTGCGGCAGGCGGGCGCGGAGTTCATCCCCGCGGAGAAATGGGCCGATCACGTCGAAGTCGACGGGAAGCTGGTGACGGGCCAGAATCCGCAGTCCGGCGAGTCGGCGGCGCGCAAGCTGGCGGAATTGGTTGCATCGGCATAAGAGCAGGAATGAGGCCCGACAAGAAAAAAGAAAGGCCGGCAAGGACCTGACATCCTTGGCGGCCGTTTCGCATTTACGGCAGAATGTTGCCGGCGGCACGGTAGATCTCGTACCACTCTTCGCGGGACAGATGCACTTCGCTCGCCTTGCAGCAGTCGCGCAGGCGGTCGATGTTCATCGTGCCGGTCACGGGCTGCATCTTCGCCGGATGGCGGAGCAGCCACGCGATCGCGATCGTCGTGTTCGAGACGCCGTGATTCGCCGCGATCTCGTCGATCTTCTTGTTCAGCTCCGGGAACTTCGGGTTGTCGAGGAAGACGCCCTCGAAGAACCCGTACTGGAACGGCGACCACGGCTGAATCGTGATATCGTGCAGGCGGCAGTAGTCGAGCACGCTGCCGTCGCGGTCGATCGCGGAGTCGTTTTCCATGTTGACGTTGATGCCGTTCGAGATCATCGTCGCGTTCGTGATGCTGAGCTGCAGCTGGTTCGCGACGATCGGCTGGCGCACATAGCGCTTCAAGAGCTCGATCTGCATCGGCTTCTGGTTCGAGACGCCGAACCAGCGCACTTTGCCGGAGCTGTGCAGCTGATCGAACGCCTCCGCCACTTCCTCCGGCTCGACGAGCGCGTCCGGACGGTGGAGCAGCAGCACGTCCAGGTAGTCCGTCCGCAGCCGCTTCAAGATGCCGTCGACGGACGACAGGATATGTTCCTTCGAGAAGTCGAACATCCCCTTGCGGATGCCGACCTTCGACTGCAGGATCATGGACGAGCGGATTTCGGCGTTCATGCCGATGGCGTCCGCGAAAATCGCCTCGCAGGCGCCGCCTCCGTAGATGTCCGCATGGTCGAAGAAATTCGCGCCTTCTTCGAGCGCCGTGCGGATGAATTTCTCCGCTTCCGGCTTGCTCAGCCGGTTGATGCGCATGCAGCCGACGGCGACGACGGGCACTTGAAGCGTGCTGGTGCCGAGTTGAATGGTACGCATGATGGATGGATAGCCTCCTTGTGATCGGCGATAAGGTGTTGAATCGAACGCGCCGCAGGGCGGGCTGCGACGCTGTGAATGCGTGTTCACGATGATTGTGGCATATCAAGGGCGCGCAATCAAGCCAAAGATTGGCTCGTCACTCCGCATCCCCCGCGCGTCCCGTCCCGCGCGCCAGCTCCTTCCGCACGATCGGCGCCACGCGTGTGCCGAGCAGCTCGATCGCGCGCAGCACGTCCTTGTGCGGCATCGTGCCGACGTTGACGTGGAGGAAGAACCGGGTGACGCCGAGGTTCCGGTGAAGCAGGACGATTTTCTCCGCGACATATTCGGGGTCGCCGACGTAGAGCGCGCCCCGCAGGCTGCGCGCCGCGTCGTAGGTCTCGCGGGTGTACGGCGGCCATCCCCGTTCCCGGCCGATCTGGTTCATCTGCGCCTGCGTCGGCAGATAGAATTTCTCGGCCGCTTCCTCGGTCGTGTCCGCGACGAAGCCGTGCGAATGCGTCGCGATCTGCAGCTTCGACACATCGTGGCCGGCCTGCACGGCCGCGCGCTTGTACAGCTCGACGAGCGGCGCGAACCGCTCCGGCATGCCGCCGATGATCGCGAAGCAGACGGGCAGGCCGAGCATGCCGGCCCGGACGGCCGATTCCGGATTGCCTCCGGTCGCGATCCAGACGGGCAGCGGGTTCTGCACGGCGCGCGGATAGACGCCGCGGCCGTCGATCGCGGGCCGGTGTCCGCCGCGCCACGTCACGATCTCGTTCCGGCACACTTCAAGCAAGAGTTCCAGCTTCTCGTTGAACAGCTCGTCGTAGTCTTCCAGCTTGCAGCCGAAGAGCGGGAACGATTCGATGAACGAGCCGCGGCCCGCCATGATTTCCGCCCGGCCGTTCGAAATGCCGTCCAGCGTGGCAAATTGCTGATAGACGCGGACCGGGTCGTCCGAGGACAGGACGGTGACCGCGCTCGTGAGCCGGATCCGCTTCGTCAGCGGCGCGGCGGCCGCCAGCACGACGGCCGGCGCGGAGCAGGCGTAGTCGGGCCGGTGGTGCTCGCCGACGCCATAGACGTCAAGGCCGGCCTGATCGGCAACGACGATTTCTTCCACCGCGCGGCGCAGTCGTTCCGCATGGCTGATCCGCTCGCCCGTCTCCGGGTCGGGCGTCGCTTCGAGGAAGGTGCTGATGCCGATCTCGATGCCGGCGGCAGGTTCGTTATCTTGATTCGGGGTGCTGCTGTGTTCGGACATGTAGTTCGCCTCCTTCGATACCATCAGTGTACGCCAATCGGCAGCGTTCCACAAACAAGAACACCCGGCATCGTTCAAGATGCTGGGTGTTCTGTCTTCCGGTTATCTCGGCGCGCCGAGCTGCGTCCAGGCGTTTTCGATGTCTTTGACGGCCTGTTCGCGCGTCGTGTTGCCCGCGATGTAGGCTTGCATGATCTCGCCGAAGCGCTGATGGAAGCTGTCCAGCGAATAGATAATCGCCAGTTCGCCCGTCTTCTCGGTCTGCATGATTTGCTGCATTTGCTGCGGCATCTGCAGCTGCGGGAACGGGACGTCCTTGATCGGCGGAATGACTTTCGCCACTTCCGAGAACCACGATTTGCCGTAATCCGACGTGTACAGCCAGTTGAAGAACTCCAGCACTTCGTCGACCACCGGGGAATCCTTGTTGATCCGAAGCGCCTGGTCGGCGCCGGTAATGATCATGGCATCCTCCGGATTCTCGCTGACCGGATAGCCGGCCACGCCGATGTTCAGGTTCGGATCGATCTTCAGAATCTGCTCTTCCGTCCAGGCGCCTTGACCGGTCATGATGGCCGCCTTGCCCGTCGCGAAGTCGCTGATTTGCGCGGACAGGTCACGTTCCAGCGGCTTCGGCATGCCATGCTCAACGGTCAGGTCGATGAAGTCGAAGAAGGCCATCAATTCCGGATGATCCGCGAACGTCGTCTTGCCGGCGATGAAGTCCTGAACGAGCGCTTTCGTGTTGCCCGGAGCCGCCGCATTGATGAAGTGCTGGAAGATATGCTTCTGCACCCACCACTCTTTGTAACCGTTGGCGAAAGGCGTTACGCCGATCGCTTCCAGCTTCGCGATGGCATCCTTCAGTTCCGTCATCGTTTTCGGGAACGATTCGATGCCCGCCTTCTCAAACAGGTCTTTGTTGTAGATGATGGCGAACAGGTTGTCCTTCACCGGCAGGCCGAGCACCTTGCCGTCGCTGGACGTCATGTTCGCTCTCACCGCGTCGTTCATTGCTTGCGCAAGTGGTTCGTTGGTCAGGTCGGCGCTATACTCCGCGTACTGATCGATTTCCCCGCCGGCCGTCGATGCGAACACGTCGGACAGGTTGCCCGACGCGATTTTCGATTTCAGGATGGTCGGGTAGTCGGCCTGCATGATTTCCAGTTCAATCGAGACGTTCGGCTTTACTTTTTTGTACTCTTCAACGAAAGCATTGAAGGCGTCGGTGTATTCCGGCATGTTGATGAACATGCGCATGTTGACGGGCTGTTCGTTCGCTCCGCCGCCTTCTCCCGTGTTCGCGCCCTGTTCCGCGTTATTCTTGGAACCGCATGCCGCGGCCATGCCGGCCAGCAGGACGGCGCACAACACGAGTGCCGTTTTTTTCAACATTTCAACCCCTCCGTCTTTTGGATGTTTGCCTTTTCATTGTAAAGAACGCGGAGAGTCCGAAAGAAGGCGATATCGTAGAGATTTCAGGGTAAAAAAGTGGCGTTCTGTTCCTTGCTGCGGTACTCTGTGGGGGACAGCCCGAAATGATTTTTGAACGCCTTGCTGAAATAATTTTTGTCCTTGAAGCCGACCAGATCGGAGACGTCCTGAATTTTCAGCTCGGGGTCCCTGAGCAGTTCCGCCGCCTTTTCCATGCGCACTTTTTGCACATATTCGTAGATGCCCATGCCGTATGCCTGCTTGAACTGTTTCATCAAGTATTCGCGGCTCAGGTAGTATTTTTCCGTAAACGTATGAATGCGGATCGATTCGTTGTAATGTTGATCGATGTACGCCTTGATGTCGCTTACGTGGAAGCGGGCGGCCGATTTGACCGTTCTCCGCACATAATCGGCGAAGTCCGCCAGCAGATCCTGCATCGCGCTTTCAAATTGCTTGAGCGACGTAAGGTCGTACGGCATGTCCGGATCATGGCCGGCAGAGCGCATGTCGGGCTGCCAACCGTTCGGCACGCCGAGGTCGAGGGCCAGCTCATGCAGCAGCGTCGCGAAATCGTCCAGCAGCCGGTCGGCGGCGGCCAGGCTCAGGCGGCCGGCCTTGCGGATCTCCGCGACATAATCGCTGACGACGGCGGCGGCATAGGCCGCATTTCCTTCTTCCAGGCCGTGCCGGATGAGCGGCATCCTTCCGATGAGCGGCGGCGGCGACCCTTGTTCCGCGGCGGAAGCTGCCCATATCGGCCGATGGGCCGTCTCCGCCAGGTTGGCGGACCATGCCAAATCCCGGGCGGCGAGGTAGGAATCGCGTATTTGGGTATGGGATTGGACCGGGCGGCCGACCCCGCCGGAGGCGACGAGATGGAGCCATTTCTCCAGCCGGTCGAGCCCCTCCTTCAGCAATCCTTCGATATCGGGACGAAGGCCGTGAGGGCGGGCAGGGTCCAACGTCAGCACGAGAATGAACTCCCGTGCCGATTTCGGATTGGCGAAGCTGAAGCAGTTCACCCCGTCCAGCTCCAACTCGTTCAGCAGGTTGGCGACGGCAAATCGGAACAGTTCCGTATCCCCTTTGAATTTTTCCCGCCGCACCTGCGTCATGTTCAGCAGGCAGAAGACGGCCACCTGATACTCCGCGGGTTTGTCGGCACCGATAACGGACAGGTGGGTCGGCGTGACGCCGCCCGCGTCTTCCACCAGGCGAAGGAAAACCGTCTCCTTCAGTTTCGGCAGCGAAAGGTTGAGGGCTATGCCCTGATCAATCCGCTCGCCGGCTTCCCGTTTCCGCCGCCCGATCAGCGCCGCGGCTTTCGCCAGCGCCTCGTTCAGATCGTGCCGGTTGATCGGTTTCAGCAAATAATCGATGGCCCCCGAAAGGATGGCCGTGCGTGCGTATTCGAAATCGTCGTAACCGCTGATGACGATGCATACGCATTCGGGATGTTCCGCGGACACCCGGCGCAGAAACTCGACGCCGTCCATTTCCGGCATCTTCATGTCCACCAGCAGCAGGTCCGGCCGCCGGGCGGCCACAAGCCGAAGCCCCTCCCGGCCGTTCTCCGCTTCGTCGATCTCCGCAATGCCGTATTTCTCCCAATTGCCCAGAAGTTTGATCGCTTCCCGGGACGGTTGTTCATCCTCGATGATCAGCGCCCGAATCATTGCCATCATTTCCTCCCCGAGGGATCAAAATGCGGACTTCCGTCCCCAATTCATCGGAATCAATCATGAGCCGCGCCGCATCGCCGTAAAGCAGCTTCAGGCGGGCGGCCAGGTTGGAGAGACCGATGGAAGCATTCCCCTGCTGCTCCCGGTCGTCCCAATCGCGCGCCAGCCGCTCCCGCAGCAGCTCCAGTTGTTCTCCGTCCATGCCCGGACCGCTGTCGTGCACGGCGATGACCGTGCCCAGCTTGTCCGGCCAGGCTCGGATCCGGATCAAGACCGGGACGGACGTCTTCTCCACGCCGTGTTTGACGGCATTCTCCACCAGCGTCTGGACGGACAGTTTTGGAATCTCCACGTCGGGCAACCGGTCGTCCAGCTCGAAGCGGACTTGCAGCCTGCCGCCGAATCGGGCCTTCTGGATGGCCAGATAGCGTTCAATGTGTTGGATTTCTTCTCTGAGCAGCACCCGGTCTCGCCGGCTGATGCTGTAGCGCAGCGTCCCGGCCAGGGCGTCCACCATGTCGGCCACTTCCGGCACGCCTTTCTTCAGCGCGTTGGTGGAGATCGTCTGCAGCGCATTGTACATGAAATGCGGATTGAGCTCCGCCTCCAGCGCCTTGAGCACGGCGTTCTTCTCCGCGAGCTGCATGCGGTACCGCTCATTGATCAGCTCTTCAATCTGCCGGACCATCCGGTTGAACTGGCGGGACAGCAGGGCAATTTCATCCTGTCCCCGGACCTCGACCATCACGTTGAAATTGCCGCGGCTGAACGCTTCCATCTTGCGGGTGAGCGCCTTGAGCGGGCGGGTGATCGCGTTGGACATCAGCGAGACGGCCAGAAGCGCGAACAGCACAAAGACCGACCCGAGCAATATGCTGACGTTGCGCGTCTTCTGCGCTGAAGCGTAGATCAGCCGGTACGGCGTCCATTTGACGAGTGTCCAACCGGTAGTCTGATCCATATCACCGATCACCATGTAGCGCTCGCCGCCCAGCACCCGGTCCAGGACGCCGTCTTCGTCCGCCCGGATGTCGGCCAGCCATTCCGTCAGAGGCGCCTGTTCGAAGAAAGCCGGGTCGCTCCAATAGAAAGGCCGTCCTTCGGCATCCGCCAATAGCAGTTGTTCCCCTTGAGCGAGGGCGACATCGCGTAAAATCTCATCGCGGCCTCCGGGGGAAAACAAAATCGTGAGCACCGCCATCGGTTCCCGCTCGAGCAGTGTCCGAATGACCCGGTGATAGGCGATGTAGCTGTCCTTCGTCCGGGCGTATCCGACGGACTCATCCAGCAGCAGCGTCTGAATCAGGCGGTTCGTGTCCCGATCCAGAACCATCTCCATCCATTTCTGTCTCGCGATCCGCCCCTCTTCATCCGACACAATGCGCACCGTCCGTCCCGGCTCGCCTTTGCTGATGGCGTAGTATTGGTTATGGGACGGCAGGTAAAAAAACAGGCTCTCGATGTCATTTCGGGAATGAAACATGCTGCGCACGTAATTCTCCAGAAAGATCTGGGCCGTGTAATCGCAGGTCCCGCACTCGGCCGCCTGGATCAGTGCGTCGTACTGCAGCCCGGGCGTCGACATCTGGTCGATTTCCGCGAAGTAGCGGACGATGTTTTTGTTGACCAGCATCAGGTTGCTCTTGCTGCCGGCAACGAAGGATTCTACCGACTGCCGTTCAATCATTTTGTAGGAAATGAAGGTAAGCAGCAGTACGATCAGCATCGCCAGGCCGGCGAACAGCAAGATCAGTTTGCGGACAAGCCGTTCCGACGGTTTGCCGGCAAGCCGGCGGATGCGGTTCATCCAGTCGGGCATGGGAATCCCCTCCGGGAGCAGTTGCAGTACACGTTATTCCCCTTATTTGATTACAGAAATGCATTCTTTTGCGGCTTACGGCCCGCCTATAATGTGTATTATCCGTCAGTTTGCACGCAACGACAAGAAAGCAGGTGAAATCATGTTCAGCATGGGCCGCAAATCGCGCTCCGGATGGGAGTTCTCGCTGTTCGTCATCCCCGCTGTGATCGGCGTGCTGTTCGCCTTCTATATCCCGTTCGTCATGAGCATGGCGTATTCCCTTACCGAGTGGAACGGCATCAACAGCAATCCCGACTTCATCGGATTCGACAACTTCCGGGCGCTGCTTCAAGACCGGAACTTTTTGAACGCGTCCCTGTTCACGCTCAAATATTCGATTCTGTACATCATCCTCGTCAACGTGCTGGCGGTGTTGATCGCCCTCGCGCTGGACCGGCCGCTGAAGACGCGGACGGCGCTCAGGGCCGCTTTTTTTGTCCCGTACATTCTCAGTCTGGTCATTGTCGGTTTCATTTGGCGGTTCATTTTCATGCAGGGATTCGAATCGCTCTATGAACAGACCGGCTGGGGCATTTTCCAATGGAGCTGGCTGGGCGAAAATACGCTGGCGTTCATCTCCGTGCTTCTGGTGTCCATCTGGCAGTCCGTCGGGTTCTATATCGTCATTTACATCGCCGGTCTGCAATCGGTGCCCGCCGACGTCATGGAAGCGGCCGTTGTGGACGGGGCGGGGCTGGTTCGCCGCTTCTTCAGCGTAACGCTGCCGCTGCTTGCGCCGTCGGTGACCATCGCCGTGTTCATGGCGCTCACCAACTCGATCAAAATTTTCGATGTCATCCTGTCCCTTACCGCCGGCGGTCCGGGTGGGTCCACGGTCAGCGTGTCGTATGACATCTACCGGGATACGTTCCAGAACAACATGTACGGGTACGGCACCGCGAAGGCGCTCGTGCTGTTCTTCGCCGTCATGATCATCACCGTCGTTCAGCTGGCCTACTTCAAACGGAGAGAGGTGGAGAGCTGATGAAGCGCGGAAAAATCGGACTTGCGCTGCTCGAATTGTTCATGATCGTTTCCGCCCTCGTGTTCCTGTATCCGATGTTTCTCGTGCTGATCAACTCGTTTAAGACCTTCGGCGAAGTGATGCGGAACGTGGTGGCGCTGCCGGAGAAGCTGACCCTGGAAAATTACATCTATGTGTGGAAGTTCATCGATTACCCGCAGTTGTTTCTCAACAACGTCATCATCACGGTAGTCGGGGTGGCCGGCATCATTGCCCTTTCATCCCTCGCCGCTTACAAGTTGTCCCGCACCGGAAGCAGGCTGAGCAACATCTTGTATCTGGTTTGCATTCTGCCGATGCTCGTCCCGTTCCAGAGCATCATGATCACCGTGCTCAAGCTGGCGAAGGACATGGGGCTGTCTGACAGCACCTGGGGGCTCGGCGTCATTTACTGGGGATTCGGCGTGCCGCTGGCGGTGTTTATCTATCACGGATTCGTCAAGGGCATCCCGCGGGAGTTGGACGAAAGCGCCATGATCGACGGCGCCTCTTCCTTCCGGACGTTCGGCACCATCATTCTGCCGCTTCTGAAACCGGTGACCACCACCGTCATTATCATCGACGTCATGTGGATATGGAACGACTTCCTGCTGCCGCTGCTCATGGTCAACAGCTCGCAATCGACGAAGACGCTGACCTTGGCGGCGTACACCTTCGTCGGACAGTACAATACCGATTGGCAGTATGCGATGACGGCCATGGTGATGGCGGTGCTGCCGTCCATCATCGTGTTCATGCTGCTGCAGAAACATATCGTGAAAGGCGTCGTGGCGGGCGCGGTCAAAGGTTGAATCGTCCGCTTGCAATCGGCAGTCTGCTTCGGGGATTAGCGGCCCGGGGCAGACTGCTTGTCTTTTTTGGGGCAAAGCCGTGCCGCAAGTCCCGAAAGCGATGGGTCTGCCGGCCCCGCGCAGTGTCGAATCGTTCTCATAAATAAGAAATAATTATTAAAAATCTTAAATGAAATTGAATGTTCCGAATTATTGATGTATGTTTGATTCACATGAGAACGATTTCATCATTTTGCGCATCATTGAAACACATCCAGATCCAACACCACATTGGAGGGATGCTTTCATGCGTCGACGTCGTCCGCTGTTCATGATGCTGGTGTGCCTTCTCTTGACAGCGCTTGCCGCGCCGGTACATGCCGCGGGAGCGAATGCCGATCGCGGCGGCAAGCCGGGGCAGCCGACCCGCGATCCGCAGCCGCCGGCATTTACGGAAGTGTCGGTGCACGACCCGTCCATCGTCCGGCACGGCGGCACGTATTATGTGTTCGGCTCGCACATCGAAGCCGCGAAATCGACCGATCTGATGAACTGGACGCGGTTCACGAACGGCTACACGACGCCGGGCAACACGCTGTACGGCGATCTGTCCGCGAACCTGGCCGGCTCCTTCGCCTGGGCGGGCGAGAACGACGCCGACAGTCTCGGCGGCTTCGCCGTCTGGGCGCCCGACGTCTTCTGGAACGAACATTTCGTGAACGAAGACGGTACGAAGGGGGCGTGGCTGATCTATTACAGCGCGTCGTCGACCTACATCCGCTCGGCGATCGGCTTCGCCGCATCGAAGCATATTGAAGGCCCCTACACCTACGTCGATACGATCGTCTATTCCGGCTTCACCCGCGACGAGGCGTACGACGCGAACAGCAGGGTGAACAAGAAGTGGACGAACACGAACCTGTCCGCGCTCGTCGAGAGGGGCGTCCTGGACGGGCCGAATCCGAACTGGTTCAACGCGAACGGTTCGTACAACAACACCCTGTATCCGAACGCCATCGACGCGAACGTGTTCTATGACAAGGACGGCCGGCTCTGGATGACATACGGCTCGTGGTCGGGCGGCATTTTCATTCTGGAACTGGACAAGCAGACCGGACGGCCGATCTATCCGGGCGAGGACGGCACGACGCCCGACGGCCGGATGATCGACCGCTACTTCGGCACGAAGATCGCCGGCGGCTACACGAAATCGGGTGAAGGCCCGTACATCGTCTACGACCGGGAGACGGATTATTATTATCTGTACATGTCCTACGGCTGGCTCGGCTCGGACGGCGGCTACAACATCCGGGTGTTCCGTTCGAGACGGCCGGACGGGCCGTATGTGGACACGATGGGGCAAAATGCCGTGCTGCCCGGCAACGTCGACCATACCCCCTACGGCATCAAGCTGATGGGCAACTTCCTGTTCGAGCGTCGCATCGGCGAACCCGGCGAAGGAATCGGCTACGGCTACGTCTCGCCCGGTCACAACTCCGTCTATTACGATAAGGAGACGGGCAAAAGGTTCCTCGTGTTCCATGCGCGCTTCCCCGGCAAGGGCGAAATCCATGAGGTCCGGGTTCATCAGCTCTTCCTGAACAAGAAGGGCTGGCCGGTCGCTGCGCCGTACCGTTATGCCGGCGAGAAGCTCGAGAAGGTGAACCGGCAGGATCTGATCGGAGAATATCGGTTCATCAAACACGGCAAGGCGTATTCGGAAGCCATCGAGCGGTCGGGCTACATCCGGCTGAACCCGAACAACACGATCAGCGGCGACGTCCAGGGCAGTTGGAAAAAGACGGGACACTTCGACGCGGAACTGACGATCGACGGCAAGACCTATTACGGCGTGTTCGTCAAGCAGTGGGATCCGGTTTCGGAAGCCTGGGTGATGACATTCACCGCCATCTCGGATGAAGGCGTGGCGATCTGGGGAAGCAAGCTGGAGGACCGCACCGAAGCGCAGATCGTGCAGGACATCGCGGCTGATCTTGCGCTCGGCGATACGAGCGGCGTCACCGGCAACCTGAATCTGCCGACGGAAGGAACACGCCGCGCGCGGATCGCCTGGACGACCTCCGATCCGGGCGTCGTAACGGAGACCGGCGTCGTGACGCGGCCGCCGGCGGGGGCAGAACCGGTTTCGGCCGTGCTGACCGCGACGATCACGTACGGCCCGGAGCGCGCGGTGAAGACGTTCCCGATCACGGTGCTGCCGCGCCGGCCGGCGACGCTGGCCGCGCACTACGCGTTCGAGGGCAATCTGGACGATGCTACGGAATCGTTCGCCTCCGGCACGCCAATCGGCGACCGGATCGACAGCGTCGGCGGGACGATCGGCTATGCCGAAGGGAAGATCGGCCGCGCCGCCGTGTTCGACGGTGCATCGGGCGTCCGGCTGCCGAACGGGCTGATTCAGGGCGACGCGTACTCCGTGTCGGTCTGGCTGAAGCCCGAGCAACTCACGATGTACACGACGACGTTCTTCGGCGCGCGAAATCCCGACAACTGGGTCAGCCTCGTGCCGCGCGGCCCGGCCGGCGGGCAGACGATGGTCTGGTCCGGCAGCGCGTGGTATGACGGCGCCGCGGGCCTCACAATCCCGACCGGCGAATGGTCGCATCTCGCGTTCACGGTGGACGGCGGGGAACTCGTCGTCTACGTGAACGGCGAAGAGCGGTTCAGGGGCGCGAACTTCCCGCACGTGTTCACCGTGCCGGACGCGGTCTTTGCGCTCGGCGTGAACTGGTGGGACCCGCCGTACCAGGGGTTGATGGATGAGCTGCGCATCTATGAAGGCGCGCTGCAGCCGTACGAAGTTGCCGCCCTCGCGGGCGCGGGCGGGTGATCAGCCGCGTAAAGCGCACACAACGGCATGTTGCAAGCACAAGCCGGCGGAAGGCCAAACGGTCCTCCGCCGGCTTCTCTCATTTATATTGAAAACTAATAAATTCGATAAGATCCTTTTCATTGAATCCTGTTCCACCCTGTGCTACTCTAAATAAATAATGCATACCTCTTTACTTGGAATAGAAACCGGAAAGCAACACAGCGAGGTGGAAACGTTGGTTCTTCACGAGACGAACAGCCCGTTCCGTCAGGATCAGGCGGAGCTGCTGAACAAGCTGCTGCCGACGCTGACGGACGGACAGCGCATCTGGCTGAGCGGCTATCTGGCCGCCTCCGTCGGCGCCGCCGCGGCGGTGTCCGCGCCTGCCGCGCCGCAGGCGGCGGCAGCGCTGGCCGAAGCGCAGTCCGCCGCGCCCGCGGCGCCCGCGCTGCCGAAGGAAGCGACCGTGCTCTACGGTTCGCAGACCGGCAACAGCAAGAAGCTGGCGAACCGGCTGGCCGAACGCCTGAAAGGCCAGGGATACGAGGTAACGGTCAGCGCGATGAACGATTTCAAGCCGAACACGCTGAAGAAAGTGGTCCGGCTGTTCATTGTCGTCAGCACGCACGGTGAAGGCGACCCGCCGGACAACGCGCTCGGCTTCTACGAGTTCCTGCACAGCAAGCGGGCGCCGCAGCTCGACGGCATGCCGTTCGCCGTGCTGGCGCTCGGCGACACGTCTTACGAGAAGTTCTGCCAGACCGGCAAGGACTTCGACAAGCGGCTCGAGGAGCTCGGCGGCAGACGGATCGCGCCGCGGGTTGACTGCGATGTCGACTTCGAAGATGCGGCGAACGGGTGGATGGACAGCGTGCTCGCCGCGCTGGCCGGCGAGGAGGCCGCAGCGTCGGCCGGACCGGCTCCGGCGGGAGCGGGTCCGGCCGCGGCAGCCGTCTCCGCGGCGGCGCCTGCAGCGATCGAATATTCCCGCTCGAATCCGTTCCGCGCCGCGGTGCTCGAGAACCTGAACCTGAACGGCCGCGGCTCCGCGCGCGAGACGCGCCACCTCGAGCTCTCGCTCGAAGGTTCGGGGCTGACCTATGAGCCGGGCGACGCCCTCGGCATCTATCCGGAGAATCATCCGCAGCTCGTCGAAGAGCTGATCGAGGCGGCGGGCTGGCGGTCGGACGAGCTTGTGCCGGCCGGCAAGGATGGAGAGCTACCGCTCCGCGAGGCGCTCTCCCGCCATTACGAGATTACGCAGCTGACGAAACCGCTGCTTCAGCAGGCGGCGGAGCTGACCGGCAGCTCGAAGCTGAAGGAGCTGACGGCGCCGGGACAGGAGCAGGCGCTGCGCGAATATATCGCGGGACGCGATCTCGTCGACCTGATCCGCGGCTTCGATCTGAAGGGCGTGCCGGCGAAGACGTTCGTGCCGCTTCTCCGCAAGATTCCGCCGCGGCTCTACTCGATCGCGAGCAGCCCGAAGGCTTACCCGGACGAAGTGCATCTGACGATCCGCAAAGTCGTCTACGAAGCGCACGGCCGCACGCGGTACGGCGTCTGCTCGACGTACGTTGCCGAGCGGGCCGAACCGGGCACGGAAATTCCGGTCTTCATCCAGCAGAACGAGAACTTCCGGCTGCCGTCCGACCCCGATACGCCGATCATCATGATCGGACCGGGCACGGGCGTTGCGCCGTTCCGGGCCTTCCTCGGCGAACGGGAGGAGACCGGCGCGTCCGGCAAGACGTGGCTGTTCTACGGCGATCAGCATTTCCTCACGGACTTCCTCTACCAGGTCGAGTGGCAGCGCTGGCTGAAGGAAGGCGTGCTGACGCGCATGGACGTCGCGTTCTCCCGCGATCAGGAGCAGAAGATCTACGTGCAGCACCGGATGCTCGAGCAGGCGAAGGAACTGTACGCATGGCTCGAGGAAGGCGCGGTCGTCTACGTCTGCGGCGACGAGTCGCGGATGGCGCATGACGTCCACGCGGCGCTGGAGACGATCATCCGCAGGGAAGGCGGTCTGAGCGAGGATGCGGCCGCCGAGTATCTGAAGCGGATGCAGCAGGAACGGCGCTATCAGCGCGACGTTTACTGACAGCCTGCTTGAAACGAAACTAGCGAAAGCGAGGCAACGTGACATGTTCGGAAACAACCTGCTGAATCCGAACAGCAAGCCCCACAGCGACGTCGAGGATATCAAGAAGCGGAGCAACTACCTGCGGGGCACGCTGGCGGAGACGTTCGAAGACCGAATTACCGGTTCGATTCCCGAAGATGACAACCGGCTGCTCAAGTTCCACGGCAGCTACATGCAGGACGACCGCGACCTCCGGAACGAACGGGCGAAGCAGAAGCTGGAGCCGGCCTACCAGTTCATGGTGCGGGTGCGGGCGGCCGGCGGCATCGTGACGCCGCAGCAGTGGCTGGTGATGGATGAGCTCGCGCGGAAATACGGCAACGGCACGATCCGGCTGACGACGCGGCAGTCGTTCCAGCTCCACGGCGTCATCAAGTGGAACATGAAGAAGCTGATCCGGGAAGTGAACGACGCGCTGCTCTCGACGCTTGCCGCCTGCGGCGACGTGAACCGGAACGTCATGTGCAACCCGAACCCGTACCAGTCGGAAGTGCACGCGGAAGTCTACGAGTGGGCGAAGAAAATCAGCAGCCACCTCGACCCGCGCACGCGGGCGTACCACGAAATCTGGCTCGGCGAGGAGAAGATGTACGACAGCCGGGACGGCGCGGAGGAGGAACCGATCTACGGCCCGGTCTACCTGCCGCGCAAATTCAAGATCGGCATCGCCATCCCGCCGTCCAATGACGTCGACGTGTTCTCGCAGGATCTCGGGTTTATCGCGATCCACGAGGACGGCAAGCTGCTCGGCTTCAACGTCGTGGTCGGCGGCGGCATGGGCATGACCCACGGCGACCCGGCCACCTATCCGCAGGTTGGCAAGGTGATCGGGTTCACGGTGCCGGAGCGGGTCGTCGACGTGGCGGAAAAAGTCGTCACCATCCAGCGCGACTACGGCGACCGGTCGGTGCGGAAGCACGCGCGCTTCAAATACACGATCGACGACCGCGGGCTCGACTGGCTGATCGGCGAGCTGCACAAGCGCCTCGGCTGGGAGCTGGAACCGGCGCGGCCGTATCATTTCGAGCACAACGGCGACCGCTACGGCTGGGTGAAGGGCGTGGGCGGCAGATGGCATTTCACGCTGTTCATCCAGAACGGCCGGGTCAAGGATGATGACGACTACAAACTGATGACCGCGCTGCGGGAGATCGCGAAGGTCCATACGGGCGACTTCCGGCTGACGCCGAACCAGAACCTGATCATCGGCAGCGTCACGAGCCAGAAGAAGAAGAAAATCGAGGAGATCATCGCGGCGTACGGCATCACGGACGGGAAAAATTACTCCGCGCTGCGCCGGAACTCGATGGCCTGCGTCGCGCTGCCGACGTGCGGCCTCGCGATGGCGGAGTCGGAGCGCTATCTCCCGACGCTGCTGGACAAGATCGAGCCGATCCTGGAGGAAGCGGGCCTGAAGGATGAGGACATCGTCATCCGCATGACCGGCTGCCCCAACGGCTGCGCCCGCCCGGCGCTGGCCGAGCTGGCATTCATCGGCAAGGCGGTCGGCAAGTACAACATGTACCTGGGCGGCGGCTTCGCCGGACAACGGCTCAACAAGCTGTACCGGGAAAATATCGGCGAGGAAGAAATTCTGCGCGAACTGCGCCCGATTCTGTTCCATTACGCGAAGGAGCGGCGGGAAGGCGAGCGTTTCGGCGACTTCTGCATCCGCGCGGGCTATGTGAAAGAAGTCAAAGACGGACGCGATTTTCATCATTGATCGGATCATACGGTCAATCCGGAGATGTTCATTCCGGGCTGGCCGTTTTCTTTTTTCGCCTGTTCACGCCGCAGATCTTTTTTGGGGCAGACTATGAGCGGGTTGACATCGCGGATGGGCCGATCTATATTGTTAAAGTGTATAAATTTTAAATAGATGAACTAAAACGGGGTGTCACCATGGAGTCGGATGTCCGCAGGATCGCCGCGTCGCTGGTGAGACTGCAGAAGCAGCTCAATACAGCCCTGGCGCAGCATCCGGAGATGCCGGTTACGCTGCCGCAGCTCATGCTGCTGAACATGACGTTGCATCACGGGTCGATCAGGCTGACGGCGCTGGCCGAGAAAATCGAGGTGAAACCGAGCGCCGTGACCGTGATGGTCGACCGGCTCGAGAAGCGCGGGCTCGCGCAGCGGGTTCAGGATCCCGACGATCGCCGCGCCGTGCGGGTCGAGCTGACGGAGGAGGGCCGGGAAGTGCTGCGCAAGGCGAGCGACCTGCGGAGCGAGCTGCTCAGCCGCTTTGCGGATCGTCTGAATGAGGGAGAAGTTCGGCAGCTTGCGGATCTGCTCGAACGGCTGGCAGCAGCGGATACGTGATCCGATCCCGGACGCTGGCGGCACCTTGGGAGTGAGGAGAGAACAACATGGAAGAACTGTCACACAAGCGCAAGATGGCCATCATGGCCGCCATTCTGGCGGCGATGTTCTTTGCCGCCATCAACCAGACGATCGTCAGTACGGCGATGCCGCGCATCATCGCCATACTGCAAGGGATGGAACATTATACCTGGGTTATTACGATTTTCATGCTGACCTCGACCATTGCGACGATCCTGGTCGGGAAACTGTCCGACATCTACGGGCGCAAGCCGTTTCTGCTCGGCGGCATCCTGATCTTTCTGGTCGGGGCATTCTTGTGCGGGCTGTCGCAAAATATTTTTCAACTGATCGCCTACCGCGGCATTCAGGGCATCGGCGCCGGCATCATCATGTCGACGGCCTTCACCGCCGTCGGGGATCTGTTCGCGCCGCGCGAGCGCGGCAAATGGAGCGGCATCATGATGTCCGCTTTCGGTTTCTCCAGCGTGATCGGCCCGACGCTGGGCGGATGGCTCGTCGACCACATGGACTGGCACTGGCTGTTCTGGATTTTCCTGCCGCTCGGAATTGTCGCGTTCGTCCTGATTCTGGCGCTGTTCCCGAAGACGGCGCGGCGCGAGTCCGAGACGATCGACTATCTCGGATCGCTGTTCCTCAGCCTGACGATCATCGCCATCCTGCTCGGGTTCTCCTGGGCCGGAACGCGCTATGACTGGGGTTCGCGGGAAATCATCGGACTGTTCGCGGCGGCGATTGTCTTCGGGATTATTTTCCTGCTGGTGGAAAGAAAGGCGAAAAGCCCCGTGCTGCCGCTTTCGCTGTTCCGCAACGACATCGTCACGCTCTCGAACATCATCGGCTTCCTGATGAACGCCGGCATGATGGGGGCGCTCATCTACATTTCGTTCTTCGTGCAAGGCGTCGAAGGCATCGCGCCGACATACGCCGGCTATGTGACGATGCCGATGTCGATTACGATGGTGGTCATGAGCACCGTCATCGGCCGGATGATCACGAAATCCGGCAAGTACAAGCGATATGCCCTGCTCGGTATGCCGATCATGGTGGCGGGCATGCTGATCATGGCGTTTATGGACAGTGTCTGGCTTGCCGTGGCCGCGATGATCACGTTCGGCATCGGACTCGGCGTCGGCATGCCCGTCTTCTCCCTGACGGTGCAGAACGCGGTCAGCCCGGCCGATCTCGGCGTCGCGACCGCTTCCTCGCAGCTCTTCCGCAACCTCGGCGGCACGATCGGGATCGCCGTGCTCGGGACGGTCATGTCGACGAGCCTCAGCTCGAACCTGAAGGAGAAAATGGCGCAGAGCGGAGCCGCAGCGGCGCAGCTTGACGAGGAGACAAGGTCGCATTTGTCCGCGCTGATGGATCCGAACATGCTTCTGGATCAGCCGAAGCTGAAGGAAGTCATCGCGTCGTTCCCGGCGAATGTGCAGCCGATCGCCGAACAGGTTGTTAACGCGCTGAAGGATGCGCTGTCTTCGTCGCTGACAGTCGTCTTCCTGTGGGGCACGGCGATCGTCGCCGTGGCCGGCGTGCTGACGGTTTTCCTGCGGGAAATTCCGCTTCGCACGTCGAACAGGCTGCCGCAGGAAGGCGCGGACAAGGAGCGTTCCGCGGAGCTTCACCCGGCCCGTTGACGGACGGGCGGCTATGGCCGGCAGGGGATCGGCAGGTCCCCCGCCGGTTCTTTTTTATGGAAAGAAAGCGGATACAATTTTCGCAAAATCGACCTTATACTTTGCCCCTCATCAATGATACAATGGCGCTGTGGCAATACTTGGACCATGGCGCCGGCCGAAGGCGTCCGAACACATGGTTGACGGAGGGATGAGGCATGAGCAGAACCATCCATGTACCGGAAAATCCCGTATCGCATTTTCTGTTCAACAGCACCCGTTCGGCCTGGATCTGGCTGATCGTGCGGCTGTATCTCGGCTGGAAATGGTTGGACGCCGGCTGGCACAAGATCAATTCAGACACCTGGGTCGGGAAGAACGCCGGCAAGTCGCTCGAAGGCTTCGTCAAAGGCGCGCTCGCCAAGGCGGAGGAAGGGCAGGATGTGACCGGCTGGTACGCATCGTTCCTGGAGAACGTCGTCCTGCCGAATGCGAAGGTGTTCAGCTACATGGTCGCCTTCGGCGAGACGCTCGTCGGCCTCGGCCTCATTCTCGGCCTGCTGACCGGCATTGCGGCGTTCTTCGGCTCATTCATGAACGTCAGCTTCCTGTTCGCCGGAACGCTGAGCACGAACCCGCTGCTGTTCATTCTGGCGACCTGGCTCGTGCTGGCCTGGAAAGTGGCCGGCTGGTACGGTCTCGACCGCTGGGCGCTTCCGTTCCTCGGCACGCCGTGGGGCAGGGTCAACCGATAGATTCACCGATCCAACGGCAGGCAAAAGGCTGCGATGCACGGATGCATCGCAGCCTTCTTTCATGTTCCGGGCCGGCACAGCGTTCCGGGCAGGTCGATCCGCCCGGCGACGAGGCGGCGTTCGGCGTCCCGGAGGCCGTACAGCGCCATGATGCGCCGGTCAATCGCCTCGTACAGTTCCCGGCGCCCGGCCGGATCTTCGCAGGCGATCAGCCGGTCGACGAGCGCGGCGATCCGGTCCTGCTCCGCCGGCGGGCAGGCCGGGAGCGGCAGCGCTTCGATGTGGCGGCGCAGCACCTTGACGGAAGCGTGCGCGTAGGTGTGATAGAACCGGGCGGGCCGGGAATTGAGCGCGGCGAGCACGTATTTCATGCGGTAGCCGGGCGCGCGCGGAATGATGATGTTCGCGCTGTTGAGCGTAAGCGTCCGCCGGTCGTCGTAGGCGAACACGAGATCCGCGTTGATGAACCGGTAGATCAGTTTCTCCGGGGCGCGGTAGAGCGGCTCGGGCGCGGTCTGCTGGTACCGGTCCGGGTCGAATCGGATGTACCGCCCCGAATGGCGGATGCTGTATACGGACACATCGGCGCCCCGCAGCACCGGTTCCCACCCTTCGGGCACCCGGCCGTCCGGGAATTCCCGCACATGGGCGCGGTTGTCGCCGGTGACGATGCCGAGCGCGAAGTCGCACCGGCCCTTGAGATACCAGACGCCGGGCGCGGCGCGCATCCGCTCGAGGACGGCCTGTTCCGCGTCCGCGGCGCGCACGTTGAACGCGCAGCCCGGGTTCGCCCGGAACCGCCGCTGCGGAATGGCGTCCGCCCGGCCGCGGCCGTCCCGGACGATGACGGCGTGCCCGGAGCCGGGCGGACGCTTGCGCAGCGTCAGCGTGACGGCCGGGCTGCTGACGCCCGCGAACGGATTGCCGGCCAGCGTGATGCCGAGCATTTCGGTCTGCTCCGCGATGAGGCGGCGCGCCTCGGCATGCCGGTCGACCGTAAGCAGCGATTCCGGCAGGACGTAGGCGAGCAGCCCGCCGTCCTTCAGCATCGACAGGCCCGCCTCGATGAACAGGCCGAACGATTCCGTCCCGAAGCTTGCCGCGGTGCGGAATCGGCGCTTGAACCGCTCCGCCTCTTCCGGGGCGAACCGATAGCCCCAGGGCGGGTTGCCGATGACCAGGTCGTACCGGGCGCTGCAGGGGTCTTCGGGATGTCCGGACAGCGCGCGCAGCGCGTCTTGCCGCCGGATCGGGAAGCCGGTCGGCATGCCGCCGCCGTCGGGCTCGGCGAGCAGGGCGAGGTTCAGCCGCGCCAGATGGACGGCTGTCCCGTCGATGTCGAAGCCCGCTAGCGCGCCATGCTCCCGCAGCGTCCGGTCGGCTTCGCGGGCGCTCAAGCCCCGGGCGGTGAGCCGGCGTTTCAGCGCGAGGTAGACGCGGATCAGAATGTTGCCCGACCCGCAGCACGGGTCGATGACGCGGGGCAGGCCGGCATCTTCCGGCCAGACGTCCAGCACTTCGCCCGCAAGCGATTCGACGATCGCGGAGGGCGTGTAGTAGGCGCCGGTCTGCTTGCGCCGGCGCAGGCGGGCAAGCGACAGATGGACGAGGCCGAGCAGGTCGTCGCCCTCCGCGTACGCGGCGGGCAGCCGCGCCAGCTCGCGCAGCCTGCGCCGCGCGTCCGCGTCGAGCGGGGGGACGCCGTCCTCCCGGGCCTCGTCCTCGCCGCCTCGCCCGCACAGCCCGTCGAGCAGGGGCGCGAAGCCGCCGGCATCCAGCCGGCCGTCCAGGAACCGCTCGGCCAGGCTGGCCCCGCCGGCTTCGGGCTGCGCGGGCAGATGCCCGCGGCTCACAAGCAGCTTCAGCGCCAGCTCGAGGAGCGCGAGCCGCGGATCGAGCCGGTCCGCGGCGATCTCGGCCGCCTGCCTGGCCAGCCGCTCATGCGCTTTCGTCCGGACGTAGCCCGCCGGAACGAACGCGCCGTCCGCCGCCGTCTTGTTGCGGCGGCTCCGGAGCCGCGCCGTGCGGCCCGAAGCGAGCGCTTCCTTCAGCGCTTCGACTTCCGCGCGGTCGAAGGCGAGCGTCCGGCCGCTGCGGATGCCGCACAGCCGCCCGGCTTTCGTCCAGTTGCGCACCGACGCGACCGAGATGGACAGGATGCGGGCCGCTTCGGCGGCCGAGATCAGCTCCTTCATGGCGTGCACCCCCTTTTCCGCCAACCCGTCAATCTCCCTTGATGATCTCCATTATAGCGAAAAATATCGGCCTCAACGCGTGGCTCAAAGGCCGGGTCCATCGGTTCAATTTCCGAACATCTAAGATTTTGAAAGAAAAATCTATAATTGTTCAACTCCACATTCTTACAGCAGGTGATATATAAAGAAGATGAGGATTGTAAGCGCTTCAAATTTTTATGGATTGGAGGCCGATATATCTTCATGAGAAGCAGACTGCGAAAACATCTGGCATCGTTGCTGGCGCTTGTCATGCTGATCCCCGGCGGGTTTGCTGTTCCGTTGACCGCGTCGGCGGCGGGCGATCCCGCGGTCGTCTACCACGAGACGTTCGCGAGCGGGATCGGCAAAACCGAGCAATCCGGCGGAGCAAGTCTGCAGCACGCCACGGGCGTGTACTTCGACGGGAACGACGACGGCGGCGCGCTGTACGTGACGAACCGGACGAACCCGTGGGATGCCGCCGACTACTCTGTCTCGTCCGTTCCGCTGCAGACGGGGAATACGTACACCGTCACCGCATCGGTGTATGCGGATCCGGCCGATCTGCAGGAGCTGGACAAGCTGACGATCGTCGCCGCGGTGGTCACGACGGACGATCAATACCGGCAGCAAAAGTCGGTGGAGCTCGAGCCGGGCAAACCGGCGACGCTGACCGAAACGTTCACCGTGGAAGACCATGACAAGGCGTTCCGTATCCAGACGGATGCCAACGGCAAAGAAATTCCCTACTACATCGGCGAGATCAAGTTTATCCTGACCGGAACGGGCGGACCGGAGAAGCCTGGTCAAAAAGTGGTCCTGTCGCAAAGCTTTGAAGACGGCGATTACACCGGATGGTCGCGCAAAAGCTGGGGCGGCCAGGGCACATTGGAAGTTTCCGGGGATGTCGCTTCGGACGGCTCCAAGTCGCTGAAATTCACGAATCGTGAAAGCGCTGACAGCCAACCGCTGCTGAATCTGACCGGCGTCATGAAGCCGGGACGCACGTACGATGTCTCGCTGAACGTGAGACTCGGAGCAGGTTCCGGACAATTCCATATTGCCTCCAAGATCAATTCGCCGCTGCTGGACAACCAGTACCCGTGGCTGGTCGGCAACCAGGACGTCACGGCGAACGATTGGACGACGTTCGCGGCCAAGGAAGTCGAGATTCCGGCCGACACGAGCGAAGTGCTGCTCTGGATCGAGTCGGCCGAGAGCAACACGCTGACCTCGGATATTTACATCGACGAAGTGCTGATCGTGGACGTCACTTCCGGCGGCGAGGATCCGGGTGATGTCGATAAGAGCGGCATTTTCGACGATTTTGAGAGCGGCATCGGGAACTGGGTGCGCCGGTTCGGCGCGGGCGGCATCGAGGTGACGCAGGAGGACAACCACACCGAGGGCGGCAAGCACAGCCTGAAGACGACCGCTTCGGCCCAATACGACGGTCCGCTGCTCGATGTGCGCGGCAAGATGGCCCGCGGTCATCAGTATGAACTGTCGGCTTGGGTGAAAATGGCCCGGGGCGAAGAGCCGACGGTTATCCGGATCAGCGTCCAGTACGGTGAAAACAGCTTCGCGAACGTATCCCCGGACGTGACGGTGACGGACGGGGAGTGGGTGAAGCTGAGCGGCACCTATACGCAGTCCGTGACGCCCGGCGAGTATCTGAACGCCTATGTGGAAGTGGCGAACGATTACGGCGGGCCGCGCACCTTCCTGATCGACGATTTCGAGCTGAAATACATCGGGCCGGTGGCCGGGCCGAATCCGGATTTCTCGCTCCCGGCGATCAAGGACATCTACAAGGACCAATTCCTGATCGGCAACATCATGAACCCGGGCAATTTCGACGACGAAATCCGGTCGAAGATGCTGAAGCATCATTACAATCTGCTGACCGCGGAGAACGCGATGAAGCCGGAGTACGCCTACAAACCGGGCACCCGGGAGTTCGACCTGACGGACGAGATCGCGCTGGCCGAGCAGGCCATCGCGAACGGCTTCAAGGTGCATGGCCACGTCCTCGTATGGCACTCGCAATCACCGGATTGGCTGCATACCCAGGTGGATGCCAACGGCACTCCGCTCCGGGATGCGAACGGCAACATTCTCTATCTGGACAAGGAAGAGGCGCTGAACAATCTCCGCACCCACATCCGGACCGTCGTCAAGACGATCGGCGACCGGGTGATTTCCTGGGATGTCGTGAACGAAGCGATGAACGACAACCCGCCCAACCCGGCAGACTGGCGCGATTCGCTGCGCCGTTCGGGATGGTATTACGCGATCGGTCCGGACTACATCTATGAAGCTTACAAGACCGCTCGCGAAGTGATCGACGAGAACGGCTGGGACATCGAGCTGTACTACAACGACTACAACGATGACAACCAGAACAAGGCGACGGCCATCGCCAACATGGTCCAAGAGCTCAACGAGCGGTACGCGGCTGAAACGAAAAGCGACAAGAAGCTCATTGACGGCATCGGCATGCAGTCGCACTACAACCTGAACACCAACCCCGACAATGTGCGGGCATCGATCGAACGGATCATCGGCCTCGGCTTGAAGGTCGGCATCACCGAGCTGGACGTCATGGCCGGAACGAACGGCACGATCACCGAGGACCAGGCGATCCGGCAAGGCTGGCTGTACGCGCAGCTGTTCCAACTGTACAAGGAATATGCCGATCATATCACGCGCGTCACCTTCTGGGGCGTCGATGACGGCACAAGCTGGCGATCGGAGAACAGCCCGCTGCTGTTCGACGGCCGTTATCAGGCGAAACCGGCGTACTACGCCGTCATGGATCCCGCCAAGTTCATCGAAGAGCATCCGCCGGCGGAAAAAGAGTACCAGGAAGGCACCGCCGCTTACGGCACACCCGCCGTGGACGGAACGGAGGACGCGGTATGGAGCCGGGCGGAGGAGCTGCCGATCGCACGCTTCCAGACGGCGCACAACGGCGCGACCGGCACGGCCCGGGTGCTCTGGGATGACCGGAATCTGTACGTGCTGATCAAGGTTCAGGATACCGCGCTGGATCAGACGAGCGATCTGCCGTACGAACAGGATTCCGTCGAAGTCTTCCTTGACGAGACGAACAGCAAGGCGCCGTCCTACGGCCCGGGGATCGGCCAGTACCGGGTCAACTACGAGAACGCCGCCACGTTCAATCCGGAGAGCATTGCCGAAGGGTTCGAGTCCGCGGTCGTCGTGAACGGCACGAACTACACCGTCGAGATGAAAATTCCGTTCAAGACGATCACGCCGGCGAACGGCCGCAAGATCGGATTCGACGCGCAGATCAACGACGCGAAAGACGGCGTGCGCCAGAGCGTGGCGATCTGGAACGACCTGACGGGCCAGGGCTGGCAGGATCCGTCCGTATTCGGCGTGCTGACCCTGACCGGCAAGCCGCAAAGCGGCGGCGGTCCGTCGCCAACGCCCTCGCCGGCGCCCGCTCCGGAGCCGGCCGTGGCGGAAGACGGCACCGTGACCGTCAAGCCGACGATCGCGAACGGCCGGGCGAAGGCGAGCCTGAGCGGCGGCACGCTCTCGCAGGCGCTTGAACTCGCGGCGGCGGACGACACCGGCCGCAAGATCGTCGTCCTTGACATCGATGCGGAAGACGCCGAAGCCGTCGACGTGGAATTGCCGGCCGGGTTCCTGGCCGCTGACGAGCCGTATGTCATCCGGCTCAGGACGCCGCTGGGCATCGTCGACTTGCCGTCGAACATGCTGGCGGGCATTGCCGGGGATGCGGAGACGATCACCATCGCCATTTCCGGCGTCGACGACCTCGAACTGGATGAAGCCGTGCGCAACCGGATCGGCGATCGGCCGGCGATCAGCCTGAATGTGCTGGCGGACGGCGAGGCCATCGCCTGGAACAACCCGAACGCGCCGGTCACCGTGTCCATCCCGTACGAGCCGACGGCGGAAGAGCTCGCGAATCCGGGTCATCTCGTCGTCTGGTACATTGACGGAGATGGCCGCGCAACGGCCGTGCCGAACGGCCGCTACGACGCCGAATCCGGCGCCGTCGTGTTCCGCACGACCCATTTCAGTGTCTATGCCGTCGCTTACGTCGTGAAGACGTTCGACGACATTGACCGGGTGCCGTGGGCGAAGCAGGCGATCGAAGCGATGGCTTCCCGCGATATTATCGACGGAAGCGGCGGTTCAAACTTCGATCCGCACGCCTTCGTCACCCGCGCCGAATTCGCCGCCCTGCTCGTCCGCGCGCTCGAACTGAAGGATACGGGCAAAACCGTCGCGATGTTCAGCGATGTGGCGAAGACGGACGAATTCTATGACGAAGTGAGGATTGCCAAACAGCACGGCTTCGTCAGCGGAAACCTGCTCAACCGGTTCAATCCGAACAGCCCCATCACCCGCCAGGACATGATGGTGATGGTTGATCTGGCGCTCCGGGCCGCAGGCAGACCGCTTCCGGAAGGCGGCTCTCTCCTCCGGTTCAAGGATGCCGGCGACGTGGCCGCATATGCCCGGAGCAGCGCCGAGAAGCTGGTGGCGGCGGGAATTGTGCAGGGAGCAGGCGGCACGCTCGTTCCCGGCAACCGTCTGACGCGCGCGGAAGCCGCCGTCATCCTGTACCGGATCTGGGCGCACTGAGCGAAAAACGCATGGAAGTGAAACGGGGCCGTCCCCCAGGCAGCCTTGGCTGCCGGGGAACGGCCCCTTGCTTGTGCGCGTTATTTCTTCACAATCGGAATCCAAACCTCGCAGCGGTAATCGGGGGCGGACGAATCTCCGTCCAGGTAAACTTCCAGCTCCGGTCCGTGGGCATGCTCGTAGTTCGTCGACGGGAACCACTCCTGGAAGATACGCCGAAAAGTTTCTTGCACGGAACCCGGCACCGGACCGACCGCCGTGAATACGGCCCAGGTGAGGGGCGGCACCGTGTAGACGGTCAATTCATCCCCCGCCGGTTCCGAACCGGCTTCGACGCCGATCATGTACGAGAGTTCTTCCTGGCCGGGATTCATGGGCAGACAGACGCCCATCGCCATTTTGCCGGTGCGCGATTCGAGCCGCGGGATCCAGCCGTCCGCATAACCGTCGTGCCAAAATTTCGGGATCTCCCGGAGATTTTCGCCATCCCGGCACGTCGTGTCCAACACCTTCCCGATGATCCGGAACGCTTCCCGATCGACAATCCGGTAATCCATCGCATGAACTCCTTTCAAGGATAATTGGAATTCCATGCGGGGGAAGGCTTTGAGCCGAACGCCGGGATTGCGGGCTTCGGACGGCGGGATGCCGTGCAGCCTGCGGAACGCCTTGGCGAACGATTCCGGCGAATCGTACCCGTACTTGAGCGCGACATCGACGACCCGGTTCTGCGTCGATGCCAGCTCCTGCGCCGCCAGCGTCAGCCGCCTGCGCCGGATGTACTCTGTTACCGTAATTCCCGTCACCATATGGAAGAGCCGGTGGAAATGGAACGCCGACGAGTAAGCCGCCTTGGCCGCCTCCTCGATGCTGACCCCGTCTTCCAAATGATGCTCGATGTAATCCAGCGCCCGGTTCATTCTGTCCAGCCAATCCATCCGCATCGTCCTCCTCATCCACCGTAACATGAGAGGTTCCAAAGCCGCCTGTTCAGGCTTGCTCTCCGATGACAGATGGCGGCGATGGCGCCGGTTCAGCCGAAGAACGCTTCGAGCTGTTCCTTCACCTGATCGTTCGCATTGCCGACAACCGTGACGCGGCGCGGCTTGCCGAACAGCGTCTGGATCGGCTCGGGATACACTTGCGAGATGTTCCGCAGCCGGATCGCCTCGTCGAACTTGGCGGGATGGGCGGTGGACAGCGAGACCGTGACCTCGCCTTCGTCCGACCGCTTGTCCGCTGCCGCGACGCCGCAGGCGGTGTGCGGATCGAGCAGATAGCCGTACGATTCGTAATAGCGGGCGATCGTGTCGAGACATTCCTCGTTCGACACGCTGTATGCGGCGAAGTCTTCCCGCACCCGGCGCAGCATATCCTGCGGCACTTCGATCCGGCCTTCGGACTTGAACCGTTCCATCAACGCTGCGACCGTGCCGGTATCGCCGTCATACAGGTAGTACAGATAGCGCTCAAAATTGCTCGCCACCTGAATGTCCATGGACGGGCTGTACGTGCCGCGGAATTCGCCGGGCTGATAGACGCCGCTTGCGACGAAGCGGGCGAGGATGTCGTTCTCGTTCGTCGCGAGCACGAGCTTGCCGACCGGCAGCCCCATCCGCTTCGCGATGTAGCCGGCGAAGATGTCGCCGAAGTTGCCGGTCGGCACGCTGAAGTTGACCGGGCCGGCATGCCCCTGTTCCGCCAGACGGAAGTACGCGTAGAAATAGTAAACCGTCTGCGCGAGGATGCGGGCGATGTTGATCGAGTTGATGGCGCGCAGATGATACTGCCGCTTGAACGGAACGTCCGCGAACAGCTCCTTGATGATGCGCTGGCAGTCGTCGAACGTGCCTTCGACGGCGAGGTTCAGCACGTTGTCGTCCTGCACCGTCGTCATTTGCAGCTCCTGCACCCGGCTGACCTTGCCGTGCGGGTGGAGGATGCAGATCTTGATGCCTTCCTTGCCGCGTACGCCTTCGATGGCCGACGCTCCGGTGTCGCCGGACGTCGCGCCGAGGATATGGATGACCGAACCGGTCTTCCGCGAGACGTAAGCGTACAGATTGCCGAGGAACTGCAGCGCGACGTCCTTGAAGGCGAACGTCGGGCCGTGGAACAGCTCCAGCACATGCAGATCGTCGCGCAATTTCACGACCGGCGTGACGTGCGGGTCGCGGAATGTCGCGTAGCTCGAGTCGACGAGCCGTTTCAGCTCATCCCGCGGAATGTCTTCTTCCATGAACAGCGCCAGAAGTTCCAGCGCCAGTTCGGGGTAGGACAGACTGCGCCATGCCTTGAGCGCGTCGTCCGACAGCCGCGGAAGCTGCTCCGGCACGAGCAGCCCGCCGTCGTCCGCGAGCCCCATCAGGATGGCGTCGGTGAAACCGATCGGGGCGACCCCGCCCCGGGTGCTGATATACTTCATATCGATCTCCTTGTCGCAGCATTGAGTGTGAAGCGGCCGCCGGCGCACGCCTGCCCGCTTCCTCCATGCCCCCTATTGTACATCAGGATGCCCGTTCCGGTCGACTCCTCGCGAGATGCGGGGGCAAGGGCGGCAAACATGCACCGCATGCCCGCGAACGGAGGATCAAGCGGACAGGCAGAAAGCCGTGAATTTTTTTGCTACAATGCATTATCGAAACGGGAGGGCTTGGGGTAAAATATAGAGGGTTATGCATTCAATGGGGAGTGGAAAACCATGGCGAACGACGAACTGATATTGACTCCGGAAGGGTACAGGCAACTGGAGGAAGAGCTCCGCGAGCTGAAGGGCCCGAAGCGCAAGGCGCTCGCCGAACGGCTCAAGGTCGCGATCAGTTACGGCGATCTCCGCGAGAACAGCGAATACCATTCCGCGAAGGAAGAGCAGGCGTTCATGGAGACGCGGATTCTGCAGCTCGAGCGGATGCTGCGGACCGCCAAGGTGGTCAACCCGGATGAGGCGGCCGACGGTACGATCCAGATCGGCTCGACCGTGCTGCTGCATGATCTCGAGTTCGATGAAAAAATCGAGTACCGGATCGTCAGCCCGGCGGAAGCGAACGTCAACGAGAACAAAATTTCGTACGAGAGCCCGCTCGGCAAGGAACTCATCGGCAAGAAGGCCGGCGACAAGGTGAGCGTCACGGCTCCGATGGGCATCATTGAATACAAGGTGCTCGAGGTCAAAAGCTGAGCGTCCCCGCATCACCCTGCGCGGCGCTCGCGCCTTCGCCGGGGTTGCCTGTCCCGCGCTTCAATATGTTACTATAGAGAGAAGCATTACGGGCCGGCAGGCCTGAACAGGGGAATCGGACATGGCCAACAGCATTCAGCAATTCAAGGCGGATTTCTTCAAGGCGCTGGCGCATCCCTTGCGAATCCGCATTCTCGAGATTCTCTGCGAAGGCGACCGCAGCGTGAACGAAATCCAGAGCCTCCTGCAATCGGAAGGCTCGACCGTTTCGCAGCAGCTCGCCGTGCTCCGGAACAAGAACGTCGTGTACGGGGTGAAAGAGGGGACGACGGTCGTCTACTCCCTGCGCGATCCGCTGATCAAGGATTTGCTGCAGGTGGCGAGACAGATTTTCGACAACCATCTGATCGACCAGATTCAATTGCTTGAAGAGATTCGCAACGAACCGTTGTGAATGGAAGCAGACGCAAGAACGGCCCGGGTTCCGCTGGCGGAATCCGGGCCGTTCCGCGTCTTTCGGGCAGGCTGCGGGCTCCAAGCTTCGCCCGGACAGCCCGGAACGGACAAGAATCGGAAATTCGGGGCGCCGCGTCCGTTTTCGCGCGAATTCCGCCTTTGACAGGAAGGAGGAAGCGGGAGTAGGATACATCTTGTGTTTATTATATTTGAAAATTTAAATATTTAGATAACCATAAAAACAGAGAAAAGAGGCGCATCCGGGTTGCAACCTACGGACAGTACAGGCGGATACGGGTGGGAGAAATTCCGCAGGGATCTGGTCTCCGGCATCATCGTCGGTCTGATCGCCATTCCGCTCGGCATGGCGTTCGCCATCGCCTCCGGCGTCGAGCCGGAGTACGGATTGTACACGACGGTGATCGCGGGCATGCTGATCTCGCTGCTGGGCGGTTCCCGATACCAGATCGGCGGGCCGACCGGCGCCTTCATTCCGGTGCTGCTCGCCATCGTGCTGGAGCACGGCTACGAGCGGCTGCTGACCGCCGGCTTGCTGGCCGGCATCCTGCTCGTGATCATGGGGCTGCTCAAGGCCGGCTCGATCATCGCGTATATTCCGAAAGCGGTGACGGTCGGCTTCACCGCGGGCATCGCGGTCATCATTTTCACGGGCCAGATCGGCAATTTCCTCGGACTTCAGGGGATGAAGCAGCATGAGTTCTTCCTGCAGAATATCGGGGAAGTGCTGCGGCGGCTGCCCGCCGCCAGCCTCGAGAGCGTCTGCGTCGCGTCGGTCTGCCTTGCCGTGATGCTCATCCTGCCGCGCGTGACGACGAAGATTCCGCCGGCGCTTGCGGGCATTGCCGCCGCCACGGCGGTTTCCCTGCTGCTGTTCGATGGCCGGACCGCGACGATCGAGTCGGTCTACGGCGCGATTCCGTCGTCGCTGCCGGCGCTTGCGCTGCCGGATCTGTCGTGGGGGACCATCGTGACGATGCTGCCGTCCGCCCTGCTGATCGCCGCGCTCGGCAGCATCGAATCGCTCCTGTCGGCCGTCGTCGCCGACGGCATGACGGGCACGCGCCACAACAGCAACCGCGAACTGGTCGGGCAGGGCATCGCGAACATCGTCACGCCGCTGTTCGGCGGCATCCCGGCGACCGGCGCGATCGCCCGCACCGCGGCCAACATCCGGACGGGCGCCGCTTCCCGGATGTCCGGCGTCATCCACGGCGTCGTCGTGCTGCTCGTGCTCGTCCTGCTCGCCCCGCAGGCGTCGAAGATCCCGCTCGCGGCCATGGCTCCGGTGCTGATGGTCGTCGCCTGGAACATGAGCGAGCGGCGGGCCTTCAAGGAACTGCTGCGGAAGCGGTCGCCGGAGTCGGTCGTGCTCGTCGCGACGTTCGCCCTGACCGTGTTCATCAACCTGATTGCCGGCGTCGGCTGCGGCCTCGCGCTCGTGCTGCTGTACCGGCTTCGCGAAGCGGTCCGGAGGCGCGGCGCGGTCCGTACGCCCGCCGGCGCGGTCGCCGATTCCGTCCCGCTGTCCAGGCGGAGAGGGCGCGGATGACCGGCTGTCAAGGCCGCAGAATGACCTTGATGCAATGCTGTTTCCGCTGTGCGAAAATCTCATATCCCTGCTTCGCTTCCGAGAGCGGCATCACGTGGGTCACGATGTCGCTCGGGTCGAGGCGGCCCTGCTTCATCAGGTTGTAGACGACGGGCATGTAGTGGACGACCGGTGCAAGGCCGCCTTTCATTGTAATGTTTCGGGAGTAAATTTCCCCGTAGGGAAATCCGTTGTAGCGCATCCCGTACAGACCGGTGACCTGGATCAACCCGCCTTTGCGCACCGCCTGCGCGGCGGTGATGAGCGCTCCCAACGAACCGCCTTGCATCTTCAGCATTGTCTCGACATACTCGACGGGCGTCATTTTGCCTTCCATGCCGACGCAGTCGATGACGATGTCCGCGCCGCCCCGCGTCATCTCCTTGAGCAGCTTTCCCGTCTCCTTCGGTGATTCGAACGCGACCGTCTCCACATTGTTCGTCCGCCTCGCATGCTCCAGCCGGTAGCCGACGGGTTCGACGGCGATGACCCGCTTCGCTCCCATCAGCCAGCAAATCTTCTGCGTCACCAGACCGATCGGACCGCATCCGAGCACGATGACCGTATCGCCCGGCATCACGCCCGCGTTTTCAGCGCTCCAGTAAGACGTCGTCAGCACATCGGCGATCATGACGAGCTGCTCGTCGGTCAGCTCGCAGTCGTCCGGAATGCGGAACGGCAGATAGTTGCCGTACGGCACGCGCAAGTATTCGGCCTGGGCGCCGGGATAGCCCCCGCCCTTGTCGGAGAAACCGAAATAAGCGCCGATTTCCGCGTTTTCGTTCGAGTTGTCGCATTGGCTTTCCAGCCCGTTCCGGCAATAAAAACATTCGCCGCAACTGACACTGAACGGGATGACGACCCGGTCGCCTTTCTTCACCCGGGTGACTTCCGGACCGACTTCCTCGACAATGCCGAGCGGTTCATGGCCGATGACGAAATCCTTCGGCAGATCCGGGACCATGCCGTGCACGAGATGCAAATCCGAGCCGCAGATGCCGCTTGCCGTCAGCCGGACGATGATGTCGTCGGGACGTTCAATGCGCGGATCGGCGACCTCTTTCACCTCGATGCTGTGGGCGCCCTGGTACGTGACGGCTTTCATTGATGAGACATCCCTCCGCCTGTGTAGAAATGGCATCGCCTGCCGGTAGGTTATCCATTCGCATCCATGTTATACTGGGGGCAGAAGCGGTCCTGCAGGACCGCCGCTCGACATGCAAGGAGGCGGGAAGAGCTTGCGGATGGAACCGGTGCGGGACGGCTTCTTCGACCGGCCGACGCTGGAGCTTGCGCAGGCGCTGCTCGGCATGCTGCTGGTCTGCGTTACGGAGGAAGGCGCGGCCGCCGGCCGAATCGTGGAGACGGAAGCGTATATCGGTCCGGAGGATCGCGCCGCCCATTCCTACGGCAACCGGCGCACGCCGCGGACGGAAGTCATGTTCGGCCCGCCCGGAAGGGCCTATGTCTATGTCATGCATACCCACAGCCTGTTCAATGTGACGAGCGGGAAGGAAGGGAAACCCGAAGCGGTGCTGGTCCGCGCCGTCGAGCCTGTCCTGGGACTGGAGTTGATGCGGGCGCGGCGCGGGCCGGTGAAGCGGCCGTACGATTTGACGAACGGCCCCGGCAAGCTGACGAAGGCGCTCGGCATCACGAAGGCGGACTACGGCCGTCCGCTGACCGCGCCGCCGCTGTTCATCGCGCAAGGCCGACCGGCCGAAGCGGTGGCATGCGGCCCGCGGATCGGCATCGAAGGAAGCGGCGAAGCGCGGTTCTACCCCTGGCGGTTCTGGGAAGCGGGCAATCCGTATGTGTCCAGGGGCAGAGGAGCCGCCGCGCGGGAATGACGCTGTCGGATCACGTCATCAAGACAAGGAGGCGGGGTTGCCATGCAAATTGTCGGTCAATTGCTCGATATTGCCGCCACCGTCATCGTGCTGGCGGTGCCCGTTGCCCTTATCGCGTTGTATGTCTGGGACAAATATCTTCAGCGTCAGCATTCCGTTCTGAAAACGCATCCGGTCATCGGCAGGCTGAGGTACGTGTTCGAGATGCTCGGACCGGAATTCCGGCAATATTTCATCTGGGGCGACAAGGAAGGGCGGCCGGTGGACCGGGACACGCAGGCGTATATTGCCAAGGCGGGCAAATACGGCTCGACCGTCATCGGATTCGGCTCGCGCCGGGATTTCCAGACGGAAGGGTTCTTCCTGAACAACGCGCTCTTCCCGAAGAACACGGACGAACTGGCCGTCGACCAGACGGATGTCGTCACGACGACGTACAAATATCAAATCTTGAGCGAAGGACTGATCTCCCGCAAGGAACGGCGCATCCGCGCGACATCGCTGCCCTGGGCGCTGACCGAGCGGGATGCTGTCGTTATCGGCGAATACAACAAGGTGCGGATGCCGTACAAGACGCGAGGCTTCGTCGGCATCTCGGGCATGAGCTTCGGCGCGCTCTCCGACAACGCGGTCCTGGCGCTCGCCCAGGGCGCGGCGATCGCCGGCCACACCTGGATGAACACCGGGGAAGGCGGACTGTCGCCCTATCACCTGTCGAAGGTGTACGAGCTGCGGGACGGACAGGCCGCAAGGCCGCGGGACCGGCATGAAGCCGCCGTTTTCGATTTCGTGCGGAAGCGCCGTATCGTCTCGAATTTCGAGATTCTGCGGGAGCTTGCGGACATTCCGCATGAAGACATGCGCGTCTTCGACATGGAGGAGAATCCGTACATCCAAGCCGCGGAGCGCATGGCCGCCGCCGGCGTGCTGACGCGCAAGGCAGCCGATCTGATCTTCCAGATCGGCTCGGCCAAATACGGCGCCCGCTCGGACGCGCGCGGCACGTTCGATCCGGAGGCGTTCATGCGGACGGCCGGACGTCCCGAGGTGAAGATGATCGAGGTGAAGCTCGCGCAAGGGGCGAAGGTGCGCGGCGGCAAGCTGCCGAAGAGCAAGCTGACGCCGATGATTCGCCGCATCCGCGGCATTCCGATGGATTACGACGGCGATGTGGAGTCGCCGAACCGGTTCGAGGATTTCCGCGACCTGCCGTCGCTCTTCGCGTTCCTCGAGCGGCTTCGCGAGCTGTCCGGCAAGCCGGTCGGCGTCAAGCTGGTCGTGGGCAGCGAACAGGCGATGGAGGAGCTTGCCGCCTTCATGCGCGAGTCCGGCACCGGACCGGACTTTCTGACGATCGACGGCGGCGAGGGCGGCACGGGCGCGGCGAACATGGAGATGGCCGATTCCCTCGGCCTGCCCGTCTATTCCGCGCTGCTCCTCGCGGACAACGCGCTTCGGCGGCACGGCGTGCGCGACCGGGTGAAGATCATCGCCAGCGGCATGCTCGCCACCGCCGATCGCATTGCGATCGCGCTGGCGTTCGGCGCCGATCTCGTCAACGTCGGCCGCGCCGCGATGAACACGATCGGCTGCATCAACGCGCTGAAATGCAACACGAACGAATGCCCGACCGGTGTCACCAGCCACAAGCCGGAGCTGAAGAAGGGGCTGGTCATCGAGGAGAAAAGGTTCCGCACGGCCAACTACCTGACGACGGTTCGCGAAGGCGTCTACATGCTGGCGGCTTCGTGCGGACTCGATTCGCCGGCGGGCTTCAGGCGGGAGCATGTCACGTTCAAGGACCGGAACGCGTCCGCCGTCCGGATGGACCGGGTATGCCCTTACCCGGACGAAACGGGGGCTGCCGCGCGCATGTTCCCCGATTCGGCTCGCATAGGATGATTCGGGTTATTGCGGCCAGTCCCGTTCGGCGAACCGTTTCACGATCTCGATGACCGTCTCGGCGGCTTTCGCCATCACGTCGACGGACACGTATTCGTAGCGGCCGTGGAAGTTCTCGCCGCCGGTGAACAGGTTCGGCGTCGGCAGCCCCATGTAGGACAGCTGCGAGCCGTCGGTGCCGCCGCGGATCGGCCGGATGACCGGCTCGATGCCGAGGCTGCGCATCGCCTCCTCGGCGATGTCGATGATTTCGCGTACCGGCTCGATTTTGTCCCGCATGTTGTAATATTGGTCGTTCATTTCGATCCGGATCCGTTCTTCGCCGTATGCGGCCTGCAGTTCGGCGGCGACATGGGCGAGATACGCTTTCCGGTCTTCGAACTTCTCCCGGTCGAAGTCGCGGATGATGTACTGCATTCTGGCGTGCTCGACGCCGCCTTCGAAGGAGATGAGATGGTAGAAGCCCTCGCGTCCTTCCGTATATTCGGGCGCCTCATCGGCCGGCAGTTTCGCGTGGAATTCCATGGCGATTTTCGCGGCGTGGATCATTTTGCCCTTGGCCGTGCCGGGATGGACGTTCTTGCCGCGGATCTCGATCACCGCCTGGGCGGCGTTGAAGCTTTCGTACTGCAGCTCCCCGAGCGGGCCGCCGTCGACCGTGTAGGCCGCCCGCGCGCCGAACCTCGCGACGTCGAACCGGTGCGGTCCCCGTCCGATCTCTTCGTCGGGCGTGAAGGCGACGCGCACGGCGCCGCGCCTGATCCCGGGATTCCGGACGAGATGATGCATTGCCGTCATGATGATCGCGATGCCGGCTTTGTTGTCCGCGCCGAGCAGCGTCGTGCCGTCGGTCGTGACGAGCGTATGACCGCGGTAACCGGCAAGCTCGGGGAAGTCGCGCGGCGACAGCACGATCCCCTGCTCAGCGTTCAGCACGATGTCGCCGCCGTCGTACGCTTCGACGATCTGCGGCTTGACATTTTTGCCGGTGAAGTCGGTGGCCGTGTCGAGATGGGCGAGGAAGCCGATGACCGGCACGCTGCGGTCCGTGTTGCCCGGGAGGGTGGCCATGACATAGCCGTTGTCGTCCATGGCCGCGTCGGTCAACCCGATCGCCTTCAGTTCATCCACGAGCATGCGGCCGAGTTCGAGCTGGCCGGGTGTCGAGGGACAGGTGCCGCTGTCCGGGTTCGACTGGGTGTCCACCTGAACGTAGCGCGTGAGGCGTTCGATAAGCTCTTTTTTCACGGCGGAATCGCTCCTGTATAAGGGATTATGGGTTATTATAGGCATTCGCCCGGGCCGGCCGCAACCGACGGAAAGCGCGGCCGGCGGGGATTAGGCCAATTTGCAAACTTCGACATGAATCGACAGGATGAATCTTACAGATCCCCGGTCCTTCGGTTATAATGGTGACAGGCGGCAGCCGGTGGGGAGGAACATACGTGGAGGACAAGGGGATGCGCCGATGGTTCTGGGGCGCCGCTGTCTTGACGACATGGCTTGTGCTGTCTGTCGGAACGATCGTTTATCAGAAACAGAAACTGGACGAAACCGAACGTCTCGAATATGAAGCCGCGGCGGCGGTCGCCGCATGGGCGGACGAATTCGCCGCCTGGACGAAGATGCGGATCGCCGAGCTGCGCGTCATGGCGGGCACAACCGCCGTCCGGTCGGGAAATGACGAAGAAGCGCTGCCCTATCTGGCCGAAGAACGGACGAGGCACGCGGACCTTCCGCTCCTGGGCTTGATCGGTCCGGACGGAACGATCGTCTTTCCGGACGGATCATCGGCGTCCGTGAAGGAAGACGGCGCAGTCCCGCATGAAGCGGACGGCGGCGGGATGCTTTACGGCCCGGTCGACGGCCCGCACGGCGAGACCGGTCTCGTGCTGGCCTTTTCTGTTGAGCGGACGGACGGGGCGCCCGGCGGAGCCGTGGGCAGCTTCGTGCCGCTGGCCTGGGTGCACGAGACTTTTTATACATACACGCTGACGGAGGAACAGACGGTTTACTTTCTGGCCGGCGATGCCGCGTTTCGGCTGACGGAGGGCGGCGGGCCGGCGGAGGATCCCGGCCTGGCCGGCCGGATCGGCTCGCGGGACGATGCGGATTCCGGGGTGATCCGGTTCGAGCGGGACGGTGAAGATTTTCTGTTAATATACGGAAAGGCGGCGGGGACGCCCTGGACGCTCGCGGCCGCCGCTCCCGGCCGGCTGCTGCTGGCATCGGCGGGCAGCGGCTTCTGGCGGACCGCGGCGGGCTTCGCCCTTCTGGATGCCGTTTTGCTGCTTCTGCTGTACGTTTTTCATCAAGGCTTCGCCTCCCGGTTCCGCGATCTGAAAAAGCGGCTGGCCCAGATGAGCCACGCGGCCAGACACGATCTGCTGACGGCGCTGCCGAATCGGCTGCAGCTCAGGGAGGCGCTCAACGCGCTGATCCGCAGCCATCCGTTCTCCGAGGACCGGCTGATCGGACTCGTGCTCATCGATTTGGACCGTTTCAAGAACGTCAACGATGCGCTGGGCCACAACGTCGGCGACCGGCTGCTGATCGCGGCCGCCGGCCAGCTCGGCGCCGCCTTGCGCCAAGGCCAGCGGCTGTACCGGCTGGGCGGGGACGAGTTCGTCCTGCTGTTCGAAGCGCTGAAGGCCCCCGGGGAAGGCATCGCCGAAGCGGAGCGGGTGCTCGGACGTCTGCGCGAGCCGATTCGGCTCGAACATCACGAATTCATCGTCACGGGCAGCGCCGGCATCAGCTTCTATCCGAAACATGCGGCCAGCGGCGGCGAACTCCTGCGGAACGCCGATCTGGCGATGTACCGCGCGAAGAAGCTGGGAGGCGGCTGCCTCGTCTGCTATGACGAATCGATGGTCGAGCAGACGACGCGCGAGGTGGCGATCGAGCAGCATCTGCGCAAAGCGGTGGCCGAAGGCGAGCTGGCGCTGGTCTATCAGCCGATCCAGGCGATCGCGAAAGGGAAGTGCGGCCTGTTCGCGGAGGCGCTGCTGCGATGGCATTCCAGGGAGCTCGGCCCGGTGCGGCCGGATCTGTTCATTCCGATCGCGGAGAGCACCGGCCTGATCGTCGAGATCGGCGAATGGGTGCTGCGGCAGGCATGCACTCAGCTCGGTCTGTGGCGGCGCAGCGGGCTGCCGATCGATCGCGTGTCCGTCAATCTGTCCGCCATCCAGCTCGAACAGCCGGGCTTCGTCGACACCGTGCGGACGATTCTGGCCGAAACGGGCTGTGATCCGGACGGGCTGATGCTGGAACTGACCGAGAGCGCGGTCATCAGCCGGATGGATGTGATCGCCAGGACGCTGCGCGAACTGTCGGATCTCGGCATCCTGATCGCGCTGGATGATTTCGGGATCGGGTACTCGTCGCTTTCCGTGCTGAATCAGTTGGATGTTGACGTGCTCAAGATCGACCGCTCGTTTATCTCGCGCATCCATGACGGCAGCAAGGACAGGGCGCTCGTGAAGGTCATCCTGTCCATCGCGTCGCTGCTCGGCATCGATTCGATCGCCGAAGGGGTGGAGACCGAGGAGCAGCTCGAAATGCTTCGGGGCATGCAATGCACGCACGCCCAGGGGTATCTGCTCAGCAAGCCGCTTGACCGGGCGGAGTTCGAGCGGTATGCGGTCCGTTACCGCAATCCGGGGCTGACGTAGCGGTTCGGCCTGGCATGGTTGCCCGGGCGGAGCGCACATCAAGATACTTCAGCTTTTCGTGAGCAAATATCGTGCATTTGTGCACCATGCTGCGGATACTGCGGGCGGATGCCCGAAGGGTGGAGGTGCGGCGATGAGGGACGATAAGCGTCTGGCGGGAACGGACGGTCAGACGGAAAAAGCCGGCCGGGCGGCGAAACCGGACATTCTGATCATGACGGCGGTGGAGGCGGAACGGGATGCGGTGCTGCGCGGGCTGGCGGGCTGCCCGCGGGCGGAGGTGCGGCTGGGCGGCGTCGGCCCGGCATCGGCGGCCGCGCGGACCGCGGCGGCGCTCGCCGGGGGCGGATGGCGCCTCGTCATCAGCGCGGGGATCGGCGGCGGGTTTGCCGGTGCGGCCGGCATCGGCGACCTCGTGCTGGCCGACGTCATCGCGGCCGCCGATCTCGGCGTCGAGACGCCGGACGGCTTCCTGCCGGTGGACGAGCTCGGCTTCGGCACGTCGCGCATCGCGGCCGATCCGGACTGGTCGGCCCGGCTGGCGCGGCGCATCGAAGCGGCCGGTCTGCCGCTTCGCCGCGGTCCGGTGCTGACCGTCTCGACCGCGACGGGAACGGCCGCCACCGCGGCCGAACGCGCACGCCGCGTGCCCGGCGCCGCCGCCGAAGCGATGGAAGGCTTCGGCGTGGCGGCCGCCGCCGCGGCTGCCGGCGTGCCGGTCGCCGAGCTGCGCGCCGTCT